>JAJYTE010000013.1 GCA_021793215.1 Bacillota bacterium
TCCGATGGGCGGCTCCTCGAGCGGGATGGTGTCGGGACAGGGTAGCAGTTCCTCGCAAGGCCAGTCGGGCGGCAGCTCGGGCGGCTCGTCCTCGGGTGGGATGCAGTCGTCCGGCGGTGGTTCGTCCGGTGGTTCGTCCGGGGGTTCGTCCGGAGGTTCCTCCGGAGGTTCCTCCGGCGGCAGCTCCGGCGGCTCGTCGGGTTCCTCCAGCGGCGGCTCCTCGAGCAGCTCTTCCGGCGGCAACGCCCAGCTCGAGCAGGCGCTCTCCACGCCGACGGGCGAGAAAGCGCTCGAGGCGACGATGGAGAAGATCATCCAGTCGCCGAAGATGTCCCAGGCGATCTCATCGGCCGTGAAGCAGGCCCTGCTGCAACTCGCCAGTTCATCCGGCGGCGGTTCGTCAAGCGGGTCCTCCGGAGGTTCTTCGGGTGGCTCGGGCGGAGGCGGAGGAGGCGGCGGCGGGTCGAGCGGCGCATCCACGGGCGGAGCAGGCTAGCGTACGCTGGCCTGTAAAATCGTTCCTTCGTGAATGCAATAATGTACAGGAAAACTGTACTCCCCGGCGAAACCCCTTGGCGGAGGGGTGCCGGTGAAGTGGGCCAATTCTCCGAGGACATCTGCGATCGCAGGGCTGTTCGTCGTGAGTTCTTTGGTCGCGACCGCGTCGCTTTGGCTGGGACCGCCCGCGCACCGGAACTTTCCGGTGCTCATCGGTCTTGCCCTCCTCACCCTGGCCACGGCGGCCGTCTCCTACTTCTGGCCCACGTCGATCCGGATCTTCGACCTCTCCTACCCCGCGATCGTGTACATCACCATCGGAGTGCTGGCCTCCGGGGGTCAGGGCTCCCCACTCTTCTCACTCTACTTCGTCGTCGTCGCTGGGGCAGCGCTCGTGCAACCGTTCCGGCGCGTGCTGCCGATCGCGCTCACGTCGGTCATCCTCAGCTTGGCGCCGCTCCTGTTCGCCCCGCTGCAACCCGACTTCATCGCTAGGACGTTCGTGATGGACGCGATGATCCTGGTCGTTGCGTATCTTTCTTCCTTCCTCTCCGCCGACGCGCGTGAGCAGCGCCGCGTGCGGCGGCTCCTCGAGGAGATCTTCCTTGCGAGCAGCTTCAAGAGCGGGGAGGACCTCAGCCAGATGTTGCGCGGCCTCGTCGCCGTGCTGCGCCGCCTCACCTCGTCTGACTACGCCGTCTGCTACCTCATGGCCGAGGACGGCACGCAGCTCACACCGGAGGCCGTGGACATCGCCGCGGGGTTCTCCAGCGACGACGCTTCGGTCCTCACGTCCTGGCCCGTCGCCGTTGGGCGCGGCATGGCCGGATGGGTCGCGCGGACCGGTGAACCTGTACTCTGCGCGGACATCGAGCGCGACGACCGCGCGGAGAGGATCCCGGGCACCCCGGAAGTCCCGACGTCGGCGGTGTTCGTGCCACTGAAGATCGGCGAGCAGGTGGTCGGCGTGCTCCGGCTCTCGCACCTGGGTGCGAACCACTTCGGAGAAGCGGACCTGCGCCTCGCGGAGGTGTTCGGTCGGCACGCGACATTTGCGATCGAGAACGCGCGGCTGTTCGACGAGACCGGCCGACTCTACCGGAAGATGCGTCTTCTGAGCGTGACGGATGGCCTTACGGGCCTCTACAACCAGCGATACCTCGATGAGGCCGCTCCTCCCCTCCTGCGGCAGGCGCAGGAGAGCGAACGGCCACTCTCGGTTCTGATGGTCGACTCCGACTCCCTGAAGATGCTCAACGACCGGTTCGGTCACGCGGCGGGGGATCGTTTCCTTCGCGAACTCGCCGAGTTGATGCGGCGGGAGGTTCGCACAACCGACACCGTCGTACGCTACGCGGGCGACGAGTTCATCATCCTACTACCGGACGCCTCGACGGAGGCTGCGCAGCGCATCGCGGAGCGCATCCGGCTGGCAGCCCAGGACATGCCGCTCGGGTACGGCATTCCCCTGGCGGTCAGTGTGGGCATCGCCACCTACCCCGATCATGCGGACGACCTCGAGGGTCTGATGCGGGCAGCGGATCAAGCCATGTACACCAGTAAGGGCGCTGGTCGCAACCGAAGCACGATCTACTCCATCACGAGAGATCAGAGCGGTTCGTAGGTCGAAGGAGGGGTGGGGTTGACGTTGTCAGAGCCAAATACGCCGCGGGGGCTCGCGCTCCTTTTGCGCGTCGTGGGTTCGGCGCAGACGCCGGACGAGATGGAAGGTGTGCTCACCACGGTGTGGACACCGGGCGAGATGCGGGACGCCGCGCAGCGAGTCGAGGTGGCCGCCCAGCTCATGGAGGGCTGCACCTACGAGGTCATCGCGCACCACACCGGAGCGTCGACGGCAACCATCAGCCGCGTTCGGCGCTCGCTCGAGCGCGGCGCGGGCATGCTGGAGAAAGCGCTCCTGAGGGTGGGGCGCGCCGACGCGCAGTACTCGCACAGATCATGGGCTTCGGGAGGCGGTAGCGACTGATGGAGGAGTTCCCCGTTCTCGACACCGTGCGGCAGCGCCGCACGGTGTACCGTTTCACGGATCGGCAGATCGAGCGAGAAGTTCTCTCCGAGCTGCTCGAGGCGGCGGCGAACGCGCCCAACCATCGCCACACCGAGCCCTGGCGGTTCATCGTAGTGCGGGGCCCGGCGCTTGCGCGGCTCGGCGAGCTTCGCGTCGCACTACAGCTCGAGCGCTCCGCGCGTGACGGCAAGCCTGCCGGCAACCTCGACGCCATGCGCGAGGAGGTCACGCAGGCATCCGCTGTCGTGTACGTCGTGCAGCACCTCGACCCGGACGAGCGCCGCCGCGGCGAGGATTACGCCTCTTGCGCCATCTCGGCCTACATCCTGCAGCTGACGGCCTGGGAGCGCGGCATCGGCGCGCGCTGGAGCACGGGCCAGCTCATCACGAGCCCCAAGGTTCGCCCGTTCCTTGGCCTCGCGGACGACGAGCAGCCCGTCTGCTACCTCGCCCTCGGGTACCCGGACGAGGTGCCAAGGCCCTGGCGCAAGCGATCCGCGCAGGAGCTTACGCGCTACATCGAGTAGCCGCCGTCGACGGGCAGCGTCACGCCGGAGATGTACCCCGCCCGCGGCGAAGCGAGGAATTGCACCGCGTCCGCGACTTCCTCTGATCGGCCGAGACGGCCGACCGGGACTTGGCGCGCGAGCTCTGCCCGCTCTTCATCGCTCAGGCGGTCGAGCATCCGGCTGTCGATCGGACCTGGGGCGATGACGTTCACGGTAACGCCGCTGCGCCCCACCTCGCCGAGCAGCGCGCGCGCGAGTGCCCCGTAACCCGCCTTCGCTGCGGCGTAGGCGGCCTCCATCGAACCGCCCCGCTGGCCGAACACGGAACCGATCAGCACCACGCGGCCGAAGCCCTCGCGCACCATGCCCGGGAGCATCGCCTGGAGCAGCCGGAAGGCAGCACCGAGGTGCACGTCCTGCAACTTCCGCCACGTCGACAAGGGAAGATCCTGCACGAGGTCGAACTGACTGATGCCCGCAGCGTGGACGAGCACCTGCGGCGGTCCGATGCGTGCGAGGGCGCGCGCGGCGAAGCGGTCCACCTCCGCGAGATCGGTGAAGTCCGCGGAGATCGCGTGGGCCTCTGCTCCCCGTTGCGAAAGTTCCTCTCGGAGGGTTCGCGCCGGCACCTCTTGCATGTGATAGTGAAGGACGAGGCGTGTTCCGGGCAGTGCAAGGGCGCGCGCGACGGCCGCGCCGATCTCGCCGCTCGCGCCGGTGACGACAATGCGCGATGCCTGCATGGGGCACCTCCCAGAGCACGGGCGGATGGAAGGAATGGTGGGCCATTTGCTGATCTACTTGGACGGCGAGTACCTGGACTACAGCGAGGCCCGGCTGCCCGTCGACGAGCGCGGGCTGCAGTTCGCGGACGGCGTCTACGAAGTGGCGCTGATCTGGGACGGACAGTACATCGACCTTGACCGGCACCTGCAGCGCCTCGAGCGGTCCGCGGCGGCGGTCGAGTTGACGCTGCCGTTCACGAGGTCTGAGATTCGCGCGGTGGCCGAAGAGCTCCTGCGGCGCGAGGGCCCGCGCCAGGCGAACCTCTACCTGCAGGTCACGCGCGGCGTCGCGCCGCGCGACCACCGCTTCCCGCCGAACGTCGTTCCGCCAACGGTGATCGCCTACCTGAAGGATGCGCACTTCGACCACGACGGCGTCCAGAACGGCGTCGCCGCCATCACGGAGCCGGACTTGCGCTGGCTGCGCTGCGACATCAAGTCGGTCGCGCTGCTGCCGAACGTGCTCGCGCGCCAGCACGCCGCCGCCCGGGGCGTGCGCGAGGCGATCCTGGTGCGTGCCGGGGTCGGGGTCACCGAGGGATCCGCGACGAACCTCTGGCTCGTGCGCCACGGCAGCATTGTCACCGCACCGGAGAGCAACTGGATCCTCTCGGGCATCGTGCGCGGCGTCGTGATGGAACTGGCCCGGTCGGAGATGCTGCCGGTCGCCGAACGCTTCGCGACGCAGGAGGAACTGATGCAGGCGGACGAAGTGTTCCTTACAGGCACCACCACATTCGTCACGCCCATCGTGGAGATCGATGGCAGGCCGATCGGCGACGGGACGCCGGGCCCGGTGACGACGCGCCTGCAGGAGCGGTACATGGAGAGGATCGCGCGCCTCGCGAGTCACGTCGCGGACTAAGGCACTGGCCGCCGCCACCGCCGCCGCATAGGAAGGTGCGGAGGGGGTGAGGTGGTGGTTCGCATGTGGCCAATCCCCGTCGGCGAGCGCACCGCGCTCGGTATCGAGGTGGAATTGCCGCGTACGCACCTGGCGATCGTTACGACGGACGAGGGGTACATCATGTGCGGTGCGCTGGACGTGGCGCTCCTCTCGGAGAAGCTCAGGGCGCGCGGCATCGTCGCTGGCAGGGCGGTGGGGGTACGTACGGTGGAGGAACTCCTCGCCGCACCGCTCGAAGCGGTGACGCCCGCCGCCGAGGCGCGTGGAGTGCAGGTAGGGATGGCCGGCGAAGAGGCGATCGGGCGGATGTTCTAAGGAGCGGGCGAGGCAACTCGCCCGCTCCCCGTTTGTAACGAAACGGGTGTCTCCAGTGCACCAATGGGTTAGGAACGCTGAGCGGCGGGGGGCGACGGCCGGTGGCGGAGCACGGTGTCGAGGCCTGGTACGCCGCGCAGTCGCCCGCCGTGCGACGCTACCTACTCGCCCTCACCGCTGACCCGCAGCTCGCGGACGACCTGACGCAGGAGACCTTCGTGCAGGCGCTGGTCTCGGTGCACGGGTACCGCGGCGGCAGCGTACGCGCGTACCTTGTGGGCATCGCGCGGCGCGTCTACGCCCGCACCGTCGAGAGGGAACGAAGAGAGCGCGAGGCGCGGGCCCGCAGTGGAGCACCACCGCCCGGGGCGGAGGCGGAGGCGTTCTCTGAGGGCGAGGCCGTCCTGCCGGACCTACCGGCGGACGACCGGTACCTCCTGGTCGGTCGGGGGATCTGGCGACGGCCGTTCGCCGAGATCGCCCAGGACCTCGGTCGGACGGAGAACTGGGCGAGAGTGCGCTACTTTCGGCTGATTGCACGGCTCAGAGAGGATCTTGGAGAGGCGGGTGAACGCGATGTCTGATCGGGGGCGGATGTGTGCGGTGGTGGAAGACCTCCTGCCGCTCTGGCGCGAAGGACTCGTGTCCACTGAGACGTCCGCGTTCCTGGAGGAGCACCTGGCGGACTGCCCTCACTGCAAGGAGCTCTCCCGCGCCGCAAGGGGCGTAGAGCAGCGGCTGGCCGCGCAGGCGTCCCCTGGGGAGAGCGCAGGCGAGACACCCGAGGAATCCTCGAGCCGTTTCCTACGCCGTCTGCGCCGCAGGAAGCAGGCCGTCCTCGCCGGCATTGGAGCCCTAGTGGTCGCGGCGGGCGCCCTGGGCGCGGCGGCGTCCTCGGTTGCGCAGCCGACCGCCGCGCAGCGCTACCAGCAGTTCCTCGATACCGTCCCCGGCTACGGGGCGGCCGCCGTGGACGGCTCGCTCGTCCCTCTCCACCAGACCGTGCGGATCGGGGACGAGACGGTGACGCTGCGCGCGTTCTACGCCACGTACTTCGGCTCGTACGTCGTGTTCACCGCGCAGGGACAGCGCGGCACCTCGGCGCTTGTGCCGAACGTCTCGAGCGGGCGGGAAGCGATTGGCCCGGCTCCCGGAAGCTCCGCTCCGACTGGAAAGGGAGCGCTCGCGGGTTACGTCGAGCTCACCGGGCTGCAGGTGCCCACGCCGTTCACCCTGCCGAAGTACAGGTACGATCCAACGAGCTTCCAGCTGCGGTTCTCGCTCGCAGCGGTGCAGGGCTCTCGCGCCACCGTCTTTGTCCGTGTGCCGAAGAGCGCCTACTCCCTGCACGGCGCCGTGACGCGCCGCCACCCCCTGACGGTCCATGCGCCGGACGTCACGGTGCGCTTAGAGAGCCTCGAGATCTCGAGCGCGGGCACCCTCGTCCGCGGCGAGGCTCGCGGCGCCGTGGGAGCCTGGATCGTGGGACCGAAGTGCCTGGGATTCCTCGGCTCGCCGAATTGCGATAGGGCAGGGCAGGGTTTCGCGCCTCCTGGCGCGGATGGCTGGCAGCCATTCTACTGGATCATGGAGGCGCCACCGCGCGCGTCAGGGCAGATCGGGGCCATCTCGCTGCCGCTGCGCGGCGTCGAGGTGCTGACGCCGATGAGCGTGACGGCCACAGTCGACTGGCCGCCGAAGGTTATGGGGCAGGGTGTGTTTCGACCGCCGCAGCCCGTTGCGCTCGGCAGATCTGGTGCCTACCGCGTGGCGCTTGCGTCGAACGCGAACGACTCGGGGGTAACGGTCCAGGTGCGTCCTTCGGAGAAGAACCAGCGGCTCCCCCGGATGCTCGGACTTCAGGGCATTTCGGTGATGCTGCCGGATGGCACGATCACCGGCGGCACGAACAACGCTGAGATCATGGACGGCGAGCCGGGAAAGTGGGAGTGGGACTTCCCGGCGAAGTGGAAGCAGCCGCCGACCCGAGAAGAACTGACGCAGGCGGGCAGGGCAAAGGTCACGGTCACCCTGAACACCTACCCGCTGCATGCCTTCCCCAAGGGAACGGTTTGGCGCCCCTGACGGCAGGACCAGCGGGTGCCGATCGCGCCAGCCCATGAAAATCCTCTAAGAATTCGCGTAACCGATCGGCGGATGGCGGTGTTCTCCCTGGTAGACGCGGGCGGCGCCTGGATTCCAAAAAGTGTCCACTTGACGCCCTCCGCACCGCAGGCGCAATGATCGCGCTAAGGGAGAGCACACCCACCATGAAGGCTTCGACCCCGGCACTCTGCGCGACCCTGATGCTGGCCCCCTTGGTGCTCTCCGGCTGCGGGGCCGTCGCACCGACGACCCTGAACGCAGCGAAGCCTTCTGCCCCCAAAGCGCACCGCAGCGCAGTGAATCCAAAGGAAACTGCTCCCACCAGTGTCCCGGACCCGAAGCCGACGGCGGGCAACGAACTCGGCGTCGTGCCCATCCTCGAGTACCACAACATCGGACCCACCGAGGGACGCTGGCAGAGGACGCCGCGGGGACTCACCGCCGACCTCACATGGCTCTACGAGCACAACTTCGCGCTCGTCACGATGCAGCAGTACGAGTCGGGGGACATGAACATCCCGGCGGGGAAGCATCCGGCGGTGCTGACGTTCGACGACGGCGACTACTCGCAGTTCCAGTGGACAAGCGCCCACATCCCGACGCCCACGTCCGCGGTCGGGGTGCTTGAGGCGTTCGCGGCCGCCCACCCGGACTTCCACGTGACCGCGACCTTCTTCCTGAACGCGAACCCCTTCGGGTCGGATTCCGTGGCCAAGATGCAGTGGCTCGTAGCCCATGGCTTCGAGCTCGGCAACCACACCTACACCCACGCGAACATCAACAGCCTGAACGCCCAGGGCATCGAGAAGGAGATCGGGGAGGAGGAGACCTACATCGAGCATGCAGTGCCGGGCTACGTTCCGGTATCCTTCGCTCTGCCCTACGGCGGGCTGCCGCAAGATGCTGCGGACCGCACAGCTGTGCTCGATGGGACGTACCAGGGCACGTCCTGGCACTTCCTCGGGGTTGCGCTCGTCGGAGCGAACCCGGCTGCATCCCCCTTCAGCCGCGCCTTCTCCATCAGCGTACCGCGTATCCAGGTCTGCGACCCCTCGCTCGTCGCCGCGAGCACCCGCTACTACATCCTCTCGGGATACGAGTCCGAGTTCGCGAAGAATCCCGCGATGCTCTACACGAGCAGCGGCAGCGCGAAGTGGATCAGCTTCCCGGCGGCGCAAGCGGGTCAGTTGAATCCTGCCTACAGCGCGCGGGCCGACGCCTTGACCGAAGCGGCTTCCGCAGCGAAGTAGCTGCGGAGGCCGCTCCTTCGCTTAGCGCAATCCCTCGTAGCTCTTCGCGGAGTACCCGAGGAGCAGGCGATCCCCCTGCCAGAGGATCGGTCTGCGCAGCGATAGGGGGTCTTTGAGAATGCGCTCCAAGACCTCGTCCTCCGCAAGGGTCTCGATGTCGACGCCCTGGGCCTTCCAGTGGCGTCCGCGCAGCGAGACGAGATCCTTCGCGCCGCCAGGCAGCAGGCGCGCCATCGCGCGCAGCTCTTCCGCGCTCGGGCCGTCCTTCGGCAATCGGCGGTCCTGGTAGTCGATACCCATGTGCGAGAGCTCCGCCCTCGCGTTCCTGCAAGATGTTCAGCCGGGGTACCAGAAGAAGAGAGACTCGGTCAACCGTGGCACCTCCTCTTGCCGATCCTACCACGCGGCGGGACAGGGGTGCGGGTGCACGGCGTTGGGCAAGGCGGTATCATCAGATCGGAGAAGCGGACACCGCGCGCTCGGTGTTCCGCCAAGGCTCGGCGCCCAGGAAGGCGCCGCATCGACGTGCGCGCGGATGAGAGGAAGTGGATGATGCCAGGCACGATCATCGAAACCAAGGGCGGCAAGCTGCGCGGACAGACCGACGGGTCGGTATGTTCCTGGAAGGGGATTCCCTACGCCACCGCGGCGAGGTTCACCCCACCCGAGCGGTCCGCCCCGTGGCAGGGCGTGCGAGATGCGACGGCGTTCGGGCGGATCCCGCCACAGCCGTCGGACCCCTTCCTGCCCGGATTCGATCAATTGCCCTACCCGCAGGGCGAGGACTGCCTCTCCTTGAACGTCTGGGCACCCGAGCGGGATGGCCCGCCGCGCCCGGTGATGGTCTGGATCCACGGCGGTGCCTACGTGAGCGGCTCAGGCGCGGTCCCTTGGTACGACGGAACGGCGTTCGCGCGCGACGGCGACCTTGTGGTCGTCACCCTGAACTACCGGCTGGGTGCGCTTGGGTTCCTGCGCCTCTGGGAGATCTTCGGTCCGAAGTTCTCCCAGAGCGCGAACCTCGGCATCCTCGACCAGATCGCCGCGCTGCGCTGGGTGCAGGAGAACATCGCCGCGTTCGGCGGAGATCCTTCGCGCGTCACCATCTTCGGCGAGTCGGCCGGGGCCGGCAGCGTCGGCGTGCTGCTCGCAGCCCCCGCCGCGCGTGGCCTCTTCGCGCAGGCGATCATGCAGAGCGGCTCTGGGGCGCTGCTTCTGCAGGATGAGAAGAAGGCGACCGAGACGGCGCGGCGGATCCTCAAGGCGGCCGGAGTCGCCGAAGGCGACGAGCAGGCGCTCCGCTCCGTCGACACATCGCAACTCGTGGACGCGACCGCGACGTTTGGGCCCCTGCCGGGCCTGGGCCCCGTGGTGGACGGCGATGTGCTGCCGAAGCATCCCCTTCAGGCGCTCCTCGAGGGATCGGCCGCGGGCGTGCCGCTGCTGACCGGAGTCAACCGCGACGAGTTCCGGCTCTTCACCTTGGCCGATCCGGGCTGGTTCAGCGCCTCCGAGGCCGAGTTCGCGCTGCGTATCCGGCTGGTGGCGGGGGACCTGCCCCATGACCTCATCCGGTACTACCTCGAGCAGAGCCCTGGCGCATCGCTCTACGAGCGCCTCGTGCCGCTCTTGACGCACGCGCTCTTCGGTCGGGCGATGCTGGTGAGCGCGCAGGCGCAGGTCGCCCACAAGGCACCGGTCTGGGTCTACCGCTTCGACTTCCCGACGCCGGTGCTGGGCGGCCAGCTCGGCGCGTGCCACGCGCTGGAGATCCCCTTCGTCTTCGACACGCTGGATCAGCCGATGGCCGACCGCTTCACCGGCGACTCCCCGGAGCGCCAGGCGATCGCCGACGCCATGCACTGGGCCTGGATCGGCTTCGCGCGCGGGCTGGACCCCGACCACCACCGCATGCCGCATTGGCCGCAGTATGGTGCCTCCCACGACGTCATGGCGTTCGGGGTGAGGACCCACGTCGAGACCGACCCCTGGGCACCAGAGCAGGCGGCCTGGTCGAAGGCCTGAGGCGCGGAGGGAACGTCTTCGGGTGAACCGGCCGCGGGCGCGGCAGGACCCTTGCGCCTGCGAGCCGAACAGGACGGCTTCGGACAACTTCCGCAGCCTAGGACTTCGGTCTATCATAGGCAGGACGAGCGGTGGACGGGAGGAGCATCTTGGCGAAGGCGTTTTCCGGCATCCAGCCCACAGGTCAGATCCAGCTCGGCAACTACATCGGAGCGCTCCGCAACTGGCGGCCGGATCCCGGCAGCTTCTACTGCGTCGTCGACCTGCACAGTCTCTCGCAACCCTGGGACCCGAAGGAGCTGCAAGAGAACACCCGCTCAACCGCGGCGCTCCTGCTGGCACTCGGGCTCGGGCAGGGTTCGCACGTCTTCCTGCAGAGCCATGTCCAAGAACACGCGGAGCTCGCCTGGATCCTCAACTGCATCGGCCGCATGGGCGAGCTCGGCCGCATGACGCAGTTCAAGTCGAAGGGGCGCGGCCACCAGGACGCGTCGGTCGGACTCTTCACCTACCCCCTGCTGATGGCGTCGGACATCCTCCTCTACCGGGTCGAGGAAGTCCCGGTCGGGGAGGACCAGAAGCAGCACGTCGAGCTGACGCGGGACATCGCGGAGCGGTTCAACAGTCGCTTCGGCCCGGTGTTCACCGTCCCCGAGCCGCGCATCGCGGAGGTCGGGGGCCGCGTCATGTCCCTTCGGAATCCACTCGAGAAGATGTCGAAGTCAGACCCTGACCCGAACAGCAAGATCCTACTGTCGGACAGCGACGAAGTGATCGCGAAGAAGATCATGACCGCCGTCACCGACTCCGGCCGCGAGGTCGCGTACGACCCGAAGGAGAAGCCCGGCGTCTCGAATCTCCTCGAGATCGCCTCGACCCTCTCCGGAGAGAGCGTCGAGGCACTCGCGGCGCGCTACCGCGACGGCGGCTACGGCGCGTTCAAGCGCGGCGTCGCCGAGGTCGTCGTGGAGGCGCTTCGGCCGCTGCGTGAGAAGGTCGAGGCGCTGCTCGCGGACCCAGAGGAGATTGACCGGCAGCTCGAGATCGGGCGCGCCGCGGCCGAGCGCGAGGCGCGGCCGATGCTCGCGGAAGTTCGCGAGGCGGTCGGGTTGCTGTAGCGCCCGAGCGACGAGCGGTCGGGCGCACGAGGATCGCCTCCAGGATGGAGGCGATCCTCGCTTCGTTCGCTGCCAGATCATCCTTGCGTCTCGTGTGAACCCGCAGCGCGCAGCGCCCGTCTTAGTGTACGGATGGAGACTTCGGGCGACGCGAAAGGGGAGGTCACGTGCTGACGCTCGATGCGATCATGCACCGATACGGACGGCGCGAGGTGCTGCACGGGGTCAGCCTCTCGGCCGGTACAGGAATCTACGGGCTCCTGGGCAACAACGGCGCCGGCAAATCGACGCTGATCAAGATCGCCGCCACGGTCCTGCCGCTCGCGCGCGGCAGCGCGACCTTCGCCGGGCTTAGGCGCTCGCGCGACGACGCCGCGATCCGGGCGCTGCTCGGCTACCTGCCGCAGGAGTACGGCCTGCCGCTGCACCTCACGTGTCTCGAGTACCTCGGCTACGTCGCGGCGATGAAGGGCCTCGATCCAAGGGAGCCGTCCGCCTCTCCCGAGCAGGCGCTCGAGCGCTTCGGGCTGGAGGACGCCGCGGGCCGGCGGATCGCCGCGCTCTCGGGCGGCATGCGCCAGCGCCTCGGGCTCGCGCAGGCCTTCCTCGGCGCGCCGCGCCTTCTGATCCTCGACGAGCCGACGGCTGGCCTCGATCCGCAGGAGCGTGTGCGCCTGCGCGGCATCATCCGCGAATGCGCGGAAACGGCGACCGTGTTGCTGAGCACGCACATCGTCTCCGACATCGAGCACGCCGCGACGTGCGTCGGGATCATGGAGGGCGGCCGGCTGGCCGCCGAAGGCACGCCCGACGAACTGGTGGCCGCCACGCGCGGGTCTGTCTACGAAGTGTCCTTCGATGCGGCGGAGTGGGAGCGCCTGAGCCCCGACTGGATGCGGCGCGGCAGGGATGTCGCGCACTGGCCCGGCGTCGTCTCCGGCGTCTCCGCCGAGGAGGGCGGCGCGCCGCGGGTCCGGGTGCGCGTCGTCTCGCTCGCGCGGCCAGAAGGCGCGGCGCAGGCGGCGGAGCCCACGCTCGAGGACGCCTACCTGCTCGCGACGTCGCGGTCCCTGGCCGCGGAGCGGCCCGCGTGAACGCGGCCGCGATCGGCGCGGAGCTCAGGCGCAGCGCCCACCTGCCGCTCTGGCTCACGACCGCCGCCATCCTCGCCTTGCTCGTGATCGTCCCGGGCTACGTCTCGCCCGGCGGGCCGAACGCCCTCGTGGGCGCGAACGGCAGCCCTGCCGCCTACGCCTTCGCCGAGACGGCGGAGATCGTGCTCCAGGCGGCGGCCGCTCTGCCGATCCTCGTGCTCTCCGCGGACATCGCGGACCGCAGTCGCGGGATGCTTCTCACGTACCCGGTGCGCACCCAGGCGCTCGCCCTCGCGCGCCTCGCGGCGGGCCTCGCCTGGTGCTGCGCCTGGTCGCTGCTCGCGCTCCTGCTCTCGGGGCTGCTCGGCTTCGGCCTTCAGGTCGGACTCAGCCTTGCGCTTTTGCTGCCGGAGCAGGTCTTCGTGCTGGCGGGCAGCTTCGCGGTCACCGAGTGGAGCCACGAGGTCGGCCTGGGGGCCGGGTTCGCTCTTCTGGCGCTCGTGCTCGGCTTCGGCGTCAAGGGCCTGCCCTTCGCGCAGCCGGCCGCGCTGCACCTCGAGCTCTCAGACCTCCGGAACCACCCGCTGACGGCCGCGCTCTGGCTCAACCGGCTGTCGCTTCTCGATCTCGGCTGTCTGCTGGCGGCGATCGGAACGTTCGGAATGCGTCACCACAGGAGGCGAGGCAGCTATGCGGGATCCTGAGGCGCCGCGCAAAGAAGCGCGGCCGGCGATTTGGGCGGCCGAGGCGCGGTTGCTGCTGCGCTACGCCCTGCGCACGCGGGCAGGGATCTACTGGCTGCTCGGCGCGGTCGCTTGGCCGCTCGCGTACGTCGCCTTGCTCGGCAACGCCGACAGCTCGCCGCTCTCCTTGGTCCTGTCGCTCTGCACCATCCCCGTCGGACCGCTCCTCTGGGCACTCTTCGGCGCGCGCATGAGCGGGGCGCAGGGTCGGGAACTGAGCGCCGCCTGGCCCGCGCCGCGCGGCCGGCGCGCCCTCGGCGCGAGCCTCGCGCTGCTCGCGCTGGCCCTCTTGGGTAGCCTGACGACGCTCATGAGCGCGCTCCTCGGGGCCGAGGCCGGGTTCTGGCATCCCTTCTCGTACGCGCTCCTCTCGCTCGCGCAGGGCCTTGCCATGGCGCTTCCGACCATCCTGCTCTGGACGGCCGTCGGGTTCGCGATCGGCCAAAGGACCCGAGGCGTCTTCCGCAGCATCCTGCCGCTGCTCGCGCCGATCGGCATGACGCTCGGCTACGAGATCGGCCAGCACCTGGCGCAAGCCGCTGGGAGCAGCCCCCTGCTGCGCCTCGTGAGCACGAGCGCCGCCGGCTGGTTCCCCGGCGTCGACGCCTTCGGCGTCGGACCCTGGGCATCCATCTTCGCCGAGGGGGCCTGGACGATGGGGCTCGCGGCCGCGGCGCTCTTGGCGATCGCGGCGCTCTCGGCCTACGGCCGCCAGATCACTGCCGGTGTTCTGGCGGTTGCCTCCGTCCTCGGGGGCGTCGGACTGGTGGCCGAGATCGGGCGCGCGGACGCCGTCATCCGGCCCTACCGCTCCCCGGCCGCCGCGGCCTACGAGAGCGGAGCGAAGAGCCCCGCGCGCGTCACCGCGCTGAGCATCGTGCTGTCCCTCGAGCACCCGCCCGACCTGAGCGCCACCGCGACCCTCGACTTCATGGCGCAGCGGCGCCTCGCCGTGCTGCGCTTCTACCTGCCGCCCGGCCTCGCGGTGCGGTCGGTGCGTATCGACGGAGCGCCCGCGCACGCCTTGCGCGCGGTGGACGGCTGGGTAACGGTGCGCCTCAGCGCAGCGCTGCCGGCTGGCGGCCGCGCCTCGCTGCGCGTCTCCTACAGCGGCGATCCGCAGCTCCTGGCCACCGTCGGCGGAAGCAACCTCGTGCAGTTCGTCTCCGGCGAGGGGTGGCTTCTGCCAGCGGGCACCTGGTACCCGCTGCTCGGCGCACCGCAGCCCAGAACCAGGTTCCGCTTGCGCCTTCTGGCACCCGCGGGGTACCTCAGCGTTTCCCCCTACGGCACCGTCCGAGGCTCGACCGGAGCGCGTCCGCTGCAGGGGACGGGCGAGAGCCTGCAGCTCGTTGGCGGTCACCTCGCAGAACTCGCGGACCTCGGGGAAATCAAGGTCTACTCCGCGGCCGACCGCATCGTGCAAGCGCGCGCCGTGCTCGCGGCGCCGAACGGTGGCGGCCAGGCGACCGACCGCGCGGTAGCGGCCTGCATCGGGCGGATCTTGCTGCCGCAGCCGCGTGGCGCGATGGTCTGGGCGGGCAGCTTCGAGGGCATGCTCACGCCGGAGCAGGCTCCCTGGCAGTTCACGCCGGCGATGCAGCCAGCGGGCCTCAGCGGCGGCATGGGACTTGCGGGCCTGAGCGACCCGCGGGTTGAATACGGGAACGACTTCTTCTTCCAGTTCCCGTCCGGCGCCTTCGCCAACTGGCTGAGCGAAGGGCGCAGCGTCGTTCTGCCGCGGTCGTACGCCGCGCTGCAGCTCGGCGGCGCGCTGTTCACGGCCTGCGGCAGCCGATACACGGACGGCTTCCTGGTACTGAACAGCACCGCCTCCGGGATCGCGCGGCTGCCGCGGCCCGCGCTGCGGGACCTCGCGGCGAAGGCCCTTGCGGCCTACGCGGGCGGCCAACTGACGGAGGCCCGCCTCGCGCAGCTGCTGCGGGAGTTCGGGGGTTAGGCCGCCTTCTGCCCGGCGAGGAGGGAGCGCCTCGAGGTATGATGTCGGCGGAGAGGGGAGGCGATCGCACGGACCAGGCGGCGCTGCGCGAGGATCGCGCGCTCTGCGGGCGGGCTGCGGCCCGGGACAGGGCCGCGTTCGCAGCCTTGTACGAGCGGCACGCCGATGGCGTGCGCAGGCTCCTCTTGGCACGCGGCGCGCCGTCGGACGCCGCGTGGGACCTCATGCAGGAGACGTTCGCGCGTGCCCTGCGCTCCTTCGACCGCGGCCACGCGCCGGACCGCTTCGACCTATGGATCCGGCGGATCGCGCTGAACGTCTGCGCGGACCTTTGGCGGGCGCCGCACCTGCGCCACGAGGAGAGCCAGGATCCGAGGACCCTGCCCGAACGGGCGTCGGTGGACCGCGACCTCGGCGCCGGGGAGGAGATGCGCGCGGCGCTCTCGGCGCTCGAGCCTGGGCTGCGCGAGGCCGTCATCCTGCACATCTACCAGGACCTCAGCGTGCAGGAGACGGCCACGGTGCTGAGGATCCCGGAGGGAACGGCGAAGTCGCGGCTCTCGCGCGCCTACCGCCGCCTCGCGCAGGCTCTCGCGCCGGACGTCGCAACGGATCGGCGCAAGCGCAGGGGCGCTCGACTTTCGGAGCGGATGCAGCGAGGGGGGAACGAGGCATGAGGGACGAGGAGCGCTTCATTGAGGAGGTTCGGCGGCTCGCACCGGAGATCGCGCAACCGGGCAGGCTCTGGCATGGACTCCAGTCCGCCGGCGAGGACGAGGCGGCGGGGGACGATGCGCGCCACCGGCAGGTCCTGCGCGCGCTGCTCGAAGAGCCGCCAGCGCCGGCGCCGGTCGCCGGTGCGATCTTGGGCGAACTCACGCTCTTGCCGCTGCCCAGCCTGGTCCTCGCCGCCGGGCTTAGCCTCGCGATACTGCTTCTGGAGCTTCTGACGCCGCCGCCGGTGGTGCGGGGGCAGGCGCTCGCCTGGATGGGGCTCGCCGCGCCCTGGCTCGGCATGCTCTGGGGGCTGATCGTGCTGCCGACCCGGCGAGGTGCCTGGGACGACTGGCAGGTGATCGCACCGCTCAGCTTCGAGCTGCGCATGGCCGTGCGCCTTGGGATCGTCGCGCTCGTATCCCTGCTTGTCGCCTCCGCGCTCGCACTGGCAGGGCCCGCCGCAGGCGGATCGCTTGCGCTCGTGCTCTCCTGGGCGGGGCCGTTCGCGCTCGGCGCCGTGCTGATGGTGGCGCTCGCCTGGCGCCTCGGCGCGGCGTTGGCGGTCAGCCTGAGCGCGCTCGCCTGGGGCGTGCCGGTCGGCATCGGCATCCTCGCTCCGGATGGCCTCCTGAGGGCGGGGTCCGCGCTGGTTGGCTACGTGCTGGCGGCTCCCGAGTCGCAGCTGCCGGCCGCGCTGATGCTCGCGCTCTCCGCGCTGATCGCGATCTGGCTCGTGCGCAGGGGCGCCTCGTGGACGTTGAGCTGATCGGTGCCGCCCGCCGGCCGCGCCTTCTATCGGCAGACCTGCGGCTCGCGCGGGGGCTGAGCCTCATCGAGGGACCGGATGGGCAGGCGCAAGGCGAGCTCCTGCGCCTCTTGGCGCTGCGCTGGCCGCCGAGCGGCGGTGTGATGCGGGTGGGCGGGGAGGACGTGCGCGGGCTAGGCCCCGCGCAGCGCTCCGCCTACGCGCGCCGCGTGGGCTTTGCCCCAGGCGACGCGGGGCTGCCCGAGTACCCCAGAGTCCGCACTGCGCTACGCTACCTCGCTGCGCTCTGGCAGGTGGGCGGCGTCGCGAAGGTCGACGCCGAGATCGAGCGCTGGCGACTCGACGCGCGCCAGCGCCTTGGGACGCTCTCGCCGGGCGAGCGGCGACGCTTCATCCTTGCGGCGAGTCTCCTGATGAGCCCCGAGCTCTGGTTGCTCGAGCGGCCCTTCGACGGCCTCGACCTGCCCGGCCGCACGCTCCTTCGCCAGCTGCTCGTCGCCTCGGCGCACGCCGAGCCACCGCGCCACGCGGTGCTCGCCCAATTGGGAGAGGAGGCGGACGCGGCGAAGCTTCCGGTCAGCGCACGGCTCTGGGCCGAGCGCGGCCGGGTGCACGAGGTTCCCCGCTGACGCGCGGCTACTCCGCCTGGCCCAGCCAGGGACGCATGATGCCCATCAGACGGTCGGCCGCCTCCTGGAGGCGGCCATCGTCATTGATCAGGACTTCGTCGCAGGCGCTGGCCTGCGCGATCTCCATCTCCGCGCGGGCGAGCCGGCGGTCCATGTCCTCGTCGGCCGTGTCGCCGCGGGCCGTAAGGCGGCGGCGTAGCTCCTCGAGCGAGGAGGGGCGCACGAAGATCGACGTGCTGTCGAGCGGGAAGGCCGTCTTCACGGCGACGCCGCCGAGCACGTCGATCGAGGTGATCCCGAGAAGGCCCTGCGCGATCACGTCGGCGAAGCGCCGGCGCGAGGTGCCGTAGCGGTTGCCGTGCACCCACTGCCACTCGAGGAGATCGCCGCGCTGGATCAGCTGGTCGAACTCGGCCTCGGAGACGAAGAAGTACTCGCGCCCGTTCTCCTCGGTGGGGCGGGGAGCGCGAGTGGTCGTCGTAGGGATGAAGCGGACGAGGGGCGTGCGCTCTCGCACCTCATGGATCAGCGTCGTCTTTCCGCTGCCGCTCGGACCGATCAAGAGGAAAAGATGACCGCGTTTCGGCATGGGTCCGCTCCTTGGCAGCGGCCCAAAGCCGCCGCGATGACTCGGTCTCAAGACTGCCAAGCCCGGCCTGACCTGTCAAGCGGACGCCTTCATAGGGCGCCTTGCCCACGGGCAGAGTAGGCACGAGGTGATCGACCCTGGCAACCGTGGAAAGGCATCTCTACAGCGAGGGCGACGAAGTGGCGATGCGCTACATCACCTGGTCGCTGATCTGGGTGGCCATCCTGATGGGCGTCGGTCTCGTGGCGTCCGCGCAGTTCTTCTGGCCCGAGCTATGGCGCGGCATCCCGTACATGAGCTTCGGCCGTCTGCGGCCCGTGCACTCCCAGGGCATACTCTACGGTTGGCTCAGCCTGGCGATGATCGGGGGCTGGCTCTACATCCTGCCGAGGCTCACGAGGTCTCCGCTATACCGGCCAGACATCGCGCGGCGCGCGCTGTTCGTCTGGAACCTCGCGCTCGTCTTCGGCATGCTCGGCGTGATGGCCGGCCTGACGCAGGGGTACGAGTACGGCGACTGGCTGTGGCCGTCGGACATCCTCTTCGTCATCGCGCTTTTCACCCTCGCCTACCAGCTCGTGCAGTCGGTGCGCATGCGGCGCGAGCAGACGGTCTACGTCAGCATCTGGTACATGCTCGGCACGCTCGTCTGGTTCTCGGGCGTCTACCTGATCGGCAACACGCCGCTGTTCAGCGGCATGAACCAGATGAACGTCAACTGGTTCATCGGCCACAGCATCGTGGGCCTGTGGTTCACCACGGGCATCCTGGCGCTCGCCTACTACCTCTTCCCGAAGGTGTTCGGGCAGCCGATCTGGTCGCACCGCCTGTCCCTGATCGGCTTCTGGTTCATCGGCACGTTCTACATCCAGAACGGGCCCCACCACCTTTTGTTCTCCCCGATGATGTACTGGCTGCAGAGCTGGTCGATCGTCGCCTCGATCTTCCTGTTCATCCCGGTTTGGGCAGTGCTCGCGAACTTCTGGGGATCGGTGCGCGGCCGCTGGCAGGCCGTCTCGACCGAGCCGAGCGCCCGCTGGCTGCTGACGGGCTGGGCCTTCTACTTCCTCACGTGCCTGCAGGGCCCGCTGCAGGCGCTGCGCTCCGTGAACGCGTACACCCACTTCTCGCACTGGGTGGTCGGCCATGCGCACCTCGCCCTGCTCGGGTTCGCGTCGGCGTTCCTCTACGCGGCGATCTACTACATCGTCCCCCACGTCGCGCACCGGCCGCTCTTCTCCCGACGGCTGGCCGCCGTCCACTACTGGCTCTACCTCGTCGGCACCTCGTTCATGGTCATCGACCTGACGGCCGCCGGGCTGATCCAGGGCGCGATCTGGCGCACGGGGCTGCCGTTCATCGCCTCCGTGATCGAGCTGCAGCCCTACTGGGTGCTGCGCTCCTGGACGGGGATCCTGGTTCTCGCAGGCCAGCTGATCATGACCTACAACGTATGGCGCACCTTCCACCCGGCGCGCGTCGCGCGCCCGCTCGGAGCGGCGAGCGCGGAATGATCCGACGCGTGCTGCGCCGCCTAGGCGAGATGCCGCTCTGGCTCGTCGTGATCGGAGCGGCTTCAGTCTTCACCTTCGGCGTCTACGTGACGGTCGTCTGGCCCGCCTTCCAGATGGCACCCATCACCCCCGAGGGGCGCGCCCACCCCTACACGGCGGTGGAGAACACGGGCCGCCTGATCTACTTCCGCGAGGGCTGCTGGTACTGCCACACGCAGCAGGTGCGGCCCGTCGCCGCGGATCGCGCGCTCGGGCCGCCCGCCTTGCCCGGGGACTACTACTACGATGTCCCCCAGCCGATGGGGACCGAGCGCACGGGACCGGACCTCTTCCACGTCGGCAGCCGCATCCCGTCCTACATCTGGTTGAAAGACCACCTCGTCAACCCGCAGAAGGAGGTGCCGGGGAGCGTCATGCCCTCCTACAGCTACCTCTCGGTCGGGGACCAGGATGCCCTCGTACGCTACCTACTCTCCCTGCGCTAGGAGGCGGCACATGTCCCATGCACCGTGGTACTACGGCTGGTGGTCGGTATCCGGCATCGACCAGGCGAGAATCCTCGTGGCGGAGACGGCGCTCTTGGCGCTCGGCTACGTCGCGCTCGCCGTCTGGGCGGTCTCGTTGCGGCGGAGCGCGCGCGCCGCGGGCGACCCCGCCCTGCGGATGATGCGCGACGATCCGGAGGATGAGCCATGACGAAGGGAGTTCGCCGGCCGAAGGACGATGGGCCGCCGCCGGATCGCAACTACCCCATCCCATGGTTCCTCAAGTTGACGATTGGCGTGATCGTACTCTGGGGCATCTACTACATGGCAACGAACTTCCGACCCTACCCGGGCTACTTGACCGCGTTCCACCCGCACCCTGGAAAGATCACGGGCACGCCGGTGGAGCGGGGGAAGTACGACTTCCAGACGGTCGGGTGCATGAGCTGTCACACCGTGGGGCCGTACGGCGGGACGCTCGGGCCGAACCTGACGCACATCGCCTCGACGGGCGTCACCGCGACCTTCCTGCACGCGTGGCTCTCGAACCCCGCGAAGACGATGCCCGGCGCGACCATGCCGCGGCTGCCGCTCTCGAAGCGGCAGATCGACGACCTGACGGCCTACCTCCTGACGCTTAGATGAGTTGGCTCGACTCCTTGCGCATACGCTCCAGCTCCTCCGGCCCGTAGCGGTACGTGCGGCCGCAGAAGTGGCACGAGAGTTCCGCCTCGCCGTCCTGCACGAGTTCTGCGAGCGTATTGGGGCCGAGCAGCACGAGCGAGTGGCGCGCGCGGGCGCGAGAGCAGGTGCATCGAAGGTACGGCGCGCTGGTCGGGGCCGCCTGGAAGTCTGGGAGGTCCCCGAGGATCGCGCGCAGCAGGTCGCTTGCCCCCGCACCCCGGGCGACGAGCTCGGACACGGGGCCGAGTTCGCGCACGCGCCCCTCGAGCGTCAGGGCGTACTCCTCGCCGCCTGGCAGTACCTGCAGGAGGACTCCTCCCGCGCCCTCGACAGAGCCCGTGCTGCGCAGGAGCACCCCGAGCGAAACGGCCGAGGGGATCTGCTCGGACTGCGTAAGGTAGCTCGCGATGTCCTCGCCGATCTCGCCGCTCACGAGGCGGACGGCCGAGGAGTATGGGCCCGCGTCCTGCGTCGTGCGGGCGACGGAGATCGAGCCCTCGCGGCCGACGGCGCGCCCGACGTCGAGCTTGCCGTTCGCCTTCAGCGGCAGCGCGACATGCGGCTCCAGCACGTAGCCGCGCACGTTGCCGAGCGCGTCCGCGTCGGTGATCACCGCACCGATCGGGCCGTCGCCGAGCAGGCGCAGCGTGAGGCGGTCCGGCGCTTTGATCAGCGCCTGCGCGAGGAGTACCGCGCCCACGAGCGCTCGTCCGAGGGCTGCGGTGGCGACAGGGTAGGTTCCGTGGCGCCGGCGGGCGTTCTCCACGAGGTGCGTCCCGGTGACGGCGATCGCGCGCACGCGGCCTGCGGCGGACGTGGCGCGCGAGATCTCATCTTTCACTGCTAGGGGCACCTCCCATGCAATGATAAACTACAGCAAAGGCTTGCCCGCGCTGGCGGCCCTGACTCGCGGCGCAGCTCTCGCGGAGGGAGGGAACCATCCGGGGAGGGCCGGTGGGCTCGACCGGACGACGACCTATACAAATCTTCGGCGTTGCCGGCTACCCGTTGATCTTCTTCGTGCTGCTGGTCGAGTCGATCGGCATTCCGTCCCCGAGCGAGCTCACTCTGGTCGCGGTCGGAGTACTCGCATCGCAGGGCAAGCTATCGCTGCCGCTCGTCATCCTCGTCGGCTGGCTGGGCTCGCTCGCTGGCGCCCACATCTCCTACTTCATCGCGCGGCGCGGCGGAAGGCGCCTGATCCTGAAGTACGGGGCGCGCGTCGGCCTCACCGACGAGCGGCTGCAGATCGCGGAGAGGTTCTTCCACGGCCGGGGGGATCTCGCCGTCCTCGTCGGACGCCTGATCTCCGGAGTGCGGGCGATCATCTCCTACCCCGCGGGGCTCTTCGACATGCCCTACCTGCGCTTTCTGATCTTCACCGCGATCGGCGCCCTCCTCTGGCCGATCGTCGCCGCCGGTGCAGGCTACCTGGTGGGTCCGCACTACAAGGTCCTCTTCACCTGGATGTCGCGCTTCTGGATCGTGATCCTGGCTGCACTCGCCGTGGCGCTGAGCGTCTACATCTACGTGCGCCACCGCCAGCGCACGAGGCGTACGCAAGGCGGCTGACACCTGGCGCACTTTCCTCTGGAGGAACGTAGTGCTACTCTCCAGACGGGCAAGACCTGCCGGCAGCGCCGGCAGCGGGAGGGACTTACTTGGCTGACGAGAAGATCGACGTCCTGTTCCTGGGCGGCGGCACGGGCGGCTACGAGGCCGCGATCCGCGCCGCGCAGTCCGGGCTCAAGGCGGCTGTGGTGGAGAAGGAGAAGGTCGGGGGCGTGTGCCTCCACAAGGGCTGCATTCCATCGAAGGCGCTCCTGCGCACGGCGGAGATCGCCGCGACCATGCGCGAGGCGGAGGCGTTCGGGATCGCGGCGGGCGCGCCGCAGGTGGACTTCGCGAAGGCCCAGGAGCGCAAGCAGAGGATCGTCGACCAGCTCTACAAGGGCGTGCAGGGGCTTTTGAAGCGCGCGGGGGTCACGGTCTACGAGGGCGTAGGCACGCTGATGCCGCCCTCCATCTTCGCGCCGGCCGGCGCCGTCTCGGTCGAGCGCCCGGGCGCGGAGCGCGAGCTGCTTTCCCCGGACCACATCGTGATCGCGACCGGTTCCTCCGCACGCGAACTGCCTGGCCTGCCGTTCGACGGCAAGAAGGTCATCTCGAGCGACCACGCGCTCTTGATGGAGAAGCTTCCGAAGGACGTCATCATCATCGGGGCCGGCGCGATCGGCTGCGAGTGGGCGTCACTCTACAACGACCTCGGCGTCGAGGTGCAGCTCGTCGAGGCGCTGCCGCGCCTCCTGCCGCTGGAGGACAAGGACGTGTCGGACCAGCTGCAGCGCCTGTTCACGCGCCGCGGCATCGACTGCTACCCCGGCCACGCCGTGCTCCCCGAGAGCTTCAAGGTCAAGGGGACGCGCGCCTCGATCGACATCGAGGGCAAGGACGGCAAGAAGACCCTCACGGCGGCCGTCATCCTCGTCGCGATCGGCAGGAAGCCCAATAGCGACGGGATCGGCGTTGAGAATTTCGACAAGGTCCGGCTCGACCACGGCTACATCCAGGTCGACGCCCAGATGCGCACCGGCGACCCGCGCATCTTCGCGATCGGCGATGTGATCGGCCACCTGCAGCTCGCGCACGTCGCGGTGCACGAGGGGCTGACGGCCGTGGCCGCGATCCTCGGGGAGAACCCGCCCGGCGTCGACTACGACCGCATGCCGCGCTGCACCTACACGCGGCCCGAGGTCGCATCCGTCGGGGTCACCGAGGAGCAGGCCAAGGAGCGGGGCCGCAAGGTAAAGGTGGGCAAGTACTTCTTCAAGGCGAACGGCAAGGCTCTAATCTACGGCGAGGAGGACGGCTTCGCGAAGCTCGTCGCGGACGCGGAAACGGGAGACCTCCTCGGCATGCACATCATCGGGCCGCACGCGACGGACCTGATCGCCGAGGGCACGCTCGCGATCGAGTTCGACGGTTCGCTCTACGACCTCCAGGAGGTCGTGCATGCGCATCCAACGCTCTACGAGATCCTGAACGACGCGGCCCTGGCCGCCGACGGGAAGATGGCCTAAGGGACGCGAGGGCCCCCGCGCGAAGCGCGGGGGCCCTCGCCAACAGGGAGGCGAAGCGGATGGAGTTGACCCTTGCGCCGGAGCTGCGGCCGCTCGCCGGCGGGCAACGCGCGCTCGGAGCGGCGGGGACGACCCTTCGGGAGGCGCTCGAGGGCCTGCGCGCGGCGCACGGCGCGCTCCTCGCGCGCATCGTGATGGACGGGCAGATCGCCCAGGACGTCGACATTCTCCTCGGGGGACGCGACCTGCGGCTCTGCGGCGGCCTGCGCGCCCCGCTTTCGCCCGATGCGTCGGTGGATGTCCGGCTTCTTCGCCCGGAGGCGGTCTTCGGCGGGATGGAGCGCTACATCCGGCAGGTCATCCTCTCGGAGGTGGGCGCCCTGGGGCAACTGCGGCTCCGGCGCGCGAGGGTTCTGGTGGTCGGCGCGGGGGGCCTCGGGGCCCCCGTCCTGAGCTACCTGGCGGCGGCCGGCGTCGGGCACCTCGGGATCGTCGACGGAGACCGCGTGGAGCGCTCGAACCTGCACCGCCAGCCGATCTACCGCGACGGGGACGTCGGCGAGCGCAAGGCGGACGTTGCGCGCCGCGCGCTCCTCGCCCTGAATCCGGACATCGAGGTCGACGCCCTGCCCGTCTACCTGACGGCCACGAACGCGCTCGGAACCCTGCGGGGGTACGACCTCGTCGTGAACGGGTCCGACAACTTCCCGACCCGCTACCTCGTGAGCGACGCCGCGACGCTGCTCGGGCTGCCCTGGATCGACGGCTCGATCCTGCGCTTCGAGGGGCAGGCGGCGGTCTACCTCCCCGGCGGAGGCTGCTACCGCTGCCTCTTCCCGACGCCGCCGCCGCCGGGCAGCGTCCCGAGCTGCGCCGAGGCCGGCGTCATCGGCGCGCTCGCTGGGCAGGTCGGCGCGATCCAGGCGCTTGAGGCGGTGAAGCTGATCCTCGGAGCTGGCGAGAGCCTCGCCGGCCGCCTGCTGGTCGTCGACGCCCTTTTCGCGCGCCAGAAGAGTTTCCCGATCCGCCGAGATCCCTTGTGTCCCGTCTGCGGCGACCACCCCACGCAGCACGAGCTGGTCGACTACGAGGCGTTCTGCGGCGCACCGTCGCCAGGGGGCCAAGTGCCAATGCTCGCACCCATCACGGCCCAGGAGGCCGAGGTGCTCCTGCGGACCGGCTGCGCGCAGTGGCTCGACGTACGCCCGGCGTCCGCGCTCCCTCGGCCGACGATCCCGGGTGCCGTGCAGGTGCCGCTCGAGGAGGTCGCGACGGGTGACCTGCCGTTCGACCAGGACCGGGAGATCGTCGCCTTCTGCGACATCGGGCAGCGCTCGCGGATCGCCGCGGACCTCCTGGGACAGCGCGGTTACCGGGCGCGCAGCCTGGAGGGGGGCATCGTGTCCTGGCACGCCGCAGGGCTGCCGCTCGAGGAGGTGCCGTGAGGGTTCGGCTCGGTCCCGGACTACGGGCTGAGATGCTCGCGCACGCCCGGAGCGACCTGCCATGCGAAGCCTGTGGCTTGCTCGGCGGGCGGGGAGACGAACTGCTGCGCTTCGTCCCGTGCCGCAATGCGCTCGCGAGTCCCCGACGCTACGAGATCTCCCCCGAGGAGATTCTCGCCGCGGAGCGCCGCTTCGCCGACGAGGGCCTCGAGCTGCGCGGCATCTTCCATTCGCATCCCGAGGGACCCGCCCGGCCATCGGACACAGACCTGCGGGAGGCCGCCTACCCAAAGGCCGTCTACCTGATCGCGGCGCCGAAGGAGGACGACCTTCGCGCCTTCCGGCTGACGTCCGGGGAGGTGCAGGAGGTTAGGGTCGAGTGACCGCCGGACGTCGGTCCACATGGACGTGGGAGCGTGCGACAGGTGGCCGTCTCCTCACCAAAGCACAGGTGAGACCTTCCAAGTGGCCCAGCGCCGCGACGCGTGCGCGGCGCCCGGTCGAAACGGGGGACACTCTATGCTCGAAGCGCTTGCGGACGAGCTTTGGATCGCTTGGCAGCCGATCTACAATCTTCGCTCGGGTTCGATCTGGGGTCACGAGGCGCTGATCCGGGGACCGAAGGGCCAACCGTTCGAGACGCCTCAGGAGCTCTTCGAGCTGGCGCGGCGCGAGGGCGTCGAGGAGCAGTTCGAGGTGCGATGCCGCGAGCTCGCGTTCGAGAGCGCGGCGAGGGATCTCGCACATCCTGGCGTCCTTTTTGTGAACGCTGACCCGCGCTTCGTCGGTACGCCGATGCTTCCGGTTGGCGGCGCGTGGCTAGCCTCTCGCACGGTCGTGGAGGTGTCCGAGTCGTCGCCGCTGTTCGACGACCCCCAGGCGCTGCAGGTGCAGGTCGCGGAGTGGCGCCGCCAGGGTTGCCGCATCGCGCTCGACGACTACGGCTCCGGCTTCGCGGGGCAAACGGCGCTCTTGGCGCTGCGGCCCGACGTCGTGAAGATCGACAGGCTCCTTACCTGCGGCATCGACAGTGACAACTGGCGTCAGGAGATCGTCTCCGCGACGGTGCACATGTGCTCGGACCTCGGAGTGGCCGTCATCGCCGAGGGGATCGAGACGCCGGAGGAGCTCAACGAACTCTTGGCGCGCGGCGTCTCGCTCGGGCAGGGGTTCCTGCTCGGGTCTCCGGGGCGGCGACCGAGCAGAGAGCGGCTCTCGGTCCGGGCATTGTACCCGGATCCACCCGAACCGGCGGGGGATCCCGATGTGGATCAGGGCCTGCCGCGCTTCGCGGTGGATCCCTCGCGTCGGATCGTCTCGTGGAGCGCGGAGGCGACCGAGCTGACCGGACGCAGCGCGCAGTCTGTCGTCGGCATGGCCTGCTGGCTCAGCGGCGTCGACCATCGCGACGCGGAGGGACATCGGCTCTGCTTCCGCGCCTGCCCCCTTGTCACCGCGATGCAGACGGGCTCCCCGCAGGAGGCGACTGTGTACCTGCGTACGGCGAGCGGCAAGCGCGAGCGCATGACGGTGCGAGCGCACCCGATCCTCGGGCGGCGCGGCGAAGTGGTGGGTGCGGTGGAGAGCTTCGTGCCGCAGTCGCTCGCACGGCGCGGTCCGCCAAGCATCGTCGGAGGCTGATCCCTGCGACCGCTCGCGAGTCCAAGACACGACTGCCCTGCCCGAGCGCAGGGCAGACGCTTCATCCTGCCGCTTAGCCGCCCGACCTAGCTATTCGCAAGGATGCCCGAGAGCAGATTCGTCAGTTTCTCCACCCGCCGAAGGTGCAGGCGCAGCCAGCGCAGCTGGTTCCCCGGCCGCGCGGTGTCCTCATCCGCGCCGCGCAGCACGAGGGCGGCGTACGCGAGGCTGTAGGCGCCTTTGCCGGCATTGTAGGCGGCCCGCATGTCCGCGATCGCCCGCTCTGCCGCCCGCGGCTCGCGGAGGATGGCGGAGACGGCGGTCGGCAGCAGGGAGACCGCCGCGCCGACCTGGGCGACGAGCGCCTCGAAGTGCTGCTCTCGGTACGGCGGCGTCGCGATGCCCGCCGCCGCGAGCGCCGCATCCTCTTGGACCATGTCCTCGAACTGGTCCAGGAGGTCGTCCATCGCGTTGCCGAGGTGGTTGATGTCGCCGCCGGAGAGCGGCGTGACGAGCGCCTCGCGCAGCGCGCGCTGGATGTCGGTCTGGATGCGGTCTCCGCGTTCCTCGAGGTCGGCGATCGCCTGCGCGAGCTGCTGACTCGGCGCCGCGAGGTAGGCAAGGAGCGCGGCGCTCGCCCCGGCCGCGCACTCGGCTTGCGCGATCAGGAGGTCTGCGAACTGCGCGTCGCGCGGCCGCAGGACCTCGGAGATCTCGTTCCGGGCCCGCCTCAGAAAGTCCGTGAAAGCCATTGGCAGATCCCTCCTGCGACGAAGGCCGTGACCGGGGTGAGCACCCATGCCGCCGTCATGCGCCGCACGACGCTCCATCCCACGTGGCGAGGGTTGTCCGCGGAGCCTACGCCGAGCAGCGCTGCGTCCACCGTCTGGCTGGTGGAGACGGGGATGCCGGTGAGGGAGGCGAGCAGCACCGAGATGCCGGTGGCCATCTGCGTGTAGAGTGCCTCCGGCGGCCGGAGCCTGAGGATTTGGCTGCCGACCGTGCGCGCGATGCGCCAGGAGCCGATGACGCTGCCGACCGCGAAGCTCAGCACGGAGAGGAGAACGGCGTCCTGCCAGCCGATGCCGGTGAAGTGCAGCAGACCGATCGCCTTCTCGAGGTCATTGCCCCCGTAGGCGATCCCCTCGAGCGCGGCGGTGAGCAAGAGAAGCAGGCTGACGATCACGCCGCGCCGCAGTCGTCGCAGCACGGCGGTCCCCAGGCGAGCCGTCGAGAGCCCGAGCAGCCCGCCCAGCGCGACCGTCAGAATGAAACCGACGAGCGCCCGCAACACGCCGCCCCAGACGACGGGCAGCCCGGCCGCCGCGCCCGCGCCAGCCATCGCGCCGATCAGCGCAAGGGACATCGACGTGGGGATGCGCTGCCACCAGCTGACCAGCACGACGAGCAGCGCCGCGAGCACGGACGGCTCGAGCACCTGCGCGAGCGTGCGGGGCAGGACGATGCGCCGGGTGATCGTGTCTGCGACGTGGGTGCCGAGGAGCACCGGGCCGAGTGAGACGATCGCGGCCAGCCAGAGCCACAGGAGCACGGGACGAACGCGCGCGGGCAGGAGCGTTGCGATCAGGTTGCCGCCGTCGTTGAAGCCCGCGAGCAGGTTGAAGGCGAGCACGAGGACGACCGCAGTCAAGCGCCTCATCCTCCCTGCTCTACCTGGCCCGAAGTGTAGCGCGCGCGGGTGCGGCGGGAAAGGAGGGACGCCGGTCGCCAGGCAGCCAGAGCGCGTGGCCCCGTGGGTTTTGCTGGGTAACTGGTGCCGGGAAACATGAGAATGCCGCCCAGGCTGGCCCCGCCTATTGTCCCTTGCGCTGACCCCAGGGCCAGAAGGCGAGGCGCCCGAGCAGCGCGATGCTTCCGGGAACGAGCAGCGTCCGTACGATCCAGGTGTCGAGAAGGATCGCGGAGGTCATGCCGATCGCCAGCATCTGCATGATCTCGAGCGGGCTCACGATGAGGGCGACGAACACGACCACCATGACCATGCCGGCCCCGGTGATCATCGCGCCTGTACCCGCGAGCCCGGCGCTGGCGGCCTGGGCGCTCGTCATGCCGGCGCGCGCGTGCTCCTGCACGCGGTGCAGGAGGATCACCTCGTAGTCCATCGAGAGGCCGAACAGGAGCACGAAGATCAGCGGCGTGATGCTGCTGTCGGGCGCGAGCGCGGCGAAGCCGAAGCCGCCGCGCTGTACCGTCACCACCAGGATCCCGGCCGTTGCGAGCGCCACGAGGCCGTCGAACGCGACGCCGAGCAGCGGTTGCAGGAGGGAACCCGTCGCGACCAAGAGGATCACGAACGCGATCAGGGCGACGCCGCCGATGATCCAGGGCAGGCGCGCGCTCGTCAGCTGGTTGAACCCGTCGAGCAGCGCCGTCACGCCGCCGACTCCGCTGCGGCTGCCAGCCGGCAGCCACCCCGGCAGGTCCTTCTGCACCGCGTGCACGAGGTGGAGCGTCGCAGCGGCATCGGGACCGGTGCGCGGAGTGACGAACAGGACGACGAGGTGTGGGTCTGCGGAAGGATTGATGAAGCTCTGCAGCGCGCGGGTGAGCGCCTGCGGTGCGAGCGCGGGATGCGAGGTCGCCTGCGCGAGCTGCGCCGGGCCGAGCCCGAGCGTCGAGGGCGAGGCGACGGACTTCGCGTCCCCTTGGCCCTCGAGGTCTCTGCTGACGCGGGCGACGGTCTGCCAGGTGGCGGGATCGCCCACCTTGGTCGGTAGACGCATCGCCACCACGATCGGGGCGATGGTGCCGGGACCGAGCGTGCGCATCTCGAGGTCGACCGCCTTGCGCAGCGGGTCCGAGCGCGGCAGGAGCGTTGCGAGATTCGCCGGCGTGCGGATCGTCATCTGGACGCCGTAGACCGCTGGAGCAGCGAGCAGCAGGACGCCGAGCAGCATTGCCCAGACGGGATGGCGGCCGACGAACGCCGAGATCGCGGGCCACATCCGCCCGGAGCGGTGCAGGGTGGGAAGCCGCCCCCAGTCGATGCGGTGACCGATCAGGCGCATCAGGGCGGGCAGCAGGGAGTGCGTCGCGAGCAGCACCGACGCGACCGCGACGGCGCCGCCGAGCGCGATGCCGCGCCAGTAGGCGTTGCCGCCCAGAAGTAAGGTCGCCACGGCGAGCGCCACGGCGATGCCCGAGTAGAGGACGGATCGGCCCGCGGTGCCCATCGACGTGGCGACCGCGCCGTCGAGGTCGCCCGTGCGCGCGAGCTCCTGCCGGAAGCGGGCGCTCAGGAAAAGCGCGTAGTCGACGCCGACGCCGAGCGCGAGGAAGCTGACGATGTCGGTGAGGTAGGACGAGAGCACCAGGTGGCTCTCGAGCAGGTCGATCACCGCGAGCGCGAGGCTCGACCCCACCGCCGCCACGATGAGCGGCAGTGCGGAGGACGCGACGGAGCCGAAGACGAGCAGGAGGAGTATCAGCACGAGCGGCAACGCGATCGGCAGGCTCGAGGCGAGCGTCGATTTCGCGTCGGCGAGCACGCGCTGACCGACCGTCACGTCGTTGACCTGGCGCACCGTAGCGCCCACCTGTCGCGCAGACCGCCGCATCGCCGCGGCCTGCACCTGGCTGAATGGCTTCACGGGGACGAGCACGACCTCGCGGTCGGCGACGGAGCGCACGTCCTTCGGCGAGATGCCGGCGGAGTGCGCCCAACCGCGCACCACAGCGAGCCTCTCACCCTCGATCAGCAGCGTCTGGGTGCCCGCGCCGCCCTTGAGGCGACCGAGTTGGTTGTCGGCCCATACGGCGCTGCTGTGCGGATCCTCGAACCCGCTAGAGGACAGGTTGTGCGTCACATTCGCCGCGAGCGGAATGCTGGCGACCAGCACCACTGCCCAGAAGGCGAGGACGAGGTACCGCCACCGCCCGCACAGGCGAGCCCAGCGCGCGAGCATCGGATCCCCTCCCAACGTGCGGCCGGCGCGTCGGCGCGGGCCGGGTTTGGCTGCGAAAACGGTCCATCGGAACCCGGTCGCCCAGCTTGCCTAACGCACGAGCGCGAGCTCCTGCGCCCTCTGGCCGTACCCCTCCGGCCGCTCCTTTGGCCGCTCGCGCAGCAGGGCCTGCGTCACCTTGCCAAGGTAGGAGGCGAGCGGCTCGTGCGTGAAGCCGAGCCGACGCTTGGCCTTCTCGGGGTCGAGGCAGGACATCCACGCGCTGCTGAAGGGGGACGTCAGTTCGGGCGAGAGGCCCGACTCCTCGAAGCGCTCGCGGGGCACATCGACGATCTCCCGCCGCACGCCTACAAGCTCGCAGAGGAGCGTCAAGAACGCACGCAGCGTGGGCAGTTCGTCCTGCGCGAGGTTGTAGGCCTCGCCGAACGTCTCGCCCCGGCCCAGGAGCCCGACGATCGCCTCGGCGACGGCGCCGCTATGGACGTGGCGCACAGGGTGCGCGCCTCCGCCCGGCAGCAGCAGCGGGCCGCCGTCGAGGATCCGCCAAACGTAGCTGTCGACGCGGCGATGGTAGTCGCGCTCTCCGTTCACCATCGGCAGGCGCAGGCACGTCGCGGGGAAGCCCTCTTCCGCGTAAGCGCGCCCGAGGATGTCCTCCGCGGCGCGCTTGCCCACGCCGTAGAGCCACTCCTCGCGGTCGTGCGGGGAGCTTGGGGCGCTTGAGACCTGCCCGGCGTAGGCCGATTCGGGGGTTGGCACCGCACCCGGGCGCGTCGCGCCCTCGAGCACCAGGTAGACCTGACCGGAACTGATGCACACGTAGTGTCCTACGCTCCCGCGCAGTGCTGAGACCGCCCGCGTCGCGTCCTCCGCGTCGAACGCCGCGAAGTCGACGGCCGCGTCGTACGTGCGCCCGCCTAGGGCGCGGCTGAATGCCTGGGAGCGCCGATCCAGCGTGATGCGCTCCACGCGGGAACCGAAGGGATCCGGGTGCTGTCCGCGGTTCAGAAGCGTCACGTGGTGGCCCATGCCGACGAGCCGCTCTGCGAGCAGCAAGCCGACGAAACGCGTGCCGCCGATGACGAGGACGCGGATCGCCACCACCTCCTGGCCATGGGCGGCCCGGAAGGATTGTACCGCTCCCCGCGTGCCCGGCAAAGGCGCGATGCGATGCACCCTCCCGGGATCGCCCAGAACGCGGACGAGAGGCTTCGCCGCACTGTTGGCGAAGTTCGTGGGAACGGCGTTCTCGCCCCATGAGAGATCGGGAGGTTGCGCGTCCATGGGCGTGAGCGCAAGGACGGCTCCCCACGCGGCCAACCGCCCGCGTGGGATTGAAAAGAGCTGGCAGCGGCTGCTCCTGCACCCGTACCTCTGGGTCGGCGGAGGCATCCTGCTGCTGCTTCTCGTCTTCTGCTTCCTTGGTCCGGCGCTGTACGGCCACCCGGCGAACCACATCGACGTCTCCCGCGTGTACCAGCCGCCGAGCCTCAAGTACCCCCTCGGTACCGACGGCGTCGGGCAGAACATGTTCGTCCAGATGATGGTCGGCGGCAGGGTGCCGATTGCGGCCGGCTTCGTGACGGCGCTCCTTTCGTCGCTGTTCGGGATCGCGGCGGGCCTCGTCGCAAGCTTCTCGCGCGGTGCGGTCGACAACCTGATCATGCGCGTCGCAGACGCCGTCTTCGGCATCCCCCAGATTGTGCCCGTGCTGTTCATCGAGGCCGTGCTCGGCGCGACGACGCAGTCGCTCATCCTGACGATCGCGCTGACCTCGTGGCCCGTAACGGCGCAGCTGATCCGCTCGAGGGCGCTGCTCGAGCGCGAGATGCCGTACGTCGAGGCGGCGCGGGCCGCCGGGGCGTCGCGCGTCGGCATCGTCCTGCGCCACGTCCTGCCGAACCTCCTCGATACCGTCGTCGCGTCGGTCACGACGCAGTTCGGAAACGGCGTCATCCTGATCGCCATCGCGACCGTGGTCGGCCTGGGACTCGCGCCGCCCTGGAACTGGGCGAGCATGATCGGCGCGAACATCGAGCCGCTATTCGGTGGGTACTGGTGGCTCGTCGTGCCGCCCGGCCTCGCGCTGTCGCTGCTTCTTCTGTCGGTGCACCTCATTGGCGAGGCGATCCGCCACGCCGCCAACCCGAAGGAGATGTACTGATGCTGCGCTTCGCCCTGCGGCGGATCTCAGGAGCGCTCGTCGCGATCTTCTTCGTGACGCTCGTGACGTTTCTGTTCCTGCACCTCCTGCCAGGGGACCCGGCGTGGGCGCTCCTAGGCCGCGACGCGACGCCCGCGCGCGCGGCGGCCCTCGCCGCCCAGATGGGCCTCAACCTTCCCCTGCCGCTCCAGTACCTGCGCTGGGTCGGCCTCCTCGTTCGCGGCGGCGGCGTTGCGAGCGGCTTCTTCCTCGTGATGCCCACCTTGGAGTTCATCGTGTGCGGCGGCGGGATCGCGCTCCTCTTGGCGTTCGGCGTTGCTGTGCTGCAGGAGCGCTACCGCGGCTCGTTCGCCGACCATGCGGCGGGCCTCGTGGCCTACATCTTCTACACGTTCCCGTCGTTCTGGCTCGGGCTCATCCTGATCTACATCTTCGCGTTCCGCGTCTTCTGGCTGCCCGGCAGCGGGCCATTCGGCGGGCCGGGATCGGCGGGGCTCGCGGGCTGGGCCTACTACATGATCCTGCCGGTCGCAACGCTCGCGCTCACGACGGTTGCGACCTGGTCGACGCACTTTCGGGCGGCGATCGCCGAGGCCATGAGGTCCGACTACGTGCGCACGGCCCGCGCCAAGGGTGCGGGAGATGGCCGCATCCTGACGCGCCACGTCCTGCGCAACGTGCTGCTGCCCATCGTGGCGGTCATCGGGATGTCGATCCCGAGCATGTTCAACAACGTCGTGGTGCTGGAGTGGGTGTTCCACATGCAGGGCCTCGGCAGCGGCCTCCTGGGGTCGCTCATCGGCATGGACTACGGCTTCGCGGTAGACATCGTGTTCGTGATCGGCCTGATGACGGTCGTCCTGAGCCTCTTGTCGGACATGCTCTACGCCGTGGTCGATCCGCGCATCCAGTTCAGCTGACCGCGCTCGAGCGCGATCAGACGCTCCTTCACGTCCATGCCTCCGCCGTACCCGGTGAGGCTCCCATCCTGCCCGATCACCCTGTGGCATGGGACCACGATGGAGATCGGGTTGAACGCGTTCGCCCGCCCGACGGCCCGCGCGGCGCCTGGGCGGCCGATCCGGCGGGCGAGCGCGCCGTAGCTCTCGGTCTCGCCGTAGGGGATCTCCCGCAGCGCGCCCCAGACCGTGCGCTGGAACGCGGTGCCCTCCGGCGCGAGGTGCAGGGAGAACGCTGTCAGGTCGCGCGCGAAGTAGGCCCGGAGCTGCTCCCTCGCGGCGCGGAACGCGAGGTCGTCGCGACAAAGGCTCGGGTCCTGGGGCGGGACGTGCCGACCGCGGGCGAAGTAGAGGCCGGTGAGCGCCTCGCCGTCTCCGTAGAGCAGCAGATCGCCAAAGGGGCTCTCCAAGACGGCCCAGCGGGACGCCTGGACCGGTGCTTGAGCGAACGCCAGTATCTCCATTCGGCTCCTCCTTCGCGCAACTATCTCGGGGAATCGGCACCCTCCGTGAGCGAATTCCAAAGGTAGTGGAGCGCGTACGCTCGCCATGGCCGCCACGCCTGCGCCAGGCGCTCGGCCGAGCGGGGGTCCGACGCCAGACCCAGGCGCGCAAGCGCGTGCCGCACGCCGAGGTCCGTCGGCAGGAACGCGTCCGGATCGCCGAGGGCCCGCATGCGCACGTAGGCGACGGTCCAGGGGCCGATGCCCGGCAGGGCACCGAGCTCCCGGCTCGCCACCTCGCGGTCCACGCCAGGTCCGAGCCGCAGCGTGCCGTCAGCGAGTGCGCGCGCTAGCGAGCGCAGCGCGCGCCTTCGGGCTCCCGGCATCGGAAGGTCCTCCTCGGGCGCCTTCACAAGCGAGGCCGCGCTGGGGAATGCGTGCGTCAGGCTGCCGCACGGTCGGCGCAGCGGTGCGCCGAAGCGGCGTGCGAGCCGACCCGCGACGGTGCGCGCGGCCGGCACCGAGATCTGCTGTCCGAGCACAGCCCGGATCGCGAGCTCGTCCCCATCGGCATGTCCAGGCGCGCGCAGTCCGGGGATCCGCCGCGCGAGAGGCCCCAGGACCGGGTCGGCGGCGAACGCCAGGGTGACCGCGGCGGGGTCGGCGTCGAGGTCCAGAAGGCGGCGCAGGCGAGCGATCGCCGCGGAGAGGTCGCGCACATCGTCGAGTGACAGCTCGCAGAGGAGGTGCGGCGGCCCGTCCGGGGCCCCCTCGCCGACCGTCGCGATCCCGAGGCCATGCGGCAGGCGCAGCACCCGTCGGTAACGCCTGTCCGTCACCTCCTCGACGCCGGGGACGGCGCGGCCGCCGAGGAACGCGAGCAGGTGCGAGAATGGCAGTGGGGCACGGTAGGGAAGCCTCAGGCGCAGAGCGCCCGGCTCGGCCGAACGGCCGGCCCGCGAGCGCGAGCGGCGCCGCAGCTCCGTCGGAGTCTGGGAGAACACGGCCCGTATCGTCTCATTGAACTGCCGGACGCTTCGGAAGCCCGCCGCGAACGCGACGTCGGTGATGGGGAGTGAAGTCGTCTCCAGAAGGATGCGCGACGTCTGCGCCCGCTGCGCGCGCGCGAGCGCGAGGGGCGCAGCGCCGACCTCTGCGAGGAGCGTGCGGCGGATCTGGCGCGCGCTGTACCCGAGGCGCAGCGCGAGTGCCTGCGCGCCGCCCCGATCGACGACCCCGTCTGCGATCAGCTGCATCGCGCGGCCCGCGAGATCTCCCCGCGCGTTCCACTCCGGCGAACCGGGCACCGCGTCCGGCCGGCAGCGCTTGCACGCCCGGAAGCCGGCCTGCTGCGCCGCGGCGGATGTGGCGAAGAAGCGGGTGTTCTCGCGCCGAGGCGTGACGGCGGGACAGCTCGGCCGGCAGTAGATGCCGGTCGACGTGACGCCGACGTAGATCATCCCGTCGAAGCGAGGATCGCGGCTCTGCACGGCACGGTAGCAGTGATCTTGGTCGAGCATGGCTCCAGTCTCGCGCAGCGCCGCCGGTGACGCTAGCGGTTTTCGGACAAGAGGATTGCGAACCGTCGTCGCGAAAGCGGCTGATCCATGGGGGAGAGGCCGATGCCGCGGATGCTGGGCCTTTTGCGCGGAGTGAACCTCGGAGCGACCCGCAAAGTTCCCATGGCCGACCTGCGGGAGGCGATGTTGGCCGACGGCTTCCGCGGCGTCGCGACGCACCTTCAGAGCGGAAACGTCGTGTTCGAATGCGAGGATACCCCGGTGGACGCCGGCCTGTGGCTCGAGCGCCTGATCCGCGAGAGATTCGGTCTGGACGTTCCGGTGCTCGTCAGAGAGCCGTCCGACGTTCGGCGCGTGCTCGAGGCGAACCGATTGCGCGACGTCGCGTGCGATCTGTCGCGCTACCTCGTGGCGTTCCTCTCGGAAGCTCCGGCTGCCGAGAAGCTTCGGGCATTCGATCCAGCCGAGTTCCACCCCGACGCATTCGCTGTCGGAGAGCGCGAGATCTACCTCTGGTACCCGAACGGAGTTCACGTGAGCCGCCTTACCGTCCCGCTGCTCGAGCGTCGGCTGGATCTGGTCGCGACGGCCCGGAACTGGAACACTCTCTCAAGGCTTCTCGGGATGCTCGAAGCGTAGCGCGTCCGTAGAACCGAAACAGGCGGGGCGCCCCAGTGGGGCGCCCCGCCTGCGCGTTCGTCCGCTACTTGCCGAGGATGTAGGCATGCACCTGCTGGATCCCGAAGTTCGAGACCACGGACTCCGATGCGTTGATGAAGATGTCGAGGCGATGGCCCTGGATCGCGCCTCCGGTGTCGACTGCGCGCGCGAGGAAGCCGCCTGCCGGCAGGTCCGGTGAACTGTAGCCCGTCACCCAAAGCAGCGTCCCCAGCGGGATGACGCTCGGGTCCACCGCGACGTCGCCCGCGACGAGCGGCCGGCCGAAGTAGTCCACCGCGCCGTAGGGGTAGTTGTCCTGCAGCGTCGGCGCGTACGCGGTGGCGGTCAGCCGCAGCGATCCGAGCACGACGTGACCGTCGATCGTGCGTGCGCGCGATGCCGCGATCGCGAAGGGTACCGCCGCTACGAGGTGGACCGCAGGCGCCCGCACCGTCGCAACCGGAAAGTTCGGGGGCGCCATCGCGAATGAGACGGCTGGCCACAACAGCAATGACGCCAAGGCGGCGCCGAGTCCCAAGAGCTTTCTCATCCGTCGACCTCCAACTTTAAATACTCGTGTCGGTTGGCGGATTGAGTTTACGGAACGAAGACGTTTCTGTCATGCGGTGCCGGGTGCGCTGAGCGGCGATGACGGAACGCCAGTCGGTGCGCATGACGGCCTTTGGCGGCGCTCGCAGTATCGAACCGGTGTGGGACGTCGCGGCATGCGTGAGAAAGCGTGCCAGTCGTCCGTGCGACGCGCTTTGGCTGTCTACATTGAGCGAACGTGAACGGGGACGGCGTGCGCGCCGCGTGGCGCAAACGCCGTCCCCGTTTTGCGTGAGGCGCGCTACTTCGCGCCTGCCTTCGTCCAGGTCGCGCCGCCGTCCGCCGTGTGCAGGAGGCCGCCCTGCACGACCGCCCAGCCGTCCATCCCGCTCACGAAGTCGAGCTCCGAGACTCCCTGGAGGCTGAGGTTCGGCTGCACCGACGTCCAGTTGCCTCCGCCATCTGCCGTCCGGAAGAGTTTCGTACCGTCGCTCGCGACGATGACGCTTTGGGAGACGACCGAGTAGACGAGCCGGTTGCCGCCACCGTTCACTGGTACCGTCGGAGTCCATGTTCGGCCGCCATCGCTTGTCTGGTAGAAGTCGGTCGGCTGTCCGGGCATCCCGAACGCGACCGGCATCACCCCGTCGCTGCCGCCGAAGAAGTAGGGCGGCATGCTCGTGGCCGATCCGCCTTGGGCGGAGAGTCCCGAAGGCACGGGCAGGGTCGGCACCTGCCACGTCTTCCCGCCGTCCTGCGTCTCGTAGAGCAGGATGGAGTCGGCTGCCCACTCGCCGGTGATCCAGCCGTGCTGCGCATCGAGGAACCCGAAGCCGCTCTTGTCGCCGCCGAAGATGCGCGCGTTGCTCTGCGGCGTTCCCTGGGAGATCACCTGCCAGCTCGCGCCCGCGTCGGCGCTGCGCAGCAGGAGGACTCCTTCGCTGCCCGCCGCCGCCCCTTGGTGGAGAAGAAGGAAGCCGGTGCCGCTTGGAAGAAATTGGATCTGCGGCGTCCCGTTCTGCTGCAGCGTCACGTGCTGCCAGCTGAGACCGCCGTCGCTCGTGCGGTAGACGATGACGACCGGCAGCTGCTGGCTGATGCTGCTGAGCTGGCTCACGGCGAGCCACGCGTGGCTGCCGTCGGTGGTGCCGATCGCGGGACCACCGTACCCGGGCGCGCTCTTCGGTTCTCCCTTCGGGGTCACATCCAGCCAGGTCTTCCCGCCATCCGTCGTCCGCAGGACGCGGCCGGTCTTGGTGATGCCCCATCCCACGGCAGGATTCACCATGTCGAGATTCTGAAGTGACGCCTTCGCGATCACCACCACCGGTGGCGTGGGATGGTGGGGGTGGTTCGCGGGCTTCGTCGTCTGCGGTGCACGTGATAGCAGAGCCAGGGTCAGGAGGCCGGCCGCGACGGCCCCCGCGCCGATCCACCAGGCGCTGCGGCGCAGGCCAGAACGAGCCATATGCGGACTCTTCGCTGCGGCTTGCAGCGTTCGATGGATTCGAAGGCGCGCTTCCTCCGGGAGCTTCTCCTTCGCCAAGCTGAGGTACCGCGCGCGCCACTCCTTCTCGTTCATGTCGTCGTGCCCTCCCCTTCGTGTGGCGCACGTTCGCTCGAGAGGCTCTCGCGCAGACGTCGGAGCGCCCGGTGCAACGTCACGCGCACCCAGACCGCCGACCTCCCGAGCAGAGTAGACGTCTCCGCGACCGACCGGTCCTCGATGATCCTGAGGATGAAGACCTGTCTCTGCGCGATCGGAAGGAGTCGTAGGCTCGCCTCCAGGTCGAGGCGCCCGAGGCCCACGTCTTCCGCTGCCTGCACGCTTTGGAGCCGTTCGGTCGATTCGCTCGGATCACTTCGCCTTCGCCGGAGGCTGTCCGCGATCGCATGCTTCGCGATGGCGAAGAGCCATGTCCGCTCGGATGAGCGGCCGGCGAACCGGTCCCAGTTGCGCAGCGCGCCGAGGAAGACTTCCTGCACGACGTCCTGTGCCTCTGGGGAACTCCCGAGGCTGAACCGGGCGAACCGGTAGATCTCATCGCCGTAACGGCCAAAGAGCCGCTCCACCGCCTTGCCGGCGGTCTCATCACCCATCGCCTCCGCGGCGCGCCGGGCGGGTCGGATCATGCGTCACGATCTCACCCCCTCGCTTGGGTAGTCGTGTGATGGCAGCGAAGCGTTACAGCCGCCGTTCGCTTCGTGCCCAAGGTCTTCCCCTACGCCGCGGAGAGCTTGCGTCGACAGTTTGAGAGCCCGGACCCGCATGCGCCCGGGGGGGAAGTAGCGTTGATCCCTTTGAACGCCTCCTGCGGCACTGGAGCGCAGCAGCCGAGATGGAGGCGCGTCTCGGAGGCGGAGTGCGGAACGATGTCCGCAGCGTTCGACTCGCCGGGAAGAGGTTCGCCGCAAGACGTTCTGCCCGCCCGTCGCAGACTCTAGCCTGGGAGATCGAACTGCTGCTGCATCTTTCGCGCTGACGTGAGAGTCCCGCGTCCGCTCGAAAGCCGAGACGGGCGGTTCGAGGTCGAAGGCCTCTCGGTCTTCGAGTGGCTGGAAGGGGATCCGCCGCGTACGGAACGCGATTGGCGAGAGGTCAGCGGGACGCTTAGCCTCGTGCACGATGCGACGCGCGGGTGGGCGCAGCGTCCTGGCTTCGCTTCCTCCATCGACCTTCTGACACAAGATCATGCTGGCGATGTGGACCTTGCCGCGCTTCCGAACGAGGTGGCTGACCTATGTCGGGCGGCCTGGCGCAAGCTGGTGGGCCATCCGACCTCCGTCGTCCATGGCGACCCGAACGCAGGGAACATCCGCATGACGCGGGAGGGCGTTGGACTCTTGGACTGGGACGAGGCGAGGGTAGATGTCTCGCTCTTGGACTTTTCCGACATCCCTGGCGGCGATGGAGACATGTCCGAGACGGTGCTGGCCGATGTTCGCGCTGCCGGGGACGCCTGGGAGGTCGCGAGCGCCTGGGTGAAAGAGCCCGAGTATGCGCGCCGCCGACGGGACGAACTCGAGTCCCGGACGCGGGGATGAAGGCGTGACCAACGGTACAAAGCTGTTCGTGATCCCGGGTTTAGGTACGGCGGTATGTACCCGCAGCGAGCATCAGGCAGGCGAGAGGTGCGGCAGGCGCAAGCCTGCCGCCGCTTCGTTTCCCGTGCCTAGCCCAACTTGCCTGCCACTCGCTGGAGCGGGACATCCAACGTATCTGTCGTGCGGCTGACTCTCGGTCACGGGGTTCCTTGGCAAACCGGCAGTTCTTGATCTGCTCCAGGAACCGTTGCCGGTCTTCTCTGGAAGATTGGTCCTGCGGCCGTACATCCGACCGACGGCTCTCGTGCTGCCCGGAATGAGCACGCTACAGCGCGTCGCTGATCTACGCATCCACTGGACGGATCCCGCATGTATAAATAACCAGTGGATACCGTCTCGGTTACGAAGCCACCGAGCTGGCGTAAGGGTCTCGCTCAGTCGTTCGCCGCAGCCCAGCGAACCAGATGGCGGCAAGTGTTCAGTTCCGGGTCAAAGAGCTGGCTGCACGTTGGACAGCGCACGACCTCCAGGCCGCCTCCGCCGTGAGTGTCGTAGCAGGCAAAGTGCTTCCACACTTGCAGACCTCGCGGTGTCACGTACACATGTCGGTCCAATTTGGCGAATGCCTGCTCCAGGGCACGCTCTAGGGTGAACACAGCTGCAATCTGCGTCAGCCTTCTCGTGGACATCCGCAAGAAATCGTCCCGGATCTCAGGTACCGGACGCTCTCTAAGCCTGTGCAAAACCGGCTTGTGGATCACGATGCGGCCATAGAGGCCGGCGTTGCGGTGTGCAAATGTTCGGTATAGATCTACGCGGAATCCGATGCACTTCTCGCGCAGATTCGCTTCCCACTCCAGCAGCCGCTTGTCCTTCCGCCGCCAGGCCTCCAGGCCTGAGAAGCCTGTCTCGTCGCCAGGGAAACGGTGCGAACGCCAGTGCTCAGCGACCGCTCCAAGCGTCTCTGGCGCGTCCTTCTGTCGGTCGTTCAACGCTTCGGCAAGCCAGGATGGGACGGGACCGCTATGCTCGCCGCACCATGCTTCGACCTCTTGCGCTGCTGCGCGATACTCCTTCGCACGGGTTGAACGCAATCGGTCGAGCGTGCTGAAACGTTCCAACAGCGGATTCGGCAATACGAGTTCCTCGTAAGAGCCGTCGGAACCCAGGCATACCGCAACTCGCAAGCCAGACGCCTTGGATTCCCACCCGAGGGCGATGGCCAGGGTCCGGGTGGGCGCAACGTCAGCCACCTGCGTGCAGTCGGTATGGACCGTGAGTGAGAGCGCGTAGACGAAGTTGGTTCCGACACGCCGCCGAAGGACCTGGGCAGCCTTGATCACACCGTCTTCCGGCAGCGGGCGATGCATCACCATCGGCAGCTCCAGCCAGACCGGATCACGTCCCCTCGATGCGACGCGGATCCGCACACTGGTTCGCGAGCGCCTTCTCCGCGCACCTCGGGGGATGTGCTCCCACCCCGAAAAGTCCACCGGGCCAATCTGCAACATGCGGCTCCACTTCGAGTCTTGGCTGAAGAGGCGTAGCATCGTGCACGGAGCGTCTGCGTCCTTTGCGTCATGCTGCAGCTGTACAGCCCAGAAACCCGTCCCGTCGAAGGCCCGCTCGTGTAGTGCGCCGGGTCTCCCTGCCTTCGTCACGGACCGCTCCGCACGGCGTCTGGCGACTTCGTAGCGATCACGTGTCAGGAGCGAGTTCCCCCAGTAGAGCCCGCGCGCGGAGAAGTCGCCATAGACTACCCTTGCGGTCTCTCGCCGCCAAGCCTGGAGCGCTTCGATCTCCGTTCGGACATTGTCCCAGTGGGCGCCCTTGGCAGCGTAGAGTCGCTGCTGGAGGTGCCTGCGCTGTACCTCCATCACGGTTGCCTGCTCTCGCCACTCGCTAAGAACGGCCTCTCTATCGCGCCTCGCCTGCTCGATCCGCGTTCTTGCCGCGGCAATGTCGTCAAGTGTCCTCTCCAGTTCCAGAGCGATCTGCTCGACCGCCTCGACGGAGCGCCAGATCGCACGCTCGCGTTGCCGGTATTCATGCTCGATCGCGACGAGCGCGTTCCAGTACTCCGTCTCCAGTGCGAGTTGCCGTTCGGCCTCGGCGGGGACCTCCACGGGCTGCCCGCAGCCGAACCTATAGATCCGCGTCGCGCCGCCGTCTGTCGCATGCACAGCTACGTACCTCCTGCTTCACGAGTCGGAACATCAGTCGATGTAAGCAGGAGTCGTCAGCCGTGCGGCGGTTAAAGGCGGAACTCCATCGCCTTGCGGAACTGCCGGAATCACAGGAGACCTGAGAGCTTGAGCCAGACGATCCCCCCCATCAGCACGACCATGATGTACCCGAGGTAGTGGCTGAGGTGCCCTGTCTGCATGCTCTGGATGGCTTGCGCGGCGCGCCGTGCAGCCTGAAGGAGCGGTCCGAACACGTTTACGAGCAGCCGGTCGGCCGCATCGGTATGCACCTCGACGGCATCTTCGCCGACGGTACGCGTACTCCGGTGGCGAATCACCGGAGCGAACGCCAGCCGTAGCGGCTGGGCGATTCCGTCGGCCGTCCATCCGTAGGACGAGACGTACTCTTCACCGCCGTTCCAAGGGGCCGGCACCGCCGCCCGACGTGGATTCGGGCGCAGCCAAAGCCACCGCAGCAGTGCGACAATCCCCATGATCCCGCCGCCAAACCAGAGGAGATCCCAAGGGGACGTCGCCGTGAACCCGCCGTCGGGGAAGAGAATGACGCCCTGGGCTCCCGGAAGTCCGGTGAACACACGACCGCCCAAGGAATCCAGCAGTGCTGTTGTGCCCGGGTGCGTGAACGTCGGAGCGATGAGTCCGCTGGCGCCAAGCGCCCTCGGCGAGGCGGCGGCAACCCATGGCACGATCCAGGTCGCGCCGACGCCTGCGAGCCAAGCGATGAGCGCACCCAGCGCCATGCCAAGCGTCTCCCCAGCGCGGGGAGGCCCCGCTGGGGCAGTGCGCCTGGGCCCTAGGAAGATGGCCGCGTACCAGCGCAGGATCGCCGTCGCCCCACCAGCGGTGACGAGGGCCACAACCAGAATCACAACAAGGAGTGCGGGCCGCAGGCTTGTGGAGGCACCCATGAAGATGCTCTCCGCCGCCATCCATTCGGCCAAGTAGCCGCCCGTCGGCGGCATCGCCATGAGGGCTGCACCTGCGAGCAGTGTCAGTCCCGCGGCCAGCGGAGCGGCTCTGAAGAGGCCACCCAGGCGGTTCATCTCGCGCGTGTCCGTCACCCGTTCGATCCAGCCGGAAGCGAAGAAGGCCGTGAACTTCGCTCCCATGTGCATCAGGAGGAGCGTGTAGGTGCTGCTGAGCGCAAGGGCCGCTGCGGCAGATTGCCCTGCGTCTGCAAAGACGTAGGAAAGCCCGAGACTGGCGAATGCGAGCCCGATCCACTCCACGGTCGAGTAGGCCAGCACTCGCTTGTGGTCATTGTCTACGATCGCGTGGATGACGCCGAGCAGTGCTCCCAAGAGCCCCAGGACGACCATTCCCCACGCGACCTGCAGCGGCGGCGGCGCCCATGCGAGCCAGCGCACAAGTCCCACCATGGCCACTGTCGTCGTAACGCCCGAAAGTGCGGCCGCGGCTGCGCCAGGCGCCTCGGGCTCCGCGAGCGGCAGCCAGAGTTGAAACGGGAAGAGTCCGGCCTTCGATCCGAGCCCGAGGATGCCCAGTACGGCGATGATGTCGGTAACTCCCGGAGATCTCAGCCCAGCTGACAGCAGAAGGGCGCCAAGAAGCAGTGCCGCAGCGCCCGCCTCGCTCATCACGAGCATCGCCCACCCGGAAACCGCCGCACGCTGACTGTTTCCTTGCGAGACCACCATTCCGTAGACGGCCACGGCGAGCACACCCCATGCCACCACCATCGCGAGCGGAGACGAAGATTCAAGGAATGCCGCAACGGCCACCCCAAGCCATGCAAGCGATACCCATTGCCCCTTGCCGAACTCCTTCGCCGCAAACACGAGGCCCGTCGTGAGGAGGAGGCCCTCGCCGAGGAGCCCCCAGAACCCGGCCCACGGCGTGAGGGCATAGGTCAGGGAGCCCGCCATCGTATCCACGGCCAACGCCGAGGTGTTGCCGGCGAGCGCGAGAATCAGCTGGATACACAGGACGACGATCGTCGCAGACGCGAACACGGGCACGGATGCGCGGCGCCCACTCCACGCAACGAAACTCGCGATGGCCGCAAGTGCAAGCGCTACGAGAAATAGGACCATCATCCCACCTCACCCGCCGTGGCGCCGCGGCCGACGAGTGAGAGAAGACCGTCAAGCAGATCGTCCGGCGAGGGAGGACATCCAGGGACCCAGGCGTCCACCGGCACGATCTCTGCGAGGTTGCCCACAACGCCGGGGGCGCCGCGGAATACGCAGCCGTCGACGGCGCAGTCTCCAGTCGCGACGACGAGCTTCGGGTTCGGCATCGCGTCGTAGGTGGCCCGGATCACAGGCACCATGGCGTCAGTAACGACTCCGGTGATCAGGAGAAGGTCTGCGTGTCGGGGCGAGGGGGTGAACGAAAAGCCGAAGCGGGAGAGGTCGTAGACTGGACTCCCAAGGAGGCCGATCTCCGATTCGCAGCCGTTGCAGGACCCCGCATCGAGGTGGCGGATCGCGAGTGATCGTGAGAAGAGCCGCGCGGGCACTCCTGTCTTCGCTGGCCGCGACCCTGCCCTACGCCGCAGCACGGAGGGACCCTTGGCAAGATTCACGATCCACCGGGGATAGAACACTGGCATTCCCTCCTAGAGGTCGAGCGACGCGACGGCGAGGCTGAAGGACGCGTCGATGATCGGGAAATCCTGCAGGATGTTGTGATTGGCCACGGCGAGCGGCACCGCGACCCAGTTGATGCTTGACGCAGTCCTGATCTGGCACGTTTCAACGCGGCCGCCGCCCACGGCGACCCGATAGAAGAGGCGGCCGCGCGGCGACTCGACGAGGCCGTAACCTAGGCCATTGCCGAAGTCCAAGGGCGGTGGCGAGCTCGCCGCCCCGCACCCACCCGCCCTGCGCAGCATGGCGATCGACTGGGTGATCTCCTCGCAGCGCACGAAGTAGCGCCCGTACGCATCGCCCGTAGTCCAGCCGGCTGGACGGCGGCCGTAGCAGAGATCGGGGTACCAGGCGTAGGGGAGATCCCATCGCACGTCTTCGTTGCAGCCGGCCGACCGACCGACGACGCCGACGAGTTCGAGTGATTTGCTGGGAATGCCGCCCGCCCCGTGCAAGCGGTCGAGGAAGGAGTTCGTGCGGTCGAGGGAACGCCGCACGGCCACGAACTGACGTTCGACTTCCTCAACGAAGGACGGCAGCTCTCGGGAGGTGTCTCGAATGCCCCGTCGCCATCCTCCTGGGCTGACGACGCCGCGCAGGTAGCGATGTCCCGTCCACTCCTTGCCGAAGCGCAGAACGGTCTCGCGCAGGCGATAGAGGTCAGCGGCGGCGACGACTGTACCCGTTGCTGCCGCAAGCGACGCGAGGTCCCCAAGGTGACTGTGCAGGCGTTCGAGTTCGGCAAGTGCGCTCCGAAGAACGGAAGTGCTTTCACCGACCGCGAGACCCAGCGCATCCTCCACCGCCAGGCTGAAGGCAAGCGCGTGCGCGACCGTCGAGGTGCCGGTTACCCGCTCTGCGATCTCCAGTGCTGCGCCGACCTCAGCCCCCTGCATCAACCGGGCGACGCCACGGCGCTTGTAACCCCGCCGCAACGTGAGGGCGTGGATCTCGTCGCCGAGGACGTCCATCTCGTAACGGAGCGCCTCCGCGACATCGGCGCGCACCGGCCCGAGTGGCACGACGTGCATGCCCTCGCCGATGACTTCCCGCTCGGCAGCCGCAGGCTCTAAGGCTTCGCATCCGAAGTCCTGCTCCTCCACGAAGCGCAGGCTCGGGAAGCCCCGTTCGCTCGGTCGCGCGTGCGGCCCGGGGCCCACATCGATTTCGGTGATCTCTCCCTCGCCCTTGCGCCAAAGCACTACCCGCACGCTGCGGTGGTCCGGGAAGACGTGCAGGACCTGGTTCCCATCCTTGACAGCCCGCTGGCAGAGGGACAACAAAGAGACCTCTGTCAGTTCCTGCGTGTGATCCACGGTCGTCCCTCCTTGCCTAATGCGGAAGCGGCCAGTGGAGCAGCCACGGGACCGCAAAACCGGAGATGAGAAGCAGGGTCGACAAGACCACCGTCGGCACAGTTTCGAACGCCGCCTCCGGAGTGGGGCGTATCCCGGTCGTGGGCTGGTACCAGAGGCGCGGTGCACGGTAGGCGATCGCGATGAATCCAAACGCCAGCAGGGCAATCATCAGAATCGCGGGAACGGCTGTGGCGCGGCTCGCGAGTCCGCCCATCGCGACAAGCCATTCGCTGAAGAATGGCCCAAGCGGGGGGACTCCCGCGAGCGCAGCGAGCCCGAGCAGGAGGCCGCCGCTCCCCCAAGGCATCCCTTCGTGCAACCTGCCGATCTTGTCCCCGTCGACCGTGCCGTATCTGGTCTGGATCGCCCCGCTGACGAAGAAGCACTGGCTCTTTGCAAGTCCATGGGTGATCACGTGCAGCAGTGCGCCCAGAAGGCCGATGCCGCCGAATCCCATTCCGAGCGCGATGATCCCCATGTGTTCTACCGAGGAGTAGGCCAGCAGCCTCTTGAGGTTGCGCTGGCCCGCCATCGCCCCGACGCCGACGAGCAGAGACAGGAGCCCTAAAGCGATCAGCAGATCGTTCGGCCAGGCGGCGCCGTGAGTCAGGGTCCTCACCTTGTCCAGCCCGTCGTGCAGCACCCAGAGGATGCCGGCGAGTTCCGCACCGGAAAGCAGGGCGGAAACGGGCGCCGGCGCCTGCGCGTGGGCGTCTGGAAGCCATGTGTGAAGGGGCACGAGTCCCGCTTTGGCACCGAATCCAACCAGCAGCAGGACCGCGCCGGCGGCCACTGTTGCAGGACCGCCTCCGATCAGGACTACGCCGGCAAGGGCGATGAGTCCGCCCATCCCTGCGAGCATGAGATACTTCCATGCCGCCTCGAATGGGTGGGCGCCCGGCTTCAGTCCGACGAGCGCCACAGAGCTTAGCGTCGTCGCCTCGACGGCAACCCAGAGGGCAAGCAGCGACCAGTGCTCACCGAGCGCGAAGAGACTGGCCGTGAATACGCCGAGCAGCAGGAAGTAGGAAGACTGCAGCCTTTTGGGCCACGCATCCTCGATCCCGCCGGCCAGGTAGCTCGGCGAGGCGAAGAACGCGACTGCTCCAAGAACCGCAACGAGCGCCTGGTAGGCATCGCCCCAGTCGCGGGTCGAGTATGCCGCCCAGGCGAAGGCGACTGCCAAAAGAGCAAGCAGGATGGACCCGATGTTGCCTCCGGACCTCTGTTGCCAAGCGGCGAACAGTCCCAGGACGAGTGCGAGCACGACCCCAATGAGCCCGAGCTGATGAGTGATGGGTAGCATGCCGGCCATTACCCCCTGAGGTGCGTTAGGTGGTCCGCCGTCGGAGGCCCAGAGAACTCCGACGTTCCTCGGCGCTGGAGCCATGCGAGCAGGGCTCCAAGAATCAGAACTTCCACAACAGCAAGTGCCTCGGGCAATCCGGGGACGGACGGATACTGCAGCATGAGCAGACTCACCCCGAGTTCGGCTCCGACCAGAAGGAGCGCATGTACCCAGATGTCCCGTCGCATCATCGCGAGCCAGAGTGCGGTGCTCAGCACGCCAACGGCCAGGCCTGAACTACCGAGGGTCCACCAGGAAAGAGTGAGCGCCAGCACCGATCCGAGCACCAGAGACGGTGTCCCGCGCGTCGCCATGCCGTACTCGGCGTGCATCCGGCGCGCAAGCAGCGCTGGTACAGCGAACACCTTCACGACCAGCCACAGGGCCGCGAGGACGAGCCAAGCGGAATCCAACCGTCCGACGTAGACTGCGGCCGCGACCGTTGCGAGGGCGGCGATGCGATACCACCCCACCGCGCTCTGACTTCTGCGAGCGATCGCCAGAAGGACTAGGGAGAGCCATACGGTTAGGGCAACGACTGCAAGACTGCCGTCTGTCACAAGCGTTCCTCCTCAAGAGATGGCGACGGCCAGTGCAGCCAGCGCCGCAATAGCGACGGAGACAGTGAGGTACTCGGAAATGCGAAGCAAGCGGAGCTTGGCGAAGGAAAACTCCACGAGCACCACCAACAGTCCGACAATGATCAGCTTCGCTGCCGTCGCAAGAGTCGCCAATGCGATCAGGGCGGGCGCGAGCGAAGCCGCGAGGCCCCAGGGTGTAGCGAGGACGTTGACCAGGATGACCCCAAGCACTGCGAACTTCATCCAGCCGCCCCACTCGTAGAGGGCGAGATCAGTACCGCTTGCCTCAAACGTTCTGTTGGGATCGATCAACGAAAGTTCCTGGCTGGAATCTGGGTTGTCGACGGGCAGTCGGCCAGCTTCCGCCAACACCAGCAGGAACCATGCAACGATGATCAAGCCGTGGCTGGGCGTAAGCAGGGCGGGTCCGCCGAACACCTGGTTCACGACAAACGGGATCGTCGCCCTGCCAACCGCAGCGGCGGTGAAGAGTGCTGCCAAGGTAAGGGGCTCGGCCAGGGTGCCGATGAAGCGGACGCGGCTGACCGCGATCGACGAGTAAGGACTACCCGCATCCGCGGATGCCAACAGCAGCACGAGTCCTGCACCGCCAAGGATCATCCCGCCTCCCAGCATGTCTGCCATGAACGCCAACGGCAGTGGGAATGTCGTCAGCACCGGGATCAGGAGCGCGACGATCAACGGTGCGGAGAAGTAGACGACGGGAGCGATCGAGCGGATCGCGGTCGTCTCGGTGTTCCAGACCGTTTCTTTATGGAACCACTTGTAAAGATTTCTGTATGGCTGCCATATCGGGGGCCCGATTCGTCGCATACCGCGCGCCTTTAAGCGGTCCATGATGCCTTTGAGAAGAGGAGCGAAGAGAAGCACGAATAGGACCTGGAGGATCTGTGCAATTAACACAAAAGGCCCCCTTCACAGGGGCATAGAAATACCCCTGCCGAATTCGACAGGAGTCATTAGCCGTGGTTGGCGGTTTGGGGTTTCCCAGGCGGATCTCCATCGCCTTGGGTTGAATAATAGGGAAGCCCCGACAAGATGTCAATGGCCCGGCCGTTCGCTAGGCCGAAGTGTGCGGGGAGGAGGTTCGACAAGGGAAACGAGGAGAGCACTGCTGCTTCCGGTGGCTTCGCAGCGTATGCATCGGACGTGCTCTCGTCGTCTCCATCGTCAAAGTTCCTCCCGCCAGTTTCAGTCTGGAACTGGACAATTCGAGTTCGGATGGGTCGGCCAAAACGCACCGACTTGACGAAGAGACGCCAAGGATCGGAGAGAGACGATCGGGGGCAAAGTTGGCCCCATGTTGGAAGGCTCCGACCGCTACCTCTGCGCAAGTTTTGAACATGCCGAGGGCCTCGGCGTGCGGGTTGACACGAACTATCCGACAGCTTGACCGCAACAACCTAAGCAGATCGAAAAAATGTGCTCCACACTCCTACCAGAACGCAGCGAACCCGCGCAAGACCATCCTCTTCTCAAGATCTAGGACCGTAAGGTCAGGGAACCCGATCTCGCCCCATTCTCTTCTACCTAATCGACGGGTTAGGAGATGGCTTAGCAGAACCGTGATGATTCGTCCGTGGGCGACAACGGCAAGATGGCCTTCTGCCCGAAGGCACAGATCCGAGATACACGACACAATGCGGTAACGTGCCGCATCGTAGGGCTCAAAGGCTTCGTCATCGGCGCCTTCGAGGTAGTTACCGACACGGAGTCTGAATGCAGCGTTGGATAGATGCCCTGCGTCGAACCGGAGTTCACCCAGTTTTTCTTCGACCCCTGTGCGTGCGCCGATCTCCGCGGACATGACTTGGGCAGTTTCTTGGGCTTTGGGTTCGGTACTACTCCATATTGTGTTCACCCCAATCCAGGACTCACTGCGCGCCTCAAGGACCACTGGCATTCGGATCGGGCTGCGAGCGTCACCCCGGGGCACTGATATGTGCCCCGGGACAAACACTATTGTAGGGACTTTGGCGATCCTGCTCGGGACGGCTTACGAGCCCGGGACACACTTTACAAAGTGCGGACAAACATTGTTGTCAGGCTCCAACTTCGTGGACCCTGACAATTATGTTGGTCCCTCGACGGACCGTCAAACCCGCTACCTCGCACCCCTACGTTGTCGTAATTGATCGGTCAAAGTCTGTCCTTCGGGCGTGTCGGACGACTTCCTCTACAATAACGTTTGTCCTTGGGAGCCGTTGCAGTGATTCGCGCGGAGCGGATCGACTGGGACCGGTCGACCACGGTGCTGCGGCAACGGGTCGCGGACCGCGCGCCAGCCGCAGTACTACACCGATGACTGCTTGCAGACGCGGAAGCGAAGGATGGTGACGGCTCCCGACCGCGTGCTGTCGAGCGGCTCTAGGTCTACCCTCGCGAGACCTGGGGAGGAGTAGAACCGGGTGCCGTCCCCGAGCAGCACCGGTATGACATACACCAGGATCTCGTCCACAAGCCCCCGCTGCAGGCACTGACGGGCCACGTCAGCACCGAGGATTTCGAGGTTCCTCCCGCCCGCGGCGTCCAGTGCCGCGGCGACCGCTTCCCCGATGTCACCGGTGAGGAACGTAACCGCCGGGTCCGGCGGGACCGGCGGCTCATGGGTCAGGACGAACTCGGGTCCGGAGAAGGGGTATTCGGTCTCGCCAGCGTCCATCGCTTTGCCCACCTCGTAGGTCCGCCGGCCCATGAGCATGGCGCCGGTGGCCGCCGCGATCTCGGGGAACTCGTCTGGCGTCACGGAGTCGAAGATCCAGTCCATCGCGTGACCTGGACCGGCGATAAAGCCGTCGAGTGACATCGACCGGTTCACTACCACCTTGCCACTCACTTCACGACAACCTCCTTGCATCGGCGCCACTGGAAACACCCTGCCGCCCAACAACCGAGCAGCTACAACCGCAAGGCATACAACGGACACCCAGAAGGATGGGTCAGTCGACCACACTCATGCCATGTGCACTCAATGCCCGAGTCGACGCGCTCCAGCCATATCCTACCACGCGACAGAGCGCAAGGGAGGTAGGCCCTGCCGTGGCGCCAGGGACAAACTTTACAAGCTAGGGACGTACTTTACAAAGCACGGACAAACATACTTGTCAGAGTCCACTTCGAGGGTGCCGTCAGCTTCGGTCTACTCCACCGTCACGCTCTTCGCGAGGTTCCTAGGTTGGTCGACGGAGCAGCCTCGCGCCTCGGCGACCGTTACCGCCAGAAGCTGCAGCGGAAGTGCCCCGATCAGGTACGCCGCAGTGGCATCCTGGATCGGCAGCCCGATGTGCAGCGTGCCCCTGAGGTCCGCGCCGACGGACACTCCATAGGCGCCGCGGGCGACGGCCTCTGAGAGCGAACTGCTCAGCTTCGTTGTGTGGCGGGGGTCGGTCGAACAGACGATCACAGGCACCCGATCATCGACGAGCGCCAGCGGGCCGTGCTTCAGTTCTCCGGCCGCGAAGGCCTCGCTCCAGATGTACGAGAGCTCCTTCAACTTGAGAGATCCTTCGCGGGCGAGGCTTACGTCCTGGCCGCGGCCGAGGAAGATCACTCCCGGAGCCTTGGCGCAGCGCTCCACGAGATCGTCCGGTAGGAGGAACTCCGCGAGGAAATCCTCGGCGATGATCGGTGCGGCGCGCAGGGCGGCGAGGTGGTCCGGGTCGTACCCGCGGCCGTGCGCGGCGGCGAGCGCTGAGACCAGTAGGTCGAGCGCAACCGCCTGGGTCGTGAACGCTTTGGTCGACGCGACGGAGATCTCGGTTCCAGCCCGCAGGTCGAAGACGAAGTCGCTCTCGCGCGCAATCGTGGAGCCGGGGGCATTCACGAGGCCGAGCACGCGCGCCCCGAGGCTTTGCGCGTGACGGAGCGCCGTCAGGGTGTCGATCGTCTCGCCCGACTGGCTCACCGCCACTGCGAGGGTTCCAGGCTCGAGGAAGCTCCGGGTATCGCGAAACTCGCTGGCGAGATCGGCTGCCGCGGGGATCTGCGCGAACTCCAGCAGGCGCTCTGTGGCCATCTGGCTCGCGTGCAGCGACGACCCCATCGCGAGGAACTGCACGCGCTTGACGCTGCGCAGCGCGCCTTCGGTCAGGCCCGCGTCCGTGAGGTCGACGGCGTCCGCGTCCCCAAGGCGCCCGCGCATCACGGAGCGCCAGGCGGCCGGCTGCTCGAAGAGCTCCTTGACGTAGAAGTTGCGGTGGTGTCCGGAGTCGGGAAGATCCCCGGAGTCGGAGATCTCGTGCCCGACCTTGCGAACGGGGGCGAGGTCCTCAAGTCGAAAGACGTCGACCCGACCCGGCCAGAGGTCCGCGATCTCGCCGTCGTCGAGGTAGATGCAGCGCGAGAGCCACGGCGCGAGCGCGATGGCCCCCGACGCTACGAACACCTCGCTGTCGGTGTAGCCGATCGCGATCGGGCTCGTCCGCCGCACCGCGCACATGTGGTTTCCGTCCCGAAGGTCGAAGGCGAGTAGCGCGTAGGCGCCCTCGCAGCGCCCCGCGACTGCCTGAAGGCGGTGCAGGAGGTCGCCCTCCGCCTCCTCCAGGAGGTGCGCGATCAGCTCGGAGTCGGTCTCGGATCGCAGGACGTGCCCGCGGGCCGAAAGTTCCTCCCGCAGCGCGGCGGCGTTCTCGATGATGCCGTTGTGGACGACGGCGATGCGCCCCTCGCAGTCGAGATGTGGATGGGCGTTCTGGTCCGTGACACCGCCGTGCGTCGCCCAGCGCGTGTGGCCGATCCCGATCGACGCCGGAGGCGGAGGGTTCCTGGCCACCTCGTCCTCGAGTACCCGCAGTGGCCCCGCACGCTTCGCGAGGTGGATGCCCCTCGCCGTACCGAGCGCGATGCCGGCGGAGTCGTACCCGCGGTACTCGAGACGTTTCAGCCCACCGAGGAGTACCTCCGCAATGGACTGCGGACCTACGTATCCCATGATCCCGCACATAAGCAAAACACCCCTTCTGCGGGCATGGTCCGCTCCCCATAGGGGAGACGGCCATGAACGTAGAGGGATGCATGTAGGCATCCTTCTGCCTGCCGGCCCTTTTCCCCCAGAGATCGCTCCCTGGCTTTGTGAGGCCTTTGACGGTCCAGGCAGACCGGGGGTCACCCGCCGATGATTCCGAGATCCCCCACCTCGTCCACTCGCGGGCGCGAGTGCTGGCGCTTAGTGGTTGCCGCTTCCCTATGCTGTTGCGGGACCCTGCCCGTTGGCGCAAGTATCGCAACCCTCGGGTGGAGCGTCAAGGGCCGCGGCGGACGGCAAAGCTCGGGTGCGTGTGCTATACTGCACCAAAGACTGCGTTCGGCAGGAAGGACGGTGTTCCTGAATGGATATCTTCACTCCCGTCCACCTGATCATCATCCTCGTGATCGCGCTGCTGCTCTTCGGACCGAAGCGCCTGCCCGAGATCGGCCAGGGACTCGGCAAGACGATCCGGGAGTTCCGCAACGCTATGAAGGAAGGCAGCGAGGAGACGTCAGAGACCTCCAAGCCATCGCCGGAGGAACAGGCGCACTAACTCGGCACGAAGCACCCGAGGTCAACTGATGACGACCGCCAATCTGCGCGATCTCCTGTTCGTCTATGGCTACCCACTGCTCTTCCTCGTCAGCTTGATCGAGGGCACCGGCATGCCCGGCCCTGTCGAGCTGTTCTTTCTTGCCAGCGGCTTCCTGATCTCTCGCGGTGAGATGACTCTGCCGCTGGTGTGTGCGGTAGGAACCGTGGGCAACGTCGTAGGCAACCTCGCGGGGTACATGCTCGGTCGGTGGGGCGGGAGGCCACTCTTCAACCAGATCGTGCGGCGCCTTCACCTCAGCGACTCCGGCATCGAGCGGACCGAACGCTGGTTCCGATCGTTCGGCGGCATGGCGCAGGCCATCTCGCGCCTGGTGGGCGTCACCAGGACGCCCGCGATCATCGGGGCCGGCGTGATGCGCGTCCCGATCGGCCCATTTCTGGTCGGGTCGTTCGTGGGCGACGCGATCTGGTCGGTGTTCTGGACGCTCGCCGGCGTGGGCGTCGGGGCGAACATCGCCTTCGTGCGCGCGCACCAGGTCCTCGGGTCGGTGCTCCTCGTCGTGCTGCTCGCCGGGGTGGCCCTGGTGTGGTACTACGTGCACCGAAGGCTCCGGCGGCTGTGATCCGTCCGACGCGTTACCGCAGATCTGTAACGGCGTGAGCCTGCAAGAGGCGGTGGGTCACATGATTTCACGCAGGGCATGTGCGCAACGCGCCTCGGTGCGCAGCCGCTCGCCGGCTCGGTTTAGTACACCCGCCGGTTGGTTTAGGACATTGCATTGGTACGTGCTGGAAGGGTAAAGTTCTGCCGCAGAAGGCGGTGGATAGGTGCGGTACGCGGTGCTTCAGCGGGGGAGGGTGCGCATCCCGGCGGACGTTTTGGCGCAGGCCGGGATCGCTCCTGGCAGTCTCATTCGACTAGAGCTCGACGGAGAGCGCATCGTAGTCCGGCAAGTCGGCGAAGCTTCGGAGGAAGCGCTGGCGGACGAGCGCCCGCACTGAGCGGGCTTGGGCGCGACCAAGGCGTCCCGAGGCAGTTGCGATCATCTGCGCTGCCCCGCTTGACGCTGCGGATGGGCGTAGATACAATACATACCGCTGGTAGCACTCACACTCAGTGAGTGCCAACAAAATCGAGGAGGGATTCTGTGCTAAGGCCGCTTGGTGATCGTGTGGTGGTGAAGGTGCTCGAGGCGGAGGAGAAGACGGCCGGAGGGATCATCCTGCCGGACACCGCCAAGGACAAGCCCCAGGAAGGCGAGATCATCGCCGTCGGCACCGGCCGCGTGCTGGACAACGGCACTCGCGTTGAGCCCGAGGTCAAGGTGGGCGACCGCGTCATCTTCTCGAAGTACGGCGGCACCGAGGTCAAGGTGGCTGAGGTCGAGTACCTCATCATTCGCGAGAGCGACCTGCTCGCAGTCAAGTAACACCGACGATAGAGGAGGGTTTCGCTACACATGCCGGCTAAGCAGCTCGTTTTTGACGTCGACGCCCGCAAGGCGCTCGAGCGCGGCGTGAACGCCGTCGCCAACGCAGTCAAGGTGACGCTGGGCCCCAAGGGCCGCAACGTTGTGCTGGACCGCAAGTTCGGATCGCCGATCATCACGAAGGACGGCGTCACAGTCGCCAAGGAGATCGAGCTCGAGGACCCGTACGAGAACATGGGTGCGCAGCTCTGCAAGGAGGTCGCCTCCAAGACGAACGACGTCGCCGGTGACGGTACGACGACCGCAACCGTCCTGGCGCAGGCGATGGTGCTGGAGGGCCTCAAGAACGTGGCCGCAGGCGCCAACCCGATCTTCCTCAAGCGCGGCATCGACAAGGCTGTCGAGAAGGCAGTCGAGCAGCTCAAGGCGCTCTCCACGCCGATCGAGGGGCGTGACGACATCGCCCACGTGGCGGCCATCTCCGGCAACGACAACGAGATCGGCGAACTGATCGCCGAGGCCATGGAGAAGGTCGGCAAGGACGGCGTGATCACGGTCGAGGAGTCGAAGGGCACCGCGACCACGCTGGAGGTCGTCGAGGGCATGGAGTTCGACCGTGGCTACGCCTCGGCGTACTTCGTCACGAACCCCGACTCGATGGAGGTCGAGCTCGAGAACCCGTACATCCTCCTCCACGAGAAGAAGATCTCCTCGGTGCAGGACCTCCTGCCGCTGCTCGAGCGGATCGCCCGCACCGGACGCCCGCTGTTGATCGTCGCCGAGGACGTCGAGGGCGAGGCCCTCGCGACCCTCGTGGTCAACAAGCTGCGCGGCACGTTCAACGCCGCCGCCGTGAAGGCGCCGGGCTTCGGCGACCGCCGCAAGGCCATGATGGAGGACATCGCGATCCTCACCGGCGGCACGTTCCTCTCCGAGGACCTCGGCATCAAGCTCGAGAACGTCGAGCTGACCATGCTTGGCCAGGCGAACCGGGTCAAGATCGCCAAGGAGAAGACGACGATCGTCGAGGGCAAGGGCGAGAAGAAGAACATCGACGCCCGCGTCAACCAGATCAAGCACCAGGTCGAGGAGACCGAGTCCGACTACGACCGTGAGAAGCTCCAGGAGCGCCTCGCGAAGCTCGCCGGCGGCGTCGCGGTGATCAAGGTCGGCGCGGCCACCGAGACGGAGCTCAAGGAGAAGAAGCACCGCATCGAGGACGCGCTGGCCGCGACCCGCGCTGCGGTCGAGGAGGGCATCGTCGCCGGCGGCGGCGCGACCCTGATCAACATCGTGGGCGCGCTCGACGGCATCCAGAGCGAGGGCGACGAGAAGGTCGGCGTGAACATCGTGCGCCGGGCACTTGAGGAGCCGCTGCGCCAGATCGCCTTCAACGCTGGGCTCGAGGGATCTGTCGTCGTGGAGCACGTCCGCAACGGCAAGCCGGGCCACGGTCTGAACGCGATGACCGGGGAGTACGTCGAACTGGTCAAGTCCGGTATCGTCGACCCGGTCAAGGTCACGCGTTCCGCGCTGCAGAACGCCGCATCGGTTGCCTCGATGGTCCTGACGACCGAGGCGCTGATCGCGGAGATCCCCGAGAAGAAGAGGGCCGGCGGCGGCGCCCCCCCGTACCCGGGCGGCGGCGACATGGACTTCTAGAAACCGCCCGCTTCGAGGAGAGCCCCCCGCCAGGCGTCTGCCCGGCGGGGGGCTCTCCCTGCGACGCGCATGCGGCAAGCAAGAGATCGAGAACCACCAAGGACAACGCTTTCGGCTATCATGGACGTGGGAGCGCCATGCGAGGGGGACTTACGTGCACAATGCGGACGGATACTCCGTGCCGGATGCGATCCTGCGCTTTCGGGACGGACTCCAACGGCTCGAAACCATCGAGCGGTGGCTCGACGACGCGGCGTTCGCGGTGCTCGCGGAGGCCGCGATCGCGCCGCGCGACGTGCCGGATACTCCGCGCTCGGCGGTCGACGGCTACGCGGTGCGCTCGGAGGACGTGCGCGAGGCGTCGAAGGGGCGGCCGGCTCGCCTGCGCCTCACCGGTTCCGCGCTGGCGGGGCACCCCGAGGTGCGCCCGCTCGGCCCTGGCGAAGCCGCGCGCATCACCACGGGCGGCGTCGTGCCGGAGGGGGCCGATGCGGTGCAGTACCAGGAGGTCTGCAGCGTCGATGTAGATGGAGGTTTCGTCGCGGTGGGCGAAGGCGTCGCACCTGGCGACAACATGCGAG
>JAJYTE010000054.1 GCA_021793215.1 Bacillota bacterium
CGCGGATCGCATCCTGCAGGATGAGACCGAGCGGGCGGCCGTCCTCGGTGCGCGCCCGCACGAGCGCCTGCGCCGCGCGGCGCCATACGCCGGCATCCGACTGCACGTGCGGCGGGCTCGGTTCGGATGGCTCGTTCTTACCCCAGGAGCGGAACGCGAGACCGACGACGAAGGCACCGATGTAGTGGGCCGCCGCAAGCGCGGCGCCGAGTGCCGGCATGCCGAACATCCCGACCGCAACCGCGCCGAAGATGAACAGGGGATCCGCGGTGTTGGAGAACGCCAGCATCCGCTCGCCCTCGACACGCGTGCACATGCCCTGCCGCCGGAACTTCGCCGTGATCACAGCGTCCATCGGGTAGCCGGCCGCGAGACCCATCGACAGGACGAAGGAGCCCGTGCCCGGCACGTTGAAGAGCGGACGCATCAGGGGCTCGAAGAACTCCCCGAGGAAGTGCACCACACCGAAGGCGAGCAGCACCTCGGAGAGGATGAAGAAGGGCAGCAGGCTCGGGAGCACGACGTCAAGGAAGAGTTTCAGACCCTGCTGCGAGGCGTGGAAGCCGTGTTCGGAGTAGATGATCATCAGGGCCACGAGAAGCAGGGCAATGAACCCCTGCGCGAGCGCCGTCCGGGCCTTCACCGCACCGCCTCCGCCAAGGATGTTGTCCTTGGGGAAGGTATGCGGCGCGGGGTCGGGGTCATGTCATCGCGCACGCTGAGCGTGCGAACGCGTAGAGGCTTTCATGCACAGGACTTCCTGGCTTGGCGACGAAGCCAGCCGCTGGAGGAGGGGGAACGGTGGAGCCAGAGTTGAAGAGCTACCTCGATGCGATGCGGGAGGATCTTAGTGCCCAGATCGCAACGTCCAGTGCTCGCGCAGAAACCATTAACTCCGAGACGCGGGAACACGCCGAGCGTCTGAACGCCGAGACGCGGGAACACGCCGAGCGTCTGAACGCCGAAACGCGGGAACACGCCGAGCGTCTGAACGCCGAAACGCGGGAACATTTCGAAGACCTCCATCGACAGAACCGAATCCTCATCGAGGACCTCCACCAGGAGGTTCGCGCCGTGGCCGAGGGAGTGCAAACCGTCAACGAAAAGCTGGATCGCATCTTCTCAGACCATGAACGGCGTATTCAGCGGCTCGAGGAAAGGATGCCGTAGATCGTGCCTCTCTCCGCGCGAGCGGCCGGAGGATCCCGCCGCCGTGCGCCGGGGGGCGTTTTTCGGTCAGGCCGCATGGCAAACGTGTCTGCGCTTTTTCTTCAACCCCGTGAAGGGGCCAACAGGAGTGACGGACGACGGCGAGGCATATGAAGGCGGACCTGCTTCAGGGATTCGGATGCCCCGAGATGCTGGACGATCGCGAAGACGTCGCGTTGCCCGTGCCCGGTCCCACTGAGGTGCTCATCGAGGTTGCGGCCGCCGGCGTGAACAACACCGACATCTGGACGCGCGAGGGCGCCTACGGCCGAGCGGACGACCGAGAAGCCTCCTCGGGCTGGCGCGGCGCCTTCGCGTTCCCACGGATCCAAGGCGGCGACATCGCCGGTTCGATCGTCGAGGTGGGCTCGGGCGCGCGGAACGGATCGTAGAGCGTGTGCTCGTGGACCCGACGCTCTACCCCGGCGAGGGCGGGGATCGCACCGGCATGGAAGTGATCGGCAGCGAGCGCGACGGCGGCTTCGCCGAGTACGTGGCCGTTCCGAGCGGCGACGCCCACGCGGTTCGCACGCCGCTGAGTTCTGCGGAACTGGCGAAGTTCCCGATCACCTACGTCACCGCCGAGCGGATGCTGAACCGCGCCCGCGCCCGCGCGCGTGCGGGGGAGACGATCCTGGTCACCGGTGCTTCGGGTGGACTCGGGTCGGCGCTCGTGCAGCTCTCCCGGGTGCGCAGCGCGCGCACTGTGGCGCTCACGAGTCCTGCCAAGGCGCAGCATGTGCTTGGACTCGGCGCCCACATCGTTCTGATGCGGGACGACCAGGACTGGCCGCTGCGCCTGCGCGATTCGCTCGGCGATGGGGCAGTGGATGTGGCCGCGGACGCGATCGGTGGTCACCTTTCGGTGCCTCCTGGACATCCTCCGCCCCGAGCGCCGCTACGTTGCGGCTGGCGCCATCGCCGGACGAATCGACCTGCTCCCCCTCTACCTGAAGCAGTTGGAGCTGATCGGTTCGACCATGGGAACGCGCAAGGAGTTTCGCGATCTGGTCGCCTACATCGAGGAGGGAAAGGTGCGGCCACTCCTGGCGCGCACGTACCCCCTTCGGGAGATCTGGCAGGCCCAGGAGGACTTCGTCGAGAAGCGCTGGTTCGGGAAGCTGGTGCTCATGCCCTGAGCCGGAGCTTTTGGCCCGTGCCTGCGTCGGCGCTTGTGCCATGTGCGCTGCGCCCCAGACTGTCGGCCAGCGGCGAGCCGCCCCGGACATGCGAAGTGCCCGCCCCTCTCGGGCACGGGCACTGATGCCTGCGCGAAGGCCCGGCAGTCCGTCATCGCGCGGGCTTGCGGACTACGTCGCCGACTCGTCATGGTTGTGGAACGCATCGCTGCGGATCTTCTCCTGACAAGACGCGCAGATGTGGTGCACGATCTGGTGGTGGCGAAGCTCCTCATACTCGTTCGAGAACTCCTCGGAGGACACCTTGTCGGCCTTGCCGCACAGAATGCAGACGACATCGATGTGACCGTGGCTGCTCACCGCCCGCACCCCCTCACCTTCCATCATCACAGAAAGATTCGCGGTTCGCTGTGACCCGTGACCTTGCCTGAACGGCGAAGCCGCGGCTGCAGACGCCGCCACCCGCGCAAGACCGAGCACCACAGGAGGTGGCTTGTTGTTTCTAATTATTTCCTTATTCGTCTTCATCGTCGCCCTCGTGGTTATCCTCGCTGCCGTGCAGCGGAGCCGCGAGATGGAGCGGCGCATTGAAAACCTCGAGGGGCGGGTTTTGAAACTTGAGCAACAAGTTGATCCTCCGGCAGATTCCTGAACGGGACAAAGCCGCAAAAAATTCAGGGGTGACGAATCGTTGACGTTAGGGTAAGCTTTTGTGAGGCCGCCGCTGCGGTTCCGCCACCCGCTAACATGCCCTGCGGGGGACGTGGCTTTGGGGACAATGAACTGGAGTGTGCCTCGCGCAGTCCTCTCGAGCTGCCGCGCTAGACTGCCCGGCAGCTTCGCCTTTGCCCGCGACGTGCCACGCTTCTTTCAGATTTTTGCCTGGGAGGTGTGCGCTTGAAGGCCCAAGACATTGCACCGCAAGAGCTCCCCAGTAGCTACAAGTGGATCGCGCTGTCGAACACGACGCTCGGCATGCTGATGGCCACGCTGAACGGCTCAAGCGTGCTGATCGCCTTGCCCGCGATCTTCCGCGGGATCCAGCTCAACCCGCTCGACACCGCGAACTTCAGTTATCTCCTGTGGATGCTGATGGGGTACTTGCTCGTCACCGCGGTACTCGTCGTCACCGTCGGAAGGATCGGAGACATGTACGGCCGCGTCAAGATGTACAATCTTGGCTTCGCCATCTTCACCGTAAGTTCGATCGCCCTCTCGTTGACCTGGAGCACCGGCGCGGCGGGCGCCCTCGAACTAATCGGCTTCCGGATGGTGCAGGCGGTCGGCGGCGCGCTCCTGATGGCCAACTCCGCCGCGATCCTCACGGACGCCTTCCCGGCGAACGAGCGAGGAATGGCGATGGGCGTCAACCAGATTGCCGGACTCGCGGGCTCCTTCATCGGCTTGATCCTCGGAGGTCTGCTGGCGGCCGTCAACTGGCGCTGGGTGTTCCTGATCAACGTGCCGGTCGGGATCTTCGGCACGATCTGGGCGTACGCCAAGCTGCTCGAACTCGGCGAGCGCCACCCCGAGCGGATCGACTGGATCGGCAACATCACCTTCGCTGCCGGCCTGACTGCCGTGCTCGTCGGGATCACGTACGGAATCAAGCCGTACGGGACCTCGATGATGGGGTGGGGCAGTCCGTTCGTGCTCTGGATGATCGGGGTCGGGATCGCGCTGCTCGTAGTGTTCATCCTGATCGAGCGCGTCGTGAAGCAGCCGATGTTCAACCTGCAGCTCTTCTCGATCCGGGCGTTCACCGCGGGCAACTTGGCGGGCCTCCTCTCCGCGATCGGGCGCGGCGGCCTGCAGTTCATGCTGATCATCTGGCTGCAAGGCATCTGGCTGCCCATCCATGGCTACAGCTTCGCGCAGACGCCGCTTTGGGCGGGCATCTACATGGTTCCGCTGACGATCGGTTTCATCATCGCCGGCCCGATCTCCGGCTTTCTGGCCGACCGCTACGGGGCGCGTCCATTCGCGACGGGCGGCATGGTCCTCGCGGCCGCGACGTTCGGGCTGCTGATGATGTTGCCGGCGGACTTCGCCTACCCGGTGTTCGCCGCGGTCCTGTTCCTGAACGGCATCGCGTTCGGCCTGTTCAGCGCACCGAACACGACGGGCATCATGAACAGCGTCCCGGCGCGCAACCGTGGCGCGGCGTCGGGCATGCGGGCCACCTTCCAGAACACCGGAATGCCGCTTTCGATCGGCGTGTTCTTCTCCTTGATGATCGTCGGTTTGTCGCAGACCGTGCCGAAGACCATGTTCACCGGGTTGACGAGCCACGGCGTGCCGGCCGCACTCGCGGCGCAGCTGTCGCACGTGCCGCCGGTAGCCTACCTGTTCGCGGCGTTCCTGGGCTATAACCCGCTGGGGACCCTGCTTGGCAAGCAGGTGCTGGGTTCACTTTCGCCCGCAAACGCGCATGCGCTGGTCAGCCGGGCGTTCTTCCCGCACCTCATCTCGGTTCCGTTCCAGCACGGCCTCGTTGTCGTGCTGACCTTCTCGGTCGTGATGTGCCTGGTCGCCGCGCTCGCGTCCTGGCTGCGTGGCGGCCGCTACGTCTACGAGGAGCACGGGAAGGCGTAGCGCGACTGAGAGCGGCCCGTCGCGCAAGCGGCGGGCCGCTTTCCTATCGCTACGCGCTGCTCAGCCGATCCAGCTGGAGCGAGAGCAGGCGCGCGTACGGCCCACCCGTCCGCCGGAGTTCGTCGTGGCGGCCGCGCTCGACGATGCGACCGCCGGAGAGCACCACGACCTCGTCCATCTCCTCGAGGCCCAGGAGGTGGTGCGTCGCGAGCAGCAGCGTTCGCCCCTGCGCGAGACGAAGGAGCTCGCGCAGTACGGCGGCGGCCGTGATCGCGTCGAGGCCCTCGGTCGGCTCGTCGGCGAGCAGGATCGGCGCGTCCTTCAGCAGGGCCCTTGCGATCGCGACCCGCTGACGCTCGCCGCCGGAGAGGCGCGCTCCCTGCTCGCCGATGCGCGTTTCGAGGCCGTCCGGAAGGGACGCAACCAGCGGCTCGAGACCCGCCGACCGCACCGCGGCAAGGACGTCGTCGAGAGCCGCTTCTGGGCGGCCTAGCAGGATGTTCTCCCGCAGGCTCGCGTTGAAGAGCGTCGTATCCTGACCGATCAACGCCATCTCGGACCAAAGCTTCTCGCGGGCGACTTCACGCAGCGGCACGCCGCCGAGGTGCAGCGTCCCGGCGCCACAGGGCGCAAAGCCGCTGAGGGCAGCGAGCAGGCTCGTCTTGCCGGCGCCGCTCGCGCCGACGAGTCCGACGTGCCTGCCCGGCGCCAGATTGAGGTCGATGTCCCGCAGCGCCGGCGCCGCGGAGCCCGAGTAGCGCACCTCGACGCCGTCGAACTCGATGCGCGATCCTTCGGGGGTTCGTCCCTCCTCCTCCTGCTCGATGTCCGGCGCTTCGTCCGCGACGGCGAGGATTCTTCGACCGGCGGCGAGGCAGCGGCTGAGGGACTGCAGGGCCTCGGGGAGCGGCTGCGCGGCTTCGAAGCTCCCGAGCGCAACCAGGCCGAGCACGGCGAGGTCCCAGCCAGGCAGGCGCCCTTGCCGCAGGAGCGGGATGGCGAGCGCCAGCGCGAGCACGACCGCAAGGTCGCCGAGGAGCCCGATGAGGGCGGTCGTGAGCGCTGCGCTCCGCCGCAGTCTTCGCTGCGCGCGCAGCAGCCGGGACTGCGTCGCCTGCAGGCGAGCGGCGTAGGCATCGACGCAGCGGTACGCCACAAGCTCCTCCGCGCCGCGCACGCCATCCGCGATCGCGGCGCTAAGCTGGGCGCGCTCCGCCGCCACCGCTTCGCCCAGGCGCCTACCGATGCGCAGTTCAAGTGCGGCCGGCACCAGCGTGAGCAAGAGCGCGATCGCCAGCGCGTGTCCGACCGGCGGCGCCAGTGGGGAGATCACGGACCAGACGAGCACCGCCACCAGCGCGAGCACCACGGGCGGCGCGATGGCGCGCAGGTAGAGGTCCTGCAGGCTCTCGACATCGTGGACGGCGCGGCTTAGCAGGTCACCGCTGTGGAAGCGGCCGATCGCCTCGGGCGGCAGCCGCTCGATCCGGGCGAAGAAGAAGACGCGCAGGTTCGAGAGCAGTCGGAAGGTCACGTCGTGCGACGTGTAGCGCTCGAGGTAGCGCAGGCTGGAACGCGCGATGCTGAAGAGCTGGACGCCAACGATCGGGACCATCAGCAGAAGGAGCGTCGGCGGGCGAAGGGCGGCGCGGCTGATCAGGTAGGCCGACGTGCCGAGCAGGGCGACCTGGCTGGTCAGAGAGAGGAACGAGAGCGCGAGCGCCGCCACGGCCAGCCCCCGCTGCGGGCGCAGGAAGCGCAATAGGCGCCAGAGCATCTCAGTCCACCTCCCTGAGCGGGAAGTAGGCCCGCCGCAGGTTCGCGTAGACCGCAGAGCCCTGGCGCAACTGCTCCGGCGTGCCGATGTCGGCGATGCGGCCATCGCGCAGCACCGCGATGCGGTCCGCGCGCTCCGCCGTGGAGAGTCGGTGGGCCACGATGAGGGCCCTCCGGCCCGAGGCCGCGCCCGCGATGGCGGCGGAGAGCGCGTCGTCCGCCTCCGCGTCGAGGCGCGCCGTCGGCTCGTCGAGCAGCAAAAGAGGCGCCCTCGTCGCGAGCGCTCGCGCGAGCGCGATGCGCTGCCGCTCCCCGCCGCTGAGTCCTCTCCCGCCCTCCTCGACCAACGCATCGTAGCCTTCCGGCCGTGCGCAGATGAAGTCGTGGGCGCGGGCGGCGCGCGCAGCCGCCTCGACGTCCTCGGGCGAGGCGTCCATGCGACCGAGCTGAATGTTCTCGCGGATCGTGCCGGCAAAGAGTTGCGGCGCCTGAGGAACGTAGGCGATCTGGCGGCGCCACCAGTCGAGGTCCATCTCGCGCAGTGGCGTCCCGTCGACCAGGACCTCTCCCGCCTGGGGCTCCAGCAGGCGCAGGACGAGGCGCAGGATGGTCGTCTTGCCGGCGCCGGAGGCACCGACGACGGCGAGGACCTCGCCGCTGCGCCAGACGAGGTCCAGTCCGTCGAGCGCCGGGCGGTCTGCGCCGGGGTAGGTGTAGCCCACGGAGCACAGCCGCACCTCGAGCGGCGATCGGTCGGGCAGGCGTCGGGTCCCGGGTCCGCGCGGGGGCCGGGGCTCGTCGAGCAGCGCGAAGGTGCGCTCGGCCGCGGCCACGCCCGCGACACCGGCGTGGAAGTCGCTGCCGAGGCTCCGTAGCGGCAGGTAGAACTCGGGCACCAGGATGAGGATGGCGAGGGCGCTTTGAAAGGGGAGCGTCCCCGAAAGGAGCCCGAAGCTGATCTCGACGGCGACGAGTGCCGTCGAGAGCGAGGCGATCAGCTCGAGAGCGAACGACGAGAGGAACGCGATCTTCAGGGTGTCGAGCGTCGCGCTGCGGTGGCGCTCGCTCACCTGTCGGATGATCTCGACCTGCCGGCGGCTGCGGCCGAAGAGCTGCAGCGTGGGAAGGCCGCGCACGACATCGAGGAAGTGCGCGGAGAGGAGCTGCAGCGTGCGCCACTGGCGCGCGGCGCTGCGCTCCGCGGCGCGCCCGAGCAGGCTCATGAAGTAGGGGAGAAGGCCGGCGGTCAGCAGCAGGAGTGCGCCCGCGAGTAGGTTCTCCGCGGTCACCACGGCGAGCAGTGCGAGCGGGACGATCGCGGCGAGGGCCATCTGCGGCAGGTAGTGGGCGAGGTACGGATCGAGGCCCTCGACGCCGTCGAGCGCCGTCGCGACCAGTTCTCCCGTGCGTTCCCCGCTCGTGGCGACTGGCCCCAGGGCCAGGATGCGCGCGAGCAGCCGATTGCGGATCTCGCCCCGCACTTTGGCGGAGAAGGCGTCGGCCGCTTCCCGCCGCAGGAATGCGAGTGCGGCGCGCAGCAGGGCCACGCCCGCGAGCAGAAGGAGCGGCCGCGCGAGCGCCGCGAGCGCCGCGCCGCCGAGGAAGGCGCGGGCGACGATCTCCGCGAGCAGCAGCGCCTGCGCGATGATCGCCAGGGCGCCGCCTGCACCGAGCAGCACCGTCGCCGCGAGCAGCAGACGGCCCGAGGCCGCCTCACGCAGGATGCGGCGATGCATTCCAATGCCCCCTGCCTTTGTCAGTAGTGCATGGCCTGCGTGAGGGTGGTGCGCCGCCGGAACACCCAGTAGGTCCAGGCCATGTAGGCGAGCACGACCGGAAGCGCGGTGAGGGCGACGATCGTCATCACGTGCAAGCTGTAGGGGTTCGAGGAGGCGTTTTGGACCGTCAGGTCCCAGCGCGGGTTCAGGCTCGAGACCATCACCCGGGGGAAGAGCGTCAGGAAAACGCTCGCGACCACCAGAAGGATGGCGACGCCGGTGGAGAAGAACGACCAGCCCTCCTTGCGGCGGTCGAGGAAGAGACGAGTGGCGACGAGGCTGAGCCCCGCGAGGATCGCGACGACGCCTGGCAGCATGCCGATGCCGGGCCGCGAGAACATGTCTGTGTGCAGCCCGCTGTACAAGACGAACAGGATCGCGGCGCCGGCAGCTGCCCAGCCGACAGCATACGCGGCGCGCCGCGCGCGGGCGTTCAGCTCGAGCTCCGTCTTCATCGTCAGGTAGACGGCGCCGTGCAGCGTGAAGACCAGGAGGGTCACCAGGCCGCCGAGCAGCGCGTACGGGTTCAGCAGGGTGAAGAAGTTGCCGACGTAGTTCATCTGGGCGTCGATCGGCACGCCCTCGACGATGTTGGCGATCGCTACGCCCCAGAGCAGGGCGGGCACGACGCTGCCGAAGAAGATCAGCCAGTCGAACAGGCCGCGCCAAAGCGGGCGCTCATCCTTGCTGCGGAATTCGAAGGCCACGCCGCGGGCGATCAGCCCGACGAGCATCAGGAAGAGCGCGAGGTAGAAGCCGCTGAACATGGTTGCGTACCACTGCGGGAAGGCGGCGAAGATCGCGCCCCCGGCCGTGAGCAGCCATACCTCGTTCGCGTCCCACACCGGACCGATCGTCTGGATCACTGCGCGCCGCTCGAGGTCCGTATTGCCGACGAACGGCAGCAGGATGCCGACACCGTAGTCGAAGCCCTCCAGGAAGAAGTAGCCGATGAACAGCACGCAGATCAGGATGAACCAGAGCGTCGTGAGACTCACACCGACCCCTCCTCCTCAGATGGCGGCAAGCGACTCGTCGGGCATCCTTGACCGCGGCTCGGTCGCGTCAGGGCCGGCCTTCGCGTAGCGAACCAGCAGGTAGATGTCGGCGGCGGCGATCAGTCCGAAGATCAGCGTGAAGCCGATCAGGCTCGTCGCGACGTCGGCGGACGTCACGGTGTTCGAGACGCCCTGCATCGTCCTCTCAAGTCCGTAGACGATCCAGGGCTGGCGCCCGATCTCCGTCATCACCCATCCGGACGTGTTCGCGATGTAGGGCAGGGCGATTGCCCAGAGCAGGAGCCTGAGGTACCGCGGCCTGGTCTCGAGGCCGCGCCGCCTCGCCAAGAGGAGCATGCCGTACCAGGCGAGCAGAACCATCAGCACGCCGCATGCCACCATGACGCGGAAGCTCCAGAAGGTCGAAGCGACGGGAGGTACGTAGTTGCCTGGTCCGTACCGCTGCACATCCCGCGCCTGCAGCTCGTCGATGCCGGGAAAGCTCGAGGTCAGGTTGCCGTACGACAGGAAGCTCAGCATGTCCGGCACTGCGATGGAGAATGTATTGCGGCCGCCCAACTGGTCGATGCCGGCGATCAGGTTCCAGGGCGCCGGCGCCGGGGCGGTGTGCCAAACGGCTTCCGCGGCGGCCATCTTCATCGGCTGCGTCTGGACGACGTGCTTCGCCTGGGCGTCGCCGTTCACCGCCAATAGGATAGAGGAGACCGCGCCGATCACCAGGGCGATCTTCATCGAGGAGCGGAAGACGTCGAGGTGCTGGCGACGGAGCAGGAAGTAGGCGCTGATACCTGCAACGAAGAAGGCGGCCGTCGTGAACGCAGCGAGCAGCACGTGCGGGAACTCAACCCAGAGTTGCGGATTGCCCAACAGAGCGCCGAAGCTGGTCATCTCGGCGCGGCCGTGGACGACTGCGTAGCCGGTCGGCTCCTGCATGAACGAGTTCGCGGTGAGGATCCAAAACGCGGACACCGATGTGCCGATCGCCACGAGCCACATGGCCAAGGCGTGCGCCGCGGGCCGCAGGCGATCCCATCCGAAGATCCAGACGCCGAGGAATGTCGACTCGAGGAAGAAGGCCAGGAGTGCTTCGACCGCGAGCGGTGCGCCGAACACGTCGCCCACGAAGCGCGAGTAGCTAGACCAGTTCATCCCGAACTGGAACTCCTGGATGATGCCTGTCACGACGCCGACGGCGAAGTTGATCAGGAACAGGCGGCCCCAGTACTGCACCATCTGCTTGAAGGCAGGGTTCTTGGTTCGCACGTAGATCGTCTCCATGATGGCGACCGTCAGCGCGAGCCCGATCGTCAGCGGCACGAAGAGGAAGTGGTAGATCGTTGTGATGCCGAACTGCAGCCTCGCCAGTCCCAGAGCGTCCAATGACCCGCCCCCCGACTGCGGATGTTCACTCCGCAGCGATTCTAGCGCCCTCGCTCAGCAATCGTCCCCGGCCGTTGGGACGTCGTTGGCTCGTCCGTTGGGCGCGGCGGATCCATCCCAGTCAGCCGCAGGGAGGGCCATCCGTTCAGTGGGCAGAAAGCACGACTGCCGCCGGCGCGTGCCCGCGAAGCATAAGGAGTCCCGCCCGTGCCGGATCGCACAGGCGGGACTCCCTCACCGCCTCGGGTCAGCTGCCGCCTTCGCCCTCCAGTAGCCAGGTCGCCCCTCCGTCGCTCGTGCCGTAGAAGAGCGTCGTCCGGGTGCCGTTCATCGTGCCGGTGACCTTGAGCGTCCCTTGGGTCGCGCGCTGCCACACGGGCGGCAGCGCCTGCCCGCCGCCGAGCGCCTGTGCGTACTTCTGCGGCACGCTGAAGGCGTTGAGCGTCCAGTCCCTGCCGCCGTCTGTCGTGTGGTAGACCTCGACGCGCGGAGGGCCGAAGAATGCGTTGAGGTCGGTGATCCAGCCGTCGGTCGCGGATGTGAAGAGCATGTTCAGCCGCACGTTGGAGCTCGGAAACTTCGTGCTTCGGTCGGACGCCAAATCTGTCCACGCCTTGCCGCCATCGTTCGTTCCAAAGAGGAAGGCCGGTGCCTGCCCCGCACCGGGGAGGCCGGTCGCGAGCACGAAGATGTGGTCTCCGTCCACGGCCGCGACCTGCAGCGCGCTGACGCCGTTGCCGCCCGAGGCGTCGCTCGTCACGCTTTCGGCCCGCCAGTTCGCGGTGTTCGCCGGCGCGACGTACACCGTGACGCAGCCCTTTGCCGCCAGGCCGGCCGCCTCGACCCACTCGGAACCCACCGTCGTCCGCGGCGAGACGACGACGGCGCTCCCGGTGCTCGCCGGAGGCGCGGGTGAACTGCAGGTCCACGCTGGCGTCGCGGTGGAGGACGAGCCGCTTGTCGAAGGCGTTCTCGTCGTGGTGCCGGTCGAGGCGGTCTTCGCGGGTGTGGTGGTGGACGAGTTCGAGGAACTGGGGGCGGTGGAGCCCGCCCCCAGCGTCCCGCACCCTGCAGTGAGAAGAAGGCACCCGAAGGTAGTCAGGACTGCAGTCGTGCGCAGCATCGGTATCCCCCGTTTCTTGCTCGCCGGTCTATCTCCGGCGCCCTGTATAACGCAAACCGCCCAGGAGTGGTTTCGGAGCAGGCGGTAAACCGCCTGCGTGGAGCGTTCTGGTCCTGCGGCCCCAAGAGTGCGTTCCACTCCGCTGAATCGGTGGTCATCGCGGCACGCCCACCCGGCATAGACCTGAGTCGGGGCCCAACGGGCGTCGGCCGATGGGACACGATCCCGAGGACAGGTGCCAAAGGGACCAATGCGTCTCAAGGGCACAGGGAATAGCGGTAATGGATGGTCAATGTAACTGAAATTGACTATTATCAATGTGGTTCGGTGAATACGGCCAGCCATGCTGTGGAGGGGGGGAGGACACCCAAGGCAGGAGCTAGCGCGCCGTGGAATGCCGACCATGTAGCAGGGCAATCAGCCGCGCAGACGCGTGGTACCGCAAGGGGAGGTCATCCTGAATGCACCTGTTCACCTCGACTGCCTTCTGGCCCGTGGCCCTGGGTTTCTTCGGGCTCGGTACCGGCTACTTCATCTGGGGCGGTCAAGCCCTGTTCGGTTACCCGAAGGCGAGTCCAGAGGTCAACAAGACCATGGGCATGTGGGGCTTCTGGATGCCGGGCTTCATGCAGTTCCTCACCGGCGTCTACCTGATGGTAGGACTCACCTGGTTCCAGGTGTTCACGAATGCGGCTCCGCTCTACATGGCGGCGCTCGCATTCTCCGCCTTCGGTATCCACTGGTTCGCGCTGGCACACCGCCGCTTCATCGGCGCGAGTGACGCTCCGGACGCCTGGATGGGGATCGCGTTCTTCCTCATCTCCCTACTGGGCGCGATCGTGTTCTCTGGCGCCGGCGACACGCCGGTGATGATCCTCTTCATCCTGCTGGCGCTGATCTACATCTTCGAGATCCCGACCCGCTTCGGCAAGTGGGCGGGCGGCCACAAGGCCGTCGGGCTCGCGCAGTTCGTCACCGCTTTCTGGCTGATGTACCTGACGTTCGGCGTCACGCTGAACACGGCGCTCGGCTACCACTGGTGGGTGTAGCGCCCCAAGTGCCGGGCGCCGGGCGCATCGCGCCCGGCGCCCCTTTTCTTCTGCCGCCCGCTACGCGATGATGAAGGGAACCTCGACCCCGATGCACACTAGCGGTGCGTGGCGCCGGGGGTCGGATTACCCCACGCGCCACATGTTCTGGGTCGCCACGCG
>JAJYTE010000055.1 GCA_021793215.1 Bacillota bacterium
TGGAGGAACCCGACGAGCCGCCGGAGCTCCCGCCGGAGGAACCTCCGGAGGAACCCCCGGACGAACCCCCGGACGAACCCCCGGACGAACCCCCGCCGGACGACTGCATCCCACCCGAGGACGAGCCGCCCGAGCTGCCGCCCGACTGGCCTTGCGAGGAACTGCTACCCTGTCCCGACACCATCCCGCTCGAGGAGCCGCCCATCGGAGGGGTCGCGCTGCTGCCCATGTGCAGCGAGCAGCCGGACAGAAGGGCCACGGCTGCCACGACGGCGAGAAGATTGCGCCGCAAAAATACCACCTACCCGGGCCTAGCGTGGTCTCAGCGCGGCGTGCCTATTCCAATGTCGTCACGCCACTGCGCGCCTGCGAACTCCATGCTCGATACGGCGCGGTAGGCGGCCTGCCGCGCGGCGGAACTGTCGCCGCCGCGTCCGACGAGGCAGAGCACGCGCCCGCCGGCCGTCTCGAAACCGCTGTCGCCGCAGCGCGTTCCCGAATGGAAGACGAGCGCGTCGCGCGCCGCCTCCTCGAGGCCGCGGATCGGCGCCCCCAGCTCCGGCGCCTCCGGGTAGCCCGCCGCGGCAAGGACGACGCCGACGGCCGCGCCCTCGACCCGCGGCTCGGCCCTCGGCAATTCGCCGCGGGCTGCGCCGTCCAGCCATGGGAGCAGGGATTCGGTCAGGGCCGGCAGTATCGCCTGCGTCTCTGGATCGCCAAGCCGCACGTTGTACTCGAGCACCATCGGTCCGCGTTCGGTGAGGATCAGCCCGGCGTAGAGCGCGCCCTGGTACGGCATGCCGCGCTCCGCGAGCAGGTGCAGAAGCGGCGCGATCGTGCGCTCCGCGCACTCCGCAGCGCTCGGGGTGATGGGCACGGGGCAAATCGCCCCCATGCCACCGGTGTTCGGGCCCTGGTCGCCGCGCAGGAGCCGTTTGTGGTCGCGCGCTGTCGGGAGGAGCACGTAATCCTCGCCGGCGCAGAGCGCGATCAGCGAGACCTCCGGGCCGCGCAGCCGCTCCTCGAGGAGCACGGTGCCATGCAGGTGCAGAAGGCGGCGAGCCGCGCGGCGAGCGCCCGCAGGGTCGTCCGCCACGACGACTCCCTTTCCGGCCGCGAGCCCGTCCGCCTTGACGACGGTGCGCGACGGGTGCACTGCCAAGGTCTGCTCCACCTCGCCGTAGTCCCGACACAACGAGGCGGCGGCCGTCTCGATGCCAGCAGCGCGCAGGAGCGTCTTCGCGTACGCCTTGCTCGCCTCGATCTGGGCGCCGCGGCGGTCCGGCCCGAACGCTCGGATGCCCGCATCGCGCAGGGCCTCGGCGACGCCGCGCACGAGCGGCTCCTCGGGACCCGGCACGACGAGATCGATCGCGAGGCGCCGCGCGGCGGCGATGACCTGCACCGCCTCCGACGGGTCTCCCTCGATCGGCTCCGCGACGTCGCGCATGCCGTCGCTGCCAGGCATGGCGAAGACCTCTGCGCCGCCGCGCCGCAGCGACCACGCGAGGGCGTGCTCGCGCCCTCCCCTGCCGAGCACCATCGCGCGCATCAGTGGCGGAAGTGGCGGGTGCCGGTGAAGTAGAGCGCCAGACCGGACTTGTCGGCCGCCTCGATCGACTGGTCGTCGCGCAGCGAGCCGCCCGGTTCCACGATCGCCGCGATGCCGTGTTTCGCGGCGAGCTCCACCACATCGCCGAACGGGAAGAACGCATCGGAGGCGAGGACGGCGCCCTTCGCCTCGTCGCCCGCCTGCTCGAAGGCGGCCGCGGCCGCGCGGATGCGGCTCACCTGCCCTGCGCCGATGCCGAGCGTCACCCCGTCCTTCGCGACGACGATCGCGTTGGAGCGCGCGTGCTTGACGATGCGGCAAGCGAACTCGAGGTCCTTGAGGAGGTTGTCCTGCGGGGGCCCCCCCGCGCGGCGCCAGCTGTCCACGTCCGGTACCGCGCTGTCCGGCGTCTGCACCGCGAGTCCACCGCCGATCGCGCGCACCTCGAGGCCCTCGTGCGCGGCGGCGGGCACTGCGAGCACGCGCAGGTTGGGCTTGCGCTGCAGGATCTCGCGGGCCGCGGGCTCGACATCCTCAGCGATCACCACCTCGAAGAAGCGGCTCACGAGGTACTCCGCGATCTCGGGCGTGACCTGACCGCGCAGGGCGACGACCCCGCCGAAAGCCGCCTCGTCGTCCGCGGCGACAGCCGCCCGCAGCGACGAGAGGAGGTCACCACGCTCCGCCGCGCCCGAGGGCGTCTGGTGTTTAACAACGCAGGCACCTTGGCGCCTGAGGTCTAGGCAGCACCGCCAGGCGGCCTCGGCGTCGAGCAGGTTGTTGTAGGAGAGCTCCTTGCCCTGCAGCGGCGAAGCCGCCGCGACGCCTGGGCTGCCGTCGCGGTAGACGGCAGCCGACTGGTGCGGGTTCTCGCCGTAGCGCAGCGTCGCGGCGAGACTCGCCTCGGCCATCGGGAAGGGCGGCCAGTCGCCGCCCGCGAGGTAGTTCGCGATTGCCATGTCGTAGCGCGCGGTGTGCGCGAAGGCTTCCGCCGCGAGCCGGCGGCGCAGGGCGGCATCCTGACGGTCGAGCCCAGCGAGCACATCGGGATACCAGCGGGGCTCCGGCACGACCCAGACGCGGTCGTGGTTCTTCGCCGCCGCGCGCAGCAGCGCGACGCCGCCGATGTCGATCTCCTCGATCGCCTCCGCGTCCGCGGCGCCGCCGCGCACCGTCTCGACGAACGGGTAGAGCGACACGGCAACGAGGCTGATCGCTCGCGCGCCGATGCGCACGAGGTCGCCCTTGTCCTCCTCGCTCTCGCGGCTGAGGATGCCCCCATGCACCGCGGGGTGCAGCGTCTTCACCCTGCCGCCCAGAATCTCCGGCGACCGCGTGTAGTCGGCCACCTCCTCCACCGCGAGTCCCGCCGAACGCAGCGCCGCCGCAGTGCCGCCGCTCGCGAGCAGCGTGAAGCCGCGAGAGAGAAGCTCCGTCGCGAACTCGATGAGACCCGTCTTGTCCCGAACGCTCAGAAGTGCCGTCGGCATCTTCATCCCTCCATGATCTTGACTTGGCGATCCTCCACAATCAGACGGCCCTCGGCCATCAGCCGCACCGCCTGGGGCAGGAGCCGATGCTCCAGCGCGTGGATGCGCCGGGCGAGATCCTCCTCGGGCGCGCCGAGGTCGACCGTGAGCGCCTCCTGGAGCACGATCGGCCCGCCGTCGAGCGTCTCGTCCACGAGGTGCACCGTGACACCCGTCACGCGCACGCCGTAGCGAAGGGCCTGTCCAATCGCGTCGCGGCCGGCGAAGGCAGGCAGCAGTGAGGGATGGACGTTGAGGATACGCTGGGGAAAGCAGCCGACGATGGCCGGCGAGAGGATGCGCATGAACCCTGCGAGTACCAGTGCATCCACCCCGCATTCCTGCGCGCGGGCGAGCAGACCGCGCTCCCACTCGGCGAATCCGACCTCGCGCGCCACGGCGCTGTACTCGGCGAGACCCTCTTCGCGCGCGATCTCGAGCGCCGGGCAGGGTCTGTCGACGGCGAGCAGCGCGATCTCGGCTGGGCCGATCTCCCCCGACTTCGCGGCCCCAAGCAGTCTGGCGAAGTTCGTCCCCTGTCCCGATGCCAGGACGGCGATGCGCATCAGAGCGCCACGCCCGAGCCGGGGACGACCTCTCCGACGACGCGCGGCGCGCCCCCGGCGGAGCGCAGTTCCTCGAGCACGCGGTCCGCGGCCTCGGGTGCGACGGCAAGCACGAACCCGAGGCCCATGTTGAACACCTCGAGTGCCTCCTCGCGCGCGACTTCTCCGGCGTCGAGCACGAGCCGCAGTTCGGCCGGCACCTCCCACGTCCCGGCGTCGAGCCGCGCGCCTGCGCCGTCCGGCAGCATGCGCGGCAGGTTGCCGGGGATGCCGCCGCCGGTGATGTGGCTCATGCCGCGGACGCCGCCCGCCCGCAGTGCCGCCGCGACCTCGGGTCCGTAGAGCCGGGTCGGGCGCAGCAGCGCCTCCCCCAGCGGGACGTCGAGACCGTGGTGCTCCGCGAGCGAGAGCCCACTCCGGCGCAGGATGCGGCGCACCAGGCTGAAGCCGTTGCTGTGCAGGCCGCCGGATGGCAGCCCGATCAGTACGTCGCCAGCCCGCGCGTCGGCCGAGCGCACCAGCTGCTCGCGCTCCACGGCGCCCACTCCGAATCCGACGAGATCCAAGGCACCTTGCGGGAAGAGGTCCGGCAGTTCGGCCGTCTCGCCCCCCAGCAGCGCGGCGCCCACCTGCCGGCAAGCCCGCGCGACGCCGGCGACGACCTCCGCCACCTCCTCGGGCACGAGGCGCCCGACACCGACGTAGTCGAGGAAGAACAGGAGCTGCGCCCCCTGGCACAGCACGTCGTTCGCGACCATCGCGACGACGTCTTGACCGACGCCGTCCATGCGGCCGACCTCCTGGGCGAGCAGTAGCTTCGTTCCGACGCCGTCGGCGCCCGCGACCAGCACCGGGTCCTTGTAGCCCGCAAGGTGAAAGAGTCCGCCGAAGCCGCCGATTCCGTCCACCACCTCCGGGCGCGTCGCCTGGGCGCCGATCGCGCGTAGAAGGTCGACGAGGCGTTCCTTGGCGCCGAGGTCCACGCCCGCCTCCCGGTACTGCTCGCTCATGGCGTCTCCTCCTCGGCGGAATCCTTGCGCAGATCGAGCGGGACGGGCACCGGGTACTCGCCGGTGAAGCAAGCGAGGCAGTGGTCCCGATGCCCGGTCGCCCGCAGCACGCCCGCTGCGGACAGGAACTGCAGCGAGTCGGCGCCGATCCGGTGGCGCAGCACCTCTGGATCCAGGTCGGCCGCGATCAGCTCGTCGCGGTTCGAGGTGTCGATGCCGTAGTGGCATGGGTGGAGGTAGCGCGGGGAGGCGATGCGCACGTGCACCGCGGTGGCGCCCGCCTCGCGCAGGATCTGCGTCAGGTGCCGCATCGTCGTACCGCGCACGAGAGAATCGTCGATCAGCGCCACGGAGCGCCCGCGCACCACCTCCGGGACTACGGACAGCTTGCGCTGCACGCCGGCCGTGCGCCCGTCTCGGCCGGGCCGGATGAACGTGCGACCGACGTAGCGATTCTTCACGAGACCGAGCTCCTGCGGCAGCCCGAGCTCCGCCGCGTAGCCCTCCGCGGCGGGCAGGGAAGAGTCCGGCACGCCGAGGACGAGGTCCGCCGGCGCGGGCGCCTCGCGCCCGAGCTGCCGGCCGAGCCGGTAGCGCGCGGCGTAGATGGACTCGCCGCGCGCCAGCGAGTCGGGGCGAGAGAAGTAGATGAGTTCGAAGGCGCAGAGCTTCTCGCGCTCCATCTCCCCCTCCGCGACCTCGACGAGGTCGCCTTCGGCGGTGAGCCAGAGGATCTCCCCCGGCCGTACGTCGCGCTCGTACACGGCGCCGACCGCCGTGAGCGCGCAGGTCTCCGAGGCGAGGCAGGGCATGGTGCCGATCCGGCCCAGGACGAGCGGCCGGATCCCGAAGGGGTCGCGCGCGCCCAACACGCCGCCGCGGAACAGCACGACGAGCGCGTAGCCGCCGTGCAGGCGGGAGAGGGCGTCCTGCAGGCTGCCCTGCAGCGTTTGCGCGCTGGAGTGGGCCATGACGTGCGCCACGACCTCCGTGTCGGTCGTGGTCTGGAAGATGGCCCCCTCCGACTCGAGCGCCTTGCGCTCGCGCATCGCGTCGACGAGGTTGCCGTTGTGCGCCAGCGCGAAGGGGCCGAGGCGGGCGCGGAAGTAGAGCGGCTGGGCGTTCTCCGGGCGAGAGCCTCCAGTCGTCGAGTAGCGCACATGTCCGATCGCCGCCTCGCCGCTCAGGCGCGCGAGGCGCTCCTCGGTGAAGACCTCCTGCACGAGTCCCATGCCCTTCTCAAGGAGGATCTGTCCTGCGTCGAGCGCCGCGATGCCGGCGCTCTCCTGTCCGCGGTGCTGCAGCGCGAAGAGTGCCTCGGCCGCGAGGCGCGGTGCACTCGGCGTGCCGACGATGCCGAAGACGCCGCACGCCTCCCTCAGTTCCCCGCTCATAGCAGATCACCGCGCGAGGCCTCAGCGAGGCGCGCGAGCGAAAGCGCCCAGTGAGGTTCTGTCGGCATGTCCACCGAAAGCTCGGCCACTTCCGTCACCTCGCCGATCTCCTTCACTCGCACGCCGAGCGCCTTTGCATGCGCTGCGACGACCTGCGCATCGGGTGCGATGGCGACGCAGAGGGCGCTCGGCTCACCGAAGAGGTAGCGCGGCGTCGCCTCCTCGAGGTGCACCGCGAGCCCGAGACGCGTGTGCGTGACGATCTCCGCGAGCGCAACCAGGAGGCCGCCCCCCGCGACGTCGTGCGCGAGGGCGAGCGCGCCCTCCTCGCGAAGCCGGACCAGAAGCGTCAAGAGTCCGCGCAGCGCCTCGTACTCCGGCGGATCCGGGGGGGCGGGCAGAACGCCGGCCAGTTCGGCGTAGCTGCTGCCGGCGAGGCTCTCGGCCGGCCTCCCAAGCAGGAGGACGCGCATGCCTGCCCGAGGTCCTGCGACGCCGATCGCCCGCTCCGGGTCCGGCAGGTGCCCGATCATCCCGATCACGGGCGTCGGGGCTATGCTTTGCCCTCCGGACTCGTTGTAGAGGCTGACGTTCCCCCCCGTGACCGGGATGCGAAGTTCCCTCGCCGCCTCGGCGATCCCGTCGACGACGTCGACGAGCTGGCGCGCCGCCAGGGGCCGCTCCGGGCTGCCGAGGTTGAGGCAGTTCGTGAGGCCGATCGGCTCCGCGCCGCGGGCTGCCACGTTGCGGGCCGCCTCGCAGACGGCGAGTGCCGCGCCGATGCGCGGACTCAGGCTACACTTCAGTGGGTTCTGGTCGGTCGCGACAGCGACGCCCGGTGCGCCGGGCGCCGCGCGCAGGACGGCCGCATCCATGCCCGGCCGGACGACGGTGCGCAGCCCGACGTCCTGGTCGTAGCGGCCGTAGACGCTCTGGCGCGAGCAGAGGTTCGGCGAAGCGAGCAGGGCGAGGAGGGAAGAGCGCCCGTCGCAGCTTCGGGGCTCGGCCGGCGCGGGAGGCGCCAGGGGCGGGGGCGCGGGTGCGATCTCGGCCGTGGGAGCCTTCGCGAAGAGCTCCACGGGCAGGCGCGAGAGCACCTCGTCGCCCTGCAGCACGACGATGTCCTCGCCGTCTTGGACCTCCCCGACCTCCGCGGCCTCGACGCCGAGCCGACGCGCGATCGCCTGCGCCGCCTGGACGGCGTCCGGCTCGAGTAGCAGGAGCATGCGCTCCTGGCTCTCCGAGAGGAGGACCTCCGCGGGCGCGAGGTCGCGCTCGCGGAGGGGAACGCGGCCGAGCCAGAGTTCGGCGCCGACGCCCCCCTTCGCGCACATCTCCAGAAAGGCGCCGGCGAGCCCCGCGGCGCCGAGATCCTGGATGGCGACGACGGGTAAGCTGTCCATGATCTCCAGCGTCGCCTCGATCATCAACTTGCCGAGGAACGGGTCTCCGACCTGCACGCGCGGCCGGTCCTCGGCCGCGTCCTCACGCAGGGTGACGGACGCGAACGCCGCTCCGCCGATCCCGTCCCGCCCGGTGCGGGCGCCCAGGAGCAGGAAGCGGTTCCCGACTCCGCGGGCCGCGGAGTCGCGCAAATCGCCGTGGCGAAGAAAGCCCACGCACATGGCGTTGACGAGCGGGTTGCGCTCGTAGGAAGGGTGGAAGTACAGGTCGCCGCCAACGGTGGGAACGCCGACGCAGTTGCCGTAGTGGGCGATGCCGGCTACGACGCCGCGCAGGAGGTAGTCCGTACGCGGGGCCGAAGGCATGCCGAAGCGAAGGCTATCGAGGAACGCCGCCGGACGCGCGCCCATCGAGAGCACATCGCGCATGATGCCGCCGATGCCTGTGGCGGCACCTTGAAGCGGCTCGACGGCCGACGGGTGGTTATGGGATTCGATCTTCGCGGCGACGGCCCAGCCTTCCCCGATGTCGAGGACGCCGGCGCCCCCACCAGGGCCCGCGAGCACCCGCTCCCCCTCGCTCGGCAGTCGTCCGAGCAGCGCGCGCGAGTGCTTGTAGGCGCAGTGCTCGGACCAGAGCACCGAGAGGATGGCCCACTCGAGCTCCGAGAGCTCTCTGCCCGCGAGCGCGCGGGCGAGGTCGCACTCCGAGGGTGTGAGGCCGAGCGCCTGCGGGTCGAACGCCGAGATCGCCATCAGCGGACGCCTCCTTGGGCGAGCGACGCCGCGGCGCCCCCGAGGATCCTCAGGCCATCCGCGCGTCCGATCTTCGGCCAGGCCGCACGCTCCGGGTGCGGCATCATGCCGAGCACCCGACCCCTCGCGCCCAGCACACCGGCGACGGCGCCGTAGGAGCCGTTCGGGTTCTCCTCCGACTGCCCATCCTCACCGCAGTAGCGCAGCGCGATGCGCCCTTCGCCCAAGAGATGCTCGTACTCGGGTGGCGTCAGGCGGTAGTTGCCCTCCTGGTGGGCGATCGGCAGCCGCAGCACGTCTCCCTCGCGCACCCCCGCAAGCAACGGCGACGCCGTCGAGCAGACGCGGACCTGCACGTCGCGGCAGAGGAAGTGCTGGACGGAGTTCGTCTGGAACGCGCCGGGCAGGATGCCGGCCTCGACGAGTACCTGGAAGCCGTTGCAGATACCGAGCACGAGGCCACCGCGCGCGATCAGCGCCTTGACGGCCGCGATCGCCGGTGAGCGCGCCGCGAGCGCGCCGGCCCGAAGGTAGTCGCCGTAGGCGAAGCCGCCGGGCAGGACGCAGAGGTCCGTGCCGGAGAGATCGAGGTCTGCGTGCCACTGGCGCCGTACCGTGGCGCCCGGCAGCGCGGTGGAGAGCGCCGCTGCCGCGTCGAAGTCGCAGTTCGATCCTGGGAAGACGACGACATCGGCGGTCATCGCGGCCGCACCTCCAGGACGTACTCCTCCAGGACCGGGTTCACCAGCAGTTCCTTGGCCATCCGCTGCACTGCGGCCTCAGCCGCCTCGGGACCGTCGGCCGTGAGGTCCACCGTCAGGAGCTTGCCCACCTCGACCCGCTCGACGGCGAAGCCGAGGTGGCCGAGCGAGGCGCCCACCGCCTCGCCGGCCGGGTCGAGCACGCCCGGGCGCAGGTGGACGCGAAGCTCCACGCGGTAGTCAGGCATGGGGTGCGTCCACGCGGCGCAGGACTTCCTGGTAGGCTTCCTCGACACCGCCGAGGTCCTGACGGAAGCGGTCCTTGTCGAGCTTCTCGCGCGTCTTCGCATCCCAGAAACGGCAGGTGTCCGGCGTCACCTCGTCGCCGAGCACGATCGCGCCGTTCTCCTTGCCGAACTCGAGTTTGAAGTCGACGAGCAGGATGCCGCGCTCCTCGAAGTAGGGGCGAAGCAGCTCGTTCACCCTGCGCGCCGCCGCCTTCAACCCCGCGAGCTCCTCGGGGGAGGCAAGGCCGAGCGCGATGACGTGTTCGTCGTTGAGGATGGGGTCACCGAGCGCGTCGTCCTTCAGGTACAGTTCGACGATCGGCTGCGCCATCTCGCGCCCTTCCTCGAGCCCGATCCGCTTGACGAGCGAGCCGGCGGCGATGTTGCGCACGACGACCTCGAGGTGGAACATCTCCAGTTTCTTCACCAGCAGCACCGTCGGGCTCTCGGTGCGCACCAGGTGGGTGCGCACGCCCGACGCCTCAAGGTGCTCGTAGACGCGGCGGGTGATCTCCGCGTTGATCCTGCCCTTGTCGCCGATCGTGCCGCGCTTCGCGCCGTTGCCGGCCGTCGCGTCGTCCTTGAACTCCATCCAGAGGATCCCTGGCTCGTCGGTCGCGTAGATGCGCTTCGCCTTGCCCTCGTAGAGGAACTCGCCCTTCTGCATCACGACACCTCCTCGGGAATTCCGGCCCGGTGCAGGATCTCCTCGGCGTACTTGAGGTAGCCCTGGACGTCGAACGCGCGATCGAGGTCGGCGGGGGAGAGGTGGGAGAGGATGTCTGGGTCCTCCGCGAGCGAGCGCCGGAAGTCCCCGCCTTCCTCCCATGCACGCATCGCGTGCCGCTGGACGATCGCGTAGGCCGCCTCGCGGCTGAGGCCGGCGCCGACGAGCGCCAGCAGCACACGCTGCGAGAAGACGAGGCCGCCGCTGCGCCAGATGTTCCGCTCCATCTGGCGTCGGTCGATCTTCATCCCCGAGACGAGCCATGCGGCGTCGTGGAGCATGAAGTCCGCGAGCAGCGCGGCGTCCGGCAGCGCAACCCGCTCGACGGAGGAGTGGGAGATGTCGCGCTCGTGCCAGAGCGCGACGTCCTCGAGGCCGGCGAGCGCGTAGGAGCGCAGAAGCCGCGAAAGGCCGCAGATGCGCTCCGCCACCACGGGGTTGCGCTTGTGGGGCATCGCCGAGCTGCCCTTCTGGCCAGCCGCGAACGGCTCCTCGAGCTCCCGCACCTCCGTCCGCTGCAGGGAGCGCACCTCGAGCGCCAGCTTCTCGAGCGTCGCGCCCAGGATCGCGAGGGCGAAGAGCCACTCCGCGTGGCGATCGCGCTGCACGATCTGCGTCGGGACCGTCTCCGGCTGAAGACCGAGCGCACCGAGCGCCGCGCGCTCGATCTGGGGCGCGAGCTCTCCGTAGGCGCCGACGGCGCCGGCGATCTTCCCGACCGCCACCGCCTCGCGCGCGCGCACGAGGCGTTCGCGGTCCCGTCCGAGCTCCGCGTAGAAGAGCGCGAGCTTCAGCCCGAACGACGTCGGCTCGGCGTGGATGCCGTGCGTGCGGCCGATCACCGGCGTCGCGCGCTCCTCCCACGCGCGTCGCGCGAGCGCCGCCCGCAGGGTGTCGATGCCCTCCAACAGCACATCGCTCGCCTCGGCGAGAACGAGGCCCCACGCGGTGTCCACGACGTCTGAAGAGGTGAGTCCGAAGTGCAGCCAGCGTGCGGACGGCCCCGCCTGCTCCGCGACGGCTTGCGTGAAGGCGACGACGTCGTGGCGCACGACCGCCTCGATCTCCAGCACGCGGTCGAGGTCGAAACCGGCGTTCGCGCGCAGTTCGCGCGCCGCGTCCTTTGGGACGACGCCCGCCTGGGCGAGCGCGTCGGTGACCGCAAGCTCGACCTTCAGCCAACGGTGGTACTGCGCCCGAAGGTCGAAGAGCGCGGCGAACTCCTTGCGCGCGTAGCGCTCGATCATCGCCCGGCCTCGAGGTAGCCGGCCGGTCCGAGCTCCTGCAGGCGCCGGTCCTTCTGGCGAAGCTGCTCGCGCTGCGCCTCGCGCGCGGCCGAAAGTCGCGCAGAGAGGCCCTCGTCCGCGAGCGCGCAGATCTGGGCGGCGAGGTAGGCCGCGTTGTCGGCGCGGTCGATGCCGACCGTGGCGACCGGCATGCCCTTCGGCATCTGGACGGTGCTGTATAGCGCGTCGACGCCTGAGAGGGCGGACCCGGACAGCGGAACGCCGATCACCGGCAAGCCGGTGTTGGCCGCGACGGCGCCTGCGAGGTGCGCCGCCATGCCGGCGGCGGCGATGATCACCGACACGCCGCGCTGCGCGGCTCCCTGCGCGAGGTCGGCAACGCGCTGGGGGTCACGGTGGGCGGACGCGAACGACATCTCGAACGGGAGCTCCAGGGTCTCGAACACGGAGACGAGGGCCTGCACGCGGGGCAGATCCGAATCGCTTCCAAGCAGAACCAACACTTTGGGCGTCATGTTCTCCCTCCGCAGCAAGCGTACCGCGCGCCCCGGCCCTGGTCAACCGAACACGAACGATTTTGTAAGGTTTCTCTCTAATGTTCGGATTTTCTCTCGTGCATCTTTGGCCATCCGGACCTGCCGATCGAACGCCGCGCGGTGGTACGCTCGCGCAAGTAGGGTTCCCCCAGCGGCGGCGCGCCCGACAGAACGCGGCCCGTCGCGCAGGAGCACGGAATACTCCGCGGGAGGAGTTGGTTCATTTGGGTGAAGCGAGGAGCGAGCGAATCGAGGACCTGACGCGCGAGGAGTTGATCGATTTCGCCGAGGACCTCGCCAAACGGTGGCTTGCGCATGACGGACTCTGGTTCCAGGCCGTAGAGCGGACGTACGGCATGGAGGCGGCGATCGCGCTCGATGCGGAGGCGTGGCGCGGGTTCACGGCGATCGAGGCGAAAAGAATCCTGAAAATCACAGACGCTCCCGAGGGCGGCGGACTCGGCGAGCTGGAGCGCGCGCTGCGCTTTCGCCTCTACGCGCTGCTGAATGCGCAGGAGTGTGAGCGTCCCGACGACCAAACGCTGATCTTCCGCATGCGCACCTGCCGCGTACAGGAGGCGCGCCGGCGGAAGGGCTTGCCGGACTTCCCGTGCAAGCCTGTGGGCTGCGTGGAGTACAGCGGGTTCGCCCGCACCATCGACCCGCGCATCGAAACGGAGGTCATCGCCTGCCCGCCCGACGCGGCTCCGCGCGACTACGCGTGCGCGTGGCGGTTCACGCTGCCTGCGGCGGTAGTGACTTCGCTGCCACGAGATGGGGGACCCGAAGGGTAGATTCGTCAGGGATAC
>JAJYTE010000056.1 GCA_021793215.1 Bacillota bacterium
GTGCGTCGGTCACCTCGATGGCCTTTGCCCCCAGCTGTGCATCCTTGAGCAACCTCGGACCCTTAAGTCAACGCTTGCGTGGGGGGGTCAACGCCAGCCAATCCGCCTGGGTAGTCCGGATGAACCAGCCCACCGAGTCCGGCGCAACGCGTCCAGCCTGTGCGGCTGAAAGCGCCCAACGGATGCGGCTCAAAGCGTCCATCGGCTGCCCTGAATGTCAGGGGAGGCTGACCGGGTACGCTAGCAAGGCTATCTTCGTTGGGAGGGCCAGCCATGACGCCGTACGCTCGCACTGTATTGTGATGGTCGCACTTCTGGCGGTCGCATGCCGCGACCCGGTGGGCCAGGAAAAGTCTGACAAACAACATGCGAAGTCGCAGGCCGCAGATCGCCAGATGGGAGATCCCTGCGGAGCGGCGGCTTCGCACGTCGGCGTACTATTTGCACCAGATAGATCTTGGGATGGCGGTTGCTAAGATGGAGCAGCGCAGGGGGCGCTGAGACAAGCTAGGGACTCCGAGCGTGCATCAGATCTTGCGTGCCCCTACCAGAGGTTAGCTGGCCAGAAGATCAATTTTAGTATGTTATGAACGGTGCCACCATCAGTTGCCACGCTCACCAGATGCCCTCAGGTGTAGGCATAGAACAACGTGAGCATCCCTAAACCGAGGAGGCGGTTCAGAGATGTCGGAGCACCCGATTCAGGGCCTGATGAAGACTGCGATGGAAAGCATCAAGGACATGATCGACGTCAATACCGTCATCGGTGAGGCCGTGGAAACGCAGAACGGCGGGATCATCGTTCCGATCTCGCGTGTCAGCTTCGGCTTCGCGGCCGGCGGCGGCGAGTACGGTGCCGCACACGGCAACAAGAAGGAGTCAGACGGCCACCGCGAGGAGGCACTGCCGTTCGGCGGCGGTTCCGGCGCAGGTGTCTCCGTACAGCCCGTTGGGTTCCTGGTGATGCAGGGCGGGGATGTCCGGCTGCTTCCGGTGGACCAGAACGCGGTGCTCGATCGCGTCCTCGAAGAAGCCCCACAGCTGCTCGACCAGATCGGCAGCTGGATGCGGCCGGGAGGCGAGCGCTCCGCGATCAGCGGCGACACCCGGACGGGCAGCGAGAGCCGTGACCGCGGATAGCGAGCCAAGACCGGTAGAACTCAGCGCGTGGCGGCGCCTCGAACCAATCTGGCAACGTGGCCGCGTGATCCGCTATCCCCACCAGATCGAGGCGGCGCAGGAGATCGTCGGCCGCCTCGACGGCTCGGCGCTGCTTGCTGACGAAGTAGGCCTCGGCAAGACGATCGAGGCTGGTCTCGTGATGGAGGAACTGATGGCGCGCGGCAGGGTGACGCGCGCCATCATACTCTGCCCCGCGGCGCTCTTGCTCCAGTGGCAGCAGGAGCTATGGCAGAAGTTCGCCCGGCGCGCGACGATCCAGCCGAAGGTGCCGCCGCGGCGCGGCATCGTCCTGGCGTCGCTGGACTGGGCGAAGAGGCCGCCGCAGAGCACCACCTACCAGTCCATGCCGTGGGACCTCGTCGTGGTGGACGAGGCGCACCATCTGAAGTCCAGACGCAGCCAGAACCACGCGTTCGTCGCAGGGCTCAGACGCCGCAACCTCGTGCTGATCACGGCGACGCCGATCCAGAACGAGCTGGCGGAGCTCTACAACCTGGTCTCGCTCGTCAAGCCCGAGATCTTCGGCAGCTACATGCAGTTCTACCACCGCTTCCTGCTCGCGCCGCGGCGCCCGCGCAACGTAGACGAACTTCGGCAGGAACTCTCGTCCGTGATGGTTCGCCGCACGCGCCACGAGGCCCGCATCGTCCTGCCGCCGCGCAGGGCCGAACTGCTGCTCGTGCAGCTGAGCGCGCAGGAACGGGAGCTCTACGACCGCGCGACGGATGCCCTTGTGGAGGCGTACAGGGCGCGCCGCGCCAGCCAGGAGACGATCCTGCCGCTGGTCCTCGTGCAGCGCGAACTGTGCTCATCGAGCTTCGCGCTCGCGGAGACCTTGCGCCGCATGGGAGACTCCTGGTTCGGCGAGCACGCGGGAGATCTGCTGCGCCGCGCCGAGGCGATCGACACGAACCAGAAGGCGGAGGCGGCGGCTTCTCTCCTCTGCGGGTTGAAGGAATCGGCGATCGTCTTCACGGAGTACCGGGCGACCCAGGCATACCTCGGGCGCAAGCTCTCAAAGGCGGGGCTCGCCGTGCGCTACCTGCACGGCGGCCAGAGCCAGCGCGAGCGACATGCCGAACTCCAGACGTTCGCCGACAAGGGCGGTGTGCTGGTCGCGACCGAAACGGGGGGGCAGGGACTCAACCTGCAGACGGCGTCCGTGATCGTGAACTACGACCTGCCCTGGAACCCGATGCGCGTGGAGCAGCGCATCGGCCGCGCCCACCGTCTCGGGCAGACGCGTGAGGTTCGAATCCTCAACCTGTGCGCGCGTGACACCGTGGAGGAGCACGTGTTGCGTCTCCTGCACGAGAAGATCGACATGTTTCAACGCGTGATCGGGGACCTCGACGTGATCATTCGCCACCTCGAGCGCGAGCGGCCCCTCGAGAGCCAGCTGTTCGAGCTCTTTCTTACGAACCGGCCAGAGCAGATCGATCGGGAACTCGACGAGATCGCGCGGCGCGTGAGACCGACAGTGGCGCAGGAATCCTTGCCAGCTACGGTGTAGTTTACAAGCGACGCATCTCGACACATTGCACCAGAAGAGGTGAAGGTGTACGCAGATCGCGCGAACGCTCGAGGAACTCCGTGGAGCCGTCGGCGAACCTGGGGTCCGGAGCGGGCTGATCGTGACGCGAGGGTACTTGCACGAGGGCCACGCCGCCCTCGTTTCACTGGCGCAAGCTCAGGGTCTCCGGGCGGTCGTCTGCGCCTTCCTGAGCCACCGCCAGTTCGGGCCGGGTGAGGATTACGCCCTCTACCCGCGCGACAAACGACATGACGAGGAGTTCGCCGGGAAGGCGGGCGTCGATGTCCTCTGGGTGCCGTCGGAGGAGGAAGTCTACCCGCGCGGCCTCTCCACAGAAGTGCACATGCCGCAGATCGAGCATGTTCTGAGCGGCGTCGTGCACGCGGATGTACTGTGCGCGCAGGTGACTGCCACCTTGCGCCTGATCGGGCTGGCGCAGGCCGAGACGGTCTACTACGGGGAGCAGGACTGGTACAAGGCGGCAACCATCCGGATTGCGCTCGCGGACCTCGCGATCAGGACGCGAGTAGAGGTTGCGCCCACCTCGCGAGCGCCGGACGGCCTTGCGCTTGGCACGATGAACGAGCGGCTGCGCCCGGAGGAGCGCCGTAGCGCATCCTTCGTGTTCAAGGCGCTGCAGGAAGCGCAAAACCTTTTCGCGCAGCACGGCGAGGTGGAGTCGACGCGCCTTCTCGGCCGTACATCGGCCGCGCTGACGCGTATCCCCGGCTTTCGCCTCCAGTACGTCCACCTGCTCAACCCGACGACGCTAGTGGAGCAGCACCGCGCATCGCCAGGAGATCTCCTGATGGTCGGGGGCTACTTTGGCCGTACCCGGATCGCCGATGCGGTGCGGCTGCCAGACGCCCAGTGACGGCGTGCCTTTATAGGTCATAGGCTAGCAGTGACTCTGCCTCTTGGGGAGGCGCTGCGGCATGGACGCGTGGGGACTCGATCTTGGGCGCAGCGCGGAGCGCGACAGGGCGCGCCACCAGCAGCTGCTGCAGGAGGCGCTCTCGAACCACCTTCGGGATCTCGTCGTAGAGGAAGCGCTGATCGGCGGAGGCGAGCGGGGTCTCCGCCTCTCCTATCCCGTGCTCCGCGAGCACCGCCTGCGGTTCGCTCAGGAGGACGAAGAGGTTACGGTGGTGCATGGTCCCGGCGGCGGGGATGGCGGAGAGGGTGCAGAGGGGAGTGCCGGACGGGAGCCCGGGGTTGAGGAGATCGAGTGGCTGCACGAGCGTATCTCTGAGGAGCTGCACCGCCGCTGGCGTCTACCGGAACTGGAGGGTACACCTCTGCTCGGCAGCCGGTCCGCGGAGGTGGACCGGCTGGGGCGCATCGGCCCTTGGCCCAACCTGCACCGCCGGCAGAGCATGCGCGCTGCGATCGCCCGAGTCGCGCGCAGCGGCGGGGCGGTCCGACTGCGCGAGGAGGACCTGCGCTTCCGCACGAGCGCGCCGGACCAGGCGCCGTCGGCAGATTGCCTGATCATCGCCATGCGCGACGTATCCGGCAGCATGGGCGATGAGAAGAAACTGCTCTGCCGCAGCTTCTTCCACTGGCTCGTCGACTTCGTGCGCTCTACGTACGGACCGATCGAGATCGCGTACGTCGTGCACCACACCGAAGCGCGCCTCGTCGAGGAGGAGGAATTCTTCCGCCTCGTGGAGTCGGGCGGAACGAAGGTGTCCTCCGCGTACCGTATGACCCTCGACCTGGCACGCGCGGCGAAGGCGTCCGGCCGGCAGGTGCTCGCACTCCACTTCACCGACGGCGACAACTGGGGGGACAGCGACAACCGCATCTCGCGTCAGCTCGTCCACGAGATCCTCGGGACGACGGAACTCTTCGCCTACGTGGAGGTGCGCCCCCACGGCCGTACCTCCGGACTCGGGACGGCGCTCGCCGAGGTCGAGGAGCAGCACTTCCGCGCGCTGCGCGTCGCGGACCGCCAGGGCGTGCTCGACGCACTCGATGCGCTGTTCGGCGACGGATCGGAGTGAATGTCGCCGCGCAGCCGCCAGTGCACTGCGCTCACGCCTGCCGCGTAGGGCATGGTCCAAAGGGTGGGGGATGCCATTTGACCGGCGTTGGAAGCCGAAGGATGCGTGTGCCGAGGGATAGGGCTAGCGGCGGCGGGCGTCGAGTGCCCGGCGCCGCCGTTCAGGTGCACCGGTCGAGGGCCGTCGCTCTGCGGACCACGAGTTTGCACATGTCGTGTCGTGGACCGCTCCCCGTGTGCTGCCGCGATGTCGGGGCGTGACCTCGCGCGCCGCGTCCTCGACCTGGCGTTGGAGTTCGGCCTCGACGCCGAGGGGATCGAGTTCTTCCCTGTCCCCGCGGGGACGATGCAGGAGGTCGCCACCTATGGCTTCCTGGGGCGCTACGGCCACTGGAGCCGCGGCAAAGCCTACCACCGGGTGCGCGTGCAGGGTAATCTCGGTGCGCAGCGCTTCTACGAGGTGATCGTGAACACGGAGCCGCCCCAGGCGTACGTGCTCGCGGGCAACGAGCCGACGGAGGACGTCACCGTGCGCGCCCACGTCGCCGGCCATGCCGACTTCTTCCGTCACAACATCTGGATGCGCGGCCTTGCGGAGGGAGCCGCCCGACGTCTCCCGCTCCACCGGCGCCGGCTGCAGGACTACGCCCGCCGCCATGGCGAGCGGGCCGTCGAGGAGACGCTCGATCGCGCGCTGCTCCTCGAGCAGTACTGCGCGCCGTTTGGGCCCGAAGACGTGCTGGGCGCGCTGGCGCGCAGCGGAGTCATGGCGCCGTGGCAGCGCGAGTGCCTTGAGATCGTGCGCGAGGAGGGCATCTACTTCAAGGCGCAGCAGCGTACGAAGATCGTCAACGAGGGATGGGCGACCTTCTGGCATCTGCGCATCATGCGTGCCCTCAGGCTTCCGTTGGCAGACCAGTTGGAGTTCGCGACGCTGCACAGCCAGATCGTCGCGCTCTCACCCGGACGCTTCAACCCGTACGCCTTGGGACTCGAGATTCTCGAGGAGATCTACCGCGACCACGGCGGCGGCGACGGCCCCCCGCCGGCGGACGCGCTCCGCGCGCTGCGCCGCGTGCGCGCGTTCGAGGACGACACCGCCCTATTGCGCAACCACCTCTCGCAGCGGACGGTGGAGCGGCTTGGACTCGCGCTGCGGTCGGTGGACGGCCATGCGCGCGAGGGCTTGGTGGAGGACCTCCTGCCGGCGCTGCTGCTGGCGGTAGGGAGCGGCGCGCGCCCCCAGGTCGAGGTGGAGCAGGCGGACGCCGGCCTGACGATGCGCCTTCGGCATGTGCACGACGGCCGCGACCTCGACCTGCCGGAGGCCGAGGTGGTGCTCGGCGACCTGCAGGCGCTTTGGGGGGCTCCCGTCCAGATTGAGACGCTGGCTGCGGGGCAACGCTTGGTTCTGCGCCACGACGGCAGGTCGGTCGTGCGGCGCGCTGATTGAGCGACGATCACGCGCGTTCCTTGCGTTCAGTCCGCAGCGGACGAGCAGCGATGCCTTCGGGATGTCTCGCTGCGCCAGACGACGGGCGAACGGTCCCGGGACGGGTGAGCACTGGCCCCTATGACCGGCAGACTGCCACTCGTCTTGGTACGATGGACGAGACGAAGCGCGCAGGCGCAGAGGAGAGGTTGCCGAGTGATGACGCTGTACCAGTTCGAGGGATGTCCCTACTGCCGCATGGTGCGGCAGAAGCTCTCCGACATGGAACTGACCTACGTGTCCGTCTGCGTGTCGCCGGACCGCAGCCGGCGCCAGAAGGTTGTCGAGGTGTCCGGCCGGCCCACCGTTCCGGTGCTGGTGGACGGCGACGTCGTGCTCGCGGACGAGGACGAGATCGTCGCGTACCTCGCGAAGGCCTACGGTGGGGCGCAGCGCGCGTAACGGGTACCGGATTCCCTCTGCCGGTTTGTCGGGATCCCTTCTCCCGGCGCTCCCGCGGCGCGCCGATGGCGAAGGGAATTTCGCAGAGGGACCGAAGGATACATACCAGCTAGGCCGCGCCGCGGCGCGGCCCCTGGGAGGCATCGCATGAAGACCTGTCCCACGTGCCAGACGACCGCGCCCGACGACGAGCGCGTCTGTCCGAGCTGCGGCAGCCCGTACCCCATAGCCTCCATTCGGGAGGATGCGCGCGTCGTCCAACTGCGCGAACGCCGCGAGCGCAAGGAGCGGGAGGAAGCGCGCCGCTTCTGGCAGCAGCAGCGCCGGCAAAATAGGGCCCGGCGCCCCGCTTCGCCCGTCTGGGACTACTGGGCCGCGTCGCCCGCAACGATCGTGCTGATGGCGCTTACGCTCGTCCTCTCGCTCACCGCGTTCGGTTTCACCGGCTTGCTCAGCATGGGCGGCCCACTCGAGATCGTGGTGCTCCTCTTCGTAAACCCCGGTTTCATCGGGCTTCTCTTTTCGCTGTTCTTCCTCTACTTCGTCGGGGGAGAACTCGAACGCGCGGCGCCGCTCGCGCTCTACCTGATCGTGTTCTTCGGCAGCGGTCTCATCGGCGATCTCGTCGAGATGCAGATCGGCCTTGTGCCGGTCGGACTCGGGCCGTCGCTCTGGGGCATGGTAGGCGGACTCTACATGTGGGAGCGACTGCGCGGCGGCGGCCGCTACCCGTTGCAGTGGCTGACGAGCACCATCCTGATCACCCTCGTGCTGAACATCTTCATGCTGGGCTTCAACATCGGTCAGCTGCTGGCGCAGATCGTTCTTGCGCTCGCGATCGGAGCAGGGATCGTCTGGGTCTGGGTGCAGATCCCCGGGACGCGCCGATTGCGCTAGGAGGCATCACCATGGAGTACCGAAGGCTCGGTGCAAGCGGCCTTTCGGTGTCGGCGATCGGCATCGGCACGAACGCGTTCGGTTCGAGGGCCGATCGCGACGCCTCGCTCGGAGTCCTGCGCCGCGCGCTGGAGCTGGGCGTCAACTTGATCGACACGGCGGACATCTACGGCGCAGGGCGCTCCGAGGAGATCATCGGGGAGGGCCTCGCCGGACGGCGGGACGAAGCCGTCCTCGCGACGAAGGCGGGTTTCCCGACGGGCGATGGCCCGAACGGACGCGGCGGCTCGCGCCTGCACCTCCTGGGGGCTGTCGAGGACAGTCTGCGACGCCTTCGCACGGACCACATCGACCTTTTCCAGATCCACCTCTTCGATCCGTGGACGCCGCGTGAGGAGACGCTTCGCACGCTCGAGGACCTCGTGCGCCAAGGGAAGGTGCGCTACATCGGCACGTCCAACTACGCTGCGTGGCAGTTGGCGCTCGCCTTGGGCGAGAGCCGCCTCCACGGCCTCGAGAGATTCCAGTCGGTGCAGGTGTCGTACTCGCTCGCCGACCGGACGGCGGAGATGGAGATGCAGCCGCTCTGCGTTGCGGAGGGAGTCGGACTCTTGCCCTACTACCCGCTCGCCGGCGGCATCCTCACCGGGAAGTACGGCCAGGGCACGCCGAAAGGCTCACGCGCCGAAAGGACCCCGCGCTTCAAGGAGCGCATCACGCCGGAACGCCTCGCGCTGGCTCGCCGCGTCGAGGAGATCGCCCAGACCGCTGGGGCTGCGCCCGCTGCGCTCTCCATCGCGTGGCTGATGCGCCGTCCGGCCGTCGCGAGCGTCGTCGCCGGCGCGACCAGCGCGGCCCAGCTCGAAGCGAACCTAGAGGCGCTTGAGGTGCCGTGGGACGAGCAGATCGAGGCTGCGCTCGAATCGTGCAGCGCACCTTTCAAGGCGGGCCAGCCCTTCGAGACCTACAGGCTGACCTAACGCGGCGGCGGGGTGCGCATCGTCTGGAGCGGCGGCCGCCTGGTCGCCGCTCCGTCATGTCGCCTCGCATGCCGACGTTCCCAGCAGGTCCGCGACGGCGCCGAGGGCAGTCGGACAGTAGGGGACGAAGCCGAGCTTCTCGCGCAGGCGCCGGTTCGAGAGCCGCCAGCCCGACCTTCGCGGAGGGGTGGGCTGCGTGCGCAGCGCGGCGCCCGTCGTCGCGGCGAGGGAGCCGTAGAGGTCGCGAAGCGTCGTGGGCGCGTCGTCGCATACGTTGAAGATGCCCTGGGCTGACTCCGACTCGAGGGCCAGCCGCACCGCCTGGGCCATGTCGAAGAGGTGGACCGGCGACACCCAGTGCTCACCGCTGTGAACGGTCTCGAACGCGCCCTCGCGCAGCCGTTGCCCGAGCAGTTCGGTCCAGCGCGAACCCGCGCCGTAGTAGCGGCCGGCGCGCAGGATGGCGCAGGGTATGCCGCTCTCTAGGACAGCCTCCTCTGCGTCCCTTGCGGCCGCCGCTTCTGGCGCCGGGGCGAGCGGCGCGTCTTCTCCCAGCCACGTGGCTCCTTGCGGCAGGTACACTTCGTCCGTACTCTGCTGCACGACGCGGCGTATGCCCATGCGCCGCGTCGCGTTCAGGAGTCCTTGGGTTCCCTGGCGGAGGATCAGGTCATTCATCTGCCACAGGGCCCGGTCGGCTGGCCGCGGGGGTACGGCCGAGGCGAGGTTGCAGACCGCATCGACTCCCTCGAGCGCGTGCTGATATGTGCCAGGCGCGAGCAGGTCCCCTGGGATCGCCTGGACGCCCCAGCCGCGCAGCAGCGCCGCCTGGTCCTGGCTGCGTGCCAACCCGAGCACCGCGTGGGAGTGCGCGAGGAGTTCCGAGAGGACGCAGCGGCCCAGTGCGCCAGTGGCACCGATGACGAACACCCGCACCCCGGGTGCCTCCTTCCACACGCGGTGGCACCATTGCCTACGCCGGATTCGCCCTTTTCTATGCGCCAGGGGTTCGCAGCGACAGCGTTCGTTGGGCGGCGCGCTGGCTGGTCTTGGAAGTCGCGTTCCGGTAGGCTTAACCCGGGGTCGACACCACAGTGAGGGGGATGCGCATGGAGACGAAGGAAGTCCGCCTGCAGGGCGACGACCGGGAGATCGACGCCTACCTGGCCCTGCCTTCCGGCGAGGGCTCATACCCCGCGATCATCGTGATCCATGAGATCTGGGGGCTTGACGACCATATCCGCGACATCGCGCGGCGCTTCGCGGAGCAGGGGTTCGTCGCGCTGGCGCCGGACCTGTACACCGGGGAGTGGCGCGAGGCCATGAACCCGCAGCGCATTATGGCGGGAATGCAGTTCATGCGTTCGGCTCCGCCCGAGATCCAGCGCGACCCTTCGCGGCTCGCGCAGGCGCTCGAGCAGTTCTCGCCCGAGGAGCGCAACGCGCTGCAGACGCTGATGCGCGTGATGCGTCCCGAGCAGCGGGCGAGCTTCGCGGAGGATGTCCTTGGTGTGATCCGCTACCTGGACCGCGAGCCGGGCGTCGATCCTGCGCGGATCGCGTGCCTCGGCTTCTGCATGGGCGGGGGGATCACAGCGCAGGTGGCTACGAAGGCCAGAGACCTCTGGCGCGCGGTGATCTTCTACGGCGAGAGCCCGCCGCTTCAGAAGGTCCCCGACATCCACGCGGAGGTTCTCGGCATCTACGGCGGCGCCGACGCGCGGATCACCGACACGGTACCCGAATTCGCCCGGGCCATGGCGGAGGCCGGCAAGCCCTTCAGCTACCATGTTTTCCCGGGTGCGCCGCACGCCTTCTTCAATGACACCCGCGAGGCGACCTACCGGCCTGAGGCGGCGGCCGCCGCCTGGACGACGACGCTTTCGTTCCTGCGCTGAGCCTCGGCTGCAGCGCCGCATAGACTGACAGCGGATTCCCGACGCGCGCGCCCTTTAGGCGCGCGCCGCGTCTTCGCCGGGAGGCGGACGCGGGGGAAAGGGGGTTTCCGCTTGGATATCGGCGCGCGCATCCTGAGGGCGCAGGAAGACAGCTTAACTTGTTCCTGGCGCGGAAGCTTCGCCGAGTACCTCGACATCGTACGGCGGTGTCCCGAGGTCGCCGACCTCAGCCACCGCCGGATCCACCGCATGCTGCGCGCGGCTGGCGGCATGGGTGGACTGTGCAAGGATGTGTTGTTCGGGCTCGAGGAACCGCTCCGCGAACTCGAGGAGTACTTCGCCGCCGCGGCGCAGCGCTTCGAGCTGCGCAAGCGCATCCTGCTGCTGCTGGGACCCGTCGGAGGCGGAAAGTCCACTGTCGTGGACGCGCTCAAGAGGGGTCTCGAGGCGTTCTCCCGCAGCGATGAGGGGGCGCTCTACGGCATTGTCGGCTGCCCGATGCACGAGGAACCGTTGCACCTCGTGCCGACCGCGCTGCGCAGGGAACTGCAGGATGAACTCGGCGTCGAGATCGAGGGAGAGCCCTGCCCCGTCTGCGCGCACCGCCTGCGCCGCGAGTTCGCCGGGGACCCCTCCCGGATGCCCGTCGAGCGCGTCGTCCTCAGCGAGCAGGCGCGCGTGGGCATCGGCACGTTCGCTCCGTCCGACCCGAAGTCCCAGGACATCTCGGAGCTGAGCGGATCGATGGACCTCAGCACGATCGGCCAGTTCGGCGTGGAGTCCGACCCGCGCGCCTTTCGCTTCGACGGCGAGTTGAACGTGGCGAGCCGCGGCCTGATGGAGTTCGTGGAGCTTTTGAAGTGCGACGAGCGCTTCCTCTACACCCTCCTGACCTTGGCGCAGGAGGGCCGCTTCAAGACGGGGCGCTACGCGATGCTCTACGTCGACGAGGCGGTGATCGGCCACACCAACGAGGCGGAGTACCGCGCGTTCGTCCAGAACCCGCGCAACGAGGCGCTGCGCGATCGCATCGTCGCGGTGCGCGTGCCGTACAACGTGCGCATCTCGGATGAACTCCACGTCTACGAACGCCTGATCCACGCCGCCGCGCCGCGGGGTACGCACTTCGCGCCGCACGCCCTGGAGGCGGCCGCGATGTTCGCCGTGGCGACGCGCCTCGAGGATACGCAGCGGCCGAACCTCGGGCGCATGCAGAAACTGCTGCTCTACGACGGCCAGGATGTACCCGGGGTGGGCGAACAGGACCGCCTGGAACTGCGGGCGGAGAGTCTCTCTGAAGGAATGCGCGGGGTGTCGCCGCGCTTCGTAGTGAACCAGCTCGGGCGCGCGATCGCCAGTGACGGCGCCTGCCTCAGCGTACTTGACGCCCTCAGAGCCCTGCGCGGCGGGCTGCGGCTGCATCCCGCGATCGCGTCGCAGGACGTCGACGCGTACCAGAACATCCTGCACGAGGTGTGGGAGGAGCTGGCGCGCCGCGTCGAGCGGGAGGTCTACCCGCTGTTCATCTCCTCGTTCCAGGACCGCCTCGACGCGCTGTGGCGCAGCTACCTCGATGCGGTGGAGGATTACCACGCCGCGCTCCGCCTCGCGCGCTCCGTATCGCCTGAGCGCGAGCGGATGATGCGGGACATCGAGGAGGAGATTGGCATCGGTGAGTCCCAGAAGCGCTCCTTCCGCGAGGAGATCGGCCTGCGGGCAGCCAGCAACGATGCGGACGACGACCAGACCCCGGACCATCCGGCGCTGCGCGTCGCGCTCGAGCGCCACCTGTTCGCGGAGCTGCAGGCGTTCGTCCGGCGGACGCTGCAGGACCCGCGGCCTTCGCCGCCGGACCAGGAGCGCGTGGAACTCGTCAAGACCCGCCTAATCACGGGGGGCGGGTACTGCCCGCACTGCGCGGAGGAACTCGTGCGCGCGATGGGGGGGCCCGTGCCCTTCCTGGCCGTCTAGGACGGAGTCCTGCGGGCGACGCGCGCCCTCAGCCGGCAGAGC
>JAJYTE010000014.1 GCA_021793215.1 Bacillota bacterium
AGAAGAAAGGGAAACCCCGCAACCCTGACGGGAAGCGGGATTGATCTTGGTGGAGCCGAGGGGAGTCGAACCCCTGACCTCTTGAATGCCATTCAAGCGCTCTGCCAACTGAGCTACGGCCCCAAACATCCGGAACGGCTTGCAGCAACCGCCCAGACACGCAATTCACTATACCGTCGCCGATCTGACGCGTCAAGGAAGCGACTTGACTTAGAGAAAAGGTACTCGAGAGCAAACGTTGCCTCGGAAAGAAACCGTATCCAGAGGAGTTGGATGCGATGCTGAGAATCCTCCGGGACCTAGGTCCCGCGGAGGAGGTCGAGGCCATGCCACCGACGCTGCGTGAGCGCCAGGAGGTTGTTCACGAACAGCAGCGGCGGTACCGCAAGAGCAAAGGGCACAAGTCCGAAATCCTCGCCAAGGTCATGCAACTGCTGGGTTACAACCTCTGCTACGCCACGCGGGCACTCCGCGGCGCGCACGGCTGACGCGGCCGGCGAAGCGCAAGACCGGATCTGGGCGCAAACCTTCTACCCGGAGGCTTCAAGGCGCGCGCTGCGCTTCGTTTGGGTGGTCCTCGGCTTCCCGTCCGGCAAGCGGCTCGCCCTAAAGCCTCGAGATGAGCGCCGCGACGATCGACCGCTACCTCGTGAGCGCTCGCAGGAGCCTCAAGTTCGGTGGCAGGACCAGTGAGACGTCCTCTCCCTACAGCAGGCCCTCGTCGAGCTCAGCCCGAAAGAGGACCTCGTCCGCCGCAAGGTTTGCGTACATTCCATCCGAGGCAAAGCAGACGCGCTCAGATACCTTTTGTTCTAGACCAAGGGAGCGTGCCCATCTCGTCTCAGCACCCCCGCGACGCCAACGCTTGGTCCTCGCTCGGAGGCATATCTGTGTCATCGGTCGGCAGCACGAAGTCGTCGGATCGGATGCGAATTACCTTCATGCTGCGTCGCCAGGGATGGGCGAGATAGAGCCGCTCGTCGAGGAAGTCTTGCAGCCGTGGCGGATGGGGGCCGAAGAGCGATTCTCGCGGAAGGAACTCCGGGATGATCGGTTCGCAGGAGCGCTGGTGAAGTAGGACGCAGGGGGCTGCTTCGACTCCGCGCGCTAGGAGGCCCAACGCGCGATGGGTACCGTCTTTGAGGAAGAGCCTGCCTTGCATCTCTGCGACGACCAGGAACACAGCCGTCTTGCTCAGCGTGAACGTCACCTTCAGGACAGGATCCGCGTCCATGTGCACCTCACTGACGATGAGGTTCAGGTCACGGCTGCAGACGGTGAAGGAACCGGAGCCCTGCGCATCCGTCACGCCGCCCCAGACATCGAGCGTCTGGGATCCAGCGGGCAGGCAGCAGTCCAGGACGGCCTGTTCCCGAGGTGCTTCAGCAACCGCCTCGAGGGCGAACGAGTAGTCCGCGTGGGGTTGCACCGGTACGAGAGAGGCGAGATCGGCCAGGCAAAGGTCGAAGGCGTAGCCCTGGAAGAGGCTCTGGAAGAGTGGCCTGGATCGTACCTGCGACAGGTGGTCGGCGTACGACTCAGGACAAGGCAGAGTCGCTTGAGCGAGCTTGCCTCTCGCTACGCGCGCTGCCTGCGCCGCTGCGCACCGCACTCGGATCGACTCCAGGTCCACCGGAAACGTCGCCGAGCGCCCGAGGAAGGAAGCCGTTCGCTCAGCTGGCTCCACACCGAGAAGGTAGCGACCCTCAAGCATGCGAGGTGCCTCCAAGACGGGTTGCCCTGCGACAACCCGTGGATTTTAGAGGGCTGTTACCGCATTGATGTGACGGAAGGGGATGTACGTGAGATGGACGCTGGCTGGTGCCGTGGTCTGGGCCAGCGTGACGTACGTCGTTTGCACAGCCGCCAGCTTGCCGAAAAACGCCGAGTCGTTCGTCTGGATCCTAACCGTCTCGGCGACCAGGGATCGCACCGTTTCACGGAACGAGCTGAAGCGCCATCCCCCACCCGGAACGTGGAACTCGTCGAAGTTCTGGGACACGCCCCACCCTCCTCAATCTGTCGATCCAACGCATGCGCGAGCCCGTCGCAGGGGCCGGAGACGCGGAATGCGTACTACACATTATGTCGCGTCCGCAGGGCGGGTGCGGATGATCGGCGCGGATCTGCGAAGAGCCCCGGCCTCTTGGCCGGGGCTCTTCGTCAGACTACTCCTCAGCAGATCGATCTACGCGCTGCACGGAGTGCAGCGTTCGGCCGCTGACCGGGCCAGACGCGAGGTAACTGGCCAGTGTCCCGCGTTCCGCGGGAGGAACCTCCGGTACATCCGGACGCGCTTCCGACGTTTCCGGTGCGGTTGGTAGGGGCTGCTCCACTGCGACCACGGAGGCCCCTAGGTCTGGTGGCGGTACGCTCACCTCCGCCCTTGCCGCCGGTGGCTCGTCGGTCCCTGCCGGGCTCTCGTCCATCGCTTCGGGGCGCTCATCGGTTGCGACCTGCGTCTCGGCCGGGCCCTCGTCGGCCGCTGCGGGCCTCTCGTCGACCATGCCTTCCACTTCCTCCGAACCCTCCTCCTCCTCCGCGCCATCCTGCGGCCCAGTCTGCGCGGGAAGTGTTTCGGCCGTCTGCTCGCCGGAACCCTGCTCATCCGCGTGGTCCCGCCTGTGCGCCGCGTCGGCGATCTGCAGGATCAGCAGCGGATACCCGGGAGACGGAAGAACGGAGACGTCACCGTTTCCGGACTTCAGCGCGATGCCAGGACTCGCGACGAACTGTGCCTCCGCCATCCGGAACTTGCCGATGCCCTGCAGGACGAGGAGGATCTGATCTCTCCCGGCAGGCGGTAGCTTCACGTTCGCCTCGGCCCTCCACAGCGTGATCCCCATGGCGATGTCTTTCCGCTGCAACGCGCCAGAAGGTTCCCATCGCTGCGCACACACGTCTTGGTACAGCACGCCATCTCCCCCCGGACCCGGACCATCTAGGGTGCGGCGCCTGAGCGTTCACGATGAAGAAGCCGCCTTCTCCCCGACACATTGATATGCACCTTTGCTCCCGATGCGAACCGGGCGTACACCGGGCGAGTTCGCACGTTTGGAGAGCGCGTCAGCGACCGTACCGTTTGCCGTTCAGAGCACATACGAAACGAGAAGCTCGGCATGTGGTGCGAGACCACGTCGCCGAGCTGCCGAAGGACCCGCCTTCGTTCCCGCGTTCCTCGAAGGGGCGGCCGCGCCATGCTGCGCCGTCAGCTGCGCGTCACGGCACGCGGGTCGTTTCCCCCACCGCAAGCCTCGGGGCGTCGCCCCACAGGCGTTCAAGGTCGTAGAAGCGATGTGCCTCCGGCAGCATGACGTGCACCGCGATGTCCCGGAAGTCCGCCAGGATCCATTCGGCCCCTTCCTTGCCCTCACGGTGGTGGTAGCCTTCGATGCCCTCGCGCAACGCGTCAACGACCGCCTCCGACTGGATGCGGTTCTGCGTCGTGGCGATCACGAAGTAGTCTACGAATGGCGTGTGCTTGCGCACATCGAGCACGGTCACGTAGGTGCACTTGCGCTCTTGGCAGATCTCGGCCGCACGCCGCGCGAGCCGTGTACTCTCGTATTCCTTTGGGATCGTCGCTTCCTCCTCAGATGAAGCTGTTGTACGTCGCGAGGCTGCGCGGGTGGATTAGTTGCCCCGTTGCGATGAGGTGTGTGAGCTGCGACTTCAGGCAGGTCGCCACCGCGGTCCGCAGGCCCTGGCGCGAAACCTCGCGCAGTTCCTCTACGCCAGGATACTCGCGCCCGGGCTCGATCGCATCAGCCACGAAGATGATCTGCGCGAGCTTGCCCATGCCGGGCGCCCCGGTCGTGTGGAGCCGCACCGCCTGCAGGATGTCGGGGTCGTGCAGACCATCCTCCGCAAGGCGCGATGCCTCGATCGGGCCGTGCAGGAGGATCGGCGCCTGCCGCTCGACGCGCTCCATCGGTAGTTTGCGCGTCAGCGCCTCCGCTAGCATGTCGGCCGGTCGCATCTCCCGCGCGAGGTCGTGCGTGATGCCCGCGAGCCGTGCGTGCGCCGGGTCCTCGTCGTAGAACTCGGCGAGCGAGACAGCGACGTCGACCACGCCCAGCGAATGTTTGATGCGCTCGGGTGAGAGCGTCTCTTGCATGAACGCCATCCAGTCCTTCTCCGGCAAGTGCCAATCCCTCCAGGTCTTGCGGCTTAGCGGCGCCAGAAGCCGGACAGCGGTCCCCCGCCTGTGCCGACGACCTGCTGCCCACCGTAGAGTCCGCTCTTCAGGATGTAGTGCTCCACCGTCTCGGGCACCAAGTACTTGATCGGTTTGCCCTGCGCGACCCGCGCCCGGATGTCGCTTGAGGAGATCGCCAGCGCCGGCACCTCGATCGTGTGCACACGCTTCGCGTTCGCCTCGGGAATCGCCTTGCGCAAACGGCGAATGTCGGCCGGCGGGTAGCCGGGCCTGGTCGCCGCGATCAGTTCGCACATCTGCAGGATCGCCTCGGGGCGGTTCCAGGTCATCAGTTCCATCACGGCGTCCGCGCCAGTGATGAAGTAGACGCGGGCATCCGCCTCCAGGCGCTCCCGCAGCGCCTCGATCGTGTCCACCGTGTAGGATGGGCCGGGCCGGTCGATCTCGACGCGCGACACGCGGAAGTACGGGTTCGTCGTCGTCGCGAGCACCGTCATCAGGAATCGGTGCTCCGGCGTCGAAACGGATCGGTCCGCCTTGTGCGGTGGGTTGCCCGACGGAACGAAGATGACTTCAGAGAGACCAAAGCAGGTGCGCGCCGCTTCGGCCGCTACGAGGTGTCCGTAATGGATGGGATCGAAAGTTCCGCCCATGACGCCGATCGCTCTACTGCCGTGCATCGCCGGCTCCTTCGGCGCAGTCGCGCCCGTATCCTCTACTTCGGTGTCGCGTCGTCGAGGAAGTCGAACTCGAGGTCGCGAATCAACACGGTGTCGCCTGGCTTGGCGCCTTCGCGCCGCAGCGCCTCCTCGACGCCCTTGCGGCGGAGGTATCGCTGCAAGCTCCGCACGGCGCTGTCGTTCCCGAGGTCGGTCATCGCGACGCGCCGTTCGACCGTCACACCTTCGACCCGGTAGCCGTCGCCCTCGGGCACGACGCGGAACGCAGTCGGATCGACCCGCTCCTTCGTCTCAGCAGGCAGCGGATCCTGCCGCGGCGCCGATTGCGCGAGTCGCCACATCTCGTCCGCGAGCTCCTCTAGTCCCTCCCCGCTGCCCGCGGAGATCGCGATCGAGGGCACCCCCTCGGCCGCCAGCTTCTGCGCGAGCTCGCCCGCCGCCTCGCGCGCCGAAGGCAGGTCGACCTTGTTCAGCGCGACGAGGAAGGGCCGCGCCGCAAGCTCAGGGTCGTAGAGCGCAAGCTCCTCACGCACCGCGCGGTAGGACGCCAGCGCTCCCTCCTCGCTCGCGTCCACCACCTGCACGTAGGCCCGGCAGCGGCTCGCGTGCCGCAGAAAATGGTGACCGAGGCCACGCCCCGCATGGGCACCTTCGATCAGTCCGGGTAGGTCCGCCAGCACCAGGCCTGCCCCGTCGCGCTCCGAGATCCCCAGCTCTGGCTCGAGCGTCGTGAAGGGGTAGTCGCCCACCTTCGGGCGCGCGTTCGTCAGGCGGCGCAGCAGCGTCGACTTGCCGGCGTTCGGGAAACCGAGCAGCCCGACGTCCGCCACGAGGCGCAGTTCGAACGTGAACCAGCCCTCTGCGCCGGGTTCGCCCTGCTCCGCGACGCGGGGTGCGCGCTCACGCGAGCTCGCGAAGCGCGCGTTGCCACGCCCGCCCCTCCCACCCTTCGCGACGAGCACGCTCTCGTCCGCGGCGCGCAGGTCGCGCACGACGGACCCGTCCTCTCGCCGGATCACCGTACCCGCCGGCACATCCAGGACGATGTCGGCGCCGTCCGCACCGTGGCGAAGCGCTCCCGATCCGGCGCCGCCCGTCTCGGCCTTGTAGTGGCGGCGACCGCGGTAGGCGGAGAGCGTCCGCTCGCCCGGGTCGACGCGGACGAGGATGTCGCCCCCGCGCCCGCCGTCGCCGCCGTCCGGACCGCCGCGCGGCACGTACTTCTCATGGCGGAAGGAGACGGCGCCTGCTCCGCCGTCCCCCGCCTTCAAATGGATGCGGGCCTCGTCAACGAACACGTGGGTGGCCTCCCTCGGATGGCACGATGCGCACTCCGTCCTCGGCGAGCGCGATCTCGATCGGTCCTGGACCGCGCTCCATCTCGCGCCGCAGCGCGGCGACCGCGGCAGCAGCTGCCGCCTTGGGCAAAGAGAGCGCGGGTCCGCTGAGGCGCCAAGGACGTCCCTCGCGCTCGCAGCGCGCAAGGAGCGTCAAGAGCGCACGCTGGTCCCGCCTGCCGAGAGACGAGAGCAGCGCGGAGAGGCGCTGCTCCTCCTGCAGGTAGTCCTCAAGCGCTGCGCGCGCCTCCTCTCCCTCCCCTAGCTGTGCCCAGCCGTACGCCACCTGCAGGCGGTTGAGGACATGGTGGCGCAGCGGCCGGTAGACATTCAGCCACGACGCCTGCGCGCCGGCTTCTCGGCTACGGACACGACGCAAGGCGGACACCTCCCTCAAGTGGGGCGGCGTCCGCCTTGCGCAAGATGGTGTGCCCGACTACAGCGGCCGGACTGAAACAGCCGACCGGTCGCCGCGCGTTTCGAACGCCACAATGCCGTCCTTCAGCGCGAACAGCGTGTGATCGCGGCCGACGCCGACGTTGTCGCCGGGGCGCACGCGCGTGCCACGCTGGCGCACGATGATCGTGCCGGCGCGGACGGCCTGACCGCCGAACGCCTTCACTCCGAGGCGCTTGGGCTGCGAGTCGCGACCGTTGCGCGAGGACCCGCCGCCCTTCTTGTGGGCAAATAGCTGCAGGTTCATGCGTACTCCTCCTTCTCGCGTAGGGAGAGGGAACCGGAATGGGATCTCGCGATGTCCTTGAGTCCGACGACGCAGGCCGCCAGGATGGCCTGTCCGGCCTCGGTGGCGGTCCCTTGCCAGCGCACGTCCCCGTCGTGGATCTCGCCGGGAGGCGCTGCGGGATCGATCTCCCGCAGGCCAAGCAGCGCGGTCTGCACGACCGCCGACACGGCGGCGCAGACGAGGTCGTGTCCCGGTGGGCCGGCGTCGGCGTGGCCGCGCACGCGCAGGTAGCGAATCTCGCCACCCTGGCGGCGGACCTCCGCGCGGATCACCCCTCGATCGCTTGGATGCGCAGTTCGGCGTACGGCTGGCGGTGGCCATAGCGACGCCGGTAGTTGACCTTCGCCTTGTACTTGAACACGAGAATCTTCTTGTCCTTGCCGTGCGACACGACGGATGCGCGCACCTTGGCTCCCTCGACGGTCGGGTTGCCGACCTTCACGGTGCCATCGTCGCCCACCACCATCAGCACCTGCGAGAACTCGATCTCCTCGCCCGGTGCTCCGACCTTCTCGACGCGGATCACGTCGCCAGGCGCGACGCGGTACTGCTTGCCACCGGTCTCGACCACTGCGTACAACCGACAAACCTCCAGACACGCCGCGTCCGGTGCGCCTTGTGGCGACTTCAACCGATCGCGAGCGGCATACAAACAAAATTCATTGTATCGGCTGGGCTCGGATGCGTCAACGAAACGGCCTGCGTTACGCCCGAAGGTGCGCGGCGTAGCGCCGCGCGGAGCGCTCCAGCGACTCCCTGCCGCCAGAAGGGATCGACAGCCAGGCGCCGTAGATGCGCTCGAACCGCAGGCTCAGGGCGCGCCGCGCGACGTCCTCGACCGTGCTCGCGGGCAGCGGGATCGAGTTCGGGTAGCTGTACATGAAGCTGAGCCACCCGGGGTCCGGTGTCACCTGCAGCGTATCGCCGACGAGCAGTGCGCCCCGGCCCTCGGCCGCGAACGGCACCTCCAGCACCGATGACCCCGGGTAGTGGCCGCCGAGGCGAACGAGTCGCAATCCTCCGAAGAGCGTCACCTCGTCGTCTGCGACGAAGTCGATGCGCCCGGACTCCCCCATCACGTACGGCCGGTTCTCCGCGTGCAGCACGATCCGCGCGTCGAACTCCTCCGCCCAGACGGGCATGCTCGCGAAGAAGTGCGGATGCGACGAGGCGATCGCCCGGACACCGCCGAGCGCCCTCACGATCTCGACGCTCGCCGCGTCGGCGAGGCTCAGGGGATCCCATAGGAGGCTGCCTTCCTCGGTGCGCACGAGCACGGCCCGCTGCCCAATCGCGAAGTCCGGCACCGTCTGGATGCCCATGAGGCCATCCTCGAGCACCTCAAACGCGTTGCGGTGGCTCCGCGAGAGCTGCTCCATCGTGAGAAAGACCTGTCCCGTCCGCGGCACGTACTGGCGTTCGTCCTCGCAGACGGGACAGCTGGCCGGCGGGCGCTCCTGCGGGGCGTACATCGTACCGCAGGTGCTGCAGATGTACCGGTCCACTGGGGACACCACCTCTCGGCTAGGTGACGGAGGGCACCTCGCCCTTCTGGCGGATGAGCCGTGCCCGAGCGAACGTGCGGAAGGCCCCTGTTACGTGCACCTTCACTCGCTCCCCCACTAGGCGGCCCGCGCCCTGCACGTCGATGACATAGCCCTCGAGCCGCGCGATGCCGTCGTCCGGGTTCGACTGGTGCTGCTCCTCGATCCGCAGCTCGATCTCCTGTCCGGGCTGCACCGGGCGCGCCCGGCGCTCGACCTCCTCGCGCGTCCCGATCGCGGGCACGCGCATCACCTCGATGCCGAGCTCCTCCGAGCCGCGCACGTAGACCGAGCGCCCGAGCTCCTTCTCGAACTCCCGCAGGTGGGCGCCGCCCGTGCCGATCAGGAGCGCGGCGACGGCGGGGTTGACCTCGACGAGCACCGCCTCGGCCTGCTCCTTGCGCAGGAGGCTGCGGACGTCGCGGCGCACCTTCTGCGCCATCGTCTCCTCCGAGAGCACGCGACCGCGCCCGTCGCAATCCGGGCAGGTCCTCAGCAGCATCCCCTCGAGGCCGTGCCCGACCTTCTTGCGCGTCATCTCGACGAGCCCGAGCTGCGTCAAGCCCAGGATGTGCACCTTGGTGCGGTCACGTCGGACCGCCTCCTCCAGCGTCGACAGCACCTTCTGGCGGTCCTCCGCCCTGTCCATGTCGATGAAGTCCACCACGATGATCCCGGCGAGATCCCGCAGGCGAATCTGGCGCGCGATCTCCTCGGCCGCCTCGAGGTTCGCGCGCAGCACGGTCTCCGCGAGGTTGCGGTTGCCGACGAACTTGCCGGTGTTCACGTCGACGACGGTCAGGGCCTCGGTCTGGTCGATCACGAGGTAGCCGCCGCAGTGCAGCCAGACCTTGCGCCGGATCGCCTTCTCGATCTCCGGCTCCAGGTTGAACGCGTCGAACAGGCTCGCGCTCTTGTTCGGCCAGAGGCGGATGCGCTGGCGCAGCTCGGTCGACATCGTGTCGGCGAGCTCCACGACCCGCTCGTACTCCTCCTTGTTGTCGATCCAGACGTGCTCGACCTCATCGGTGAGCATGTCGCGCACGATGCGGAATGTCAGGCCAATGTCCTTGTGCAGCACCGCCGGCGCGTTCATCACCTGCGAACGGCGCTGGATGCGGCTCCAGAGGTGCTTTAGGAACTCCATGTCCTGCTGCAGTTCCTCGTCGGGGCGTCCCTCGGCGACCGTACGCACGATCACCCCGGCTCCTTCCGGCTTCGACGCCTCGGCGAACGCCTTTAGCCGGGCGCGCTCCCGCTCGTCGGTGATGCGACGTGAAACGCCGATGAAGTCGTTCATTGGCGTCAGCACGATGTAGCGGCCCGGCAGGCTGACGTTCGTCGTCACCCGGGCGCCCTTCGTGCCGATCGCCTCCTTGACGACCTGCACCATGATCTCCTGCTTCGAGCGCACGACGTCGTCGATGTTCACAAACTTGCGCGAACTCTTCTGCTGCTCCTCGACGCCGTCCTCTTCCTCGTACAGTGCGATCGCGTCCCCGACGTGCAGGAACGCGTTCTTCTCCAGCCCGATCGCGATGAACGCGGCCTCCATCCCCGGCAGGACGTTCTCCACCCTGCCCTTGTAGATGTTGCCGACCGCGCGCTGGTGGATTGGACGCTCCACCAGAAGTTCAACGAGCTCACCGTCCTCGAGGATCGCTGCGCGCGTCTCGAGCGGCTCTACATTCACCAATATTTCGCGGCGCACCGCTTGTCTTCACTCCCAAAAGGCCGCCCCCACCCAAGGTGAAGGACCCAAACTTGTTTGGTTAAGTATACGAAGGGTCGTCGGGATTGGCAAGCGCCTGCAGCCCGCTGCCGCCGCACTCCCAGCAGTGGCCGCTGCCGTGGCATCCGTCGCAGAGCGTGGTGTCGCCCCAGGGAGGCGATACAACGCCGCGCCCCTGGCACTGCGAGCAGACACCCCGACCGAGACAGGCCGAACACGGCTGCGCCACCGGAATCCCTCCGGGGCAAAGGATGCCCGCGGCGCACGGACCCTAACCGTCATGGCGCTCGCGCACCACATCCCCGAGTGTGCGCTCCAGTTCGCCGCGCTCCGCCGCGCGGTAGATCGCGCGGTCATCGAGCGTGCCGAGCATGCGATCGCGGTCGTAGACGTAGACCCGGTGCGCGCGCCGGCCGAACAGCCGCGAGAGTACGTGGCGGATCTGGGCAGCTTCTCCCGCCGCGAGCGACTGCAGCGGCAGGATGCCGCCGGCGCGCAGTTCCTCCTGGCCGCGCAGCCAGAGCGCCCAGCGCGCGAGCGGCACGCGCGCCGCCTCGCGGCGCTGCGCGGAGTAGATGACCACGGAGAGCACCGCGAGCTGCCAGCCCGGAAAGCCGAGCAGCTGCAGGACGCCCCCCGCCGCAAGGAGCAGAAGGCAGATGAGTCCCGTCATCTGCAGCGCGGCCGATGACGCGCGCGAGAAACCGAGGCGGCGGCTCAAGGCGGCACGCACGACCCGACCGCCGTCGAGCGGGAAGGCGGGCAGGAGGTTCACCGCGAGCATCGCGAGGTTCGCGTCGACGATCATGCGCACCCGACCCGCGTCCGCAAACCCCAGCCGCCAGAGCGCCGTCGCCGCGGCGAGCGCAACGAGGTTTGCGAGCGGGCCGGCCGCCGCGATCACCGCCTCGCCAAGCGCGCCCGAAAGCTCGATGCCGGGAATGTCGGCCCTGCCGCCGAAGGGGTAGAGCTCGACGCGCTCCATCTCGTAGCCGAGCGCGCGCGCCGCCGTGGCGTGCGCCGCTTCGTGCAGGAGCAACGAGACGACGTACACGACCGTCTGGGTTGCCTGGCCGAGGCCGATGCCGAGCGCGATCAGCGCGATCAGCAGCGGATGGACGCGCGGCAGACGCAGCCTCATGGACTGCCCAGCAGCGTCAGCACCGAGGTCGGCTTGCCGCCGCGGCGCGCCTGCAGGAGAACCGCCGGCGTCTGCCCGGGACCGAAGTGCGGAATCTCGCCCAGCGTCTCGCCCGCCCGCACCACTTGCCCCTTGTGCACGTAGGCCGGCCCCACGTGGCCGTAGACGAGCGTGAGCCCCTTCCCGGAGATGACGATGTCGACGCCCGGCGCGTCCGCGGGCATCGACTGGACCGTGCCAGCGGAGGCGGCGCGCACCAGCGTACCGCTCGGCGCGGCGATCGTGATGCCGCCCTTGGCGGCGGGTGCAATCGTGCCCGTGAGCGGCCAGCGCAGCGCCCCGCCATTCGCACTGCTCGGGTGCGTCGGGGCCCCCGCCGCGATGGTCGTCGGAACGCTGTCGAGCGAGATGTAGGTGTGCAGGACGCGCCGGACCGATGCGGCGGCACTCCCCGTGGCGTGCGCCGCCCAGAAGACTCCGACCGCGAGCACGACCGCCGCCGCGATGCGCACCGCAAGCTTGCCCACGTGGCCACACCTCACGAGCAGGCTTATGCGCGAGCCTGTCCCGCGATGCACCTTGGGTCGCCCGCGGCGACCGCGAAGGCATTCCCTTGCTCGCCGGGTGGCGGCACCGTTGCGGTTTTCCCAGCCCCGTTTCCGAAGCCTTCCCGGCTCAGGCGCGGAAGGTCAGTTGGCCAGGATGCAGCCGCAGGTTGAGCAAGAGGCCGATGGCGAGGAAGTCCGTGAGGATCGAGGAACCTCCGTAGCTCAGGAACGGCAGCGGCACGCCGACGACGGGCATGACGCCCATCGCCATGCCCGCGTTCATCAGAACCTGCACCGCGAGCATCGTCACGAGACCAGCCCCGAGCAGCGCGCCGAAGGGATCCCGCACCTCGCTGACGATGTTCAGGCCGCGCCACACGAGCACGAGGTAGAGGAAGATCAGCGCCGCGCCGCCGGCGAAGCCGAAATCGAGCGCCACGACGGCGAAGATGAAGTCGGTCGCATGCTCCGGGAGAAACGTGAGGATCGCCTGGTTCGAGTGGATGCCGAGTCCCGTCATGCCGCCGGAACCGATCGAGACGAGCGACTGGATGATGTTGTAGCCGCTGCCCGTTGGGTCGACGTTCGGGTTCAGGAAGACGAGCAGGCGCTTGAGTTGGTAGGCGTGGATCAGCGGCAGCGGCACGTGGAAGTTGAGATGGGCGTAGATCCAAAGCACCACCAGCGCGAAACCTCCGCCGAAGAGCAGCAGGAGGTGCCAGATGCGCGCGCCCGCCATGAACAGCATCACTACCAGGATCGCGACGAAGATCAGGGCCGTCCCGAGGTCTGGCTGCCTGAAGACCAGCGCGGCCGGCAACGCGGCGTACGCGATCGGAACGATCAGGTCCCGCATGCGCGTGAGGCGCCTACGACGGCTCAGGAGCTGGGCGAGGCCCACCACGAGCGCCAGCTTCGCGAACTCGGAGGGCTGCAGCTGAAAGGGACCGAGGGCGATCCAGCGCTGCGCACCGAGCGCACTGTGGCCGTGGACCAGAACCGCGAGCAGCAGAAGGACGCTGAAGCCGAAGATGTAGTGCGCGTAGGGCTGCAGGTCCCGGTAGTTGATCGAGGCGACGACCGCCATGAGGAGCGTGCCGAGGATCAGCCACTGCACCTGGTGCTGCACGTAGTAGAGCGGACTTCCGGTCACATCCATCTGCGTCGCCGAGCCAATGACGACGAGGGAGCCGACACTCAGCAGCGCGACGACCAGAAGGAGGCCGAAGTCGACCCGAAGCAGTCGCGCCACCACGAAGCCCCCTTCGCAAGTGCATCCATTCTAGCATGCAAGGCGCCTGCTCATTGAGCAGGCGCCTTTGTCAATTGTTGCCCGGCCGTCGCCCTCTCCGCACCTGTTTCACCGGTATGTTCGCGATCAGCGCCACGTGGTCGTCTACGGATTGCAACTGGAAGTCGGCGCCGGACTGCCCCACCTCCATGTACTCGCTCACGACGCGCATCAGGTCGTCGCGCAGGTTCGACATGAAGTCGGGCGAGGTGTCGGCGCGGTCGTGCACCAGCACGTTGCGCAGTCGATCCTTGGCGATCTGTTTCGAGCTATTTCTCATCCACATGGCGTTACTCCTCAAGCCTGCCCGAACATTCGGCGCAGGCGGTCGAGGAACCCCGAGTTTGCGTCGAGGTCCATGAAGGGCACTTCCTCGCCGGCAATCCGGCGGGCGATGTTGCGGTACGCCTCTCCGGCGCGCGACCCCTGGATGAGGGCGGCGGGTTCGCCGCGGTTCGTCGTGACGACGATCTGCTCGTCCTCGGGGACGACGCCGATGAGGTCGATCGCGAGGATGTCGATGATGTCCTCGACGCTCATCATGTCGCCCCTGCGGACCATCTGCGGCCGCAGCCGGTTGACGATCAGCTTGGCGGGGGGGATCTCCGCCGCCTCCAGCAGGCCGATGATCCGGTCGGCGTCGCGGACCGACGCGACCTCGGGCGTCGCCACGATCAGCGCGCGGTCGACGCCGGCGATCGCGTTCTTGAAGCCCTGCTCGATGCCCGCCGGGCTGTCTATCAGCACGAACTCGAACTCCTGACGGAGTTCCTGCGTCAGTTCGCGCATCTGCTCCGGCGTCACCGACGTCTTGTCCTTCGTCTGCGCGGCGGGGAGAAGGTGCAGCCCCTCGAGCCGCTTGTCCCGGATCAGGGCCTGGCGCAGCCGGCAGAATCCCTCGACGACGTCGACGAGGTCGTACACGATCCGATTCTCGAGTCCCAGCACGACGTCGAGGTTGCGCAGCCCGATGTCGGCGTCCACCAGGCAGACGCGGGCTCCCGATTGGGCCAGAGCCGTGCCGAGATTCGCTGTGGTCGTGGTCTTGCCGACCCCACCCTTTCCGGACGTGACGACGATGACCTCACCCACGGGGTACCCTCCCGTCTTCTCGATCCGCTCGCTCGATCACAACTTGTCCGCCTTCGATCCGCGCAACCTCCGGCGCGAACGCGGGCGCCTCCCCGCGGTCGGGCGAACGCGCGATCATGCGTCCGATGCGCAGCTGCACGGGCTCGAGCCGCCACGCGCAGACGCGGGCCGTCTCCGCCCCCGCGGCTCCCGCGTGGACAACGCCGCGCAGGTGTCCGAAGACGAGCACATCTCCTCCGGCCACGATCTCGGCCCCGGCGTTCACGTCACCGAACACCACGACGCTCCCGTCGTGGTCGACCCGCTGACCGGCGCGCAGGGTCCGACGCACGTAGAGGGCGTCGCGACTCGCGCCGTCGGTCTTTCGTTCAAGCACGGCATGCGAAACGGTGGTCACCCCCGGACACACAGCCGTTTCGCGTGCCGTCAGTCCATTTCCTGCCGTAGGGAACGGGTTTCGCACGACGCCGTTCTACTGCACTCGATCAGTTGCCGCTGCTGCCGGAAGGCGTCGGCTGCCCGCCAGTTGTGCCCGTGTTGGTCGCCGTCGGAGTGCCTCCAGTTCCGGTCGTGGTCGTCGTCGGAGCGCCCCCGGTTACCCCGCTGCCGCTCTTGTTCGCTCCCTGCGGCGCGGTTCCCGGCCCACCGCCCGCGCCGGTCTGCGCCGGCGTTGCGGGCGGCGGCGGCGCGAGGATGTTGCCCGGGTCCTTCAGGTGGAAGTAGTAGTCGTAGAGGTCGCGCGCGACCGGCGCCGCGTAGGATCCTTCCACGCCGCCCGGGACCTGCACCGCGATGGCGATCTGGGGATCCTTGTACGGTCCGTACGAGACGAACCACGTGATCGACGGCTGATTCGTGACCTGTGCCGTGCCCGTCTTGCCGGCGATCTCCATCGGGAAGCCGGAGAAGAACGAGCCAGCCGTGCCGCCGTTGCCGGGGATCGATCCGGGGCGCGTCGCCCACTGCATTCCGTCGTGGATGGCGGCCCAGTCGGCCGCCGGAAGGCTGAGCCGTGACAGGACCTTGGGTTTCCTCTGCAGCACGACCTGGCCCGAGGGCGTCTTGACCGTCTGGACGAGGTACGGCTGGTAGCGCACGCCGCCTACCGCGAGCGACGCCGTGTAGTCCGCAAGCTGCATCAGCGTCGCGAGGTCGTCGCCCTGGCCGATCGCGACGTTGTAGACGAGGCCGGGGTACCACGCGCCGCCGTTCTGCTTCTCGTACGTCGACTTGGTCGGCACGAGGCCGGCGGCCTCGCCCGGCAGGTCGATGCCGGTCGGCGTGCCGAAGCCGAGCGCCTTCGCCCACTTCGCGATCGTGTCAATCCCGGTGATGCGTCCGACTTCGTAGAAGAACACGTCGTTCGACTGGCCAATCGCCTTCGCCAGCCAGTTCGGCCCGGTGTAGGCCCGGATCCAGTTCCAGGGGAACGGTGCGTACCAGTAGCGCGCAAGCCCTTGGATGATCGTCGACGGCGTGATCGAGCCGGACTCCAGGGCGGAGATCGCCGTTGCCATCTTGAACGTCGAGCCGGGCGGGTAGGCGGCGCTGATCGCCCGATTGATCAGGGGCCGCGTCGAGGTGTTGAAGACCTGCTGCGCCTCGGCGTTCGTCAGTCCCTTCGCGAACCAGTTCGGGTTGAAGGAGGGCAGCGAGGCCATCGCCAGCACGGCGCCCGTGTGGACGTTCATCACGATGACGGCGCCCGAGTTCGCGCCCTGCTGCTTCAGGACGTTGGTCTGCCATGTGAGGTCCGCCTGCAGCGCGCGCGTGGCCTCCTTCTCCAGCCCCGCGTTGAGCGTCAGGTAGAGGTTGTCTCCGGGGATCGGCGCCTTCGTCCCAAGGACGACGAGCGGACGATTGTTCGCGTCGACCTCGACTTCCTCGCCGCCGTTCGTGCCCTGCAGGTACTTCTGATAGCTGTACTCGAGACCGCTCTGACCGACGATCGAGTCGGCGGTAAGCCGCGGGTCCTTCCACGTCTTGAGTTCCTGCAGCGTGATGTCCTGCGCGTACCCGAGCACATGCGCGCCGATCATCCCGAGCGGGTAGGAGCGCAGCGGCTCCGCCTGCACGAAGACCCCCGGCAGGTTCGGCTTCTGCTCGTCGAGGAGCGTGATCTGCTGCGGCGTCAGGTCGGCTTTGATGCGCACGGGGATGTACGGCTGCCCCTGGTAGGCTGTGATCACGGACTTCAGGGCGGACGGGGTGAGCGCCAGGATCTTCGAGAGCTGGCTCAGCTCCTTGGGCGGCGGCGGCTGGCCGAGGTCGAAGTACTCCGCGGAGAACGAAGGTTTGTTCGTGACGAGCGGCGTCCCACCGCTCGAGAAGATGTCGCCGCGCGGCGCCGAGATCGGCATCACGCGCACGCGGTACGCGATGCCAAGGCTGCGCAGCTTGGCGCCCTGCACCACCTCGAGGTAGGCAAGGCGCGCCACCAGCGCGCCGAGCACGAGCACGGCCAGCACGGCAAGGAGGATCAGGCGCTTCTCGCGGAATTGGGGTTTCAACGCGGACCTCCGCAGCAAACAGTTGCTTCAAGTGTAGGCGAAGCGTTGCCGAGGCGTCTACGCGGGGGCTTCTGGGCGGTGGAAGACGGGCCGGATGATGTAGGCGAAGGGTGCTGTGTAGACGTACTCGATCGCCACCAGCAGCGGCAGCCCTTGCACGTTGAGGTGCGCCACGAGGAACGTGAGCACGGTGACGATCACCTGCAGCGTGAGCCCCAGCAGCACGCCGAGCAGCGGGACGAACCAAGGATCGGGGTAGAGGCGCCGGCGCAGAAACCCGGCCGCGATGCCCGCCAGCATCAGCCCGAGGGCATGCATGCCGATCAGGCGACCGGTCGCGAGATCCTCCACGAGCCCTCCGAGCACGCCGATGACGGCTCCCCGCCCCGCCCCCTGGCGCAGCGCGGTCATCACCACGACGGTCAGCATGAGGTCGGGCGTCACGCCGTCGATCGTCAGCCGCGAGAACACGGTCGCCCGCAGAAGAAGCGCCAGCAAGGCGAACAGTGCGGGCCCGAGGAAACCGTCCATCGCCTTGCGGAAGGTCATCGCAGGACTACGAGGACGTTCTGCATGGCGTTGAGGTTCGCCAGCGGCGCCACCGTCGCCACCTTGACGAGCCCGAAGTCCCCCTGGTGCGTGCCGATGACCCGACCCAGCGGCAGCCCGACCGGCAGGAGGTGGTCCAGCCCCGACGTCACCACGAGGTCCCCCTTCCGCACGTTCGCGCCGGAGGCGAAGAACTGCATCGTCAGCGTCGCCGCCTTGCCATCGCCGAGCAGAACGCCCGCGTCCGACGTGCGCGCGATCTCCGCGCCGATCGCACTCTCCGGATCCGGTAGCAGCATCACGGTCGCGCTCACCGATCCGACGGTCACCACGCGTCCAACGACGCCGCCGTAGGACAGGACGGGATCGCCGTACTTGATGCCGTTTCGGCTGCCACCCGCGATCACGATTTGGTCGAGCCAGTTCGCCGGCGAGCGGCCGACGACCGGCACCGTCACCGTACGCTCGGTCGCGGGCAGCGAGTTCTTCATCTTCAGAAGCTTGCGCAGCTCCGTGTCCTGACCCCGCGTCGCCTCAAGGTGCGTGACCTGGGCCTGAAGCCGCTGCACCTCGGCGCGTAGGCTCTTGTTCTCGGCCTCCGCGCTGAACGCGCCCGTCACGGCACTCACGCCGCTCGACAGCAGAAGGACAACACTATTGGTCCCGATCTCCAGCGGCAGCAGCACCGTGTTCACCACGCCGCTGACCCGGGATACCGAGGCGCGCGGGAACACGGTCAGGCTCTCCAGCGCCACGAGCCCGAGTACCAGAACGGCCGCGATGTAGATGCGGAGCACGCCGCGACGAGGCAAAGGCTAACCCTCGCGTTGAAGTTTCTTGATCTTCTCCAGGATACCGCGGTCTTCCAGGCATCGGCCAGTGCCCTTCACCACGCAGAGCAGGGGGTCTTCGGCGACGTGCACCGGCATGCCCGTTTCCTTCATCAGGAGCCGGTCGAAGTTGCGCAGGAGGGCTCCGCCTCCCGTTACGACGATGCCGCGGTCCATGATGTCCGATGCAAGCTCTGGCGGCGTCCGCTCCAGTGTGAGCTTGATCGCGTCGACGATCGACTGCAGCGGTTCCGAGAGGGCGCGCTGCACCTCGTCCGCGCCGAGCGGCAGCGTGCGCGGCAGGCCCGTGACGAGGTCGCGGCCGCGTACCTCGATCGTCGTCTCCTCCGGTTCGACCGCGGCGCCGACGCGAATCTTCACGTCCTCCGCCGTGCGCTCGCCGATCATCATGTTGTACGTCCGCTTCACGTAGTTCACGATCGCCTCGTCGAGTTCGTCGCCGGCCACGCGCACCGAACGCGACGTGACGATGCCGCCGAGGCTGATGATCGCGACCTCCGTCGTGCCTCCGCCGATGTCCACGATCATGTTGCCGGTAGGCTCCTCGACGGGCAGCCCCGCGCCGATCGCAGCGGCGTACGGTTCCTCGATCGTTACGGGGTCGCGCGCTCCGGCCTGCTGCGCGGCCTCCTTGACTGCGCGGCGCTCGACGCCGGTGATGCCAGAGGGAACGGCGACGACCACCTGCGGGTGGAACATGCTCGCGCGCGGCTGCGCGCGCCCAATGAAGTACTTGAGCATCGATTGGGTCACTTCGAAGTCCGCGATCACGCCGTCCTTCATCGGGCGCACGGCGACGATGTTGCCTGGCGTCCTCCCGATCATCTGCTTCGCCTCGGCGCCGACGGCGAGAATCGACTTCGATTCACGGTCGATCGCCACGACGGAAGGCTCCTGAATGACAATGCCACGTCCCTTGACGAAGACGAGCGTGTTGGCTGTGCCGAGGTCGATGCCGAGGTCACGGGAGAAGCTGCGGTAGAACACGTCCGTCAGCGCCAACGCGTTGGCTCCTTTCCTACTCCGGATCCAGATAGCCGGCAAGGCGCATGCTCACGAAGCCATTATCGCCGATAATCAGATGGTCAACCAGTTGGATGCCGATGGATCCCGCGGCGCGACCGATCGCGGTGGTGGACGCCACGTCCTGCTGCGAAGGCGTCGCGTCGCCGGAGGGATGGTTGTGGGCGAGCAGGATTGCACTCGCGCCGGCCAGCACGGCAGGCCGCAGTACGTCGGCGGGTCTCAGGGCGAGAGCCGAGAGCCCTCCCTGCGCGAGCCGCGCCTCGCCCAACAGGCGCAGCCGGCGGTCGAGCAGCAGTCCGATCAGCTGCTCGGCATCGGGCCCGAACCGCATGCGCAGGTACTCGTAAGCGCGCCTGGGCTCGTCCATGGCGAGGCGTTCGGGACTCGGGCCGCTCGCCGCCCGCCGGCCGAGTTCCAGCGCGGCCGCGACTTGGGCGGCGCGGGCCGGTCCGATCCCGCGCTCGCGCAGCAGGGCCGCCGCACCCCGGCGGTAGACGCCCGCGATGCCGTCGTCGCCGAGCAGGCGCTGCGCGAGCGCGAGCGCGTGGTCGCCGGCACTGCCGGCCCCCAGAACGATCGCGAGCAGTTCGTAGTCGGCCAGCGCGGGCGGGCCCTCGCGCAGCAGCCGCTCGCGCGGCCGCTGCGCACGCGGCAGATCCCGCAGGGGCATCAGAGGAAGCGCGCCAGAAGCAGCCCGGCCGCGGCCCCGATCAGCCCGAGCACGTTCGTGTCCAGCGCCACCGACAAGGAGAGCACGTAGAGGTTCACGGAAACCGGCGCAAACCCGATGCGCAGGCTGAGCGGGCCCAGCGGCAGCGCCCGCCCGAGGATCGTCCCCACCGCCAGCAGGATGAGGGCGAACACCGTCGTACCGATCCAGCCCGCATCGCGCCGACGCCGCAATAGGATCCCTCCCCATGACGTTGCGTCCCGTTATGGCGAAACCTCTACTCGATTCCTGCTTCGCGGAAGTCCGCCCACCGAGGTGGGGTCTTCTATCCCCTCCACAGGCGTTTTCGCGTCTCCGGGGAACTCCCGGCGACGAGGTGCGAGAGGTGCAAGCCGCGTTGACGTCCCGACCCAGAGGACCCCGCAGTCTGCACCGCTGCAGATCCCGTTGGCAAGCGGGAAGTGGTCCTTGCATGTCCCCTCGGCGCAAAGGCAAGATGCTTGCCCAGACTGTCATGCACCCAACAAGGCGACAGAACTCTCCCCAGCCTGCCGAGTTGCGGCGCGAGAGCTGTCGATTCGTGCAAGGCCCTTCGAAGTGTTCTGGCGCTGCGTCGGAAATCCTCTGCGCGAAACCACAAAGCGGAAACTCTTTGTCTGGCAATATCCGCCAGGTAGAATGGTGGTGGCAAGGTGCGGCGCCGGTCACGTTGCCCGCCTTCGCCGACTCCCCTGGAGGTGTGTCAGCTTGCGCGAGGGTCCACCGGAGGTTCGAACGCGGTCCGCCCGTCGGCGCCGGCGGGGGCCCTGGCGCTGGCTCGCCGTGCTGTTGGCGGCGGCCGTCGCCGGCTACGCGCTGCTGTCCGCATACCTCCCGGCGGCGCTCGGGGCGCGGGTCGCCCAAGCCGTGACGCAGCAGCTGGGGAGCCGGGCGCAGGTCACGCTGCTCCCCGGCCCGCTCTGGCACCTGGCGCAGGGCCGCTTCGACCGGCTCGAGATCCGAGCAGCCCGCCTCGACTACCAAGGGCTTCAAGTGCAGGGTGCTCGCCTGGACTGGCGCTCCGGGCAGGTCGACATCGCTGCGCTCCTTCGGGGGCAGCTCGTGATCGTGCGCCAGGGCGCGGTGTCTCTCTCCGGCACAATCGCCACGGGCACGATCGAGCGGCTGCTGACCGACGCCGTGCGCCCCTACCTGCCCTCGGGATCGGCGTTCACGGTGCCGACAATCGAGATCGCGCCGCAGGGCGTCTCACTAGGCGGCGACGTCGACGTGCTCGGCGTGCGGGTCCCCTACCAGTTGAAAGGCACGCTGCAGATCGCCCCCGGTGGGGGTGCGATCGAGTTCGCGACGCGATCGCTGAACCAGAGCGCGCTGCGCCTCCCTGCGGTCCCGGTGCTGCAGGCCAAGGACCTGCCGAAGGTCGACGGCATTGCCTGGCGCTTCCGCGCCGTGTCGCTCGGCGTAGGGAGCGTGCGCGTCACGCTGCAGAACGCGCCCTAGGCCGAAGGAACTGTCTCGCGCCGGAGGATCTCCTCCACGGCGCCGATCAGGTAGAGCGAGCCGAAGATCAGGAGCGGCACTCCGCGCCGCAGCGCGTCCGTGCGAGCCGCCAGAAGTCCCTGCGCGACCGTCGGGTGCGCCTCGCCGCCGAGGATCCTGGCCAAGTCGCCCGCATCCTGCGCGCGGGGCGAGGGCGGCGCGACCGCGTGCAGCGACGCGACCTCCCCGCGCAGCGCGCCTGCGATGTCGACGGGGTCGCGGTCCCGCAGGCAGCCGAAGAGCGCCACCGGGCGGATCCCGGGGAACACCTCGTGCCACGTCGTTCTGAGGGACATCGCTCCCTGGGAGTTGTGCGCCCCGTCCAGAATGAGCGTCGGTTCCCCCTCGATCACCTCGAAGCGGCCGGGCCAGCGCACGTCGCCGAGCGCCGCCGCCGCCCTGGCCGCCTCCTGCGCCCCGAGCGTGCGACGCAGCGCAGCGAGCGCGAGCGCGGCGTTCCCCGCCTGGTGTCCACCAACGAGGGCTGTCTTGACCGAGAGCGCGCCAACGGGATCGCTGTAGCGAAAGCGCGTGCCGTCCCGCTGCACCTCGACCCCCTCGACCGCGATCTCGCGGCCGAGTCGCCAGATGTCCACGCCCAGACGACCCGCCTCGTCCTCCACCACCTCGAGCGCCTCGCGCGGCAGGTCGCCGACCACGGCGGGACGCCCGGGTTTGAGGATGCCCGCCTTCTCCCCGGCGATCGCCGCGAGTGTCGGGCCGAGCCGGTCCATGTGGTCGAGGCCGATCGACGTGATCACGGAAACCTCCGGCGAGACGGCGTTCGTCGCGTCGTAGCGGCCCCCAAGGCCCGTCTCCCACGCGACGTCCGTGACGCCTTGCTCCCGGAAGTGGAGGAGCGCGATGCCGGTCCAGAGCTCGAACTCGGTCGGAGGGTCCGCCATGCCGCGCGTCGCCTCCTGCACCACCTCGGCGGCGGCAGCGAGTGAACCGGCGGGGATGTCGAGCCCGTCGACGGCGATGCGCTCGTGCGCTCGCACGAGGTGCGGCGAGATGAACCGGCCGGTGCGGCGTTTAAGCCGTCGCAGCATCGCGTCGAGGCTGATCGTCGCCGATCCCTTGCCGTTCGTGCCCGCGACATGGTAGAAGCGCATCCCGCGGTCGGGTCGCGCGAGGGCCGCGAGCAGCCGCTCGGTGCGCTCGAGGCCCAGTTCACCGAAGCGCCCGGCGGCGCTCAGGAAGTCGAGCGCCTCGCGCTCGGTCATAGCTCCGAGAGGGCCGACGCGCGTCGGCGTGCCCGATCGAGGCGATCCCGCACGCCCGCGAGGCGCTCCTCCTCCTGCGCGACGATCTCCCGGGGGGCGCGCTCGCGGAAGAGCGGACGCGCGAGCTTCGCCTCCTGGCCGGCCTCCTCGGCCTCGAGGTCGGCGATCTCCTTCTGCACGCGCTGGCGCTCCGCGTCGAGGTCCACGAGTCCCGCGGCGGGCAGGTAGAGTTCCAGGCCCGGCATGCGCGCCGAGAGGGCGCCGCGCGGCGCACCCTCCCCCTCCGCGGCGACGCGCAGGTCGGCCTGCGCGAGCCGGCCGAAGAGTTCCCCGCGCGCCGCGAGCCAGTCGCGCTCGGCCGGGTCCTCGGCGCGCAGCACGATCGGCGCCCGTTTCCCTTGCGTGATGCCCAGTTCCGCGCGCAGGTTGCGCGCGAGCCGCACCGCCTCGGTGAAGCGGTCGACCCGCTCCAGCGCCTTCCCGTCCGAGGCTGCACCGGCCTCCACCCAGCGGTCGGTCGCCAGCAGGCGCGACGAGCCGGGCAGCTCCTGCCAGATCGCCTCGGTGACGAACGGCATGAAGGGGTGCACCATGCGCAGCGCGTCGCGCAGCACGTCCAGCAGCACCCGGCCGACGCCAGGTCGCTCTGACGGATCCTGCATGCGCGGCTTCGCGAGCTCCAGGTACCAGTCGCAGAACGTACCCCAGGTGAAGTCGTAGGCGATGCGCCCCGCCTCCCCGAGTTCGTAGCGTTCCATCGCCTCGTCGATCGCCCGGGCCGCCGCGTCGCGGCGCTGCAGCACCCAGCGGTCGACGTCGTCGTCGGATGGCGCCGCCGAAGGATCCGGCTCCTGCGCCAGCACGAAGCGCGCTGCGTTCCACAGCTTGTTCGCGAAGTTCCGTCCCTCGAGCACGCGCTCTGGGCTCATGCGGATGTCCTGCCCCGGCGTCGTGCCCGTGAGGAGCGCGAAGCGGAGCGCGTCGGCGCCGTGCTCTCGGATCACCTCGATCGGGTCGACTCCATTCCCGAGCGACTTCGACATCTTGCGTCCCTTCGCATCGCGCACGAGGCCGTGCAGCACCACACTCCGGAAGGGCACCTCGCCCGTGAGATGCATGCCCATCATCACCATGCGCGCGACCCAGAAGAAGAGGATGTCGTAGCCGGTGACGAGCGCCGTCGTCGGGTAGTAGCGGCGCATGTCCTCCGTGTCGTCGGGCCAACCGAGCGTCGAGAAGGGCCAGAGCGCGGACGAGAACCAGGTGTCCAGCACGTCCTCGTCCTGGCGCAGCTCGCCGCCGCAGGCAGGGCAGCGCGAGGGCTCGTCGACGGCGACCACCGTCCCGTGGCAGGCGGCGCAGTGCCACGCGGGGATGCGGTGGCCCCACCAGAGCTGGCGGCTGACGCACCAGTCCCGGATGTTGTCGAGCCAATCGGTGTAGACCTTCTCGAGGCGCTTCGGCCAAACGAGCAGGCGACCCTGGCGGGCGGCCTCGGCCGCCGGTTCTGCGAGCGGCTTCATGCGGACGAACCACTGGCGCGAGACGAGCGACTCGACGGTCGTGCCGCAGCGCTCGCACGTGCCGACGCTGTGGCGGATCGGCTCCACCTCCGTCAGCACGCCCTCCTCCTCGAGCGCCGCGACGACCGCCTTGCGCGCGTCCTCGCGCGTCATGCCGGCGAAGCGGTCGCCCGCGCTCTCGAGCATGCGACCGTCCTCCCCGATCACGGCGATCGATGCGAGCGCATGGCGCGCCCCGATCTCGAAGTCGGTCGGATCGTGCGCCGGCGTGACCTTCACGGCGCCGGTGCCGAACTCCGGGTCCGCCGCGGCGTCCGCCACCACCGGGATCTCGCGCCCGGTCAGCGGGTGGCGCAGCATGCGCCCCACGAGTTCCCGGTAGCGCGCGTCGGCAGGGTGGACGGCCACGGCCGTGTCGCCGAGCATCGTCTCCGGCCGTGTCGTCGCCACTGTGAGAGAGCCCGTGCCGTCCGCGAGCGGGTAGCGCAAGTGGTAGAGGGCTCCGTCGCGCTCCTCGTGCTCCACCTCGATGTCGGAGAGCGCGGTACGACAGCTCGGGCACCAGTGGATGAGGTAGTCGCCGCGGTACACGAGCCCCTCCTCGTGCAGACGCACGAACGCCGTGCGCACGGCGCGCGAGAGTCCCTCATCCAGCGTGAAGCGCTGGCGCGACCAGTCCGGGCTCGCTCCCAGGGCGCGCAGCTGCGAGAGGATCGTGCCCTGGGAGCGCTCCTTCCAGTCCCAGACGCGCGCGAGGAACTGCTCGCGACCCATGTCGCGGTGCGAGAGACCTTCCTTCGCGAGCTGCTCCTCCACCCGCACCTGGGTCGCGATCCCCGCGTGGTCGGTGCCCGGCAGCCAGAGCGCGTCGCGCCCGGTGAGGCGCCAGAACCGGATCAGCGCGTCCTGCATGCTGTTGTCGAGCGCATGCCCGATGTGCAGCACGCCCGTCACGTTCGGCGGGGGCATGACGATCGACCGGCTCTCGCCGCGACCGCTTGGGCGGAGTGCCTCACCCTCCTCCCACAGACGGTAGATCGACTCCTCCTTGGCCTTGTCGTAGCGCGCCTCGAGCATCCCGCTTCCTCCCGAGCAAACAAATTGGCCGCCCCTCCAAGGGCGGCTTCGCCGCGGTACCACCTTGCTTCCCGCCGCATCCGGCGGGCGCTCTCAGGGCGTCTCGTGCCCAAGTCCGGCCACGCCTAGCTTGCGCTTCAGCGCGGCGGCTTCGGGGCGACCAGTCTGCACCTGCTTGGCCGGGGATCTTGCAGCGCGAGGATCCCCTCTCTCGGACCGCGGGTGCGAACGCTCCCCATCATCGCCGACTATTCGATGGCTGATTATCCCGCCCAACACCGCGCACTGTCAAGGCGCGGGCTCCCCGCCCTCACGTCGACCCGTCTCTGGGCGCAAACCAGGGGCCGCGCTCCTCGGCGCGCGTGCAGGGTCCCGCCGTTCGACAGATTGTATCGCGCACCTCGGTCCCTACGCTCTGGCGCGCCCTCGATCCAGGGCGCACCGGGCATGTTCACGCCCTGCGGACCATACCCCTCCACGGGGGGTATCTGCCGCTTGGGCACGCTTGTGCAGGGCACGCTGACCCTCTTCGGCGCCGGACTCGTCAACAGGATCCTCGGGTTCTTCTACCGGATCGTGCTGGCGCAGCGCCTGGGCAGCCAGGGTATGGGCCTCTTGGGCTTCGCCTTCCCTGTGCTCCACGTCGCGATCACCGCCTCGACGGCCGGCCTGCCGGTCGCCGTCTCGAAGATCGTGGCGGAGCGCGCGGCCGTGAACCCGAAGGGCGTGCGCGCGGTGCTGCGCATCGCGCTGCGCTTCGTCGTGCTCACCTCCCTCGCGATCACCGCGCTGCTGCTCCTGAGCCTGCAGAGCGTGAGCCGCTACCTCCTCGCCGACCCACGCGCCATCTACCCGCTGATCGCCCTGGTGCCAATGCTGACGATCGTCGCGATCTCCTCCGTGCTGCGTGGCTACTTCCAGGGTCTGCAGCGCATGACCCCGTCGGCGGTCGGCGCGGTGATCGAGCAGATCGTGCGGATCGTCACGGCGCTCTGGCTGATCGACCGGTTCCTGCCGCGTGGCATCGAGTGGGGCGCCGCGGCGGCGGCGGCGGGCATGGTGATCGGCGAAGCGTGTGGCATGGTCGTGCTCCTGATCACCTACTACCTGCGCCCGGGCCCGGCGCCGTCCCCGGCCGCGTACACTGCCGCCGCATCGCGCAGCGTGCTGCGCGAACTCCTCGCGATGGCGCTGCCAATCAGCTTCACCCGGATCATCGGCAGCATCACGGAGTTCCTGGACGCGGCGATCATCCCCCGGCGGCTCGAGGCGGGTGGGCTGAGCCGCGACGCCGCGACTGCCTTCTTCGGCAACCTCACCGGCATGGCGATCCCCCTGCTCTTCTTCCCGACCGTTATCACCTTCGCGCTGACGTCGGCGCTCGTGCCAGCCGTCTCCGACGCCTTCGCGCGCAAGAACCTCGCGCTCGTGCGCCTGCGCACCGGGCAGGCGATCTACCTGGCGCTCGTCGTCTCCCTGCCGGCGAGCGTCGTCTTCGCGCTGTACGGCCATACGCTCGGCGTCCTCTTCTACGGCCAGCGCCAGGTCGGGGACCTGATGGTCCCGCTCGCCCTGGCTGCCCCGTTCGTCTACCTCGAAGCGAGCGTGTCCGCCGTACTGCGCGGGCTCGGTCTCGCATCGCTTTCCATGTGGAACGGACTCGTCGGCTCGGGGGTGCGTCTCGTGATCGTCTACACCTTGACCGCCATGCCGTCGATCGGCATGCGGGCGGTGATCCTCGGCATCTCGATCGACTTCGCGATCTCGTTCGCGCTGAACTACAGGTCGCTCGCGCAGGCGACAGGCTACACGGCCAACCTGCGGCGCCTGCTGGGTCCGCCGGGCATCGCCGCCGTTGGACTCGCGGCGGGTCTCCTGGTGATGCGCTCCGGGACGATCACCCTCGGCGCGTCGCTCTGGGTCTCGACGATCATAGCGATCGGCTGCGGCACCGTGATCTACCTCGCCATCCTTCTGGCGCTCGGCGGCGGCTGGCGCCAGTTCACGCACCCATGAGGCGGCTCGCCCTCGCGGCGCTTCTCGCGCTTGCGCTCGGCGGGTGCGGAGCTGCGCCGGCTCCGCAGCGCCCCGCGCTCGCGCTCGGTCTCGTCGGCGAGCCGCTCGCCGCTGCGCCGATCCTGCTGGCGCAGGACGAGGTGCCGCTGCCGCTTGAGATCCGGCGTGGCGCAGCCGCCCTCACAGCACCGTATCTCCTCGCGCCGAGCAGCGTCCTGCCCGAGCTGGCGCGCCAGGGTTGGGTCGTCCTGGGCGCCGCTTGCGCCACGCCGCCGGATGTCCTGCTCTGGCACGAAGGCGGCCTCTTCGGCTGGTCCGCGCTCGACAAGCAGAGCCTCTACGTGGCGCCGGGCGCCGATGCCGGGGCGCTCGGCGCGGCGATCGCCCGCTACCGGGGCGTAATCTCGCCGCTGCCGGAACCGACCGCCCAGCGCGGCGGGATCGCAGGGTTCGAGGAGGACCCGGGCTCCTTCCTGCTCGCGCCCGAACCGACCGCTGCGGACCTTCTGGTCAGCGGAAGGGCCGAACTCGCCCAGCCTCTGCCGGACGAACTCGGCCCCTACCCAACCTGTCTCGTGCTCGCGCAGGCGAAGGTGCTGCAGGCGGACCCGCTGCTCAGCGAGCGACTGCTGCGCGCGATGAACCTTGGACTTTGGCGCTTCGCCACCGAGAGCCCCGGCCAGATCGCCTTGGCGCTGCGGCCACTCTCGCCGGCGACGTCGCCCGCGGGACTCCTTCGCAGCGTGCTGACGGCGCGGCGGGAGGACGTCTTCCCCACATCGGTGACGCTCTCTGCGGCCGTCACCTCGGCGCTAGTCTCCGAATTCCCCCGCGGGCGCCTGTCCGACGGCGCACTCGCGCCGGGACCGTCGCTCCGTGCGCTGCGCGACCCCTTCCGTCCCTAGGGCGCAGTGCATCAGCAGGATCGGCTCCGGGAAGCGCGCGCCTTTTAACCGGCCGCTGCGCCGAAAGCCCGCGGCCAAGTAGCAGCGCACTGCGCGGTCATTCTGCTGGCGCACCCTCAGGTAGACGCTCGTCAGCTTCAGGTGCTCCACCGCATACCTCAGGATGAGCGCGAGCGCCCGGCGCCCGTACCCGCGGCCAAGCAGTTCGCCCGGCGCGATGCCGATGCGCAGCTCCGCGGTACGGTCGCCGCGCCGGATGTCGAAGAGGTCGACCTCGCCGACCACCTCACCGCTCACGAGCAGCCAGAACGCCTGGCGGCGACGCCTGTCCCACATTTGGCTCCAAGGGCTTCCCTCGAGTTCCTGGCCGAAGCGTTCGGCCTCCGCGTCCCCGGACCAGTCGAGTTCGAACGCGTCACGCTGCCCGCGGGGACGGAGGGAGATGTCGGCGTCGGTCAGCGTCATAGGGGGAAGCCACCTCACGCTTTGCATTTTGATGGCCAAGTCTTTCGCCGCTCTGAAACGAGCGACCTTTATGTAATTTGGCCCAGCCCGCGTGATCTCACGCCGGGCACCGCTTCGCGCATGCGCGAGAGGAATTCCTCGACGGCGCGCTTGCCGTCACCGGTGCGGGCCGACCAGAAGACCGCCGGCGTCGAGCCGCCGAGCGCGGTGACGATCTCCTTCTCGCGACTGCGCCAGCGGCCGCGGCCGACCTGGTCCGCCTTGCCGAGAAGCAGCAGAAGCGGCTGGTTGCGCGCCACGAGCTCCTGGTGCCACGCGATGTCGAGCGGGCTCGGCGCGTGACGGATGTCCACGAGCTGGATGGCGCCGCGCAGCGCCTCGCGGCGCTCCACGTAGCGGCGCATCACCGCATGGATGCGCTGCTCCTGCTCCTTCGAGACGTGCGCGTAGCCGTAGCCGGGCAGGTCGACGAGCAGCAGATCCCCGCATTCGAAGAAGTTCAGGGTGCGCGTGCGGCCCGGGTCGCGCGAGACGCGCGCGACCCGGGCCGAGGCGAGCGTATTGATCAGCGTGCTCTTGCCGGCGTTCGACCGCCCGAAGATCGCGACCTCGGGCAGGCCCGTGACCGGCCAGCTCTCCAGCGCCATCGCAGACTGGAGGAAGCGGATGTTCATCAGTGGGCCGGCGATGGCTGCAGTGCCGTCGCCAGCACCTGGTCCATGTTCTCCACCAGCACGAAGTCCATGCCGCGCCGTACCCTGGACGGCAGTTCCTCGAGGTCCCTCGCGTTCTCCTGCGGCACAATGAGGGTGTGCACGCCGAGGCGGTGCGCCGCGAGCGTCTTCTCCTTCAGCCCGCCGATCGGCAGCACGCGTCCGCGCAGCGTGATCTCCCCGGTCATGGCGAGGTCCCCGCGCACCGCGCGCCCGCTGAGGGCGGAGGCGAGCGCCGTCGCCATGGTGATGCCCGCGGACGGCCCCTCCTTCGGCGTCGCACCCTCCGGCACGTGGATGTGGACATCGACCTTGTCGGGGAACTCCTCGCTGATGCCGAGCTCCGCCCGGCGGGACCGAACGTAGGTGTAGCCGGTCTGGGCCGACTCGCGCATCACCTCGCCGAGCTTACCCGTGAGCACGAGGTTGCCCTTGCCGGGCACGACGGTGACCTCGATCGGCATGGCGTCTCCCCCGACCTCGGTCCAGTAGAGCGCGGTCGCGACGCCGACCTCGTCCTCGCGGCGCAGCTCGTGCGCGTGGAACCTGCGCGGGCCGAGTTCCTTCTCGATGCCCTTCGGCGTGACGTGCAGCGGGGACTTGCCAGCGATCTTGCGCCGCGCCGCCTTGCGGCAGAGCGTCGCGATGGTCCGCTCCAGGCTCCGTACGCCCGCCTCGCGGGTGTACCCCTGGATGATGCCCTCCAGAACGCCGCGCCCCAGCTCGAGGTCGCCCGGTTCGAGGCCGTGCTCCTCCATCTGGCGCCGCAGCAGGTGGCGGGTCGCGATCTGCGCCTTCTCGTCCTCGGTGTAGCCCGGGATCGCGATCGTCTCCATGCGGTCGAGGAGCGGTTGCGGGATCTGCTGCGCCATGTTCGCCGTCGTGATGAACAGGACGTGCGACAGGTCGAACGGCAGCTCGATGTAGTGGTCGGAGAAGGCGCCGTTCTGCGCCGGGTCCAATACCTCGAGAAGCGCCGCGGCCGGGTCGCCGCGGAAGTCCTGAGCCATCTTGTCTACTTCGTCGAGCAGGAAGACGGGGTTGCGGCTGCCGGCTTGGCGCATGCCCTGCATGATGCGTCCGGGGAGCGCGCCCACGTACGTGCGCCGGTGGCCGCGAACCTCCGCCTCGTCGCGCACGCCGCCCAGGCTGATCCGCACGAAGTTGCGTCCGAGCGCCCGCGCGACGGAGCGCCCGAGGCTCGTCTTGCCGACGCCGGGCGGGCCGACGAGGCAGAGGATCGGGCCCTTGATCTTGGGCTGCAGTGCGCGCACGGCGAGGTAGTCGAGGATGCGGTCCTTGACCTTCTGGAGGCCGTAGTGGTCCTCGTCGAGGATGCGCTGCGCCTCCTTGAGGTCGAGCGCGTCACCCGTCTCCACGGACCACGGCAGGTTCGTCAGCCATTCGAGGTAGGTGCGGACGACGACCGCCTCGGCGGACATCTGGGGCATGTGCTCGAGGCGGTCCACCTCGCGCAGGGCCTTCTCCTGCGCCTGCTCCGGCAGCTGCGCCTCCTGGATCTTCTTGCGCCACTCCTCGGCTTCGCCGGCAGGGTCCTCGTGGTCGCCAAGTTCGCGCTGGATCGCCTTGATCTGCTCGCGCAGGTAGTACTCCTTCTGCGTCTTCTCCATCTGACGCCGCACGCGCGCGTGGATCTTGCGCTCGATCTCCAGGAGGTCGATCTGGCGCGCCAGGATGCGGTGGATGAGCATCAGGCGCTCCGAGACGTCCAGCGTCTCGAGCACCTCCTGGCGCTCCTCGATCTTGATCTCGAGGTTCGAGGCGATCGCGTCGCACAGGCGGCCCGGATCGTCGGTGGAGATCGAGAGGCTCGCGTCTCCAGGCATCCTGCGACCGAGCTTCAGGTACTCCTCGTACATGTGGATCACCGAGCGCATCGCCGCCTCGGTCTCCTCGTTCTCGGGCGCCGGAATCTCCTCGAGTGGCGCGACGTCGCAGAGGAAGTACTCCGCCTCGTCGGCGAACGCGTCGATGCGCACGCGCTCCTCGCCGTAGACGACGGCCTTCCACGTACCGTCCGGCAGCTTCACAACCTGCTTGATCTCGCAGACGACCCCAACGGGAAAGAGGTCCTCCGGGTTCGGGTCGTCTTCCCTCGGGTCACGCTGACTCGCGAAGACGAGGCGGTGCTCGGTGTCCCACGCCTGCTCGAGCGCACGCACAGAGCGCTCCCGCCCGATCTCAAGCGGCACGACGAGGCCCGGGAACACCAGCACGCCGCGCAGCGGCAGCAGCGGATATTGCAAACGAACACCCCTTGGTTGAACTCGCGCACATTATACCATTCGCAGAGCCCTGCCCCGGCGTCCCGCTCAGTTTTCCCGGGGCGCCGGTTGAAACGCACGCACCGGATGTGACCGTCGTTCCACATACTTCCACTTGCGTGACTTCCCGGCGAACTGGTGGATGACGAACGCGCGCCAAGCCTCTACGATGGCATCATTCGGCCCAGCGCCCGCTGCGCCGCTCCCGCACGATGACTGCCCGTTCAGTGGCTATACCCAGTACGAGGTGATGCAGTTGCGCTCCCTATGGAGCCGGCGCCTGGGCGCGGCGGCCATGGCGTTCGTACCCCCGCCCTCGAGGAACCAGCTGCCGCGTCGCGTCGCGCAGCTCTTCGCGGGTCTTCTTCTCTACGGCGTGAGCGATTCACTGCTGGTGCTCGGCACGCTCGGACTCGACCCGTGGGACGTCTTTCACCAGGGACTCTCGCTCCACACGGGCATCCCGATCGGCACGTGGTCGATCCTCGTCGGCGGCGGCGTTCTGCTGCTCTGGATCCCGCTGCGGCAACGGCCCGGCCTTGGAACGCTCGCCAACGTCGTCCTGATCGGCTCGGTGATGGACGTCGTACTCGCCGCCATCCCGGCGCCGCATGCCCTCCTGCTGCGCGCCCTCTTCCTCGCGACAGGCGTCTTCATGAACGGCGTCGCGACCGGCTGCTACATCGGTGCTGGCCTCGGGCCGGGGCCGCGCGACGGGCTGATGGTGGGACTCGCGGCCCGTGGCCACTCCCTGCGCGTCGTCCGCACCGCGATCGAGCTCACGGTGCTCGCAGCGGGGTGGCTCCTCGGCGGCGACGTCGGCCTCGGTACGGTCGTCTACGCGCTGGCCATCGGCCCCCTGGCGCACGTCTTCATCCCGCGCTTCACGATCACAGCAGCGCCGGCCGGCGCGCGCGCCGCCGCTTCCGCCGCGCCGTAGTCCCCGCTCAGTCGAGCGCGGGCTCTGGCGCCGCGCCCTCGCGGCGCGCCCCCCGCTCGAACACGAGGAGACCCCCGATCGCCAAGGCGCCGCCCAGCACGTCGAGGCCGCTCGGCAGGGTATGCAGGAGCGGCCAGGCGATCAGCACCGCGAAGAGCGGCTCAAGCAGCGCAACCATCGCGACGGTGCTCGAGCGGATGCGCTGCAGGGCGTTGTTGAACCCCGTGTGGCCGACGAGCGTCGGAAGGAGCACAAGAAGCGCCGTCATCTCCCACGCCGCGCCTGAAAGCGGCCACACAGGCGGCCCCACCAGCGGCTGCAGCAGGAGCAGCAGCGCGCCCGCGAGGCCGTAGACGGGGGCGACGTACGCCAGGACGGGCAGCTGCTGGCGCGCGCGGCTGCCCGCCCGGAGGTAGACGGAGAACGCGAGCGCGCCGAGGAGCGCCAGCGCGTCGCCGAGGAGCGCCGTCGGGCCATGCAGGCCCATGTCGCCGCCGGCGATCAGCACGACGCCGAGAAGGCCCATCGAGGCTCCGATCCACTGGCCGCGCCGCACGCGCTCGCCGGAGAGGATCTCCCAGAGCAGCACGAAGAGCGGGCTCGAGCAGACGAGCACGACGCTCGAGGCGACCGACGTGAGGTACAAGGACTCCACCCAGCTGCCGAAGTGCACCGCGAGCGCGAGCGCGGCGAGGGCCACGCTCCAGCGCATGGGGCGGCCGAGGCCGAAGAGCGTCTTCGCGCCGAAGGGCGCCAGAACGACGCCGGCGACGAAGAGGCGCAGCCCTGCCGCCTCGAGGGCGGGCAGCTGCGCGAGGCGGAAGAGGCTCGCGGCCGTCGACGCCGCGATCACGGCCGCGACGAGCCAGGTCCAGGCGAAGGAGTGGGACATACGGTCTCGGTTGCGCATGGGGCAGGGTTTCGGGGCGCGCGTGGGCTTTCCTTCGCGGGTGGCGCGCAGGCGCTACGCCCCGAAGAGGTCCGCCCTGCGCAAGATGCCCTGGGGCTCCTCTCCGCGCAGAAAGCGCGCGACGTTCTGGCAGGCGCGCTCCACTGCACCGATCACGGCGCCCTGCGTCACGCCGGAGTTGTGCGGCGAGCCAAGCACGTTCGGCAGGCCGAGGAAGGGATGGCGCACGCGGAACGGCTGTCCGCGGAACGGTTCCTCCCACCAGACGTCGATGCCCGCCAGCACCTTCGGGTGTCCTTTGAGGTGCTCGTAGAGCGCGTCCTCATCCCAGATCGCTGCGCGCGCGACGTTGATGATGATCGACTCCTCACGCAGGAGAGAGAGCTCGCGCCGGCCGATCAGTCCGCGCGTCTCGGGCGTGAGCGCTGCCGAGAGCACCACGATGTCGCTGCGTGAGAGCACCGCGTCGAGGTCCCGGAGCATACCGTGGAACTCCACGGGGTCCGCGATCGGGCCTCCCCGGTTGATCGCGAGGATGCTGCAGCCGAGTGCGCGGAACGCCTCCCCGACCGCGCGGCCGATGCCGCCGTAGCCGATGACGCCCACAGTCGAGCCGCGCAGCGCGCGCGACGGCGTGCGCTGGTCGAGGATGCCGCGGCGCAGTTCCTCGTGCCCCTGAAGGAGGCGCTTCGAGAGCGCGAGCGCCATCGCCAGCACGTGCTCCGCCATCGGCTGCGCGAAGACGCCGGCGTTCGAGCAGAGGATCGCGTCCTCGGGGAACACCCGCGGGTCCAGGTGGTCGGCTCCCGCGGAGAAGAGCTGCACCATGCGAAGCTTCTCCATCTCCCGGCAGGCGTCTTGCCCCAGCTCCAGCAGGGGGTTCCAGCCGAGCAGCACGTCGGCGCGGCGTTCTCTCTGAATGCGCTCCCCTGGCTCAAGGTCCTGCAGGTACGAAAGGTTCCCGAGCGGGGCCAAGAGCTGCGCGTGCACGCCGCGCTCACGCGGCGACGCCGCGTGCGAGATCGCTACCTCCAGGGCTCCCACCTCCTCCCGAGAGCATAGCAAAGGCCCGTCCCCCGCGTGCGGCGGACGGACCCGAGATGGCCACGCTAGATCGGCAGGTCGCGGGCCTGCGGCGCGGCGAGCGGCGCTGCGGCGACGGCGGAGCGATCGGCCGGCGCCGGCGCCGCAGAGGCTTGCGCCTCGCGCGCGGGCAAGAGCGCGTACTCCAGCACCTCCGCGAAGCGCGCGACGGGGATTACCTCGATGCCGAGCTGGTGCAGGCGCTCCTGGTCGTTCTCCTTCGGAACGAGCACGCGCCGCGCGCCCGCCTCGACGGCGGCTTGCACCTTCGCCGGCACGCCGCCCACGGGTCGCACCCCGCCGTGGATCGAGAGTTCGCCCGTCATGGCGAGCCGGTGGTCGATCGGCCGGCCGATCACGGCCGAGTAGATGGCGGCGGCGATCGTCACACCGGCCGACGGGCCGTCCACCGGCATGCCGCCCGGCAGGTTCACATGCAGGTCGTAGTCCTGCAGATCCTCGTCGACGAGCGGCTGCAGAAGCGTCAGAACGTTCTCGACGGAGGAGCGGCCCATGCTCTTGCGCCGCAGCGTACGGCCGCGCGCACCGATCTCCTCCTCCTCGACCATGCCGGTCACGCGCACCCTGCCGCGGCCGTGGCCGACGCGGCGGGCGGTCGCCTCGATCTCGAGGATCGTTCCGACGTTCGGACCGATCACCGCGAGCCCCGTCGCGACCCCGACCCTCGCCTCGTCGGGCACCTTGCGCTCGTGGCGCGGCGTGTACTGGCCGGCGTTGACGACCCACTCGACATCGCTGCGCTCGATGCGCTGGCGACCCTCCGTGAAGGCGAGCGACGCGGCGATCTGGACGATGTTCACCGACTCGCGCCCGTTCTGCGCGAAGTCCGCGACCACGGAAAGCGCCCCTTCCCCGAGCGCCAGATCGACCTTGCGGGCCGCCCCCTCCGCGATCTCGAGCACCTCCGGCCGGCGCAGCGGCCGGAAGAACACCTCGACGCAGCGCGAACGCAGCGCGGGCGGCAGGTCCTCGGGCTGGCGCGTCGTGGCGCCGACGAGCCGGAAGTCTGCCGGCAGGCCGTTCTCAAAGATGTCCTGGATGTGGCGCGGGATGTTCGGGTCCTCGCTCGAGTAGTAGGCGCTCTCGAGGAACACCTTGCGGTCCTCCAGGACCTTCAGGAGCTTGTTCATCTGCATCGGGTGCAGTTCGCCGATCTCGTCGATGAACAGCATCCCCCCGTGCGCCTTCGTCACCGCACCGGGTTTCGGCTGCGGGATGCCCGCCATGCCCATCGCCCCGGCGCCCTGGTAGATCGGGTCGTGCACGGAGCCGATCAGGGGATCGGCGATGCCGCGCTCGTCGAAACGCGCCGTCGTGGCGTCGAGCTCGATGAACTTCGCCTCCGCCTTGAACGGCGAGTGGCCGCGGCTCTTCGCCTCCTCGAGCACCAGTCGCGCGGCGGCCGTCTTGCCGACCCCGGGCGGCCCGTAGACCAGAACGTGCTGGGGGTTCGGACCGCAGAGCGCGGCCCGGAGCGCGCGGATGCCCTCCTCCTGGCCGACGATCTCACCCATCTTGGCAGGCCGCGTACGCTCCGAGAGCGGCTCCGAGAGGGAGATGTCGCGCAGCTGGCGCAGCTTCTCGACCTCCTTGCGCGACTCGCGGTCGATCGCGACGCGGCTGCCCTGCTGCGTGCGCAGCAGGTTCCAGAAGTAGAGGCCGATCACCACCGCGAAGAAGAACTGCACGAACGTGAAGATCTCTGCCGCGTAGTCCATCGCCACTCCCCCCATCCGGGGGTAGTATGGCGCGCAGGGCCCGCTCCTATTACCCGTAATTGCGACGCGGGTCGCGAGCAGGCAGCGTACGTCCGCGCCTTGGCCTGTGCGCCCCGAGGTAGAGTGCGCTGAGGTCGCTCCGCGCCGCCTGCAGCGAAACGGGGCCGTCGGGCGCCGGGCGGTAGATCCGCCACTCCAGGAACGCCTGGAGGGCCGGCGCCCGGCCGTCGAGCCAGGCCCGCACGGTCACGTCGCGCGGCCACGGGTCGCGGAAGATCCGCGCGACAGTCCGCAGCCACCAGAGCGGCAGCCGTCGCCGCACGAGCACGGCGCAGACAATTGCCGCTGCGACGAGCAGCGCCAGAGCGTAGGGCCAAGGGCTCACTCCGCGCGCCTTCTGGTGCGCAAGTGGACCATGGCCGAGCCCCGACGCCGCGCGCAGCTGCGCGGCGCGCGCCTGGCGCAGCGCCTTCGCGACGCTCGTCGAGGCGGCGGGCGCGGTCTTCGGTGCCGGCTGGGGCACCGCGAAGCCCGGCGTCGGGTCGATCGCGACCCAGCCGGTGCCGGAAATGTAGATCTCATCCCAGCTGTGCGCATCGTTGGCCCGCACGAGGTAGCCGCCCTTGACCCGCGTCCCGGGCAGGAAGCCCGTGACCCAGCGCGTCGGGATGCCATCCTCGCGCGCCAGGATCGCAAACGCGCTCGAGAAGCCGTTACAGTCGCCGGCGTGGCTCACGAAGAGGAAGTTCGTCACGAAGTCGCGTCCATGGTCCGGCGGCACCTTCAGGGTGTAGCGCTCGTTCGCCTGAAGGTAGGCGACGATCGCCTGCGCCTTCGCGAGCTCGCCGGGCCCGGCGCCGGCGATCGCCTGCCTCGCGGCCAGCGGGGTGGGACCGGTCAAGAGCGGTGCCGGGACGGCGAGGTCGCCGGCGGAGACGGGCTGCACGAGGGGTCCGGTGAGGCCGCCGGAGGAACCACTCTGCACCGCGAGCACCTCGATCTTGCTGCCTGGCACGCTGTAGGACTCGCTTCCGCCCCGGTAGCGCCACACTTTGGCGGGCGAGAGGACGGTCACGACGGCTCCGTCGACCGGATCGGTAGGCAGTTTCGCGTAAAGGGTGATGCGCTCTTTGAGGACGCGTTCCCCCTGCTGCACCTGCCCCGTCAGCTCGAGCGGCTGCATGCGACGCCAGCGGCCTGCCACCTTCCATCCCTGCCCGGTGTAGGTCTGGCCGATGTAGGTCATCCAGTAGAGCGGCTGCTGCACCGCGGCGAAGAACTCGCGCGCCTGGCTCGTCTGGACGCCCACGTCGACGTTCTGGGGATTCGCGAGGTAGCCCTCGGTGGCGATGCCTCCTTTGCCGTAGGCGATCCCCGGCGCGATCACGGGGTTCAGGTAGAGGAGTGCGACAGCGGCGGCGGCGAAGACGACGGCCGCCGCGAATGCGCTCGGGCGCCCCGCCGGCCGATCGCCCGCGAGGTCGAAGTAGCGCACCGGGAAGTAAAGCGCGGCGAAACAGAGGAGCTCGCCGCCGACCGCGACGTCGAGACTCTGCAGCACGGCGAGCAGCGCGGCCCCGCCGAGCGCCTGCCAGAGACGAAGCTGTGATCCGCCGCCCGTGCGCTCGAAGATCGCGATCAGCGCGGGCACGAGCAGGAGGAAGATCAGCATCGACTCGGGCGCCGTGAGCGCGGTGAGATGGCCATGTCGCAGTACAGAAAGCGTCTGCTCCGGCAGATGCCAAAGGCTCCTCGGCCCCAGGAGGCGCAGGTAGATCGCGCCGAGGTACAGGGTCGCGCGCAGCGCGATGCGCAGCCACGCCACCGGCACGAGTCCAAGCGCGGCGAAGAGCCCCGCGCTGACGAGCGCGAGGCGGATGTCCCCGCCGATCCCCTGCGAGATTGCGTAGACGAGCGGCAGGGACCAGAGTGCGCCCTGCGCGCCGCGCCTCACCGGGCCGCCCTCGCGCCGCGCGCGAGCGCGTAGAGCGCGGGCCAGTCCCGGATGCAAAGATCCTCGCCCTGGGCGTCCCGCCCGACCGCCACGGCGAAGGCGAGCGGCCGGTGGGTTCGCAGCGCCGCTGCGCCCTGCGCGGTCCCGACGTAGATCAGCGCGCCGGTAGACCCGGGCATCGCGGCGTCCGTGCGCTCTACGCGGGTCAGGACATCCATCAGGCGTGCAGCCGTCGCGAGGCGAGCCGGGACGAAGGCGTCGCCGGCCAGGAGCCCCACCGCCTCGCCGCGGCGCGCGGCGGAGAGCGCGAGCGACGCCGCCACGCCCACGGCGAGCTCGAACGTCTGCTCGTCCGGGTAGGCGCCGCGGCGCGTGTCGAGTGCGATCGTGCGCAGGACGGTGCCGCGGGTGTAGGCGTCTCGCACCTGCGTCTCGCCCATGCGCAGCGTCTGGGGCCAGTGCACTTCCGCCAGCCGGTCCCCCGGCAGGTAGCGGCGCACGCCGGACGGGGCGTCGGAGCGTTGCGCATGGCGCTGCCCGACCTGCGGACCTCGCGCGCCGAAGCGCGCGCCGAGGTCGGGCAGCGGGACGGTCCGTGGGCGCACCGAGAGCTCCACCTCGCCGGAGAACACCATGCGGCGCGAGAGGAGACCGAGCGGGTCGCGGTAGCTGATGCGCACGCGGTAGACGTGGACGCCGCGGCGCACGGCCTTGTGCTCGAGGTGCGCGCGTTGGCGCCCTGGGGCGAACCACCCGCCCGTCGTGAGCTCGGCGTCCTGCGCGGTCGCCTCGATCCGCCAGAGGCCGGGAACCGGCGCGCGCAAGCGCACGTCGATGCCCGCGAAGTCGCCGCTCTCCGGATGCTCTGGCCAGGCGGACATCTCGGCCCGCACGCGGCCGGCGAACCAGCGGCACGCGAGGGAGATCAGGATGTACAGGAAAGCTACTCGCGCGAGGAACGTCCAGAGCGGACTCGGCAAGAGTCCCGCCAAGACGGCGGCGCAGATCAGCAGCACCGCGGTGGAGAGAACGGAGCCGGCCCTCATCGCGCCGCGGAGCGGACGCCCGGAAGCGGCGTCTGGGCGATCGCCTCGTCGAGCACGGCGCGCGGCGAGACGCCGTGCAGCGCGGACTCGGGCTTCAGCACCAGGCGGTGGCAGATGACTTCGTGCGCCAGTTCGCGCAGGTGATCGGGCGTGACGTACGCCTCGTCCCGGACGAACGCGAGCGCCCGCGCCGCGCGCACCCAGGCGATCGTGCCGCGCGGGCTGAGCCCCAGGATGAGCGAGGGGTGGCTGCGCGTGCGCTCCGCGAGCGCGAGCGCGTACTGCGCGACGGGCTCTCCGACGGGCACCGCCTGCGCCGCCTCGGTCGCCTCTATGAGCGCCTCGCGCGTGATGACCTGGGCGAGGCGCGGCGCGCGCTGCTCCTTGCCGGGCCGCATCAGCACCTCGGTCTCCGCCCCACGCTCCGGGTAGCCGAGGCGCAGGCGCAGAAGGAAGCGGTCGAGCTGCGACTCGGGCAGCGGGAACGTCCCCTCGTACTCGATCGGGTTCTCCGTCGCGCAGACGACGAACGGCTGAGGCAGTTCCCGCACCTCTCCGTCAATCGTCACCTGGTGCTCTTCCATCGCCTCGAGGAGGCTCGACTGGGTCTTCGGCGACGTCCGGTTGATCTCGTCGGCCAGGAGGAGGTTCGTGAAGACGGGCCCGCGCCGGAACACGAGTTCGCGGCGCTGCGGCTCGTAGTAGGTGTAGCCCGTCACGTCGGAGGGCAAGAGGTCCGGTGTGAACTGGATGCGCCGCGTCTCGAGGCCCAGGCTCTCTGCGAGCGCGCGCACGAGGGTCGTCTTCCCGACGCCCGGCACATCCTCGACGAGCACGTGGCCCTCGGCCAGAACGCAGACCAAAAGTCGTTCCGCGGTGCGCTGCCTGCCCCATGCGGCCGTGCGCAGCTGCTCGAGCAACGTGTGGAGCGCCAGAGACAACACCTCCCTGCCTGAGGCTAAGTTGGCGGTAGCGCGCTGCAGTTCCTCCAAGAAGGAACTACCCCTGACGCCGTGAAAGGTGATGCGGGACGGGGGAATTCTTTCAATGGTCTCCGCTTCCATGCCGGCACCGGACGTCGAGCGGATGACAAGCCTCAACCGCTTCAACAACCGGCTGGCCGGGGTGCAGGGAGTGATGCAGGTCGCGATCATCCTCGTGATGGCACACCTGGCCGTCGGGTAGCGGCCCAGAACGCGCGAAGCGCCCCGCCCTTGCGGGCGGGGCGCTTCGCGCTGCGTCAGGCCGTCTCTTCCTGCTTCTTGCGTCCCTTGCGCTCCGAGGTGACCAGCAGCGGCTCCTCGTGACGCAGCACGACTTCCTTCGTGACGACGCACTTCGTCACGTCCTTGCGCGAGGGCGTGTCGAACATCACGTCCAGCATGATGTCCTCGATGATCGCCCGTAGACCGCGCGCACCGGTGTTGCGCTTGAGGGCCTCCTGCGCGATCGCGTGGATCGCGTCGTCCTTGATCTCAAGGTCCAGGCCATCGAGCTCAAAGAGCTTCTGGTACTGCTTGACGAGCGCGTTGCGCGGCTCCTGCAGGATGCGCACCAGCGCCTCCTCGTCCAACGCGTCCAGCGTCACGATGATCGGCAGGCGGCCGACGAACTCCGGAATCAGCCCGTAATGCAGGAGGTCCTCCGGCAGCACGCGCGCCAGCACCTCACCGATCCGTTCGGTCTTCGTGTGGCCGACCTCCGCGCCAAAGCCGAGGCCCTTCTTGCCGATGCGGTTCTTGATCACGCGGTCGATGCCATCGAAGGCGCCGCCGCAGATGAACAACACGTTCGTCGTGTCGATCTGGATGAACTCCTGGTGCGGGTGCTTGCGGCCGCCCTGCGGCGGCACGGAGGCGACCGTGCCCTCCAGGATCTTCAGCAGCGCCTGCTGCACGCCCTCGCCCGAGACATCGCGCGTGATGGAGGGGTTCTCGGACTTGCGCGCGATCTTGTCGACCTCGTCGATGTAGACGATGCCCTTCTCGGCCTTCTCGACGTCGTAGTCGGCTGCCTGGATCAACTTCAGGAGGATGTTCTCGACGTCCTCGCCGACGTAGCCCGCCTCCGTCAGAGACGTCGCGTCCGCGATCGCGAACGGGACGTTCAGGATGCGCGCCAGGGTCTGCAGCATGTACGTCTTGCCGGAGCCCGTGGGCCCCATCATGATCAGGTTCGACTTCTGCAGTTCGACGTCGTCGATCTTCGAGCCGAGGTTGATCCGCTTGTAATGGTTGTAGACGGCCACGGAGAGGGTGCGTTTCGCGCGCTCCTGCCCGATCACGTACTGGTCCAGGATCGACTTGATCTCGGCCGGCTTGGGGATGTTCTTGAGTTCGACCTCGACGTCGTCGCCCAGTTCCTCGTCGATGATCTCCGAGCACAGTTCAATGCACTCGTCGCAGATGTACACGCCTGGGCCCGCGATCAGGCGCTTCACCTGATCCTGGAACTTTCCGCAGAAGGAGCACTTCAGCTGGCCCTTCTCGTCGGTGAACTTAAACATCCGCGACACCCCCTTGTTAGCGGGATGGACTCTTGACGTCCCGAGAGGTGATCACCTCGTCGATCAGTCCGTACTCCTTCGCTTCCTCCGCCGACATGAACTTGTCGCGGTCGGTGTCCTTGTAGATCTCCTCCACCGGGCGCCCCGTGTGGCGCGCCAGGATCTGGCTGGTGACCTCCTTGATCTTCAGCAGCTCGCGCGTGAAGATCTCGATGTCGCTAGCCTTGCCGGGAGGTCCGCCGCCTACGCCCGCCTGATGGATCATCACGCGGGAGTTCGGCAGCGCGAAGCGCTTCCCCTTCGCGCCTCCGGCCAGCAGCAGGGCCGCCATGCTCGCGGCCTGGCCGACGCAAATCGTGGAGACGTCGGCGCGGATGTACTGCATGGTATCGTATATGCCCAGGCCTGCGTCCACGACACCGCCCGGTGAGTTGATGTAGATGTGCACGTCCTTCTCGGGGTCCTCGCTCTCGAGAAACAAAAGCTGTGCGACGACGAGGTTGGCCACCTGGTCGTCGATCGGCGACCCGAGGAAGATGATCCGCTCCTTGAGCAGGCGCGAGTAGATGTCGTAGGCGCGTTCTCCGCGATTCGTCTGCTCGACGACCATCGGCACCATGTAGCCCATTGGTTCCCTCTCCTTCGCGGCCTACTCGACTTGCGGCTGTTCGGCTTCGGCCGCCGGCGGCTGGGGCTGGGACTCCTCGGGCTCGGGCGCCGTCGGCTCCTCACCCAAGTTGCCCAAAAACGAACGAAGCTTCTCGTCGAGGAGTATGCCGTAGAGCGACTGGAGTTCACGGTCACCGAACTTCTGACCCTGCCCGTTCCCCTCGAGCGCGCGCCGGGCGGCATCGAACTCCGCCTGGGTCAGCGCGATCCCCTCCGCCTCCATCAGTTTGCCCACGACGATCTTGGCGCGAACGCGCTCGCCCGCTTCCTTGCGCATCTGCTCGTCCGGATCGCCGTGGTCGTGGGCCGCCTCGCCGTAGCGCTCGTGCAGCAGCGAGTGCGCCTCGCGCTCGACGAGGGCTTCGGGGATGCGAACCTCCGCCTCCTGGATCACCCGGTCCAGCAGCGCGGAGCGGCGCGCGTTCTCCGCAGCGCGATCCGCCTCGGCGCGCAGAGCATTCGCGAGCCCCTCGCGCATCTCCTTCAGGTCCTTATGCCCATGCTCCTGCGCGAACGCGTCGTCCGCCTGCGGCAGCTCGAGCGTGCGCACGTCGTCGATCACGACGCGGCCCGTCTTTTCGCTCTGTGCACCCTCGAGCGGCACCTGGCGCTCGTCGCCGACCTTCGCGCCCAGGAGCGCGTCGCGCAGTTCCGGGAATGCCCGGTCGAGCGCGATCTGGGTGCGCGGGATGACGGCCGGGGCACCTGCATCGTCGATGTACGTTCCGCTCAGCTCGACGACGGACTCGGGACCGACCACCTCGCTCGGCACGAGCGTCGCGTGGGCCCGGCGCTCCTCCTCGAGCGCGCGGTCGATGTCCTCCTCCGGAACGTCCTGCGCCGCCGCCGCCTCCCGCGGGTAGGCGCGGTAGTCCGGCAGTGCGACCTCCGGCTCAAGCAGCACGCGCGCCTTGACCCGCACTCCCTCGTCGGCCGGCTCGATCTCCTCGATCTGCCCATCCTCGTAGGGGTGCAGCTCCAGCTGCTCGATCGCCTCGCTGTACACCTGCGGCACGAGGTCCTGCAGGGCGTCCTCGTAGAGGCGCTGCGTGCCGTAGGCGCGCTCGACGATCGGACGCGGCGCCCGGCCGGGACGGAACCCGGGCACGTTCACGCGCTTCGCGATCTTGCGGTACGCTTCGTCCAATGCGCCCTGCAACCGGTCCTGCTCCACGGCGATCGTGACGCGAACCTCGTCTTCGTTCAGTTTCTCCAGCTCGACCTGCACGTCCACACCTCTTCCAACTGATAGGGCCGGACGGCAGTGTCCGGCCCGAGCTGGGCGACCCTCGGCCATCGCCCGACAAAATTTGGAGCGGAAGACGGGATTCGAACCCGCGACCTTCGCCTTGGCAAGGCGACGCTCTACCACTGAGCCACTTCCGCAAACCTGGTGCGGGCGGAGAGACTCGAACTCTCACGGGTGTCCCCATGGGATCCTAAGTCCCACGCGTCTACCATTCCGCCACGCCCGCCTTGGTGGGCCATGATGGATTCGAACCATCGACGCCCCGCTTAAAAGGCGGGCGCTCTAACCACTGAGCTAATGGCCCAAACTTGGTTGGGGCGGTAGGACTCGAACCTACGCATGCGGGATCCAAAGTCCCGTGCCTTACCAGCTTGGCGACGCCCCAGCGTCGGCGGAAACCCACACGAAAAATGGGGTGAATGAGGGGACTCGAACCCCCGACCCCCAGGGCCACAGCCTGGTGCTCTAACCAACTGAGCTACATTCACCGAGTCGCGTAAGGATTTTAGCATTGGGTCCGCGCGCAGTCAACGAAGCGCAAACCCGCTACGCGCCCAGCGCGGGAGGTTTGATGCGCGCGATGCGCGCCTGCTTGTACACCTCGGGCAACTCCAGCGCGAAACGGCGCGCGAGCGCGTCCGCGTCGCCGGTCGTCACGCAGCGCACGCGGCCGTGCCCGCTGCGCGGCGGAAGTTCCGCCGTGAGACGGTCGGCGAGCGCCTCGCCCGGATCGAGCAGGGTCGCCCACGGCGAGATCAGCTCGCGCAGCACACGCTCGAAGTGCGGCAGGTGGGTGCACCCGAGGATCACGACGTCCGCGCCGGTCGCGCGCACTTTCGCCAAGGGGGCGCTCGCCTCTCGCTCGACGTCGCAGTCGCTCGCGCCGCCGATCTCCGCAAGCGCGATCAGTTCGGGGCAGGCCACCTCCTCGACGCGGGCCTGTACAGCTTGGCGGTACGCGTGGGTTCGGCACGTGTTCGTCGTCGCGAGCACGCCGACGACGCCGCGTTTCGACCGCTCGGCGGCCTGGGCCGCGACGTCCGCGATCACGCCGTACGTTGGGCCTGTGAAGGCGCTGCGCGCCTCGGCGAGTGCGAGTGCGCTCGCCGTGTTGCAGGCGAGGACAAGCGCCTGCGCGCCCTCCTGGCGAGCGTACGCGGCGAACGCCGCGACGTCCCTGCGCACGTCGGCCGCGGGCCGGTCGCCGTACGGGAAGTGCGCCTGATCGCTGAGGTAGAGGTAGTCCCGCTGCGGCATCCGGCGCCAGAGCGAACCGAGGACCGTGAGGCCACCGATGCCGGAGTCGAAGAGCGCGATCACGCGGAAACCTCCCCAGGGTGTACGAGAAGGAGCGGGCCGGTGCGAACCGAAGATGCATCATCGCATGGAGGCGATGCACGTGAAACGGCACGGCGCAGCGGTGCTCGGGACGGGGCAGCTCGGGCGGGTCATGGTGGAGCGATTCGCGGCCGCGGGGTACGAGGTGCTCGCGGTGGATCGCCGGTTGCCCGAGGATCTTCCCAAGGGCGTGCAGGCGTTCGCTGCGGACCTCGGTACGCCTGACGGCGTCGCGGCGGCCTGCGAGCGGATCGCCGCCCAACCGCTCGACGCCCTCCTCCTGACCGCGGGCGCCTACGCGGGCGGGCGCGGAATCGAGGAGACTCCGCCCGAGGAGTTCGAGCGTCTCTTCTGGATCAACGCGCGCATGCCCTTCTACGCATTGCGCCACCTTCTTCCTGCACTGCGGGCCGCGCGCGGCAGCGCGGTCGCGATCGGCGCGCTCGGCGCGCAGGACGCGCGCGCGCGCCAGGTCTCCTACAACGCGTCGAAGGCTGCGCTACATAGTATCGTACAAACGGCCGCGCAGGAACTGAAGGGCTCCGGAGCCCGGGTGAACGCGCTCTTGCCGCTGACGATCGACACGCCGTCGAACCGCGCCGCGATGCCGGGTCGCGATCCCGCGGCATGGGTCTCGCCCGCGCGGCTCGCCGATCTCGCGCTGTTCCTCTGCTCAGAGGCGGGGCGCGATGTCTCGGGCGCGCTGATCCCGGTGCGCGGCGGTAGCTGAGCCGCCTGCCGAGTCGAGCTCGACGGCAGCCCTGCGGGGATGTGGCTTCCGACATCCTCTCCCGCGATCACGCGCCCGAGACGGCCCTGGCCCGTCGCGCGCTACTCGGCCGCCTCAAGGCCCGACGGGGTGTCCGAGAGCCGCTCGAGCGCAGCCCGCAGCGCGGGGAACTCCTCGAGCACCAGGAGCGCGCCCGCCGCGCGTAGCGCATCCCCGCCGCTCCAGCCCCAGCCAGCCCCGATCGGCAGCATCCCGGCCGCGCGCGCCGCCAGGACGTCGGTGTCCTGGTCGCCGAGGTAGGCGCCACCGCCGAGGCCGAGCCGCGCCTGGGCCAGGAGGAGCGGCTGCGGGTTCGGCTTGTGCTGCGTGGTGTCGTCTCGGCAGACGACCACTTCGAACGCCTCCGCCAGCCGGGTCTGCCGCAGTTCGAGCTCCACCGCCCAGCGCTGCTTCGACGTGACGACGCCGAGGCGATGACCTGCCTTCGCCAAGGCGTGGAGCGTCTCGGGTGCGCCCGGAAACGGCCGCACAGAGGGCAGCGCCTCGGCGTACAGCGGTTGCATGTCCTGCCAGACCGAAAGGAAGAGCGCTTCGGGAAGGCCCGCGGCCGCGCCGTCCTGGGCGACGAGGAACCGCCGGACGAACGCCGGGTCAAAAGGCAGGCCGCGCCCACGCAGGGCGGCCCCGGCGGCGTAGGCGTGCGCGGCGCTCGTGTCGAGCACCGTTCCATCGAGATCGAAGAGCGCGAGCAATCGAAGCCCCCCCGTTCCTGGCCTACAGTTCGCGCCCCGTCCCGACTACCCTCCCGGAAGGAGTCGTGGACGCGGGCGCCAAACTTGATCTGCAAGGGAGGCCGTCACTGCGGACGCCGACGAAACCCGCCCCGCGGCCGAGAACCTCAAGCGCCTGCGCGCAAACCTCGCGCCCCGCGTCTCCCTGCCGGCCGGCCGTCCGTCGGCCGTCCTCGTCCTTCTGTACCCGGATGCCGCCGACCTGCGGATCCTGCTGACGCGCCGCACCGACGACCTCGACCACCACAAGGGACAGATCAGCTTCCCCGGGGGCTCATGCGACGCGTCCGACGCCGACCACTGGGCGACCGCGCTGCGCGAGGCGCGCGAGGAGGTCGGGCTCTCGGAAGCACCGGAGCGCCTCGGCTGCCTGCCCGCCCAGTTCATCCCGGTATCCGGCTTCGCGATCGCTCCCTGCGTCGGCTTCCTTCCTCATTCTCCGTCCGTCCGCGCAGCCAGCGGCGAGGTGGCTGCGATCCTCGAGCCACCGCTCCAGGAGCTCTGGTCGCTCGAGGGCTGGGAGGACATCGCCACCCCGGCGGGCGGCGTGTGGCGCATGCCGGTCTACCCCTGGCGCGGCAACCGCATCTGGGGCGCGACGGCGCGCATGCTGCACACGCTGCGACGCGCGCTTGAGTCGCAGTAGATCAGTAGCCGCGCGCGCGGTCGACGAGGCCCATGAGCGCCTCGTCGGCGAGGTAGCGGCGCAGGTTCTCGGCGGCGAACGCGCCGACGCGCTCGAACTCGCTGGGCCCAGAGCAGTGGGCCGAGAGGTAGCAGTTCGCGAGGTCCCAGAGCGGGCTCTTCTCCGGCAGGGGCTCCTCGCGGAACACATCGAGTTGGGCGAAGGCGGGATGGCCGGCACGCAGCCCATCCGCGAGCGCATCCTCGTCGAGCGCGTTGCCCCGGCCGACGTTGATCAGGATCGAGCCCTCCGGCATCGCCTGGAACTCCCGCGCACCGAATAGGCCGTCGGTGGCCGGCGTCGCCGGAAGGACGAGCACCAGGTTCTCGACGCCCGCCGCGAACTCGCGCGCTTCGTTCGGCAGGAAGTGGCGGTCGACGATCGCCGCCTGCGCACCGCTGCGGCTGAGTCCCCAGACCTCCATCCCGAAGGCGCGGCCGACGGCGACGATCTCCCGACCGATCGCGCCGAGGCCGGCGACGCCCAGACGCTGCCCGCGCAGCGGCTGGGCCATGACCTTCTGCCAGCGGCGCTCCTGCTGCATGCTGCGTATCTTGAAGACGTCTCGGCGGATCGCGAGCAGGAAGGCGAAGACGTGCTCGGTCATCAGCGAGCTGAACGCGCCGACGATGCGCGTCAGCGCGACGTCCTCCGGCAGCGCGCGCACCACCTTGTCGACGCCAGCGCCAAGCCACTGCACCCAGCGGAGGTTGGGCATGCGCGAGGCGAGGTCCGCGGGCAGTCCCCAGGAGATGACGATCTCGGCATCGAGGTGCGCCATCGCCTCCTGGCGCGTCGACGCGGACGCGATTTCCATGTCCGGAGCCACTTTGTGCAGGATCGGAAGGTACTTGGCGGCATCGGCCGCGTAGACGAGAATTCGCGCCAAATCTGACGGCCGACGGCACGGCGCCGCGGCCCCGGCCCCCTTTCTGTCCCCGCCCGCGCCCCAGTCGTTGGGGGGAGAGGGGCAGGATGTTCAGTTCGCAAGGGTGCGGAAGGCTTCCTTCAAGGCACAACGCCAACGCACAACGCACAACGCAGAGCACGCACGCCACCATGCGCGTGCAGCCCGGAGTCACCCCCGGGCCGGAGGGCGCGCAGCCGCGCCTTGCGGCGCCAGGGTGCGTGCACCGCCACCTGCTGGTGGATGCGGCCTTCGTCTGCCCGCAGCGCGGTGGCGCGAGTCCGCGCCCCGGGGCGTCTCGGCGCGATCGTGCACCGACACCCGCGGACCGCCCGCGCCCGAACTCGCGATGGGCGCAGGGCTCCGCCTACGCGTTCGCGACGGCGACCAGATCCGGCTGCTGCGTGAGGCCCCCGCTCCGAGGCGCCCTGCCAGATGGCGTATGCGGGGAAGGTCAGAGAAGTGCGCGCGCGCTGCGCCCCGCATCTCGCGGCATCCGCCGCCACTCCTTGGTCCGTTCGGACAGGGCCCGTGGGCTGGGCGGCTCTGCTATAATGCCTGTGGTCTTGACCTCGGAACGAGCGCAGGAGGAATGCAGCATGCCACGGATCGAACGCGACGCCCTCGGCGAGGTACAGGTGCCGGACGGCGCCCTCTGGGGATCCCACGCCCAGCGCTCGCATGAGAACTTCCCCATCAGCGGACGCCTGCCGCGTCCTGAGTTCCTCGCCGCGGGCGCGCACGTGAAGCGCGCCGCCGCCATCGCGCACCGCGAGACCGGCCGCATGAAGCCCGAGATCGCCGACGCGATCGTCTGGGCGGCGGAGGAGATCATCGCAGGCCGCTACCTCGACCAGTTCATCGTCGACGTCTACCAGGCCGGCGCCGGCACCTCGTTCAACATGAACCTCAACGAGGTCATCGGAAACCTCTCCTCGATCCACCTCGGCGGCAGGGCCGGCGACCACAAGGTCTCCTCGCACGACGACGTGAACATGGGCCAGTCGACGAACGACATCTTCCCAACGATCATGCGGGTCGCTTCGACCACGCTCTGGCGGCAGACCCGCGCGCAGGTCCTCGCGCTCGCCGCCGCCTTCGAGGTGCTCGCCGAGCGCTACGACGGCGTCCTAAAGACGGGGCGCACGCACCTCCAGGACGCGGTGCCGATCCGCTACGGGCAGGAGTTCTCCGGCTACGCAGCCTCGATCCGCCAGGCGGTCGAGCAGACGGACCACGCCGCGGAGTACCTCTACGAGCTGAACATGGGATCCACGGCGAACGGCACCGGCCTGAACGCGGAGCCCGGCTACCCCGAGGCCGGCGCGCACGAGCTAGGGGCCGCCCTGTCGCTGCCCTTCCGCGCGCCGCGCAACCGCTTCCGCATCACGCAGAGCCTCGGGGACTTCGTCTTCTTCTCCTCGGGCCTGCAGGTACTGGCGATCGAACTGACGCGCATCTCCTCGGACCTTCGCCTTCTCTCCTCCGGACCTCACGCCGGCATCGGCGAGATCCTCCTGCCGGCCGTGCAGCCTGGGTCCTCGATCATGCCGGGCAAGGTGAACCCCTCCGTTCCCGAGATGGTCAACATGGTGGCGCTCGACGTGATCGGCGGCCATGTGACGATCGCAACGGCGGCCCAGTACGGCCAGATGGAGCTGAACGTGATGATGCCGGTCGTCGCCGACCGGCTCGTCGAATCGCTGATCATCCTGGGCAACGCCGCGGACACGCTGCGCTCGCGCTGCGTGGAGGGCATCACCGTCGACGCGCAGCGTTCCCTCAGCCTGCTTGAGGGCTCCGGCGCCCTCGCGACCGCCGTCGCACCGCATGTCGGGTACGCGAAGGCCGCAGAACTGCAGAACGAGTCCACCAGAACCGGCCGAAGTGTGCGCGACCTCGTGGTCGAGCAGGGCCTGCTCAGCGCGGAACAGGCGGACGCGATCCTCGATGTGCGCAAGATGACCGAACCGGGGATTACCGGCTAGTCCCCCAGGGCCAGCGGCTCCGCATGCTCAAAGCGCGCCTGCGCGAGGCTGAAGAGCGCCGCCGCCCGCTCGAGTGTCTCCACCGCCCGCGCGTCGATCCTGCGGTCGCGGTAGTCGAGCGCGCCCACGGCGCCGAGTGCCTCTCCCCCTGCGAGGATCGGCGCGGCCGCAACCGACCGCATGTCTCCGAAGCCGCTGCCGCCTTCGCGCAGGAAGAGCGGCTCCCCTTCGCCGCAGACCCACTGCGTCACCGCCGTGATCTCCCGGCTCGCGAGCGAAGCGGCGCTCGCCGGGTGCGTGGCGAGCGTCGTCGTCACGCGCCCGGTCGCGCTGTCCCACAGCGCGACGAAGTAGGACTCGGCCGAGAACAGGCGGCGCAGGCTCGCGAGCAGTTCGCGGGCCGCTTCCGGCGCCTCCCGGACGTCGCGCAGCGCTGTCGCCGTCTCCTCCAGCACCAGTAGTTCACGCTCGCGGCGCACCACCTCCCCGAGGCGCGCGTAGGCATGCGTCGCCGCGGCGATCTGACCGGCCAGCAGCCCGAGGGCCTCTGTGTCGCGGCGCGAGAACTTCACGGGTTCTCGCCTCCAGGCGGCGAGTACGCCGATCGGCTCGCCATCGAAGGCGATCGGCAAGGAAGCCATGCTCGAGAAGGGCCCATCCAGGTGGCGGATGCCCCCGCCGATGCGGTGCCGCACCTCGCTGCCGAGCGGACCTGCGCGGCGGAGCCAAGCCGCTGTAGCCTCCCGCACGTCGTCGCTCGTGCACGGGTGCGTGAGCATGTCCCGCACCGTACCATCGCGCGACGTCAGGACGATCGCAACGCCGTCCGCCCCCACGAGCTGGGCCGCACGCTGCGGCACCAGGTCGTCGAGCCTGCCCTCACCGAGGCTGGTGAGGAGCTCGCGGAGGATGGCTGACTGCCGCGCGCGCTGCGCAAGCTCCTCGTCGCGGAAGGCCTCGCGCTGCAAGGTCAGGCGCTCGCGCCGGCGCAGCACCTCAATCTCGAGCGCGTCGAGCCAGTCGCCGATGCGCTGGAGTTTGTCGCCGTGCCGGACGCCTTTCTCGGCGAGGCGATGCGTCAGGTACCCCCTCAGGTAGGAGAAGGCCTGCGCGACCTCGACGCCCTGCGCCTCGACGGCCGCGATGCGTCGCCCGAGTTCCGCCGACCCGCCGTAGTCCCACGTCGCGGCGTGCGACCCCTCCTCGAGGACCAAAAGCAGTGCCCTGAGGGTCTGCGGCGGCACTCCCTCGCGGCCGTAGGCGGGAAAGCCAGCGCCCACCACGTCCTCGAGGTGCGCCCCGAGGTACTGGCGCATGGCCTTGCCAAGCGGCTCCGGGAGCGTCGCGGCCCGCGGATCCGGGCGGCCCTGCGAGAGCGGCGCACGGCTTCGGCCAGCGGCCAAGAGCGCCCCGGCGGAGGCAGGCCGACCGACGGCGAAACCCTGGGCCAGCGCGACTCCGCGATCCGCGAGGTCTGTGAGCCACTCCTCGTGCTCGATTCCTTCCGCCAGCACGAGGCATCCCGTGGATTCCGCCAGCGCCACGTACTCCCGGAGCTTCCCTCTCGCTCCCCGGTCACCGGCGACGCAGCGGGCGATGACTTGCCGATCGATCTTCATCACCTCGGGCGCCAGCAGCTGGAACCGGTGCCGGTCCGACAGGCCGTAGCCCATGTCGTCGACGGCTAGGCGCAGTCCGCCGCGCCGCAACTCGTCCACGACGTACACGAGGTGCTCCGCCTGGTCGACGAGGCCCTCGGTCAGTTCCACGACGATCTGCTCCGTGTGGGGGCTCTCCCGCGCGATGCGCCCCACCTCGACTGCGCTCGCGGGCGAGGACGCGTTGAGGAAGAGAAGCGCATGCGGCACCTCCTCTGCCAGTCGCGAGAAGTCGCCGATCGCCTGGCGGCAGGCCAAGCGGTTCAACGGGAGTTCTAGCCCGTGGTGGCGGGCCGCCTGAAACCAGCGCGGCGGTGTGTGCTGCTCGAACCGGGCCAGCGCCTCGTAGCCGAACACCTCCCCGCGCCGCAGGTCCCAGAGCGGCTGGAAGGCGGTGCGCACTGCCGCGCGGCGCAGTGTCCGGCGGATCTCCGTCGCACTGATCTCGGCTCGCACGGCAACACCCCCGCTAGCGCTTTCTTGGCGCCTAGCGTTCGACGCAGCCCCCAGGTAGCCTGTCGATCGAGGCACAATATACCAAGTTCCTGAAACACTTTACCGAACCTTGCCACGGGGCCAAGGCGGACCACCAACCGTTGACACGGCGTGGAGTGTCACCTACGATTTTCGGAATAGTCCTTTCCCCGGGGGGCGCCACATGCCGCAGCCTGTCGTCGTGATGAAGTTCGGAGGATCCTCGCTGGCTACGACCGATCGGGTCCGACTCGTCGCCGAGCGGATCGCAGGGCGAAAGCGGGACGGCTGCAACGTCGTCGCCGTCGTCTCTGCGCAGGGGGATGTGACGGACGAGCTGCTGGAGCGCCTGCGCGCCCTGGCGCCCAACCCGCCGGCGCGTGAGGTGGACATGTTGCTGGCCACGGGCGAGCAGCAGTCCGCCGCGCTGATCGCGGCTGCGCTCTGCGCCAGGGGGGTAGACGCGGTCTCCCTCACGGGCTGGCAGGCCGGCATCACCACGGACGGCAACCATCGGAAGGCGCGCATCCACCGCGTCAGTCCGCACGTCGTGCGCAGCTTCCTCGACTCCGGTCGCGTGGCCGTCGTCGCCGGCTTTCAGGGAATCTCCGGGGAGCGCGACATCACGACGCTCGGGCGCGGCGGATCCGACCTCACAGCCGTCGCGCTCGCCGAGAGCCTCGGCGGCGCCTGCGAGATCTACTCCGACGTCGCGGGCGTATTCACCGCCGACCCGCGCATCGTCGAGGACGCGCGCCTTCTGCCGGAGATCCGCTATGACGAGATGCTCGAGCTCGCGGCGCTTGGGGCGCAAGTGCTGCAGGGCCGCGCCGTCGAGTACGGCTGGCAGCATGGCGTCGAGATCCGCGCGCTCTCGACGTTCGATGACTCACCTGGAACGCTTGTACGGGAGGGATCGCCCATGGAGCGACTGCAGTCCGTGACCGGTGTCGCGATCGACCGCAAAGTCTCGCGCGTACTCTGCGAAAGCGTGCCGGACCTTCCCGGCGCGGCGGCCGCGATCTTCGACGGCCTTGCCGAAGCCGGGGTGAACGTCGACGTGATCGTCCAGAGTCCGAGCCGCGAGGGGCGCACGGATATCGGGTTCACCGTATCCGATGACGAAGCCGACACTGCGCTCGAGATCACCCGGTCGGCGATGGTTCGCCTCGGCGCGCAGGGCGCGACGCTCGACCCCAACGTCGCGAAGGTCTCCGCCGTGGGGGCGGGCATGCAGTCGCGGCCCGGCGTCGCGTCGCGCGCCTTCCGCGCGATCGCGGACGCCGGGGTGAACATCATCGCGATCTCCACGTCGGAGATCAAGATCTCGTGCCTCGTGCGGCGCGACCAGGCCGAGGCGTCCGCAAGGGCCCTGCATGCCGCCTTCGACCTCGCGATGCAGCCGAGCCTCTCCGACTAGGCCCCCGCGAGTTCTCCCACCGCGTCCCGCAGCGCCTTGAGCTCCTCGCGCAGGACGTAGAAGCCCGTGCACGCCCGGACGGCTTCGTGCGGAGCGGGCAGGAAGCGAACCAGCAGGCCCTTGCCCTGAAGGCGCTTCGTCGCCTCGGGCGCCGCCATACCCGCGACGCGGAAGCTGACGATGCCGCTCGCTGCGCGCGCGGCGGGCGTCAGCACCTCGACACCGCGCAATTCCGCGAGTGCGGCGCGCAGTTCCTGCGCCAGGGCGGCCACGCGATCGAGCGCCCAGTCCTCCGGCGCCATCTCCTCCTGCCAGCGCAGGCTCTCGAGTTGTCCGATCGTCGCCGCCGGCAGCGCGGAGCCGACCTCGTAGCGACGCGCGCCGGCGGAGGGCAGGTAGTTCGGAGCGAACGGATCGACTCCGGCCGTCGAGAGGTATCCCGTGAAGGTGGGCTGGCAGAGCGCCTGCGCGTCGCGCGCGGCGTAGAATGCACCTGTCCCCTCCGGCCCGAGCAGCCACTTCTGGCCCGGCAGGGCGTAGAAGTCCGCGCCGAGGGTGGAGAAGTCGAGCGGGATGGCGCCGGCCGCCTGCGCGCCGTCCACGAGGACGAGCGCAGATGCGCCATGCGCCTGCTCCGCGATCCTCTCCACCGGAAGGCGTGCACCGTTCGTCCAGAGGACGTGCGAGAAGGCCAAAAGTCGCGTGCGCGCAGTCGTGGCGCGCGCGAGGGCCTCCGCCGCAAGCGAGGGATCCTCCTGCGGCCAGTCGACGTAGCGGACCGAGACGCCGCGCCGACTCGCGAGGGCCGCGAGCGGCACCAGGAGGCCGGGGTGCTCGTGTCGCGTGGTGAGCACCTCATCTCCCGGTTGCAGCGGCAGTCCCCAGAGCGCGATGTTCATCCCGTCGGTCGTGCGCGCCGTCAGCGCGATCTCGTCCGGCGCGCAGTGCAGCCGCCGCGCCAAGGCCGCACGCGCCGCCTCGCGGGCCTGCAGCACCTGCTCGTGTACAGCCGGTCGGATGCGGCCCTGCTCGAGTTCGTCGGCGAGCGCAGCCTGCATGGCCTCGACCACCCGTTGCGGCAATGGACCCGCAGTACCGCAGTTCAAGTAGACCGCCGTCTTGACGGCGGGAAGTTCGTCCCGGATGATCGCTAGTCGGGCAAGTTCCTCTGGAGGATCGATAGACATCGTCATCGCCACCCCTTCATGATCCTCCTTCGCCTGCCGTCATCCGCTTCCTGCCCATATGCCCCCACTGCCAAGGAGGCCCCCCGCTTTGCGCCTGTACGGACTCGCGCTCGCCGTTCTCTCGGCGGTCGCGTTCGGCTTCTACATGGTACCCCGGCGCTTCTCCCGCGCTTCACAGTCGGACTTCACCGCTGCCCTGGGACTCG
>JAJYTE010000057.1 GCA_021793215.1 Bacillota bacterium
GCAGATCACCATGACGACGCCGTGTCGCCTAATGATCTTACACTTCTCGCACATGACTTTCACGGACGGTCGCACCTTCATGAGATCCCTCCTACTTCAGCCGGTAGGTGATCCGGCCACGGGTTAGATCGTACGGGGACAACTCGACGGTCACGCGGTCGCCCGGCAGGATACGAATGAAGTGCATGCGCAGCTTGCCGGACACGTGTGCCAAAACTTTGTGCCCGTTCTCGAGCTCCACACGGAACATGGCGTTGGGAAGCGGCTCGACGACCTTCCCCTCCACCTCGATGTTGTCATCTCTCGGCACTCGCATCTCCTCCTTCCGATTGGACTGCGCTCTGCGCGATCAGGAGTCGCACCTCCGCGTCGGTCGGCATGTGCCCCGCTCCGAGCCGGGCCCTGAGTTCCGCGGGCACCGCGCCGATCGCCTCGACGTGGCGCGGGTTCTTCGCCTTCGGACGCTTCACCGGCCGCACGTCTCCGTCCACTAGCTGGACCCTCTGTACGCTGTGGCCGACCACCAGGCAGATCCGGCCGTGGTCACGGCCGCGCAGAACGCGTACGAGATCGCCGATCTCCATGACGTCCGCCTCACTTCATGGTGCCGTGAGGACGTCCGGCGGGGCGCCCACGGCAACGGTATGTTCGAAGTGCGCGGACGGGCGGCCGTCGATCGTCTCCACGGTCCATCCATCGTCCCGGATGCGCACGTCTGGCCCACCCATGTTGATCATCGGCTCGATCGCCAGCACCATGCCGCGCCGCAGCTGGATGCCGCGTCCCGGCGGGCCGTAGTTCGGTACCTGGGGATCCTCGTGCATCTCGCGCCCGATGCCGTGGCCGACGAAGTCGACCACGATCGAGAAGCCTGCGCGCTCGCCGACCTCCTCCACCGCGTGCGAGATGTCGCTGAGGTGGTTGCCGGGCACCGCCTGCGCGACTCCGGCGAGCAGGGCCTGGCGCGTCGCCGCCAGCAGCGCCCGCATATCCGGCGGCACCTCGCCGACCGCTACGGTCGTCGCGGTGTCGCCGTGGTAGCCGTCGACGATCACGCCGAGGTCCAGTGATACGATGTCGCCGTCGCGCAGCACCTGGCCATCCGGGATGCCGTGCACCACGACGCTGTTCACAGACGCGCAGATGCTCGCGGGGAATCCCTCGTACCCGAGGAACGAGGGGGTCCCCCCCCGCTCCTCGATGAAGCGGCGGGCCGCGTCATCGAGCTCGCGCGTCGTGACGCCCGGCCGAACGAGCGCCGCGACGTAGTCGCGGGCCTGCGCGGTAAGCGCCCCGGCGCGCCGCATCTTCTCGATCTCCCACTCGGCCTTCAGCGTGATCATCGGCGCAGCGCCGCCTGCATGCGCGCCGTCACCTCCTCGACCGTACCGAGGCCGTCGATCTGGCGCAGGATGCCCTGCGCGCCGTAGTACTCCCGCAGAGGCGCGGTGCTTTCGGCGTAGACCCGAAGGCGCGCCTGCACCGTCTCCGGGCGGTCGTCCGGCCGCGTCACGATCTCTGTGCCGCAGGTGCCGCAGCGGCCGTTCGCGGGCGGCGGGTCGCTCTCGACGTGGTAGGCGCGACCGCACGATGGGCAGGTGCGCCGGCCCGAGAGGCGCCCGACGATCACGTCCTCCGCCACCTGGAGCAGCAGGACGTCCTGGAGGGGACGGGAGAGCGTGCCGAGCAGCGCATCGAGTGCCTCGGCCTGCGGCACCGTCCGCGGGAAGCCGTCGAGCAGGAAGCCGGCAGCCGCGTCCGGCTCGCGCAGGCGCTGCTCGATGAGGCCGATGACGACCGAGTCGGGCACGAGTGCACCGCTGTCCATGTAGGACTGCGCCTGCCGGCCGAGCGGCGTACCCTGCTCTCGTGCCAGGCGCAGGATGTCGCCGGTCGCGACCTGCGGTACCCCGGCGTCGTGCGAGAGAACCTTCGCCTGGGTACCCTTGCCCGCGCCCGGCGGTCCCATCAGTACTGCGCGCATGCCTTCGTCCCTCCCCTCTACGACTTCAGGAAGCCGGAGTAGTTGCGCATGATCAGCTGCGCCTGGATCTGCTTCATCGTGTCGAGCGCGACGCCCACGACGATCAGAAGCGCCGTGCCGCCGAAGTAGACCTGCAGCCCCGTCGCGATGTTGATCAGGAACGGCAGGATCGCGATCAGTCCAAGGAACACGGCACCCAAGAGGGTGATCCGGTTGGACACGCGCTCAAGGTACTGGGCGGTCGGCCGTCCTGGCCTGATGCCCGGGATGAACCCGCCCATCTTACGGATATTGTCGGCCACGTCGTTCGGCTTGAAGACGACGCCCACGTAGAAGAACGTGAACGCGACGACCAGCAGGAACTCGACGCCAACCATGAACGGCTGGCCCGCGTTGAGGAACTGGGCGACGCCCGAGAGGCCGGGGAAGAACGACGCCAGCGTCTGCGGCAGGAACAGTAGCGACACGGCGAAGATCAGCGGGATGACGCCGGCCGCGTTCACCTTGATCGGGATGTGCGAACTCGTGCCCTGGTACATGCGCCGCCCCACGAGGCGCTTGGCGTACTGCACCGGGACGCGGCGCTCGCCCTCCTGCATCACGATGACGACGGCGATGATCAGCACGGCCAGGATGAGCAGCACGAGCATCTCGACGATCGAGATGGTCCCGGCCTGCAGGTACTGGATCGCGGTGCTGATGCCGGAGGGCAGGCGGGAGACGATACCGGCGAAGATGATCAGCGATGCGCCGTTGCCGATGCCGAACTCGGTGATCATCTCACCGATCCACATCAGGAACACGGAACCGGCCGTCAGCACGACCGCGATCAGCAGGATCGAGCCGATGCCCGGAGTGGTCACGACGGCGACGCCGTTCTGGGCCGTCAGCCGGTTCAGCGTGACCGTCGTGCCGAACGCCTGCACCAGCGCGAGCCCCACCGTGAGGTAGCGCGTCCACTGGTTGATCTTCTTCTGCCCTTCGGCGCCTTCCTTCTGCAGCTCCTCGACGCGTGGGATCACCACGGTCAGCAGCTGCATGATGATGGAGGCGTTGATGTAGGGGACGATACTCATCGCGAACACGGAGAACGTGAAGAACGCGCCGCCGGAGAAGAGGTTCAGCAGGCCGAAGAGGGTGACCTGACCCTGGTTCACCAGCGTCTGCAGCGCTGCGGCGTTCACGCCCGGCACCGGGATGTAGACGCCCAGGCGGAAGATGGCGAACATGAGCAGCGTGAAGAGGATCCGCCGCCTGAGATCTCCGGACCGCGTGATCTGCTCCATGTTCTGGAGCATCAGAGTACCTCTGCCTTGCCGCCGAGTGCCTCGATCTTCTCACGCGCAGACTGGCTGAACGCGTGCGCCTGCACCGTTAGAGGACGGGTGAGCTCACCGCGGCCGAGCACCTTCACGAGGCCGCCAATGCGCCGCAGGATGCCCGCTTCGAGCATGTACTGCGGGTTCACGACGGTTCCCTCGGGCACGTCCTGCAGCTTCTCGAGGTTCAGCAGCGTGTACTCCAGCTTGTCGGGGTTGCGGAAGCCGCGCTTCGGCAAGCGCCGCTGGAGGGGGAGCTGGCCGCCCTCGAAACCGGGGCGCACACCGCCGCCTGCGCGGGCGTTCTGCCCCTTGTGGCCCTTGCCCGACGTCTTGCCGGTGCCAGAGCCGGTACCGCGGCCGAGTCGCTTCGGCGCCGTCTTCGCGCCGGGATTCGGACGCAGGTCGTCAAGACGCATCGGACGGCACCTCCTCGACCTGGATCAGATGGCGGATCTTGTGGACCATCCCGCGGATGGCCGGCGTGTCGTCGTGCGTCGCGCTGTGGTGCAGCTTGCGCAGTCCGAGCGCCTCCGCGGTCGCGCGCTGGTCCTTGGCGTAGCCGATCGGCGAGCGCACGAGCGTGATCTTGAGCATGTTGTCCTCCTAGCCGATCGCCTGCGGCGCCGGTTCCTCGGAAGCGCCGACCGCTTCGGTCTGCTCCGCGATCTTGCCCCGCAAGCGCATCACTTCTTCAGCCGAGCGCAGTTCGCCCAGGCCGGTCATCGTCGCGTAGACGACGTTGTTGGGATTCGAGGTGCCCAGGGACTTCGTGGTGATGTCGCGGATGCCCGCGAGCTCCAAGACGGCGCGCACCGGGCCCCCGGCGATCACACCGGTACCGGCCTTCGCCGGCTTCAGCAGCACGCGGCCGGCGCCGAACCGCCCGAGCACCTCGTGCGGGATCGTGGTGCCGACGCGCGGCACCTTGATGAGATGCTTCTTCGCCGTCTCGATGCCCTTTCGGATCGCGTCGGGGATCTCCTGGGCCTTCCCGAGGCCGATCCCGACGCGCCCAGCCTGGTCGCCGACGACGACGACGACCGAGAAGCTGAAGCGCCGACCGCCCTTGACGACCTTCGCCACGCGGTTGATCGAAACGACCTTCTCCTGGAACTCGCTGTCCCGCTCGGGACGGCGGTCTCTTCCTCTCGGCATACGAGACCTCCTAGAACTTCAGTCCCGCGGATCGTGCACCCTCGGCCAGGGCCGCGACCCGCCCGTGGTAGAGGTAGCCGCCGCGGTCGAAGACGCAGGCTTCGAAGCCGGCAGCCAGAGCGCGCTCCCCGAGCAGTTGTCCGACGCGACGCGCCATGTCGGACTTGCCTTCGACCGTCACCTCGCGCAGCTGCGGGTCCAGGGAGGACACCGACAGCACTGTGCGGCTCTCGCCGTCGATGATCAACTGGGCGTAGATGTGCTGGAGCGACCGAAAGACCGCGAGGCGGGGCCGCTCCACCGTGCCGAAGATGCGCTTGCGCACCCGGCGGTGGCGGCGCTCACGCGCAGTCATGGAAACCTGCTGAGCCACGTCGACCCCTCCTTACTTCTTCCCGGTCTTGCCGACCTTACGGCGAACGACCTCGCCCTGGTAGCGGATGCCCTTGCCCTGGTAGGGCTCGGGCGGACGCACGCTCCGGATCTTCGCGGCGACCTGGCCGACCTGTTCGCGGTTGGCGCCCTGGACGATGACGGCGTTGTTGGCGGGAACCTGGATCGTGATGCCTTCCGGCGGGTTGATGTCGACGGGGTGCGAGTAGCCGACCGTCAGCACGAGCTTCTCGCCCTGCTTCGCGGCGCGGTACCCCACGCCAACGAGCTCCAGGCGCTTCTCGAACCCTTTGGAGACGCCCTCGACCATATTGGCGACGAGCGTGCGCGTGAGGCCGTGCAGGGCTCTGTGCTTCGGCGCGTCATCCGGACGGGTGACGACGACCTCCTCGCCCTGCAGTGCCACCTTGATCTCGGGGTGGAGACTGCGCGAGAGCACGCCCTTCGGTCCTGTAACGCGGACGGCGCTTCCCTCGAACTCCACCGTTACCCCGGACGGGATCGGGATCGGTCGCTTGCCGATGCGGGACACGTCATCACCTCCCTACCAGATGTAGCAGAGCACTTCTCCGCCGAGGCCGAGGCGCCGGGCCTCCGCGTCCGTGACGATCCCCTTGGATGTCGAGACGACGGCGACGCCGATGCCGCCCAGCACGCGAGGCAGCTGCTCCTTGCGCGCGTAGACGCGCAGACCTGGACGCGAGATGCGTCGGAGCCCAAGGATGACCCTCTTGCGCTCGGCTCCGTACTTCAGGTGCACGCGCAGGATGCCCTGGTGCCCCTCGTTGATGCGCTCGTAGTTCTGGATGAACCCCTCGTCGCGCAGGATGCCTGCGATGGCTTCCTTCACGCGCGAGGCCGGAATGTCGACCGCTTCGTGGCGCGCCGAACTCGCGTTGCGCACGCGGGTCAGCATGTCTGCGATCGGATCTGTCATCACCATGTGCCTTGCCCCCTTACCAGCTCGCCTTGCGTACGCCCGGGATCTCGCCGCGGAGCGCGTGCTGGCGGAAGCAGTGCCGGCAAAGCCCGAACTGCCGCAGGACGGCGCGGGCGCGTCCGCACTCACGGCAACGGTTGTAGCCGCGCACCTTGTACTTCTGCGGGCGCTGCGACTTGGCGATCAGCGATTTCTTAGCCAAGTTCTCCCTCCTACTGTTCGCGGAACGGCATGCCGAGCGACTTCAGCAGCTCTTTCGCTTCCTCGTCCGTGCGGGCCGACGTAACGATCACGATGTCCATTCCCCGGATCTTATCTACCTTGTCGTAGTCGATCTCCGGGAAGATCAGTTGCTCCTTGACGCCCAGGGCGTAGTTGCCCCGGCCGTCGAAGCCTTTGGCGGAAACGCCGCGGAAGTCGCGCACGCGCGGGAGCGCGACGCCGATCAGCCGCTCCAGGAAGTCGTACATCCGCTGGCCGCGCAGGGTCACCTTGGTTCCGATGGACATGCCCGCGCGGATCTTGAAGGACGAGATCGACTTCTTGGCCTTGGTCACTACGGGGCGCTGGCCGGCGATCTGGCCGAGTTCGGCCACCGCCGACTCCAGGAGCTTGGGGTTTTGGACCGCTTCGCCCACGCCCATGTTGATCACGATCTTCTCGAGCCTGGGCACCTGCATCGGGTTCTTGTACGAGAAGCGCTGCGTGAGCGCCGGCACAGTCTCCGAGAGGTACCGCTCCTTGATAGTCGCCATGCCTGCCTCCTAGCGTCCGAGCGGGTTGCCGCAGCTGCGGCAGATGCGCTCGCGAACCTCGCCGTCCTGCCTCAGCGCAACCCGAACGGGCTTGCCGCAGTGGCTGCAGTAGGGCATCACGTTCGAGAGGTGCATCGGGCCCTCCCGCGTGATGATGCCAGCCTGCATCACGCGCTGCGTCGCCTTCTGGTGGCGCTTCTGCTTGTTGAGGCCCTCGACGACCACCCGGCCTTCCTTCGGCAGCACGCGCAGCACGGTGCCGCGGCGCCCCTTGTCCTTGCCGGCGATGACCTCGACCTGGTCTCCTTTGCGAATGCGCTCCGACATCTAGAGCACCTCCGGTGCGAGCGAGATGATCTTCATGAACTCGCGCTCGCGCAGCTCGCGGGCCACCGGCCCGAAGATGCGCGTGCCGCGCGGCTCCGTCTCGTCGCGGAGGATCACCGCGGCGTTGTCGTCGAAGCGGATGTGGGATCCGTCGCGGCGCTGCAGCCCGCTGCGCGAGCGCACCACCACGGCCTTCACGACGTCGCCCTTCTTGACGACCCCGCCTGGGGCCGCCTGCTTGACGGAGCAGACGATCACGTCGCCGATGTTGGCGTAACGCCGAAGTGAGCCGCCGAGCACCTTGATGCACTGCAGTTGCTTCGCGCCTGTGTTGTCGGCCACCGTCAGGCGGGTCTGTACCATGATCACCCTGTTGGCCTCCTAGCGCGCCCGGTCGACGATCTCAACCACTCGCCAGCGCTTCTCGCGCGAGAGGGGCCGCGTCTCCATGACGCGCACGGTGTCCCCTACCTTGGCCTGGTTCTCCTCGTCGTGGGCCTTCAGCGTCTTGGTGCTGCGGATCCGCCGCTTGTAGAGCGGGTGCGGGGAGATCTCCTCAACGGCGACCACCACCGTCTTCTCCATCTTGTCGGATACCACCCGGCCGAGCCGGGTCTTGCGCATGGCGCGCTGCTCATCGCTCAAGTGTGCATCCTCCCTACGCCTCCATGCCGAGTTCGCGCAGCCGCTGTACTGTCTTCAGCTGGGCGATCGAACGCCGGACCTCGCGGATCCGCATGGGGTTCTCGAGTTGGCCGGTGGCCGCCTGGAAGCGCAGGTTGAAGAGCTCGCCCTTCAGGTCCTTGACCTTCTTGTCGATCTCGTCGCCCGAGAGGCGGGCAACCTCATTCCGCTTCACTCGCCACATCCCCTCCCGGGCCCTGCTCCCGCACCTCGAACCGGGTGCGGATCGGCAGCTTGTGTCCTGCGAGGCGCATCGCCTCGCGGGCGACTTCCTCGGGCACGCCGCTCATCTCGAACAGCACTCGCCCCGGCTTCACGACTGCCACCCAGTACTCCGGCGAACCCTTGCCGGACCCCATGCGGGTCTCGGCCGGCTTCTTCGTGAACGGGTGGTCCGGGAAGATCTTGATCCATACCTGGCCGCCGCGGCGGATGTGCCGCGTCATCGCGATACGCGAGGCCTCGATCTGCCGGTCGGTGATCCAGGCCGCTTCGAGCGCTACAAGGCCGTAGTCGCCGTCGACGATCCGGTTGCCGCGCGTCGCCTGGCCGGCGCGGCGGCCGCGGTGCAGCTTGCGGAACTTCGTGCGCTTGGGCTGCAGCATCTCACTGGCCCCCTTGCACAGCGCGGGTGTGGTGCACTTCGCCCTTGAAGATCCAGACCTTGACGCCGATCTGGCCGTAGGTCGTGTGGGCCTCGGCGAAGCCGTAGTCGATGTCGGCGCGCAGCGTGTGCAGGGGGACGGTGCCCTCCCAGTACCACTCGCGCCGATGCATCTCGGCGCCGCCGAGCCGTCCCGAGCTCATCACCTTGACGCCCTTGGCGCCCTGGCGGGTCGCCCGCTGCACGGCCTGCTTCATCGCGCGCTTGAACGCGACGCGGCGCTCGAGCTGCGTCGCGATCGACTCCGCGATCAGCTGGGCGTCGACGTCGGGGTTCTTGATCTCGACGATGTTGATGTGGACCTGCTTGCCGGTGCGCACCTCGAGCATGCGCCGCAGCCCGTCGACACCCGACCCGCCCTTGCCGATCACGATGCCCGGCTTCGCGGTGTGGATGAAGACCTTCAGGCGGTTCGCCGCGCGCTCGATCTCGATGCGCGAAATGCCGGCCTGGTAGTTCTGCCGCTTGATCAGCTTGCGCAGCCAGGTGTCCTCGGCGAGCTGGTCGGGGAAGTTCTTGCGGTTGGCGTACCACCGCGAGTCCCAGTCCCTGCTCACGCCGACGCGCAGGCCCTTCGGGTGAACCTTCTGACCCACCGTTACACCCCTCTCTCGCGCACGACGACGGTGATGTGCGAGGTGCGCTTCAGGATCGGAAACATCTGACCGCGGTACCGCGGATGCGCCCGCTTGAGCGTCGGGCCCTGGTCGACGAACGCCTCCGAGACGTAGAGGTCCTCGCGGCGCATGTCGTGGTTCTCGGTCGCGTTGGCCGCCGCGGAGCGCACCAGCTTCTCGATGATCGGCGCGGCGCGCTTCGGTGTGTACGCAAGGATCGCGAGTGCCTCGTCGAGGTCCCGACCCCGGATGGCGTCCACGACGACCCTGCACTTGCGGGGCGCGATGCGCACGTGGCGCAGCACCGCCCGGGCTCCTCCAGTCTTCTCCATGGTCGCCACCTTACTTCAGCGCCGAGGAGCGCTCGGTGTGGTTGCCATGGCCGCGGAACGTGCGCGTCGGAGCGAACTCCCCGAGCCTGTGCCCGACCATGTCCTCGGTGATGTAGACAGGGATGTGCTTGCGGCCGTCGTGCACGGCGATCGTGTGGCCGAGCATCTCCGGCGTGATCTGCGACGCGCGCGCCCACACCTTAATGATCCGCTTCTGGCCGCTCTCGTTCATCTCCGCGATCTTCTTGCGGAGGTGATCCGGCACGAACGGCCCCTTCTTCAGCGAGCGTCCCATGCGATCCCCTCCTTACTTCTTCCGTTGCGAGACGATGTAGCGGTTGGAGAGCTTCTTGTGCTTGCGCGTCTTCTGCCCCATCTTGAGTCCCCACGGCGAGACCGGCGCCTTGCGGCCGATCGGGCTCTTGCCCTCGCCACCGCCGTGCGGGTGGTCCACCGGGTTCATCACGACGCCGCGCACGTGCGGGCGCTTGCCCTTCCAGCGCGTGCGGCCCGCCTTGCCGCCCTGCTGGTTCTCATGCTCGATGTTGCCGACCTGTCCGATCGTCGCCCGGCAGATCTCGCGCACGTAGCGTTGCTCACCGGACGGCAGGCGAAGCAGCGCCATGCCGCCTTCGCGCGCCATGATCTGCGCGCTCGCCCCGGCGGAGCGCACCATCTGGGCGCCGCGCCCGGGGATCATCTCGATGCAGTGCACCTGCGTGCCGAGCGGCATGTGGCGGATCTGCATCGCGTTGCCCGGACGGATGTCCGAGCCTTCCCCCGACTGCACCGTGTCCCCCACCGCGAGCCCCATCGGCGCGAGGATGTAGGCCTTCTCGCCGTCGGCGTAGTGCAGAAGCGCGATGCGCGCCGTCCGGTTCGGGTCGTACTCGATCGAGACGACCTTGGCCGGCACGCCGTCCTTGCTGCGCCGGAAGTCCACCGCGCGGTAGACGCGCTTGTGACCGCCGCCGCGGTGACGGACCGTCATCCGCCCGTAGGCGTTGCGGCCACCGCGCTCGTGCTTGCCGTGCGTCAGGCTCTTCTCCGGCTTCCCGCGGGTGATCTCCTCGAATCCGGGCAATGCCACGGACCGAACGCCCGGGGATGTCGGCTTGCGCTTTCGTACCGCCATCCCTTACACCCCCTCGAAGAGCTGAATGCTTTGGCCTGGACGAAGCTGCACGATGGCCTTCTTCCAGTCGGACGTGTAGCCCGTGCTCATGCTCATCACGCCCTGGCGCCGCTTCTTGCCCGTCATCCGCATGGTCTGCACGGAGATGACGTTCACCTTGAAGATCTCCTCGACCGCCTGCTTGATCTGCGGCTTGGTGGCCCTGAGGGCGACGCGGAAGGTGTACTTGCCGAGCGCCATCTGGTCATTCGACTTCTCGGTGATGATCGGACGAACGAGAACTTCGCTGCTCTCCATCAGCCGAGCACCTCCTCGATGCGCTCTACGGCCGCGCGAGTGCAGACGAGCTTGGGATACCGCAGCACCGCGTGCACACTAAGGTCCTGCGCGACCATCGCGCCCGCCTGCGGCAGGTTGCGCGCCGAGAGCGTGATCTCGGTCCGAGCAATCTCCGTGACGAACAAGGCGCGTTCGGCCTGCAGGGCCTTCAGCACGGCGACGAACTCCTTGGTCTTGGGCGCCTCGAGCTGGAGACTCTCGAGTACGACGAGGTCCCCGGCCTGCGCCCTGGCCGACAGTGCGGCGCGCAGCGCGGCGCGTCGCATCTTGCGCGGCAGTTCCTGGCGATAGCTGCGCGGGTGCGGACCGAAGGTCACGCCGCCCTTGCGCCACAGCGGACTGCGGGTGGACCCGGCGCGCGCCCGCCCGGTGCCCTTCTGGCGCCAGGGCTTTCGCCCGCCGCCGCGCACCTCGGCGCGCGTCTTGGTGTCCGAGGTGCCGTGGCGCTGGTTCGTCAGCGTCGTGATCACCGCCTGATGCACGAGACCGGGGCTGGGCGGTGCGTTCCAGACGCTTTCCGCGAGCTCGATCTCGCCGACCTGCTCGCCAGTCTGGTTCAGGACCTGCGCCTTCACGCCTTCTTCCCCCTTCTCTTGACACTCTGGCGGATCTCGACGATCGCACCGCGGACGCCAGGGACAGCCCCGCGGATCAGGATCAGGTTGCGCTCGGCGTCAACCCGCACCACTTGGAGCGCCTGCACCGTGACGCGCTCGTTGCCGAGATGTCCCGGCAGCCGGCGCCCCTTGAAGACCTTGCCGCCGCCGCCCGACATGCGGGCGGAGAGCGATCCGGGACCGCGGTGGTACTTCGAGCCGTGGGCCATCGGCCCGCGGTGGAAGCCGTGCCGCTTGATGCTGCCCGCGAAGCCGCGCCCCTTGGAGCGGCCGCGCACGTCCACGTACTCCCCAGCAGCGAAGACATCGACCTTGACCTCTCCAGCAGGCGCTTCCTCGCCTTCGGCGAGGCGCATCTCCCGCAGGAGGCGCGGCGGCGCGCCTTCGGTACCCTTGAACTGACCTGCGTACGGCCTGCTCGCGCGCCGCACGCGACCGTAGCCGAGCACCGCTGCGCGGTAGCCGTCCTGCTCCTCGGCCTTGACGCGGACGACGGGGCACGGCCCCGCCTCGATCACCGTCACCGGGACGGAGCGTCCGGTCTCGTCGAAGATCCGAGTCATGCCGAGCTTTCGCCCGATGATCCCCTTCAACTGCGCCACCTCCCGGCTAGAGCTTGATCTCGATGTCCACTCCGGCCGGCAGGTCGAGGCGCATCAGCGCGTCCACCGTCTTCGGCGTCGCATCCAGGATGTCGATCAGGCGCTTGTGCGTGCGCATCTCGAACTGCTCCCGGATGTCCTTCTCGCCGTTCGGAGCCGTCAGGATCGTGTAGATGCTTTTCTCGGTCGGCAGGGGCACGGGACCGGCGACGCCGGCACCCGTCCTCTTGGCCGTGTCGACGATCCGCTCCGCGGACTGGTCGAGCACCTTGTGATCGAACGCCTTCAATCGAATGCGGATTTTCTGGGCGGGCAAGGGCGCGCCTCCTTACTCGGCGATGGCGGTAACGACGCCAGCACCGACGGTGCGGCCGCCTTCGCGAATCGCGAAGCGCAGTCCGTCTTCCATCGCAATGGAGTTGATCAGCTCGATGGCCATCTGCACGTTGTCACC
>JAJYTE010000015.1 GCA_021793215.1 Bacillota bacterium
GTGGTGATGAACCTCCTGGTGGATATCGCCTACGCCTTCATCGATCCACGGGTCAGCTACTCCTAGGACACGCAAGCGTGTGAAGGCGCCCGGCGCAACGCCGGGCGCTTTCGTCTACCCCTTCCCTCCCCCCCCCCCCCGCAAGGAAACGGTGCTTTCTGGATGGGACGTGCCGCGGCAGGACTTGCCCCGCGGCAGGCGTAAACTACGATGGATGCTGGGACACATCGCACACCCATGGCGACGCAAGCCGCGCATCGCGAGGTCGATGCACTAGGAGGACAACAATTGCGCACCCGCTCCATTCGCACCTTGACGGGCGTCCTGGGTGCCGTCTGCATCGCCACGCTCGTCGCCGGCTGCTCAGCGTCACCCACACCTCCCTCGATCCCGACCGCGCTGCGCCTCGCGCAAGCGAATCCCGTTCCGACGCTCGACCCGGCCAACTGGTACGACAACGTCTCGCAGGGCTACATGCACGCGATCTACGACACGCTGGTGCAGTACGGGCCGAACGACGCGACGATCGAGCCTGACCTCGCCACCGGCTGGAAGATCTCGAACGGCGGCAAGACCTACGTCTTCACGCTGCGCAAGGGAGTCAAGTTCTCGAACGGCGACGCCTTCAACGCGAAGGCGGTGCAGTACAACGTCCAGCGCATGACATCGAAGGCCGCCGCTGCGCCCTACGCCTTCGCCTACAGCGCCATCCAGGGCTTCTCCGCCTGGAACGCCGGCACGGCGCAGAGCCTCAGCGGCGTGACAGTGCTCGGACCGCGGACTGTGGAGTTCGACCTGACGGAGCCGGATGGCACCTTCCTGAACGCGCTCGCGATGATGTCCGCCGCGATCGGCGATCCGAAGGTGGAGGCGAAGTACGGGCTGCAGGGGTTCTCGGACAACGCGGTCGGCACCGGGCCCTACGCGCTGAGCAAGTGGGTTCACGGGCATCAGCTCGTGCTGACCAGGAATCCGCGCTACTGGGGCAAGGAGCCCTCGATCAAGACGATCTCCACTACGATCGGGCTGAGCGCGGCGCAGCAGCTGCGCGAGTTCCAGAAGGGTCAACTCGACATGATCGGTACGTGGGGCGGCGCGCTCGACGCGGCATCCTACCAACGCGTAGAGAAGAGCCGCAAACTGCGCGGGCGCCTGCGTCACGCGCCGGCAGACGCGGTGACGTTCCTGGGCTTCAACGTCGCGACTCCCCCGTTCGGCAGCTTGGCGGTACGCCAGGCGGTGAACGACATCCTGCAGCGCGACGCTGTCAACGCAGCCCTCACGGGAGGACGGGCGCCACTCGACAACGCGGGGCTCCTCTCCCCCGGGATGCCGGGCTACCGCGCGACGGACGCATACCCCTACGCCGTGGACCTGACCACAGCGGCGCAGCTGCTGAAGTCGGCGGGGATCACTCCGGCCCACCCGGCATCGTTCGAACTGGCGTTCGAGGCCGGCGCTCCGAACGTGCTGAGCGCGATGCAGGTCGTGCAGCAGGAACTCGCACCGCTCGGACTGAAGGCGACGCTCAAGCCGGTTCCTTGGAACACGTTCTTCACGAGCGCCGCGAACGCCTCCGAGACCACCTACGGCATGTACCTGCTCACCTGGTCCGCGGACTACCCGGACCCGCAGGACCTCTTTGACAACCTCTTCGCCGCGAACGGCCCCGCCAACTTCTCCGGGTTCCGCAACGCGCAGATCGACGACCTCGTCGCGAAGGCGGACGCGCTGCCCACAGCCACCGCCGAAGAGAGCCAGCGCATCGCGGACTACCGTCAGGCGAACCAGATCCTCCTGCAGCAGGCACCCGCGGTGTTCCTCAACTACGGCTACCAGGATGCGCTCGTACAGACCTGGGTGCATTACGGTTCCCTTGGAGCGCTCGGGCTGGGACCAGTGTACACCGCCGAGTTCTCCCAGCTGTCGCTAGGTGCCCACAAGTAAGGTTCGATGCTCCGGTCGCCGCGGCGATTGACGTCCTACGTCGGACAAGCCATATTTTGAGGCAGCGAGAAGGCGGTGCGCCGAAGCGCACCGCCGTTCTGTGCCAAAGAGACTACTGGGGAGTTGAGGCGCGTGCAGTTCCCCGCTCGTTTCCAGCATCAGCACGCTCCGGTGCGCAATGTGAATCAGGTCTTCGAGGACCAGCGAAGCACCGGAGACCGTATCGCGGACCGCTTCGCTTCGGTCATGGGCTCCTGGTCCTTCATCATCATCCAGAGCTGCCTGCTGATCATCTGGGTGACGCTGAACATCACCGCCTGGGTTCTGCACTGGGATCCGTACCCGTTCATCCTACTGAACCTCGCGCTCTCGTTCCAGGCGGCGTACGCCGCCCCGATCATCATGATGTCGCAGAACCGGCAGGCGACCAAGGACCGCATCGAGGCGCACCTCGACTACGAGGTGAACCAGAAGGCCGAGGAAGAGGTTCGGGTCATCCTCCAGCACCTCGAGGCGCAGAATGACGCGATCCTCGAGATCCTTCGGCGTCTGGAGCACCTGGAAACGGCGGCGGCTGGCGGAGCTTCCCCGGCGTAGGCTGCCCCGCTCAGCGCGCGGCTGCGGGCGGCCTGCGCGCCGCCGTGTGCTGCTCGAAGGCGTATGCCAGTTCGAGGAGTCTCGCCTCGGAGTACGCGGTCCCCGTCAGGGTGAGTCCGACTGGCTCCCCCTCCTCGGTGTAGCCGCCCGGAACGCAGACGGAAGGGTAGCCTGCCCGCGCCGCGATGTCCGCACCGTAGCTCGACGGGAAGGCCAGGGCAGCCAAGTTGTCACGCGCGAGTGTCGCGTCGATCCCCTCCGCGCGCGACCAGCGAAGGTCGTTGCGCCGGGCGCGCAGGTAGTCCGGCTCCGTGAGGGTGCCGCTCGTCGCCTCCGCGGCGAGGAGCAGGGACTGTCCGTAGCGCAGCATCTGGCGGCGGTGGCGGTCGTTGAACGCGATCAGGTCGCGCATGGTGCGGATCCCGAGTTCCGGCCGCACGGTGCGCAGGTAGGCGTTGAGATCGCTCTTGAACTCGTGGACCAGCACGTCGAAAGTCCACTGGGCCTGGGCGGTCGGGATCTCGGCGGGGTCGACGACCGTCGCGCCCGCAGAGCGCAGGGCGTCGAGCGCACGTTCGAAGATAGCCAGCTCGGCGGGCGGGAGGTCCTCAAGGAAGCCCTTGCGCGGCACGCCGATCCGCACGCCGCGCAGTGCGGCGGGATCAAACTGCGGCGCCGCAAGCGTCTGCCCTGACCAAGTGGCGGGATCGCGGCGGTCCCTCCCCGCGATCGCCCAAAGCAAAGTGGCGGCGTCCGCGACGCTGCGCGCCATCGGACCCGCCGTGTCCTGACTGTGGGCGATCGGCACGATCCCTGCCCTGCTCACGAGCCCGATCGTCGGCTTCACGCCGACGACTGCGTTCTGACTCGCGGGGTTGAGGATCGAGCCCGACGTCTCCGTGCCGATCGCGAGCATCGTGAGATTGGCGGACACCGCTACGCCGGAGCCGGCGGACGACCCGCCCGGGTCGAACGGACCGTAGGCGTTGCGCACCTGTCCGACGCGCGAGCTATACCCGGAAGGCATGCCTTCGGTCATGAAGTTCGCCCACTCGGTCATCGACGCCTTGCCGAGGATGACGGCGCCAGCGCGGCGCAACTGCGCGGCGACCTGGCTGTCGCGCCGCGCGACATGCTCCGCGATGGCGAGCGATCCCGCGCTCGTGTGCAGGTGGTCCGCCGTGTCGATGTTGTCCTTCAGCAGCACGGGGATGCCGTGCAACGGACCGCGCACCCTCCCCTCCCGGCGCGCGCGGTCGAGGGCGGCGGCGATGGCCGGGGCGTCGGGGTTCACCTCGCAGACGGCCCGTAGATCCGGACGCGAAGCGACCTGATCCAGGTACTGAAAGACGAGTTCCTCGGCGGTCAGCGCACCGGACGCGAACATCTGCTGAACTTGGCTGAGGTTGGCTTCTTCGAGCCATTCGGACATGGGTAGTACCTCCTCGAGTGCCACGGAGCCGTGCCCAAGCAATGCGCCGAACCGCGAGCACATACCTGCCGGCCATGTGGTGGTACCGTGTGCCAGGGCGGTCTTACCGCCGCGCGACACGGCTGAAACGACTGCCCGGGCTGCCGGCATCCACGGTGCTGCCTGAGGTTCGCTAGATGACCGCCTCGCGTGGCGGCGCCACAGGAAGCTTGGCTCGCTTCGCCTCGAAGACGCGATCGTCTGCGACCTTGAGCAGGGCCTGCAGGGTGTCGGCGTCCTGGGGCGCGCTCGCGACGCCGAGGTTTGCGCTCACGGCGAGGTGCGCGCCCTCCGCGTCGAGGGTCTGGGCGGAGAGGATTGCCTTGAAGTAGCGCTCCGCTGCCGCTTGGGCTCCAGGTAGGTCAGCATGCGACAGGATGACCGCGAACTCGTCGCCGCCCCATCGGAACAGGGTGTCGCCATCGCGGCGAACACCCTCCATCGCCCGTGCGATCGCAACCAGCGCGTCGTCGCCCGCCTGGTGGCCGTGGCAGTCATTGACCGACTTGAAGCCCAGGAGGTCGATGATCACCAGCGAGAGCGGGTGGCGGTAGCGGACGTGCGCCTGCCACTCCTCGGCGAGGCGCTCGTCGAAGGAGCGCCGGTTGCCGAGTCCGGTGAGCGCGTCCGTTCGCGCCACGCGTTCGAGCGTCCGGCGGTGGTTGAGGTGCGTGAGAAGTACGGAGAACTGCATGCCGAAGGTCTCGGCGAGCGAAACGGATTCCAGCGGGAAGGCGTCCTCCTGCGTCATGCTGTCGAGGCTTAGGACGCCGACGAGCCGCTGGTCGTGGACAAGCGGAACGCAAAGGCTGCAGAGGAGCCCGGACGACGCACCGAGCGCCTCCGCCGAGATCAGGTGGGGCGCGCCGTGGAGGAACTGCGCGGGGTCCCCCCCGTACCAGCGTCGGGCGGCCGCCTCCGACGACAGGGTCCAGTGGGGCGCACCGGTGTCCCCGTAGCCGAGGTGTGCCGCAAGCTGCAGGGTCTCTCCGTCGACGATGAGCAGTGAGGCCGCGTCGGTACCCGGGATAAGGTGCAGCGCCGTTGCGAGCGCGAGGTCCGGCAGGCGTGCGGCGTCGCCCACGGACCCCAGCCCGTGCAGGGCATCGAGCAGGTTCGCGAGGCGCGTCGTCATCCAGGACTGCTGGAGCGCTTCGCTCAGCCGTTCGCTGGCCCGAAGCGCGGTACGCCGTTGCGCCGCTGCGAAGGACGCAGGCTGGCTGTAGTAGAGGAGTTCCAAGATGGCGTGCAGATGGCCCTCCGCGGTGCGCATCGGCACGAGCGCGTAGGACTGCAGGCCGTGCGCGAGCTGCTCGGCGGTGGTGTACGGCGACTGCGTGCTGTCGGAGACGAAGATGGGCTCCGACGGCACGTTCTGCGGCAGTAGCGCGCCCGACGACGGGGCCTCGTCCTCCGCGACGGCCGCGAGCATCCGCAGGTCACGGCCGCTCGGCTGCCAGACCCTGCCGGCGTCGGCCCCTAGGCGCGGCAGGAGAATGGTCAAGGCGCGTCGCGCCAACGACTCCGGCGGGCCGGCATCCGCCAGCTGCCTAGAGAAGTCCAGGAGGAAGTCCTGAACGTGCGCTGTCTCGTGGGCGCTGCGCAGGCGTTCGACACGCTCGATCGCGCTGCCCACCGCCTGCGCGAGCGCCTGCAGAGTGGCGATTTCCTCCGCGCCGAACAGTCCGGCCGTGGCGCGCTCCAGGTTCAGCACGGCCACGGGCTCGCTCCCGGTGAAGATGGGCAGGGCGAGTTCGCTGTGGATCCGCCCGAGGCCCGGGCCCTCGTAGAAATCCGGATCGTCGGCGACGTTGGGGACATGCTGCATCTCCGCCTGCAGGAAGGCGCGGCCGGTGATCGAGCGCATCGGCAGGCGGATGTCCGGAGGCGGCGTCCAGCCGAACGAAGCGAGCACGGTGAGATGGGTCCTGTCGGGGCTTGGCACGAGCACGTCGGCGTGCGTGAAGCCCAGGATTTCCGCCAGCAGCCGCGGCAGTTCGAGGTAGATGGCCCGGGTGGAGTCGAGTTCCGGCAGGCGCATCATCGCGACGGATAGCAGTTGGGCGCGTCTCGCGGAGCGTTCGGACGCGCTGCGCGACTCACGAAGGCGGTGTCCGGCGTACCCGCCGGATAGCCCGGCGATCAGCGGTGTCAGCAGGATGAGGAAGCCTGTCCAACTGAATCCCGGATGGACCCGGACCATCTCGGCCAGGATCGCGATCACGGCGAAGGCGACACTGACTCGCCGCCCGGATTCGATGCCGATGCCCATCACGATCAGGCTTACGAGCGGCAGGTAGACGACTGGCCCCAGCGGCAGCGCCGTGAGCGCCAGGATGAGCAGGCAAACCAAAAGCAGGTCGACGCGAAACGTCGACCAGATTGTGCGCCAGCGGGCTCGTCCCCCGCCTCCCAAAGCGGTGCGCGCCGGCACCGACAGACCCCCCACGAGGTGCGCGAGGCCATGACGAACAGGCAGCGCGCAATAGATTGGATGGGGTTTCCCCAGTCTGCCGCCGGATTCCTCCAAGGCGGCTGAGTTTTCCAGCGAACTGGGAGGGCTTGGCGTGTCCCAGCGTCGAATGCAAGCGTCACAGCGGTACGAGGAGGCGTGTCCTTGGGAACGGAGTGGACCATCACGCTGCGGGTGCGTTACGGGGAAGTCGATCGGATGGGCATCGCCTACTACGCCAACTACCTCGACTGGTTCACGGAAGGGCGGACAGAGCTTCTTCGGCGGGCGGGAGTCGCGTACCGGGAAGTCGAGGAGCTGGGGCTGCTGTTGCCTGTGCTGAGCACAGCCTGCCGCTACCACCGACCTTGCGGCTACGACGAGGAGATCGAGCTCACGACCGCTGCGCGCATCTCCCCGACGCGACTGCGCTGCGACTACCGGCTCCAGCGCGCGCAGGATCTGCTCGCCGAGGGATACACGGAGCATGCCTTCGTGCGCGCATCGGACATGCATCCGGTGAATGCCGCACGTCTGTTCCCGGAGATCTTCGCGAAGTTTCGCCACCTGCCGGCCTATCGGCCGACGAAGTAGACGCGTGCGCTCGTGACGTGAGCAGCGACGACCTGCTACTGCGCCAGCCAGACGCGCACCGCGCCGGGCGCGATCGCGACGCGGCATGCACTCCCCGGCGGCGGACACTCTGCCTGTGGTGCCGCCTCGAGGTCCAGGTCGCCGACCCGAAGGAAGCAGCGCTGCACGCCGTTGAGAACGTAGGCGTCGAGCACCACGGCGCCCATGCCTCCCTCCTCGACGAGCTGCACGCCAGCGGGAGGGATGCTGCAGACGACGTTCGAATTCGCCGGCAGTCCTCTCGTGTCCGCCTCCAGCGAGAGGGGACCCAAGGCGACACGTCCATCGGCGAGCGTGAGACCGGAGAAGACGTTGGGGATGCCGAGCAGCGAGGCCGCAAGCGGCGTCGCCGGCTGTGCGAACACCTCTTCCACCAGCCCCCGCTGCACGACGCGCCCTTGCGAGAGCACCAGCAGGTCGTCCGCGAGGAGGCGTGCCTCCGCGGGGTCATGCGTCACGATGACCGTCGTGATGCCCGCCTCCCGCTGCACGAGGCGCAGTTCCCGTTGCAGACGCTCTCTTTCGGGGGCGTCGAGGGCGGACAAGGGCTCGTCCAGGACAAGGAGGTGCGGCTGACTCGCCAGCGCGCGCGCGAGCGCGACGCGTTGGCGCTGCCCTCCGGAAAGCTCTCGCGGCAAACGGCGCCAGAGCGACGCGATCCCGAGCCGGTCGAGCCAGTGCCAGGCGAGCGACGGGTTGGCGTCGACCCCGAAGGTGGCCTGCTGCCAGACCGTGAGGTGCGGCAGCAGGCCGTAGTCCTGCGGGACGTAGCCGATCCTGCGTGCCTCTGGCGGAACGTCCTGCAGGGCACGCTCGCCCAGACGCACGAAGCCGCGTCCGGATCGGTCGAGGCCGGCCAGGAGTCGCAGGGTGAGCGACTTGCCGGATCCCGAGGGTCCTACGAGCACGAGACGCCGCCCCTCGCCGGCGTAGCCGACGTGAAGGTCGAAGGTCCCGATGCGCCTCGCCACCTCGAACGCGAGCGATGGGCCGAGGGAAGGCTGCGGCGTCGGACCTGAACCTAGGCGCTGCGGAGGTCCTGGCGTGCCGGCTCGCGCCGCTCGGTGGGGGCGCAGCCGCGTGAGTACGAGGAACAAGAGGGCTGCTGCGACCGCTGCGAGCACCGGTGGCAGCGCAGCAGCGAGGCCGGTCGAGCCGAACTCGACGTAGGTGTAGACCGGCAGCGAGTACGGATGGTACGCGAGCGTCACCGTCGCGCCGAACTCGCCGAACGCGCGTACCCAGGCCAAGAGCGCCCCGGCTTGAATGCCGGGCCACGCGAGCGGCAGACTGACGCGGCGAAAGCGCGCCCAAGGCGAGTGCCCCAGGGTCGCCGCCACCGACTCGAGTTCGGGATCGACGGCGGCGAACGCGGAGCGCGCCGCGATGACCAGGAACGGCGCCGCGACGAAGGTCTGCGCGATCACGATTCCGGCGAAGGAGTCCGTGAGCGAGCCGCCCGTCAGACGTCCGAGCAGCGTGTATGGTCCGACCAGAAAGAGCAGCAGGATGCCGCTCGCGAGCGGAGGGATGGCGAGCGGCAGCTGTACCACGAGCTCCACGATGCGCAGCCAACGCGCGCCTCCCCGCGCCAGCACGTAGCCGAGCGGGATGCCGAAGAAGGCGATGAGCGCGGCGGAGACGGTGGCAGCACCGACCGAGACGCCTACAGCCGACCAGAGGCCTGGCTCGTGAAGACCACCGCCGGCGCCGGGGCCAGCCGCGAAGAGCAGCGCGATGAACGGCGCGAGGAGGTACGCTGCAAGCAGCGCGCCCAGCCACGGGAGTGGGCTTCTGCGCATAGCGCTCACGGGCTAACGGCCCATGGTTCCGCGAAGGTCTTTGGGGACGGCGATCGTCGTGCCGCTCACCTGGAACGGCACGATCTTGAGACCGTCCGCGCGCAGCAGCGAGAGCCCCTTCGATCCCAGCAGGAAGCGTACGAAGGCGTCGGCGGCCGCGGCGTGCGGCGCACCGCGCAGCACCGTGACGGTGAAGCCAGCGGCGGAGTGCAGTCCGGCCGGGAGCGCGATCGTCGGGATGTTCGCCTGCACCGCCTCGTTCGAGTAGAAGAACCCGGCGTCGAGCTGGCCTGCCTGCAGGCGCCCGACGAGATCCTGCTCGGGGAACACCTGCGCCGGGTTCTCGGCGCTGCCGAGCACGCGCTGCGCGAGGCCTGGCTGATGGTAGAAGGTCTGCGCGGCCTCGACCGCGGAGACGGTCAGGGCGCCCTTCGGGTCGAGTTTCGGGTCGGTGCGGCCGAGCCGGAAGCCCTTCTCCTCCATCACGCTGTACCAGGGACGTGTCCGGAGGGCGTTCGCGAAGCTGCTCTTGGGGTTGTAGCCGATCACGAGCGGCGCCTGCGCGAAGGAGGCGTACCACGACACCCACTCGCCGTTCGCGGTGCCCTCGAGCAGCGCGTTCACGTTGGGAGAGGCGCTGATGAAGACGTCTCCTTGGCGCAGACGGCCCTTGATCTGCTGGGCGAGTGCGGTGGAACCCGCGGCGATGCCCTGCATGCTGTACCCGGTGGCCGCGTGGAACGCAGGCCCGATGCTGTTCTCCATGACATCGACGAGCGAACCGGCGTAGAGCACGACGACCTCGCCATGGGGGCGCACCTTCGGCGCGGGATTCGTTGCGCTGGACGCGCCGCAGGCAGTCAGCGTCACGGAGAGCGCCACGGACGCGACGAGTGCCAGCCGATGCCGGAACGGGACGTCTCTAGACAATGCGATCCCCCGTCCTCGTGGTGTCGTACGGGCCGAAGGCGGAGAGGTCGCGGCGGAAGGCGGCCGATCCGAGCGCATCGATCAGCGCCAGGCCCTCGCGCTGCTGCAGGAGTTCCAGGGAGAGGAGAAGGTCGCAAGCCTCCTCAGCGAGCGGCAGGAAGCCAAGTCCGCGCTCGGCCGCGGCGGCCGCGTGCCCGATGCCGACGTCCGCTGCACCCAGTGCGACCGCGGCGGCGACCTCCAGGTGCCCCGCCACCTCATCGTGGTAGCCTCGGACGCTCTGCGTCGCGACGCCTTGCTCCGTAAGGATGCGGTCCAGGAGGTCGCGCGCGCCGGAACCCACCTCGCGGTTCACGAGGCGCACATCGGCCCGCGCGAGGTCGTGCGCGCCGGTGAGGCCCTTCGGGTTGCCAGCGGCCGTGATGAAACCGAGCTGCCAGTTGCCGACCCGGAAGCGCGCGATCCCGTCTGCTTGCGCCGCGGAAGTTGGCCCGGCGGGCCCGTGTACGGCTGCCGCGTGCACCTCCTTGCGCCGAAGCTGGGCACGGGCCTCGCCGTTGCCGGCGTTCCACCATCGGGCCCCGACGTGGGAGGGTGCCCGCTCCACGTGGCCACAGAGCAGCCCTAGCGCAGGGTCGCAGCCAGCGACGAAGAGGTTGCGCCCGGCGCTAGGCAGCGGTGCGATGCGCACCAGCCCCTCTCTCCCCTCCCCTGCCGCGATGCCGTCCGCCGGAGCCAGCTGACCGAGCCCCTGCAGGGGTCGCGCGAGCACGACACCGCCGATCTCGGCGAGGGCGACGCGGTAGGGCGCCACCGTCGGCGCCACTCCGCGCAGCGGTAGGAGCTGCTCCTCGTCCGAGAGCGCGAACAGGTCCTCCACGCGGCAGGCGAGGGTTCGGGCGAGGCGCAGGGCGACATCCACGCCTGGCCCGTACTCCCCGGACTCGAGCCCCCCGACCGTCTGGCGCGAGACGCCCGCGCGGTCGGCCAGCTGCTGCTGCGTCATGCCCCGAAGAACCCGCCACTCCTTCAGCCTGCTGCGCATTGGGCCGCCCCCTGTCTAGGGATACCGCAATGTCATGGCTATTTGGCACGAAGACCAAAATACCTGCTCCGACGGCAGAAGCAAGGCGCCCGAGTTGCGTCGGAGTGCTAGGGACCGACGCGCTGCCAGATGACGTAGGCGCCCGTGGTTGCCGCCTGCGGGTTCGTGCGGTTCGGGTCTACAAGGACCCGGCGCCAGTGCGCGGAGGCGTCGAGCGTCAGGGCCACCGGCGAGCGGGCAAACCACAGCACGTAGCGCGCATGGGGGTCGAAGCGCCGCAGGTAGGTCAGCACGGACTCGCCGCCGGAACTGACCGCGACGTACTGCGGCCACCAGCGGCGCTGCAGCCAGAGGTTGTCCCTGCCGTCGAGGTACGGACGCAGTCCGACGGCCTCCAGGGTGGACCCGATGGCGTACGAGTTGAAGACGTTGCGCACGTGGTGGCTTCGAAGCCACGAGAACGCCTTCACGGGGTAGCGGGCCGGGAACAGCTGCCGCGGCGCGAGAACGGCGCAAAGCGCGATCACCGCGACGGCGCCGAGCAACTGCGATCGCCGCACGGCGCCGGGCGCGCTCAAAAGCATGAGCCGTGGTGGCACGTACTCCGCGCCGCGCAGCGCGAGCACCAGCATGAGGTACGGCAGAAAGCGCACGGCGTAGAGCATGGCGATGCTTGCCCCGACGAGCAGGACGGCGTCGGCGTAGCGCCTGCGGCGCCACATCGCCGGGAGGAGCAGCGCGAAGCCCGCGAGCAGCGCGGCGAGGGGCAGCCAGAATGCGGGCGTGTGGAAGTCCGGCGAGGCCCACTCCGCGATCACGGTGACGTTCGACGAGGAGCCGACGTGGCCGAGGTTCGCGAGCGTGCCGGAGAGTCCGCCAGGGTGTACGGCGAGGAGGACGACCGCGAGCAGCAGCGGCCAGAGCAGTTGACGCCGACCCGTCGCGTCCGCGAAGAGCAACTCCAGCAGCAGCGCTAGCGGCAGTAGGACGGCGGAGCCGTGAGAGTTCGTCCAGAGGACGCTTGTGGCGGCACAAAGCCAGATCAGCAGCCTGTCCCCTGCGCGCCAGCGCGCGAGTGCGTAGAGGGCGAAGGCAAAGAGGACATACGAGAAGAGCTGCGGGCGCGGGCTCATGACCGGCAGGAGCGTCGTTGCCGCGGCGGCGGGCCAGATGAGCTCCCAGTAGGGCCCGAGGCGCCGCGACGAGAGCGCGAGCAGCCAGGCTGTGGCGGCCAGCACCGGAAGGAGTCCGAGGTAGACGCCGAGGCGTCCGAGCAGTTGGTAGAGCCAGCCGACGTAGAGACCGAACAACCATTCGGCGTTCGTCCACGCGGCGCCGTACATCGCCTGCGAGAGGTAGTTGTGCAGCGGCACGAAGCCATGGTGCAGGATCCATACGCCATCGGCCACGTCCCAACCCACGTCGCCGAGGAAGCCGTGCGCTGAGAGTCCACCGGCCAGGATGAGGAATGCGACGACCGCGCCGAAGGCGCTGGTCCACAGGGGCTGCCGCTGCGGTGCGACCGGGTCGAAGAGCGATGCGCTCCCGCCTGCCCGCGGGCTAGTCGTTTGACTCGGCAACGCGCGCGCGGACCTCGCGACGCAGCACCTTGCCGGTTGCGCCGATCGGCAACTCCGGCCAGACGAGGATGCGGCGGGGCCGCTTGTAGTCGGCGAGGTTGGCGCCGCACAGCTCCTGGAGCGCCGCGACGTCGACCTCCTGGCCCTCGCGCGGGGAGACGACCGCCACTACTTCCTCGCCGCGACGGTCGTCATGCACACCGACGACAGCAGCCATCGCAACCGAGGAGTGGCGGGTCAGGGTCTCCTCGACCTCCGTCGGGTAGACGTTCTCGCCGCTCGTGATGATCATGTCGGTCTTGCGATCGACGAGGTAGAGGTAGCCGTCCGGGGTACGGTAGGCGAGGTCGCCGACGCCGAGGTAGGGGCCGCGGAACGCCTTCGCCGTCGCCTCCGGGTCCTTGTAGTAGGCGGTCATCAGGGTCGGGCTTGCGCTGTGCAGCTCCCCCACCTCGCCCTGCGCGACCTCGCGGCCGTCCTCGTCCAGAAGTCGGACGTCCTGCGCCAGCGACGGCATGCCGATCGAGCCGATCACACCGCCTGCGCGGTGCTTGATCGCCGTGACGGCGCCGAGTTCCGTCGCGCCGTAGATGTCGGCGAGGACGGCGTGCGGGAAAGCGCGCAGGATGCGGTCGCGCAGCGTCGTCTGAAGCGGCGCGGAGCTCGTGATGATCACGCGCAACTGCTCCGGGTTGACGAGCCCCTTCTCCGCCGCGTCGGCCAGGAACGTGAGCAGGGTCGGGACGAACATCGAGTAGGTTGCGCTGTGCAGGTTGATCTCCTCGATCACATGCACCGGGTGGAACGCCTTGTGGGGGTAGATTGCGATCGTCGCACCGAGGCACAGCGAGAGCGAGACGAGCCAAAGCGAGTTGACGTGGAACATCGGAAGGATGGCGAGGCCGGTGTCCTCCGGCGTGATGCCGAGGTCGGTGGCCAGCAGGAGCGCGATCATCAGGTTGCTGCGGTGGGAACGCAGGGCGCCCTTCGGCTTGCCCGTCGTCCCCGAGGTGTAGATCAGGACCCAGGGGTCCTCCTCGCCGACCGCGATGCCGGGGTCGCTCTTGGGCTGATTGTCCCGCAGCGGCGTGTAGAACGGCACGCCCTCGGGGCCAGGTTCGACGGTCAGAACGATCGAGAGCGCTCCGCTCGGCTTCATACCGCCCGCGAACGCCGCCTGCAGCAACGGGCCGTAGCCGATCAGGGCCTTCGAGTCGGAGTGACCCAGGACGTAGGCCATCTCGGCGGGCGCGAGGCGCAGGTTGATCGGAACGGCCACGGCGCCCATGCGCGCGCAGGCGAAGTACAGTTCGGCGTACTCCAGGGAGTTCGGCAGCAGGATCGCGACGTGGTCGCCCTTGCCGACCCCAAGCGCCAGTAGAAGGTTCGCCGCTTGGTTGACGCGATCGTTCAACTGGCCGTAGGTGAGGCTCTCATCGGCGAACACCAGAGCCGTCTTATCCCGGTAGCGCAGGGCGTTCGTCGAGAGCGCCTCGCCCATGGTGAGCATGCGAATGTCTCCTTTGCCGGTTCGTTGGCAAGATCCGAACGCCATGTTCGCCGCGGCGCTCGACTTCACCTTGTACGCGAGGACCGGCGGCGCAGGTGCCGCCGCTGGTCCTCGCGATGCGCTTGCGCGGGACCTACAGCTTCTCCGCAACCGCCTTCATCTGCATGAACAGCAGGAGGTAGTCGGGGCTGCCGGTCTTCGAGTCCGTGCCCGACATGTTGAACCCGCCGAACGGATGTGCTCCCACCACAGCGCCGGTGCACTTGCGGTTGAAGTACAGGTTGCCCACGTGGAACTCGTAGCGGGCGCGCTCGAGCCTGTCGCGCCGCTTGGAGTAGAGCGATCCGGTGAGGCCGTACTCCGTACCGTTCGCGATCTCGAGCGCGTGGTCGAAGTTGCGTGCCCGGATCATCGCGAGGACGGGGCCGAAGATCTCCTCCTGTCCGAGCGCCGAATCGGGCGCCACGTCGGAGAAGACGGTCGGCTGGATGAAGTGGCCGCCGTCCGCCGCTTTCCCACCACCGGCCAGCAGCTGGGCACTCTTCTTGCCCTGATCGATGTAGCCGAGGATCTTCCGCTCGGCCGACGCATCGATGACGGGTCCCAGCGCGTTCGCCGGGTTCTTCGCCGCTCCGATCGTCAGCCGCTTCGTGCGCTCGGCGACGCGGCGCGCGACCTCGTCGTAGACTTCGTCGACCACGATGGCGCGAGAGCAGGCCGAGCACTTCTGGCCTTGGAAGCCGAAGGCTGCGCTCACGATGCCCTCCGCGGCCGCGTCGAGGTCAGCCGTCTCGTCGACGACGATCGCGTCCTTGCCGCCCATCTCGGCGACTACTCGCTTGATCCAGCGCTGGCCGTCGGCGTGACCGGCGGCGTGCTGGTTGATGTGCAGTCCGACTTCACGGGAGCCGGTGAAGCTGACGAAGCGGATCTCGGGGTGGCCGACGAGGTAGTCGCCGATGCGGCTGCCGTCGCCGGGCACGAAGTTGACCACGCCGGGCGGCATGCCGCTTTCCTCCAGCAGTCGCACGAACCACGCACCGATCACCGGCGTTGGGCTCGCGGGCTTCAGCAGCACCGTGTTCCCCGCCACGATCGCCCCGGTCGTCATGCCGCAGAGGATCGCCAGGGGGAAGTTCCAGGGGGGGATGATCGCGCCGACGCCGAGGGGGATGTAGAAGGCCTCGTCCTCCTCGCCGGGGAGATTGTATGTCTCCACGGGAGCGCTAAGGCGCATCATCTGGCGGGCGTAGTACTCCATGAAGTCGATGGCCTCGGCGACGTCTCCGTCCGCCTCTGGCCATGTCTTGCCCGCCTCGTACACCTCTAGCGCGGAGAACAGGAACTTCTCGCGCCGCAGGTTCGCGGCTGCCTTCAGCAGCACGCGTGCGCGGAACTCGCCGCCCGCACGACTCCAGGCGCGGAAGGCTTCGGTTCCGGCCGCGATCGCGTCGTCGATGTCCGAAGGCTCCGCCTTCGACACGGTACCGACGGTCTCGTCGATCATTGAAGGGTTGTACGAGCGGATCTGGTCCTTGCGCTCGCGGCGCTCTCCGCCGATCACCAGGGGGTAGTGCTTGCCGAGTTGCGCCTGCACGGCCTCAAGCGCCTGCTCCATGCGCGCGTGGTTCTGGGGGTCGTCGAAGTTGACGAGCGGTTCTGGACGGTAGGGATCGATCAAGAGCGTTTCCGGTTCGCCTCCGAGTGGCCGCGGCCACAAACCGGTTCGCCTGCCTTCCTGCGTAGATTGCCGCGCCGCGCGGCGAAGGGCGATGGAGGCGCTGAACCCAATATATTGTACCACTTCGCCGGGGAGCGGCATGGCACGGCCCACCACACGGCATGCTACCAACCGGGGTGGTGCACATGCAGCGGATCGTGATCCTGGGAGGCGGCTACGCCGGGGTACGCGCGGCGCAGGAGATTGTGCGTCGAGACCTGGACGCCGAGACCGTTCTCGTCGACCGCGGCCACTACCACCAGGTCGTGACCGAGATGTACCGGGTCGCGGCGGGCGCCGAGGAGCCGAGCGGCGTCCAGCTTTCCCTGCGGCGCCTCCTGCCGACGAACCCCAGGCTGACACTGCTGCGGGCAGAGGTGCGGTCAGTCGACTGCCGTGAGCGCACGGTGCACACCGACCGGGGCATCGTGCCGTACAAGTATGTGCTCCTGGCGCTGGGCGGCGACCCCGAGTACTACGGGGTCGCCGGTGCGCGCGAGCACGCCCTGACGCTGCAGTACCTGGATTCGGCGGTGCGCGTCCGCCGTCGGCTGCGGGCGCTCGCCGCGGCGCAGGGCGGAGGCCGCATCGTGATCGTGGGCGGCGGCCTGACGGGCGTCGAACTCGCCAGCGAGATCGCGGAGCATGCGGCGGGCAAATTCACGCTCACGATCGTCCAGGCCGCGCCGACCATCCTCCCTGAGGAGGACGCGAAGCTCGCGTCCTACGCCCAGGGCGAACTCGAGAAGCACCACATCGAGATCCGCCGCGGCGAGCCCGTCACCGACGTACTCGCGCGCAGTGTGAAACTGAAGTCCGGCGCCGAGATCCCTTCGGACTTGACGATCTGGACCGGCGGCGTGCGAGCGAACCCGATTCCCAAGGAAGCCGGGCTTCCTTGCGACGGGCGGGGCCGCGTGCTGGTCGACGAGCAACTGGAGGCGCAGGGACACCCTGGCGTGTTCGCGGCCGGCGACATCGCGCACGTGCCGGCTCCACGCGCGCCGAACGGTTTGCCCCCCACCGCGCAGCTCGCGGTGCAGGAGGGACGGCAGGCGGGCCGCAATATCGCCCTCGTGCTCCGGGGTGAGGAACCGAAGCCGCTGCACGCCAAGATCCTGGGCACCGCCGCGGCACTCGGCGACAGGCACGGGATCGCGCACGTCGGCCGCTTCCGCCTAACTGGCCGGGCCGGCCACGTCATGCACGAGCTCGCCCTCCTGCGCTACCTTTACGGCGTCGGAGGAATGGGGCTTCTGGAGCGGGAGGCCTACCTCAGCTGGGCGCGGCCCCCGCGCGAGGAGCCAGCATCGCCGATCGCGGACAAGGCCGGCACTTCCGTCTGAGTCACGCATCCGGGGCGAAGCCGGCCGGTGCTTCCTGAGGCCCAGATGGGCGTAGTCCGGGCGAAACCTCCCCAAGGGCCCGCGCACGGGCTTCCTCTCGCCAGTGGGCCCAGTGCGGATTCGGGCATCCGTCGCGGTGGTGGCCCTCCTAGTCCTGATCGGACGCAGGCAGCATCACGGCGTCGACCATACCGTGGATGATCTTCTTGTCGGCGGGACAGACCGTCGCCAGTGCGCCACCGAGACGGATCCCGTCCGGAGTCCGGAAGTAGTACGGGCAGATGCGGGTACGGCCCGGCATCGCGATCGTCTCGCCTGCCGTGAAGTCGTAGTAGGGAACCTCAACCACGCGCGCCTTGCGGAAGCGCTGCAGCAGCCAGATGGGATGCGGGAAACTCTCGAGCGCCTCCCCCACCTCTCGGGCCCACTCCTCCTGGGGCTCATCCTCGCCGATGTGCACGCCGTGGCTGCCCCACGCGAGCTCGGAGAAGCCGCTCGGCTTGAGCACCCAGTTCGCGCGCTCGCGCTTGCCCATGTCGGCGACTCGCCCGATGTCCCGTACGGAGCGGCCACCGATCTGCAGTCCGGCGACGAGGGCATGCGGTGGTACGGGCCGCGGGTCGAGGATCTGCGTCTGCGGTACGAGCCTCCGGAGCCTTCCGAGACGTTCGACTCCCAGCTCCTTCAGCCACACCTCGTCGAGTCCGGGGTGGTGCAGCAGCGCGAACCAGAGTTTCTCCTCGAGCTGGGGCTTGAAGGGCGGCGTCACGGTGACGGTACCCTTGCGCTGCGCGTAGAGGAAGAGGTCCGCCTTGGGCACGTTGCGCAGGTCAAATAGCTCGAAGAAGCGGTAGAGTACGTCGAGCTTTCGCCCCTCGACGTACAGCCCATCCTCGCGGAACTCAACGTCGCGCGGCGTGACGGCGTAGACCGCCTCGCCACGATCGCGCAGGCGCCCGGCGAAGTACTCCATCTCCGGCCGGTAGTCCACCGACTCCTGCGACACCGCGATCGCCACCACGGGATGCTCCTTGCCCGAGATGTGCTGCATCGCGCCCATGAAGCCTTCGAGCATGCCGTGCGGGCCGCCGAGCACGTCCTGTCCCAGCGACGTGTAGGCGTCCTGCAGAGCTGTCAGCTCGCCGAACCCTCCGGGTACCGAGTCGAGTTCCGTCGCGACGAAATCCTCTTCGGTCTGCAGGAGATCCGGTCGCATCATCACAGGAAGTTGACCGCGTAGGCGGTGCATCTGGCTGAAGCGCACGAGGTCCTCGGGTTTGCCGGCGTCGAGGTACTCGGCGATGAACCCGAGGTCCGGGTCCTTGAGTGCGCGCAGGTAGATGGCCTGCTCGGCCTGCACCAGCGCCCAAAGATCCTCCCCGATCTCCGTGAGCCGGGTGCGCAGGGGCCGACCCAAGGCGTAGGGTCTGACGCCGATGCGCCACCCCACCCGCTGGCCGGTCGGCGCGGGCCGCTGCTTGCTCTCGTAGAGGTGCTGCTCCGCCAGTACCTCGTCGAGCCAGGTTGCCTCGGAAGCCAGCGACAAAATCTTCGCCTCCAACGCCGCGTCCGCGGCGGTATGGCAAGGCGCCGCCGCCGTGGGCGGCGGCGCCAGTGCTTCCCTCAGGGTAGCGCAGATGCCGCGGAACGTCGAGGACCCTGGTCAGCTATCGATCTGGGCCCGCTGCAGCGTTCCGGAGTAGTCGACGTACACGGCCTTCCACTCGGTGAAGAAGTCGAGCGCGGCCGTACCGGCTTCGCGGTGTCCGTTCCCGGTGCCCTTCGTGCCGCCGAACGGCAGGTGGATCTCCGCGCCGATCGTGCCGGCGTTGACGTAGAGAAGCCCGCTCTCGAGGTCGCGCATCGCGCGGAACACGCGGTTCACGTCCTGCGTGAAGATGGCGGAACTTAGGCCGTAGGCGACGGAGTTGTTCACCGCGATCGCCTCGTCGAAGTCGCGCACCTTGATCATCGAGAGCACGGGGCCGAAGATCTCCTCCTTCGCGATGCGCATGTCTGGCCGAACGTCCGCGAACAGCGTCGGGCGGTAGAAGGAGCCCTTCGCGAGATCACCGTCCGTCGCGATGCCGCCGCCCACCACGAGCGTCGCTCCCTCGGCGCGACCAATGCCGACGTACTCGTCGATCCGCTTCGCCGCCCCCGCGTTGATCACCGGGCCGACGTCCGTCGTCTCTAGGAGGCCGTCGCCGAGCCTGAGCTTGCCGACACGCGCCGCGAGGCGGTCGCGCAGCTCGTCGTAGATCGCCTCGTGGGCGATTAGCCGCGAGCAGGCGGTGCAGCGCTGGCCCGTCGTGCCGAAGGCGCTCCACACGATTCCGTCGATCGCCAGGTCGAGGTCCGCGTCGTCCATCACCGAGATGGCGTTCTTGCCGCCGAGCTCAAGGGAGATGCGCTTCAGGCCCTCGCCGGCGCGCGAGGCGACATGGCGGCCCACTTCATTGGAGCCGGTGAAGGAGATGAGCGAAACGCGCGGGTCCTCGAGCAGCACCTCGCCGGCCTCGGAGCCGGAGCCGAACACGAGGTTCACCACGCCCGGCGGCAGCCCGGCCTCCTCGAAGATCTTGACCAGTTCCAGCGCGAGCAGCGGCGTGTCGCTCGCCGGCTTGAAGACGACGGTGTTGCCGAGCACGATGGCCGGGAACGTCTTCCATGTCGGGATGGCCATCGGGAAGTTCCACGGGGTGATGATGCCCGCGACGCCGATCGGATCGCGCAGCGCCATGGCGAACTTGTTCGGCAGCTCGGCCGGCGTCGTGTAGCCGAAGGCGCGGCGGCCTTCTCCCGCCATGTAGAAGGCCATGTCGATGCCTTCCTGCACGTCCCCCCTCGCCTCCAGGAGCACCTTGCCCATCTCGCGCGTCATCTTGCGCGCGAGGTCCTCCTTGCGCTCCTGCAAGAGCGTGCCGACGCGGAAGAGGATCTCGGCCCGCTTCGGTGCCGGGACCTTGCGCCACTGCTGGAACGTACGGTGCGCGACGTCGATGGCGTGCGCGACGTCCTTCTTGGAGGAGACGGGAACGCTCGCGATCACTTCCCCGGTTGCGGGGTTTCGGTCCTCGGTGCGGCGGTTGCCTTCGGCGTCCACCCATTTTCCGTCGATGTAGTTGCGCAGTTCGAGCATGTTCGCCGGTCGGGGCCCGCGCGGTGCGAGCCGGAAACCGGACTCCCACCTTTCGCTGGAATTTCGTTCGGGCGCGCGATCAGTCCTCGACCCGTTGGCCGGACCACGGTTCGGTCTCGTAGACGGTCAGGAGGTAGCCTTCCTCCTGGCGCGAGATGCCGAAAACGAGTCCGCGGCGCTTCAAGGCGCGGTTGAGGAAGGTCACCAGCGTCTGCGGCTCCAAGGGCTCGCTGAGTTGGACAGAGGCAATCTCCGGCAAACTCTTCGGACTCATGCGCGCGCAGCGCCGAAACTGGTCAAGCGCTCACCCTCCCTTCAGAGCATAGGGTGCGCCAGGCGTCCGGTCAACGCGCGTGACGCCACATCGACGCGAGAACTGGAAGTTCGCGGGCAAACTGGGGGCGCCACGTATGCGCAAACCGCCGCGCGTCGCACCGAACGCGGCGCTCGATGAACAGCGTAAACCCAGGTTGTGCGAACGCGGCCGGATTCCGGGCGACATAACGAATGGTCCGCGCGGCATCCTAGACGTGGGGAGGTGGGTTGAGTTGGCGAAGTGGACCGACAAGCCGATGCTGCCGCGCGAGCACCTCGACCAGTTCAAGTACGAGGTTGCGAACGAACTCGGCATCAACCTCAAGCCCGGCTACAACGGCGACATGACGACGCGCGAGGCTGGCAGGATCGGTGGCAGGATCGGTGGCAACATGGTGAAGGTCATGATCCGTTACGCGGAGCAGGCGATGGCGGAGGGAGACGGACGGTTCTAAACGCAGCGACGGAAAAGGGCCGCGCCCGAAACGGCGCAGCCCTCTTCTGTCTCCACGATTCTCTACTTTGCGCAGACGCAAGCCACCACGGGCAGTGCGGCCCGCTCCAATTCCTGCGCCGTCGTCCGGAAGAGGGCGTTCGGTCCGCCTGCGGCCGCGTAGAGCACGGGTTCACTCTCGAGGCATGCGTCCATCACCGTGCGCAGCGGGGCACGATGCCCGAAGGGCGGTACGCCGCCGATCGCGTAGCCGGTGTCGGCGTAGACGCGTTCGGCGTCCGCGCGTTCGGCTTCCTTCCCACCGGCGGCGGCTGCGAGCAGCGCGAGATCGACCCTGCGGTCGCCGCGCGCGAGAACAAGGCAGGGAATTCCGTCGACGAGGAACATCAGCGACTTGACGATCTGGCGTTCATGGCAGCCCACGGCACGCGCCGCATCACGCGCCGTGCGCGTCGATGCAGCGAGTTCGCGCACATCGAGAGAAAGGCCGCGCGCTTGTGCGGCGGCCGCGAAGTCCCGAGGACCCAACTGATCGCCTCCCCCGCCTGGGTTCGCTCAAAAGGCACGTCGTCCTCCTAGAGCCCGGTCGGCGGCACGAAGCGGTAGCCGTCCCCCGCGAGTTGCTTGGTCAGCGCCGAGAGCGCCGGCAAGTCGCTGCCTCTCACGAGGACGACGAACGTCGCACCGCCGCTGGCGGTGGCCGCCACCTTCTGGGGTGAGAGTTGTGGGGCGATCAGGACGTGGACGCCGCGCTCGAGCAGCGCGCGCAGGCTCGGGCTGTTCGCGGCGCCCAGCCACACGACGGACGTCGGCTTCCCCTTGGGAGCGGCCGCCGTCGCGAGCAGTGCGTTGCCGCTCGCATCGGAGGCGAGGAGCGCCGGTGAAAGTGCCAAGAGGACACCCTGCGGCAGGCCGCCGCGCTCGAGCGCCAGGGCGGCTGTCTGATCCTGCGCGAGCACGACGAGCGAGATGTCCGGCGTTCCGGCGGACCCCCACTTCGAAAGGTCGGCCGCAGGGATGAAGCTGCCCGACCCGCTGGAGGACGATGTCCCTGAGCTGGTCTTGGAGCCCGAGGCCGCGGCGCTCGACGTTGTGCCCGGGGCCGCGCCTTGCGCCGCGGCCGTGGGCGCCGGGGCGGGCGGCGCGGACGCAGAGGCGCTCCAGCCGGCGTAGGGCAAGAGCAGCGCCTGTCCCGTTCCAAGGCTCGTCTTGCCGCCGTCCGCGGCGACGAGGCTTTGCAGCGGGACCGCGTAGCGGCCCGAGAGCACGGAGAGCGTGTCACCGGACCGGACGACGTAGGGACGGGCAAAGAGCGCCTGCCAGGTTTCGGGTCCGACGATGCCGTCTGCCGTGATGCCGCGCGTTGACTGCAGGGCCTCCACGGCGGCGGTCGTGGCGCTTCCGAACTGGCCGTCCACGCTCACGGGCACGCCGTCGGCCTGCAGCAGTCCCTGCAGGTCCTTCACCGCTGCTCCCTGCGCTCCCTCGCGCAGCTCGGGCGCATGGCTGGCGACGCTCGAGACGATACGGCCAAGAACCGCCGGGCCGGCCGCACCGTCGGACGAGAGCCCCTGCTGCTGCTCGAAGCGGGAAACGGCGGCGGCGGTGAGCGGCCCGTACTGACCGTCCACCGCCCCGCTGTAGTCGCGTAGACGTACGAGTTCCTGCTGCAGGGCCTGGACGGTCGCGCTGTGCGCACCGCTCGAGAGCACGGGCTGGGGCGTAGCCAGGAGCGCGAGCCAGATCAGAACGATGGGCGGCAAGGGGCATCACCTCGGAGCCAGCCTTGCCGCCGCAGCCGCGCTTCAGACAAGTCAGAGCGCGAGTCCGACCGCTCCTCCGACCGCGCCGACGACGGCGGACGCGACGGCCCGCACCGCGGCCGGTCCAAGCGTCATGTGGCCGTTGAACGCCAGCACGCCGACGAGGTACAGGAGCAAGAACACGGTGAAGCCGGCCGCTGCACCGTGCCATACTCCGGCGCGCCCGGCGCCGCGTCCCGCGCTGAAGCCGCCGGCGAACACAGATAGCCACGCGACCCCCATCGCCGCCCAGGGAGCCATCGCGGCGGGCTGGCTGCTCAGGTACAGGATGACGGTCGCGACCACCAGAAGGGCCGCAGTCCAAACGGCTCCCACGCTCGCGCCGCGCAGCACCGCGGACGCGTTGAACCCGCTTTCCAAGGCGCACCACCTCTTGCCCGAAGGCTATGCGGCGGCTGGCCTGGACTATCGCATCAGGCGACCGAGTGCGGCCACGACCTCCGCGCGTTCGCCGACGACGCGCCGCGCATCCGGCAACGCGTCGAGGAGGTAGCGGCCGTAACGCGCCGTCACGAGCCTGCGATCGAGGATCAGCACGGCGCCCTGGTCCGTGCTGGAGCGAATCAGGCGACCGAAGCCTTGCTTCAGCCGCAGCGCGGCGTCGGGCAGGCTGAGTTCCTGGAAGCTCGAGCGCCCCTCGGCTTCCAGCGCGGCGTAACGCGCCTCCCAGACCGGGCGGTCGGGCGGCTGGAAGGGCAACTTGACGAGCACGACGAGCGAGAGCGCGTCGCCCACGACGTCCACTCCCTCCCAGAAGCTCTGCGCGCCGAAGACGACCACCTTCGGCTCGCGGCGCAGTGCCTCGACGAGGCGGCTGCGCGGGCCGTCGACGCCCTGGGCCAAGAGGCGCAGGCCCATCTCCCGCAAGGGGTCTCGCAGGGCGTCCGCGAAGGCCCGCAGCTGGCGGTGCGCCGTGAAGAGCACGAGGCCGCGGCCGCCCGCCAGACGCAGCGCGTCGAGCAGCAGGCGCTGCGCCTCTTCGTCGAAGGAAGGGTCCTTCGGTTCCGGCAGGTCGTTCGGGACCAGCAGCGTGCACTGATCGCGGAAGAAGAAGGGCGTCGGCAGGCTGACGGTGTGCACGCGGTCGTCCCCGCGCAGTCCGATCGCCTCGAGAAGGTAGTCGAAGGAGTCGCCGACCGCCAGGGTCGCCGACGTGAGGATGCAAGCGGTGAGCTTCTGGAAGAGGAGCTGCTGCAGCAACTCACCCGGGTAGAGCGGCGCGAGGTGGAGGCTGCCGTCCTGGCGGTCTGACCAGTCGAGCCAGGCGACGCGCCCCTGATCGGAGAGCAGGGCGTCGCTGATCAGCGACGCGGAGCGGCGCGCGGCTTCGCCCAGCGCGCGCAGCTCCACCTGCAGGCGCTCTCCGCCCGAAAGCGCGCCGTCGTCCCCCCTGGCTGCGAGCTCGCGCAGCGCGGCCGTCAGGTTCGCGAAGGCCGTTCGCACCGTCTGGGACTCGTGCGAGGACAGGAAGTCGGGGCTGAGGCGAGCGCTGCGCCGACCTGGAAAGCGGCTGTGGGCCGCGGCGAAGGCGGCCGAAGCGGCCGACTGCACGCTGCGGGCCGCCTCCGCGAGGGCAGGCGCTCCCGAGAGCGCCGCAGCGCGCTGCGCCAGTCGGCGGGCGTCGCGCTGCGAGAAGTCTCCGCCCAGGTGGTCGGTCGCGGCGGCATCGAGGCCGTGCGCCTCGTCGAGCACGAGGCGGTCGTACTCCGGCAGCACTCCCCCACCGCCGGCGGCATCCTCGAGCAGCAGCGCGTGGTTCACGACGAGCACATGGGCGCTTTCTGCGCGCCGCCGCGCCGCGAAGAAGTAGCAATCGTGGTAGAGCGCGCAGCGATCACCGCTGCACGTGTCCGCGGTCGCCTCGAGCCGCGACCAGAGGTCTCCGTCGATGCGGGTCTCGGCGCGGTCCCCGCTGCCGGTCGCGTCCAGCCAAACGGCGATGCGCGCGAGCTGCAGACGGTCGTCGCCCGGCAGGAGGGCGAGCGCCTGCGCCACCTCTCCCTGCCAGCGCCAAAGGCAGAGGTAGTTCTGCCGTCCTTTGAGCAGCTGGGCGCGCACGGGCCAGCCCGTCGCCTGCACGAGCGCCGGGAGGTCCTTCTCCAGCAGCTGCTCCTGCAGGTTCTTCGTTCCGGTGGAGACGACGACGCGGGACTCCTCGCGCAGCGCCCAGGCCATCGCCGGAAGGAGGTAGGCGAGGCTCTTGCCGGTTCCGGTCGGAGCCTCCGCGACCAGGAAGCCCCCCTCCTCCAGCACCTCCTCGACGCGCTCGAGGAGTTCGCGCTGGCTCTCCCGCTCCTCGAGCTGGAGGCTAGAGATCAAACCCTCGGGCGAGAGCGCGGCGGAGGCGTCGATCGGCATGCGCAGCTCGCCTGCCGGCGGAAACGACATCAGAGGTCTGGCCGGCTGCCACGGCGGCGATTCGGGCGCCGCGGCGTCGGCTGCGCGCAAGAGTTCGGCGAGACTGCCCGGGACGCCTTCGACGAGCTGACCGATGAAGTGCAAGAGCGCTGGATTCGTGCCGCGCAAGGTCTCGCGTAGGCGCGCCAAGAGGAGGGCCGTGACGCGCGCGTCCTCCCGCGCGCGGTGGTGGCGGAACTCGAACTCGAACTGGCGGGCGGCCGCCGCCAGCCCGTGGCTCTCCTGCATGGGGTACAGGAGGCGGTAGAGATCGAGCGTGTCGAGGTCTGGGTGCGCCTCCGGCCAGCCCTGAGCGCGCAGGAAGCCGAGGTCGAAGGGCGCGTTGTGCGTAACGAGGAGGTCCTGTCCGACGAACGCGAGGAGTCCCGCGATCGCGTCCGAAATCTCCGCCTGCCCCCGCACCATCTCGTTCGTGATGCCCGTCAGCTCGCGGATGAAGGGCGGGATCACACGGTGGGGATCGACGAGCGCGTTCCACTCGGCGACGACCTCGCCGCCCTCAAAGCGCGCTGCGCCGATTTCGATGATCGCGTCGCTGTACGCGTTCGATCCCGTCGTCTCGAGGTCTACCGCGACGAAGGGCGCGTCAAGCGCCGACGTCGCACCGGTTGACGTAATGGGCGATCACCTCCCCACGCGGCGTGAACTCGACCAGTGATACACTCGCGTTGTAGATCACGAAGCGGATCCGCGGCCAGCCGGTCATGCCGAGAAGTGCCTGCAGGCCAGCCGCGATCGTACCGCCGTGACAGACGACCGCGACGGGACCGGGTCCGCTCGCGGCGATCTCGCGCAGGGCCGCATCGACCCGCAGGCGGAGGTCGTCGTACGATTCGCCGCCGGGGGGCCTTGCGGCCCTGGGAGTGCGCCGCAGTTCCTCCTCCACCTGCGGGTGCCGGCGGGCGGCCTCGATCCGCGTCGTTCCCTGGTAGACGCCCCAGTTACGCTCCATGAGGCGAGGATCCGCCTGCACCGTGAGCCCCGCGGCGGCGGCCAGCGGCTGCGCTGTTTGCATGGCGCGCCTCAGCGGACTCGCGTAGACCGCCCGCAGCCGCACGCCGCGAAGCCGCCCAACGAGGCCGCCGGCCTGGGCCACCCCCGTCTCGTCCAGCGGCACGTCCTCGGTCCCTTGGATGCGCTCCTCTTTGTTCCAGGCGGTCTGTCCGTGACGGATGAGGTAGAGTTCTGCCAATCGTCTTCTCCTCCCTGCGCTGCAAAGGAGCGTGATCGTGTTGGAGGTCACTGCCTGCGAAAGCGCCCGTTCGCTGCGTGCGGCGGCCGCGAGGAACATTCCCGTCGTCGCGATCGACACGCTGCGCGCCGCGACGACCTGCGCCGCGGCGCTCGAGGCCGGTGCTCTGGAGATCTGGCCCGTCGCGACGGTCGAGGACGCGGTCGCGGCCCGAGGGCGCCTCCAGGGCGCCCTGCTCGGCGGCGAGCGCGGCATGCTGCCCCTCCCGGGGTTCGACGCGGGCAACTCGCCCTACGACTACCCTGCGGCTGTCGTCGCGGGCCGCGCCCTCGTGCTCACGACGACGAACGGCACGTTGGCCCTGCGTCGCGCGCGTCCCGCCTCGGGCGTCGCGTTCGCGGCGCTACGCACGGCCCACCTCGCCGCGCGCTGGCTTTTGGCCGCCCAGAGCCCCCGGGCGCTGATCGCGCTTGCGGGCACCGAGGGCGGATTCTCGCACGAGGATGCGCTGACGGCAGGCGCGATCGCGTCGCGACTGCCGGGAGCCGAACTCGACGACCTGATGCGCACCTGCCTTGCGGCCTTCCACGGTGCGCAGGACCTCGCCGGCGAGATTGGCGCGGCCCCGCACGGGCGCCGCCTAATCGAGAAGGGGTTTGCACGCGATGTCGCCTACGCGGCGCAGGCGTTCGCCGCGAACGTCCTGCCGGTGCGTGACGAGCGGAAAAAGGGGCGCCTCGTCCCATGGCGAGGCGCCTAGTGCGTTCCCGTTCGGGCGGGGCGATTCCTGCCTACGCGCCGCGGCGCAGGAGCTGGTCGCGCACGCGCGGCTCGAACAGGCGTTCGAGCCCGGCGACGATCGACTCCTCCGGCGCCTGATCGAAGCGCACCGGAAGGCCGAGTGCCTCCGGCAGGTGCTGTTGCAGCGCGCGCAGCCGGGCCCCGCCGCCGGTGAGGACGATGCCGCGCTCCGCGACGTCGGAGACGAGTTCCGGAGAGACGTCGCGCAGAAGTTCCTGAACGGTCGAGACGATGTGCTCCGCGAGAAGGTGCGCTGGCGCCTCGATCTCTTTGCGATCGACCCGCAGCGCGCGCGGCAGACCGCTCAGGAGGTCACGGCCGTGCAGGACCGCGTCACTCATGCCCTCGCCCAGGAGGTCGTGCTTCAGCGTCTTCGCCGTGGTCGGACCGATCATGATGCTGTAGCTCTCGCGCAGGCGGCGGGCGATCGCCTCGTCGAGTGCGTCGCCACCTTCCGGCAGGGTTGCGGACACGACCGTGCGACCGAGCGACATCAAGTCCACCTGCGTCTGCGAGGCGCCGACGTCGATGATCAGGCTGCCGCATGGCTGGAAGAGCGGCAGATCCAGACCGAGCGCGCGGCAGGCAGCCAGCTGCGCGAACGCGACGCGCGCGGCGCCCGCCTCCCGCGCGAGCAGGACGAAGGCTCGGCGATCGAGGGCGGTGGCCCCCGACGCAAGGGCGACGACGATCTCCGGCCTCTGCCAGCGACTGCGCGGCATCCGGGCGATCATCGTTCGTACAAGTGCCTGCGCGAGCTTCTGGGAGCGCACCCCACCGCCGGAGAAGGGGCGTTCGGCCGTCAGGCCCTCCGGCCCGCGCCCGAGCATGCGCTGCGCCGCCGTGCCGACCGCGATGATGCCTCCGCCGTCCTGGTGGGCGACGACGGCCGGCTCCTGCGCCTTGCGGATGCGGCTGCCGTCGACGGTCATACGGATCGTGTCGCTGCCGAAGTCGAAGAGGAGTCTGCGCAAGCCCGTTCCCCCCACTGCACTCTCCTTTCTATATTGCGGACAAGCGCCGTCCACGCGCACCGCGCAATTGCTGGGCGCCGCGGTGTGGACTCCCTCTGTCGGGAGCCTACTGCAGGCCCCGGGCACGGCAGAGGCACCGGCATTGCGCCGGTGCCCCAGGGGTGCAGCGGGAGGAGCTGTCAGGAGAGGATCTGCCGCTGCGCGATCCGTTGCGCGGCGCGCTGCGCCTGCGAAAGGATCTCGGGCGCGTCGACCAGTAGGTGCCGGCCCTCCGCGAAGAGGAGGCGGCCACTCGCGTACACCCGCTCGACGTCGCGCGCCGTCGCTGTGTAGACGAGGGCCGAGGCGACGTCGAAGACCGGCTGGAGGTGCGGCGCGCGTAGGTCGACGACGACGACGTCTGCGAGGAAGCCTGGTGCGAGCAGGCCGACGTCGGCGAGTCCGAGCGCCAGCGCCCCCTCGTGCGTGGCCATGCGCAGGACGGTGCGCGCCGAGAGTTGCGTCGGGTCCTGGGTGCTGCCCTTCGCGATCCAGGCGGCCGCCTTCATGCTGAGGAAGGGGTCGAGGACGTTCGCGCTCGCCGCGCCGTCCGAGCCGAGGCCGACCGGGATGCCGTGGGCGCGGAAGCGCGCGACCGGCGCGAAGCCGCAGCCCAGCTTGAGGTTCGAGACGGGGCAGTGCGCGATGCCGACGCGCATGCCCTCGAGCAGCGCGAAGTCAGACTCTGCGGGGGCGACGTAGTGTGCCGCGATCACCGGCTGCTCGGAGAGCCCGGAGTCGAGCAGCACGTGGGCCGGTGTACGCCCCTCCGCCGCCAGGTCCCGCGTCTCCTGGTGCGTCTCCGCGAGGTGGATGTGCACGCGCGCGTCGAGCGCCTTGGCCGCCTGCGCCACCTCCACGAGGTAGTGCGGGTCGCAGGTGTACGGCGCGTGCGGCCCGAGCGCCACCTGGATGCGCCCACCGTAGCCTCCCTGCCAGCGCTCGTAGAGCTCCGTGCCCACCCGCAGCTTCCCGCGCCCGGGGTCCGCGTTGCCGATCAGGCCCTGCGTGATCACCCCACGGATCCCCGCCTCGCCGATCGCCTCCGCGACGCGGTCCATCGCCATGTACATGTCGTTGACCGCCGTCACCCCGCTCGCGACCGCCTCCAGCAGCGCGAGCCGCGTGCCGGCGAGCACGTCGTCCTCGCCCATGCGATCCTCAACCGGCCAGATGTGGTCGGTGAGCCAGGGAGCGAGCGCGACGTCGTCGGCGATGCCGCGCAGGAGCTGCATCGCGAGGTGGGTGTGCGCGTTCACGAAGCCTGGGATGATCGCGCGCCCCGGGAGGTCCACGATCTCGTCGCCGGGCTGCGCCGCCGGTGCGCCGTCCGCCGGACCGGCGTAGGTGATCCGGTCCTTGTCGATGCAGAGCACGCCCTGCGGGCACTCCTCCTCCGGTGTGAGGAGCGTCGCGCCCTCAAGGCGGATCACGCGGTGCCTTCCTGCCAGGCGGCGCGGTAGCGCGTCTGCTCCTCCGTCTCCCGTTCGAGGCCGATGCCCCGCGCTTCGAGCGAGAGGCGCGCCACCTCCTGGTCGAGCTCGTCCGGGAACGCGTGGACTCCCGGCGCCATGCGCTGCGTCGCAAGGTGCAGCAGCGCGAGCGCCTGGACCGCGAACGAGAGGTCCATGATCTCCGCGGGGTGGCCGTCGCCGGCCGCGAGGTTCACGAGCCTCCCCTCCCCCAGCAGGTAGAAGCGGCGGCCGTCCTTGAGCGTGTAGCGTTGGACGTTCTCCCGGGCTTGCACCGGCTCGCCGCCGAGGCGCGCGAGCGCCGCCTTGTCGATCTCCACATCGAAGTGTCCGGCGTTCGCCAAAAGGACGCCGTCGCGCATCTTCTCGAGGTGCTGCTCACGTACGACCCGCAGCGCGCCCGTCACCGTGACGACGATGTCCGCTCGCGGGGAGAGGTCCTCCATGGTCCCGACGTCGTAGCCGTCGAGCCAAGCCTCGTTCATGCGCACCGGGTCGATGTCCACGACGCCGACGCGCGCGCCGAGGCCGCGCAGACGCTGGGCGACGCCCTTGCCGCACTGCCCGAAGCCGACGACGAGGGCGTAGCGGCCGGCGATCGTCAGGTTCGTCGACCCCATGATGGCCTCTACGACCGACTGGCCCGTACCGAAGCGGTTGTCGAAGAGGCGCTTCATCTGGGCGTCGTTGACCGCGATCACCGGCACCTTGAGCGCTCCCTCGCCGTGCATGGCGCGCAGGCGCACGAGACCGGTGGTCGTCTCCTCCGACGCCCCCCGCAGCGCCTCGAGCAACTCGGGGCGGCGCAAGTGGAGGCGCGTGAGGAGGTCGCCGCCGTCGTCGATCACGAGGGTCGGTTGGTGGTCCAGCACGGCGTCGAGGTAGCCGAAGTACTCCTCGGTACTGGCGCCGTGGCGGGCGTGGACGGTGACCCCCTGCTGCGCGAGGGCCTGGGCGACGGCATCCTGCGTGGAGAGAGGGTTCGACCCGGCGATCGCGACGTCGGCGCCCAGCGCGCGCAGTGCGAGCGCGAGCCGCGCGGTCTTCGCCTCGAGGTGCAGTGCCATGCCGACGCGCTGCCCCTTGAGCGGAGCCTTTGGCCCCCGCTCCGCGACGAGCCGCTCGAGGATCGGCATGTGGTCTTCCGCCCAGGTGATGCGACGTGCTCCCAGTTCGCTCAAGACATCCCCTCCGGAACTTCGCATTGGTTGCACGCAGGGCCCTCGCCGACCCGCTCGGCGCAGCCGAGCAGAAGGCGTGAGACGGTCTCTCCGCTGTGGGCCATCAGCTCCAGGACTTCGCGGTGCGAAGGCCTGCTGCCTTCGACGCCGGCCGCGAGGTTGGTGACGAGCGCGACGCCGGCGTAATGGATGCCGAGCTCCCGCGCCAGCACGACCTCCGGCACCTGGGTCATACCGACGACGTCGCCGCCGAGCATGCGGTAGGCCCGAATCTCGCTCGGCGTCTCGAAGCGCGGTCCCTCCGTGCAGACGTACACCACGTCGCGCGGGTGGAGCGCGATCCCGAGTTCCTTCGCCGTGTCGCGCAGGGCGCCGCGCAGCGTCGGGCAGTAGGCTTCGGTGACGTCCTGGTGCACGACGTCGGGGCCGTTGTGGAATGTGGTTTCACGCGACTTCGTGAAGTCCATGAAGTCGCCGAGCAGCGCGAGGGTGCCCGGCGCGAGATCGGTCGAGAGTGCGCCGACCGCCGACGTCGAGAGGATCGCACGGACGCCCGCCTCGTGCAGGCCGAAGAGCAGGGCGCGGCTCGGCAGGCGGTGCGGTGGGACGGAGTGGCCCTTGCCGTGGCGCGGCGCGAAGATGACCTCCCTGCCGTTCGCGAGCCGGCTGAGGGTCACGGTCACGTCGCCGTAGGGCGTCCTCAGTTCGCGCTCCTCGCTCTCGCCAAGCAGCTGGTAGACCCCAGTGCCGCCGATGATCGCGAGCATGCTACTCGCCTGCGTAGATCCAGCTCTCCTCCGGGCGTGCAGCTCCGACGAGCTCCTCCGTCCGGAAGAAGAGGGAGATCTCGCGCGCTGCCGATTCCGGGCTGTCCGATCCGTGCACGAGGTTTGCGGAGATGCTCAGCCCGAAGTCCCCGCGGAGGGTTCCGGGCGCCGCCTTCGCGGGGTCTGTGGCGCCCATCAGGCTGCGCACGGTGGAGATGGCCTCTCGCCCCTCCCAGACCGTCGCGACGATCGGACCGGACGTGATGAACGATACGAGCCCCGCGAAGAAGGGCTTCTCGCGGTGGTCGGCGTAATGCTCGCGCGCCAAGCCTTCGGAGACCTGCATCAGCTTGAGACCGACCAGGCGCAGCCCCTTGCGCTCGAGACGCCCGAGGAGCTCGCCGACGAGGCCGCGTCCGACTCCGTCCGGCTTGACCGCGAAGAATGTGCGTTCCATGCTCCTACTCTTCCCCTCGACAAGTTTTGCGCCCCGGCCATAGACCGGGGCGCCGTCAGGTTCGTTTAGCCGACCTCTGCTTCCACTCCGGCGAAGACGCCGCGCTTCGTCTCTGTCGCCGTTACACTCTGCGCGCGGAAGTGCTCCACGATATAGTTGCAGGCGTCCCAGGGTTCGACGCGATCACCGCAGGTGAACACGTCCACCGCCGCGTAGCCGAGTTCCGGCCACGTATGTACCGCGAGGTGCGATTCCGAGATCACCACCACGCCACTGACGCCCTGCGGACTGAATTGATGGAAGGCTACTTCCCGGACCTCAGCACCCGACTCCAGCGCCGCGGTCACCAGGATTCTCTCGACCTGATCGGGATCGTTGAGAATCGCCCGGTCGCAACCGTACACCTCGGCCAGGATGTGCCGGCCCAGTGCGTTCATGTATCAACCCCCTGACTCAGGCTCATCAGACTGCATTGTAGAGACATGTCGGAAGGTTGTCAACAAACTGACGGAAAAAACCGCAACCGGGCATCCTAGGGAGGAGTGGCGCGAGATTGTGTGCCTGTTCGCTCGACGCCACGCCGAATTCCTCTGATTTTCTAACGATTTCGTAGGGAGCAAGACGGAACTGGAAGTTATGTCCCCCGCCCCCTGCGGCTCAGGACGAGCTGAGGTCCTCGGAGAGCGCCTGCAGCATCTGCTCGGCGTTGCGGCGCAGGATCAGCCGCGCGACGGGGTTCAGGAGCCCCGCGATCATCGGCATACCGAACTCGAAGTCGGTCGTCAGGGTGACGCTCGCGCCTTCGGGTGCCGCTTCGATCCGCCACTCTCCCTCGAACTTCTTGAGGTCGCCGGAGATCTGCTTGTAGGTGATCCGACGCTCATCGGCCAGGAACTCGTCCGACTCCACCCAACGGAACGGCGCGCCCTGCAGCGTGACGTGCCACGACGACTCGGTGCGATTGCCCTCGCGGCGCAGCACCTTGACCTCGTTGACGTTCTCCATGAAGCGCGGGAAGGCTTCCATGTCGCTCAGGGCGGCGAACACGGCGGCGGGGTCGGCCTTGACGATGCGGGTGACCTCGACGTACGGCATCTGGGCGCGTCCCTCCTTACAGTTCGGCGGCGACGGCAGCCACTTCGGCCGCCGCTTCGCGCACGAGGCGCAGGACATCCTCGAGCGCCTCCATCGGGATGACGACCGGCGGGATCATCCGCAGCACGCGCTCGTTGTTGAGCGTCCAGAGCGCGAGCACGTGGCGGTGCAGGAGCTCGGACATGAGCATGCCGCCTACGCCCTCGCGCGCCGTCTCGAGGCCGAGCATCAGGCCGCGCCCGCGCACGTCGGAGATCACCTCCGGGAACTCGCGCTGGATGGCGCGCAGCCCGTCGGCGAGGAACGCGCCCTTGCGCAGCGCTTGGCCGCAGAAGTCCTCCTCGATCATCACGTCGATCGCCTCGCAGGCTACGGCCGTAGCGAGCGGTGCGCCGCCGCCCCCCCCACCTCCGAAGGTGCTGGTGTGGATGAGCGGCATCTCGTCGAGGAACTGGGCCGCGTCGGGTGTGGAGACGCAGGCTCCGATCGGCATCACGCCACCGCCCAGCGCCTTCGAGACCGTGAGGATGTCTGGTGCGACGCCGTCGTGCTCGCAGGCGAAGTAGCGGCCCGTGCGGCCCATCCCGGACTGCACCTCGTCGAAGATCAGCATGGCGCCGTGCGCATCGCAGATCCTCCGCGCCGCCGCGAGGTAGCCGTCCGGCGGAACGATGACGCCGCCCTCCCCCTGGATCGGCTCCAGGATCACGGCGGCGACCTCGTCGTCGACCGCCGCTTCCAGCGCTGCCGCGTCGCCGTACGGCACGAGGCGGACATCTGGCAGGAGTGGCCGGAAGGGGTCCTTGTAGAGGTCGCGTCCGCTGACGGAAAGGGCGCCGAAGGTCTTGCCGTGGAAGGCGCCGTGCGTCGAGACGAACGTCGCGCGATGGGTCCGGGCGCGGGCGAACTTGAGGGCCGCCTCGTTCGCCTCGGCCCCGGAGTTGCAGAAGAAGCTGTAGCGTAGATCGCCCGGCGTGATCTCCGCAAGGCGCTTCGCGAGCGCGATCGGCTCGAGTACGGGCAGGGAGCGCGAGGGCAGCGCGAGCCTGTCGAGCTGCGACTTGGCGCGCGCCACGATGCGCGGGTGCAGGTAGCCGTGCACCATCACGCCGTATCCGCCGCCCATGTCGACGTAGCGCTCCCCGTCTGCGTCGTAGACGAACGCTCCCTCGGCCCGCACCTCCGGCGATAGCACTCCGAGGAAGCTGTAGGCGCGGGCGATCCCCGGGTTGATGTAGCGGGCGAGGTCCTCAAGCCAGGTGCTGTCGGGCATGCGATCCATCCTTCCCTTCCATGGGGACGACGAGTCTACGGAGTTCTCCTAGGACGGCGAGATTCCCTGCGCACAGAAGTGTGCACAAAAAAACGGGCGACCCGTTCGGGCCGCCCGCGCGCGCGGTATCAGGCGCGGCTCGCCACCGCCTCGCCGAGGGCGAAGCCCGCCTCGAGCGCCGCGACGTTCAGTTCGAGGAACTCAGCCTTCATCCGGTGGGTCAGCGCGGCGCGCAGGCTCTCGCGCGATACCGCCTCGGTCACGGCCACGAGCGCCGCGAGCCCCACGACGTTCAGCACGAGCTCCTTGCCGAGTTCGCGCGCCGTGTCGCGCAGCGGCAGCGTCTGGCCCTGCGCGTCGGGCACGTCCTTGAGGATCGACTGCTCCAGCAGGACGACGCCGCCCGGACTCACGTGCCGGCCGAACTTCTGGTACGCCTCACGGGAGAAGCAGAGGACCAGGTCCGGCATCAGCACCTCCGGAAAGGCGATGTCACGCGAGGAGATCACGACCTCCGACTTCGAGGCGCCGAGCCGCGCCTCCGGACCGTAGCTCTGGGTCTGGACGACCTTCAGGCCGTCCTGCATCGCCGCCTCCGCGAGCATGGTACCCGCGAGGATGATGCCTTGGCCGCCTCGTCCCGAGAGGCGCACGCGCAGCGGATCCTTACGCATCGTAGACGCCTCCCGCCGCGGCGCAGAGCTCGCGGTAGCGCTGGGTGTACTCCGGCATCGCTTCCTCGCGGAAGACGCCGATGGGCCGCTTGCCGACGAGGACCTCGCGCGTGATCTCCACGGGCGGCAGATCGTGCAGCGGGATCGTCTGGTCGCGCTCGAGGAAGAGCATCTCCGGCGCCTCTCCCAGTCGGTTCAAGCGGCCGAAGTAGGTTGGGCACTGGCTGAGGACCTCGACCATGCTGAAGCCCGGATGGCGGATCGCGCGGGCGATCAGCTTCGGCATCTCCTGGAAGTCGAACGTGGTGCTGCGCGCGACGAAGGTGGCACCGGCCGCGATCGCGAGCGTCGGGGCGTCGAAGTTCGGCTCGATGGAGCCGAGCGGCGTCGTGGTGGAGTGCGAGCCCTGCGGTGTCGTGGGCGCCGACTGGCCACCGGTCATGCCGTAGATCGAGTTGTTGTAGAGCACCACCGTCAGGTCGATGTTGCGGCGCGCGGCGTGGATGAAGTGATTGCCGCCGATCGCCAGTGCGTCGCCGTCGCCCATCGCGACGATCACCGTGAGCTGCGGGCGGGCCATCTTGAGTCCCGTGGCGAAGGCGAGGGCGCGTCCGTGGGTCGTGTGCATCGCACCGGTGTTCATGTAGAACGGCGTGCGCCCTGAGCAGCCGATGCCGCCGACGACGACGACCTGGTCGAGGTCGGTGCCGACCTCCTTGAGCGCGGCCGCGATGCCCTGCGCGATGATGCCGTGGCCGCAGCCCGGGCACCAGACGGTCGGCATCATCTCCTGGCGCAGGTACGCGCCGAGGTCCTGACCGACGCTAGGCATGCACGATCCCTCCCTTCGCGTCCTGCACCTCGCGCGCCGCCGCTGCGATCTCCTCCGGGGTGAAGAGGTCGCCGTCGGCGCGCCCGAGCGGCACGACGCGGCAGCGGCCCTGCACGGCCGCCTGCACGGCGATCACGTACTGGCCCAGGTTCAGTTCCGGCACCAAGATGGTATCGACCCGCTCCGCGATCTCCTGCACGAGGTAGTCCGGGAACGGCCAGAGCGTCTGCAGGTCGAGGAGCCCAGCGGCGACTCCTTCCTGCCGCAGCGCGTCGACCGCCTCGTGGGCAGCCCGCGCCGTGATGCCGTAGGCGAGAAGCGCGACCGAGGCGTCCTCGAGCCGGTAGGCCTGGAAGTGGGTGATCTCGCGCGCGTCGTGGCGCAGCCGCTCCTCGAGCGAGCGCAGCATGCGCTCGACCGCCTTGCCTCCGGCCGTCTTGGGCAGGCCGCTCTCGTCGTGCGCGAGGCCCGTGACTACGGTACGGCGGCCCTCGCCGAACGGCACGAAGGGGTTGTCGCCGAAGGGCTGGCGGTCCTGTGCGGACGCAGCTGTCTCGCGCGGCACGGGGGTGATCTCTGGCAGGTCGACGTTCTCCCGCATGTGCGAGAGCACCGCGTCCAAGAGCACGATCACCGGCTGGCGGTAGGTTTCGGAGAGGGCGAAGGCGCGCGCCGTAACCTCGTAGGCGGAGAGGACGGAGGAGGCGGTCAGTGTGATCGCGACGCGGTCGCCGTGGCTGCCGAAGCGGGCCTGCATCACCTCGCCCTGGGCGGGCAGGGTAGGCAGCCCCGTCGAGGGGCCTCCCCGCTGGGAGTCGACGATCACGCAGGGCGTCTGGGTCATCGCGGCGTAACCGATGTGCTCCTGCATCAGCGAGAATCCTGGTCCGGACGTGGCCGTCATCGCGCGCGCGCCGCCCCAGGCCGCGCCGATCGCCGCGGCGACGGCGGAGAGTTCGTCCTCCATCTGGATGAACACGCCGCCCCGCGCGGGCAGGATGCGCGCCATCTGCTCCATGATCTCGGTCGCGGGCGTGATCGGGTAGCCGGCGTAGAAGTCGCAGCCCGCTGCTGCGGCGCCGAGGGCGACGGCCTCGTTGCCCTGGATCAGTCGCATTGCGATCCCCCCATCGCCATCTGGGCCTCCGGGATGCGCGCCAAGGTGAACACGAAGTCCGGGCACCGCGCGGCGCAGACGCCGCAGAAGATGCACCGCTCGATGTCCTCGACGACGATGCGTTCACCGTCGTCCAGCGACAGGATGCCGGCCGGGCAGGAGCCGATGCAGAGGTTGCACCCCTTGCACCAGTCGCGCTGCACGGTGAGCATGCGGTCCCGCTGCGTGAACTGCAGCGCCTTCTCCGTCACTGCGAGCGCCCCCCTTGCGGGCGAGCCGGCCCGCGCAGATACCTGTCAATGCCGAGCGCCGCGCGCTTTCCTTGGGCGACCGCCTCAACGACGGTGTCGCCGCCGTTCACGGCGTCGCCGCCGGCGAAGAAGAGCGGACTTTGGGTCTGACCGCTAGTAGCGTCGATCGCGATGCGGGCGTCGGGCTCGCCGATGGCGTCGATCATCCCGAGGAACTCCTTGCGGAAGCGCTGCCCCACCGCCTTCACGAGCGTGTCGACGGGCAGGTCGAACTCGCTGCCGGCGATCGGTTGCGGCCTGCGCCGGCCGCTCGCATCGGGCTCGCCGAGCTCCATGCGCTGGCAGGCTACGGCCTCCAGGAGACGCTCGCCGCGCAGTGCGGTCGGCAGCGTCAGCCAGAGGAACTTCACACCGTCCTCCATCGCCTCGACCACCTCATGGCGGAAGGCGGGCATCTCCGCCTCCGTGCGGCGGTAGAGCACGTAGACCTCCTCGGCGCCGAGGCGAAGCGCCTCCCGCGCCACGTCCATCGCGGTGTTGCCGCCGCCGACGACGGCGACCCTGCGCCCCACGGGGAGCGGTTTCAAGTCCTTCAGCGCCTCGATGAAGGGCAGCGACTCGTAGACACCCTCGAGCTGGTCGCCCGGGTAGGAGACCTCCTGGTCGTCGCCCAGGCCGATCCCGAGGAAGACGGCGTCGTACTCGCGGCTCAGGAGGTCGAGGTCCGCCTGCGTCTCGACGGGAGACCTCAGGCGGATCTCGACGCCCAGCGCACGCAGGCGGTCCGCCTCCTGCGGCAGGGGGTCGCGCAGCTGGCGGTACGGGGCGATCGCGTAGCGCACGAGCCCTCCGACCTCCGGGCGGGCATCGAAGACGGTCACGGCGTAGCCGAGCGGCGCCAGGGTGGCAGCGCACGAGAGTCCGGCCGGTCCGGCGCCCACCACGGCAACGCGAAGGCCGTTGTGGGGCAGATGCACCATCTTGGGGGGATGCGCGAGGGCGTGGTCGGTGGCGGCGCGCTGCAGCCGCGCGATCGCCACCGGGCGGCGCCCTTCGCGTTCGAGGACGCAGGCCGCTTCGCACAGCACCTCGGTGGGGCAGACGCGGGCGCAGCTGCCGCCCAGGGCGTTCTCCGCGAAGATCAGCTCGGCCGCGCGGTCGTCATCGCCGCGCGCAAGGCTCTGGATGAAGCCCGGCACGTCGATGCCGGCCGGGCAGGCCGCTGTGCAGGGGGCGGGGGCCGTCTGGCTGCCGCAGTCGAGGCAGCGCTCCGCTTCCACAGGCACCTCCCGCTCCGCGAGGGGCGGATGGAGTTCCTCGAGCAGCGCCGCCACGGAGTCCGGCGCGGCGGCGGCGCGCGTCGTGCTCGCCATCTCTCACCACTTCCAGTTCTCGCTGACGTCGGGTCCCTCAGGCGGCTTCCTTGAGGGCGAGCAACAACTGCTGCAAGGCGCCCTTCGCGTCACCGAAGTACATCATCGTATTCGGCAGGAAGAAGAGCGGGTTGTCGATGCCTGCGAAGCCGGAGGCCATCGAGCGCTTGTTGACGATGACGGTCTTCGCCCGGTCCACGTTGAGGATCGGCATGCCGTAGATCGGGCTGCCCGGGTTCTCCCGCGCGTCCGGGTTGACGACGTCGTTCGCCCCGATCACCAGCACCACGTCGGTGCGCTCGAACTCGGGGTTGATGTCCTCCATGTCGTAGAGCCGGTCGTACGGGACGTTGGCCTCCGCCAGGAGCACGTTCATGTGGCCCGGCATGCGGCCGGCCACCGGGTGGATCGCGAAGCGCACGTCGACGCCGCGCGCCACCAGCGCGTCCATCAGGTCCTTGCACTCCTGCTGCGCGCGCGCGACGGCGAGCCCGTAGCCGGGCACGATCACGACGCGCTGCGCGTAGGCGCAGAGCATCGAGACCTCCTCCGCGTTCGTGGGATGGATCTCGCCGCGCTCCGAGGAACCAGTGGCGGTCACCGTCGCCCCGAAGGCCGAGAAGAGAACGTTGAAGATCGAGCGGTTCATCGCGCGGCTCATGATCAGCGTGAGGATCGTACCGGAGGACCCCACGAGGGCTCCCGCCACGATTAGGACGTCATTCTGCAGCACGAAGCCCGCGGCTGCCGCCGCGATGCCGGTGAAGGCGTTCAGGAGGGCGATGATCACCGGCATGTCGGCGCCGCCGACCGGCATGACGATCGAGACGCCGAGGACCATCGAGCCGACGATCAGGATCCAGTCGAGCAGCAGCTTCGTCGAAGGAGTCGGCACGATCAGCACCGCGACCCCGACGAGCACGAGCAGGACGAGCAGGATGGCGTTGACGATGTTCTGGCCGCGGAACGACTTGGGGCGTCCGGTGATCCACTCCTGCAGCTTCAGGAAGGCGATGACGCTGCCGGTGAACGACACGGAACCCACGAGCATGTCGAAGAGGCCTGGAACCGCCTCCGAGAGGCCGGGGTAGCTCGCGTGCGCCAGGGCGTGAAGCGCCTCGGCGAGCGCGATCAGCGCGGCGGCGCCTCCGCCCATGCCGTTGAACACGGCGACCATCTGGGGCATCGCCGTCATCCGGACGGAGCGGGCTGAGTAGGCGCCGATCACGGCGCCGACGATGGCGGTCGCGAGCAGCAGGATGACGTTGGTGATCGGGGCTCCGATCAACGTGAAGGCGACGGCGATCACCATGCCGACCGCGGCGGTCAGGTTGCCGCTGCGGGCGGTGGCCGGGTTGCGCAGGCGCATCACGCCGACGATGAAGAGGATGGCGGCGATCATGTAGGCCGCCTCGCGCAGGTTGGTCATTTGGCGGCCTGTCCCTTCTCGTTCGGAGTCTTGCGGAACATCTCGAGCATTCGGTCAGTGACGACGAAGCCGCCCACGACGTTCAAGGTGGCGAGGAACAGCGCGAGTCCGGCGACGATCAGTTGAGAGGTGCCGAGGGCGGCGACCACGACGATCAGCGCGCCGACGACCAGCACTCCGTGGATGGCGTTCGTCGCGCTCATCAGCGGGGTATGCAGCACGGGTGGGATCTTGGTGATCAGCGACCAGCCGACGAAGATGGCAAGCAGGAAGGAGAACAGCTCCTGCAGGAGGCTTGCATGCACGTGGACAACACCTCTCTCGATGGGATGCGGCGGACGGCGGCTAGCGCTGCACGGCGGCGAGGCGCTCGGCGGTAGGCTGGTGCACGACGTTGCCGCCGAAGCTGACGCAGGTGGAGCGCAGGATCTCGTCGTCCTGCGGCAGATCCCCCAGGTCGCCCTTCGCCTTCGCCTCGCCGACCCAGACCTTGAACATGTGGTCCAGGAAGGTGACGAGGTTCCGGGAGAAGAGCTGGCTCGCCGGCAGCGGCATCGTGGAGGGCAGATTGAGACGTCCGTCGATGATCACGCCGCCGTCGCTGACGACCACCTCGCCAGGCTGGGTGAGTTCGCAGTTGCCGCCCGTCTCGGCGGCCAGGTCGACCACCACGGAACCGGGATGCATCGCGGCGACCATCTCGCGGCTCACGAGAAGCGGCGCACGACGTCCGGGGACCATCGCGGTGGAGATCACCAGGTCCGCCTTGCGAACCGGCTCCTCGAGCGCCTGACGCTCGCGCGCCTCCTCGTCGTCGGCCATCGCGCGCGCGTAGCCGCCCTCGCCCTCCCCGTCGGTGACGGGCAGACTGAGGAAGCCGGCGCCGAGGCTCTCGACCTGCTCGCGCGAGGCCGGACGCACATCGAACGCCTGGACGACGGCGCCGAGTCTGCGCGCTGTGGCGATCGCCTGCAGCCCCGCAACGCCGGCGCCGAGGATCAGGACCTTCGCCGGCGGGATCGTGCCGGCCGCGGTCATCAGCATCGGGAAGAAGCGCTCCGCGAGCAGGGCGCCCTGCAGGACAGCGCGGTAGCCGGACACGGTGCTCATCGCAGAGAGGACGTCCATGCTCTGGGCGCGGGTGATCCGCGGCATCAGGTCCATGCTAAAGCTCGTGGCGCCGGTCTCGGCGACGCGGCCCGCAGTCTCGGGATCGATGAGGGGCATCATCTGGGCGATCAGGACAGTTCCAGGGCGCAGGAGGCGCATCTCTTCGGGCAGCGGCGCGCTGATCTTCAGTACGAAGTCGGCCGCCTCACAGACGCTTTGCGCGTCCGGCTTGATCTCGGCCCCCGCGGCCTCGTAGACCGCATCGGGCATCTGTGCGGCGCTGCCGGCGCCGGACTCGATCGCGATCGAGTGGCCCTTGGCGACGAGCTTCGCGACGGTCTCGGGGACGAGAGCGACGCGTCGCTCACCGGATTTCGTCTCCCTGGGTACGCCAATGTACACCGACACCACCTCCTCCAACACGATAGAAACAGGTCCCCCTTAGGGGCAGGGTCCAAAGGAACCGAACGCTAGGCGGCCATCTGGTCCCCAAGGCTCCGGCGATCGGCCCTTTGACCCCATTCGATTTCGCCGCTTCGGTGCGGTGCGGCGAAATCCCTTGCGGTTCCACCCGATTCGGAGAGGAGAGATGCGCGCTGAGCGATGCGTTGCGCAGGGCGGCCGGCGAAGCGGCCGCGGAGCTCGTGGAGCCGGGTATGCGGCTCGGCATCGGCAGCGGACGCACGGTGTTGGCCCTGCTCGAGGCACTCGGGCCGCGCCTCGGCGCGGGGCTTCGGATCGAGGCGGCGTGCGCCTCGCGCGAGAGCGCCGAGCTCGCACGCCGCCTTGGCGTCGCGGTCCGCCCGGAGGACGAGGTGGGTGCGCTCGACCTTGCGATCGACGGCGCCGACATCCTGACGCGAAGGCTCGACTGCATCAAGGGCGGCGGCGGGGCGATGGCGCGCGAGCGTCTCGTGGCCCTTCGGGCGCGGCGCTTCGTTCTGATCGCCGAGGCGGGCAAGCTGCGCGAAGATCTCACGGACGCTGCGGTGCCCATCGAGGTGCTCTCCTTCGGGTACAAGGACGCCGCGTGCCGACTGCGGGACCTCGGCTTCTCGCCCGCCCTGCGCATGGCGGGCGAGAAGGTCTACCGCACCGACAACGGCAACCCGATCTACGACTGCCTACCGCCCGCGGGCAAGTCTCCCGCCGCGCTCGCCGAGCTGCTCGCGCATGTCCCGGGCGTCGTGGCGACAGGCTACTTCCTCGGTCTCGCCGACGAGGCGCTGGTCGCGGGTCCGAGCGGTGTGGAACGCTTCCTGGCGCCCGAAAACAGATGATCCGCTCCGGCACGCCGGAGCGGATCGAAAGGCTGGTCGGACTGGCGGGACTCGAACCCGCGACCTCTACCACCCCAAGGTAGCGCGCTACCAAACTGCGCCACAGCCCGATGCCCTTCTATGTTATCTGTCCGCGAACCCTTCCGCAAGCGCGTCGTCGCGACGCTAGATGATGATGCAGATCAACCCGCCGGATCCTTCGTTGACGATGCGCTGCAGCGTTTCCTGCAACTTTTGCTGCGCGTTCTCCGGCATCCGCACCAGCTTGTGCTGGATGCCCTCGCGTACGAGATCCAGGAGCGACTTGCCGAAGATGTCGGACTCCCAGATCTTCTTCGGGTCGTCCTCGAACTTCTCGAGGAGGTACTGCACGAGCTCCTCGCTTTGGCGCTCAGTCCCGATGATCGGGGTGACCTCGGTCTCGATGTCGGCCCGGATCATGTGGATCGAGGGAGCGCCGGCGCGCAGCCGCACGCCGAAGCGGTTGCCCTGCTTGATCAGCTCGGGCTCCTCGAAGCGCATCTCCTCGAGACTCGGCGGCACGAGGCCGTAGCCGGTGCTGCGAACGTGGGCGAGCGCGTCGGAGACCTGGTCGTAGGAGCGCTTCGCGACGACCATCGAGCGCCAGGCGCGCATCAGTTCGCGGTCGCCGCCGATCTCCTCCCCGTACAGGTCGGTCAGCGTCTGGTGGAACAGTCCGGGAACTGCCGTCATCGCGATCTTCGCGACCCCGTGGCCGAGGTCGAGCTCCTCGAGCTGCACGTGATCGGCGAGCTCGAAGGCCGAGAGCGACTCGACTGCGCGGTCCACATCGCGCACGCGCGTCACGCTCTCCTGCGCCTCGCGCACCGCGTGGTCGAAGCGGTCGCGGAGCGCGAAGCCGGGCTCGAGCTCCTCGACCCAGCCGGGCAGGTTGATGCCGACCTCGCGGACTGGGAACTCGTACAGGATCTGCTCCAGGAGCACGTGCAGGTCCTCAAGCCTCAGGTCCTGCGCCGACAGCGGCAGCACCGGCACGTTGTAGCGCTCCTCCATCTCGTGCGCCAGATCCAGCGTGGACTGGGCGAACGGCGTCGTGGAGTTGAGCACGATCGCGAACGGCTTGCCGAGTTCCTCGAGCTCCTGCACGACCTGCTGCTCGGCCGGCTCGTAGGCCGCGCGCGGCAGGCCGGTGATGCTGCCGTCGGTCGCAACGACGAATCCGATCGTCGAGTGCTCCGAGATGACCTTGCGCGTGCCGACCGCGGCAGCCTCCTCGAACGTGACCGGGTGGTCGAACCAGGGCGTGTCGACCATGCGGGGCGCCTCGTCCTCGGTGTAGCCGAGTGCTCCCTCGACGGCGTATCCTACGCAGTCGACGAGCCGGATCCGGCAGTGAACCCCCTCTTGCAGTTCCACCTCCACCCCCTCGTCGGGGATGAATTTCGGTTCCGTCGTCATGACCTGCCGCCCCGTGCCGCCCTGCGGCATCGCGTCGCGCGCGCGATCGCGGTCGTTCGGGTCGACGATGTTGGGCAGGACCATGAGTTCCATGATACGGCGGATCAGGGTCGACTTGCCGCTCCGGACCGGACCGACGACGCCGATGTAGATGTCGCCCCCCGTCCGCTCCGCGACGTCCTGCAAGATATCGAACTGCTCCACCCCTATCCCTCCCGTGCCTGCCGGCGCCTGCCAGCGCCGGCGATGGCGCGGCTGATCGGCGTCCCGGACGTGGACGGTTCATCATATGAGTGGAGTGCGTCACTATGATCGAAGCCCGGGCATCAGTCGCGCCAGCGTTCCTCTTCCTTGAAACCGCGCGCCAGCAGGGCCGATACTTCCACGGCGGGTTCGGCGCCGTCGAACATGAGATGCCCGAGCGCCGTGGCGATCGGCAGCTCGACGCCTGCGCGCGCCGCGAGACCGAGCGCCGCGCGCGTCGCGGGAACGCCCTCGATCACCATCGGCGTCCCGGCCAGAACCTCGGCGAGGGGCGTGCCGCGTCCGAGCGCGATGCCGGCGCGCCGGTTGCGGCTGAGGGGGCTCATCACGGTCGCCAGGAGGTCACCGAGTCCCGCGAGGCCGGAGAAGGTCGCCGGTTCCGCGCCGAGGGCGACGCCGAGCCGAGTGATCTCGGCAAGGCCGCGGGTGAGGAGCGCCGCGCGCAGGTTGTCGCCGAGCGCCAGCCCTTCGCTGACGCCGGAGGCAAGCGCGAGCACGTTCTTCAGCGCGCCGCCGAGCTCTACGCCGACGCGGTCTGCGGAGCCGTACGCGCGCAGCCCGGGACCGCCGAGGAGCTCCTGCGCCGCGCGCCGCCGCTCTTCGTCCGGGTGGGCCAGGACGACGGCGGCGACGCCGCCGCGCCCGATCTCCTCGGCGTGGCTGGGCCCGGAGAGTTGGACGGTGTCGAAGCCGAACTCCGCCGCGACCTCGGACATCCTGCGCAGCGTCTCGATCTCGATGCCCTTCGCGGCGCAGATACTGAGATCCGGGCCGCCTCCGGCGTCGCGCACTCCCTCGAGCGCCCCGCGCATGGCCTGTGACGGCATCGCGAGCAGCAGCGCGTCTGCGCCCGAAAGCGCGTCGCGCATCGACGCGGTCGGCTCCAGCGCGGGCGGCAGCGCGACGCCGGGCAGGTAGGTGACGTTCTCCCGGAGGACGGAGAGATCCGCGGCCTGCTCTGGTCGCCGGCACCAGAGCGCGGCGCTGTGGCCCCCGCGCGCAAGCATCACCGCGAGGGCGGTGCCGAAGCCGCCCCCGCCGAGAACGGCGACCTTCACCCGTGCTGCCCCAGCCGGTGCTCCTGCCCCCGGGCGATGCGCGCGATGTTCGGGCGGTGACGCCAGACGATCAGAGCGAAAAGGAAGTAGACCGCGACGCGCAGCGCGGTGGGCAACGGCAGGATGCTGGCCGCGACGGCGGCGGCGAGGGCGCCGACGAGCGAACCGAGCGCCACGATCCGCGTGATCGCGACGACGACGAGGAACATCGCGACGGCGATGGCCATCACCTGCCAGTCCCAGAAGGCCAGCAGGCCGAGAGACACCGCGACGACCTTGCCGCCGCGGCCGCGCAGGAAGATTGAGTAGGCGTGCCCGAGCGCGGCGAAGGAGCCCGCAACGGCGCTTGCGAGCGGTCCCGCCAGGTGATAGCCGAGGTAGGCCGCGAGCACCGCCTTCAGGGCGTCGCCGACGAGGACGGCTGCCGCCCAGCCGGGGCCGAGCACCCGCAGGGTGTTCGTGGCCCCGGGGTTGCCCGAGCCCTCGCGCAGGACGTCTCGCCCGCGCAGGCGCGCCGCCAGCACGGCGAACGGGACCGACCCCAGCAGGTAGCCGACGACGGCGGCCAGGACGGTGCTCACCTGGGCGTTCCTCCTCTGCGGCGCAGCGTCAGGCGCACGGGCGTCCAGCGCAACGCGAACGCTTGGCGCAGCCGGTTCTCGAGGTAGCGCTGGTACGAGAAGTGGCACAGCTGCGGGTCATTGACGAACAGCACGAAGTGCGGCGGGCGGCGGCCGACCTGGGTGGCGTAGAGGATCTTCAACTGGCGGCCCTTGACGGACGGCGGCGGCTGCTGGTACATCGCCTCGTCGAGCTCACGGTTCAGCTGGGCGGTCTGGACGCGCGTCGAGGATTCCGCAGCGACCGTGGCGATCTCCTGGAACAGGCGGTCGACCCGTTGTCCGGTCTTCGCCGAGAGGAAGACGATCGGCGCGTAGTCGGCCCCCGGCAGCGCGTCGCGCAGGGCGGCTTCGAGCTCCTGCGCCTCGCGTTCGCCGCGCTTCGCCTGGTCCCACTTGTTCATGCCGATCACGAAGCCCACGCCGGACTCGCTGCACAGCTTGACGATGCGCTTGTCCTGCTCGGTGAGACCCTCGTCCGCATCGAGCAGCAGGACGGCGACGTCCGCGCGGGCGATCGCCTTGCGCGCGTGGCGGCCCGCGATCTCCTCGAGCCGCTCGCCCTCGCGTACGCGGGCGGGGCGCCGAAGACCTGCGGTGTCGACCAGGACGTAGCGCTGGCCACCGCGGTCGACCTCGACGTCGACCGCGTCGGTCGTGGTGCCGGGTACGTCGGAGACGAGCATGCGGCTTCGGCCGAGCACGCGGTTCACGAGCGTCGACTTCCCGGCGTTCGGCCGCCCGACGATCGCGATGCGCAGGGGCACTGTCGCCGCATCCCCTGCCTCGGCCTCCGCGGCAGTTGGCTCTGGCTCCCCAAGGCGCTCGACGATCGCATCCAGGAGGTCTCCAGAGCCGTGGCCGTGGATCGCGGAGACGAACTGCGGCTCTCCAAGGCCCAGGCGGTAGACGTCCGTGGTGTCTAGGTTCTGTCGCTCCGCCTTGTTCGCGACGAGTAGCACGGGCTTGCCGATCCTGCGCATGCGCTCCGCGATCGCCTCGTCCTCGTGGGTCAAGGGCTCGCGGGCGTCGACCACCAGGAGGATGAGGTCCGCCTCGCGGATCGCCTCCTCCACCTGCGTCGCGATGTTCTGCCAGAATGGGTCCTCGCCAGAGAGCCCGCCGGTGTCGACGACGAGGAACTCGCGCCCGTTCCAGGTGCACGGTGCGTAGATGCGGTCGCGGGTGACGCCGGGTCGGTCGTCCACGAGCGAGACTTGGCGCTCCACGAGGCGGTTCAGGAGCGAGGACTTGCCGACGTTCGGCCGTCCGACGATCGCGACGACGGGGATCTTCACGTTCATAGGCGTTGGTATTCGCGCTGTCGTGGGCGAAATCCCCCTAGATAGGGATGAGGAGCCAAGTTCCGTCCTGCATGTCGTGCACCGCGACGGAGGAGATGCGGGAGATCCATACGGAGATGCGTTCCTGCTCCTCCTGCGACTTCACGTAGAAGACGGGCGCGAAGCCCCCTTGCACCTCGTCCGGGCCCTTCAGCGTGACGATGGCGTAGATCGGGTTCGACGAAGGCATGCCGGACATCGCGCCCTACCCCCCTTCCTCGACGTGGTGCTCCTGCTCCCATTGCTCGAGGGCCGGATCGTGCAGGGCGGCGTACTTTGCGCTCTCCAGGAGCGGCGTCGCCAAGAGGGCGTTCAGGATGCGCTGCGGATCGTTCGCGACCGGGATGAGCGCGAGGCCCGCCTGGCCGTGGCCCTGCGGCAGTTCCATGCGGCAGAGCGGCGTACGCTCGGGGTAGCCGAAGTCGCTGCGCGTGCCCACCAGGGCCGCGACGGAGTGGGCGATCGCCTGGCGCTGCGAGAGGCTCCAGAGCGCGCCCGCACCGCGTCGGGTCTTCGGCGTGATCACCACGCCTACGCCCTCCTTGAGCCAGCGATCGCGGGCCCTGGGCAGCCCGACCTCCATCAGCATCACCTGGTCGACGTAGAGCAGCGAGCCCTTCTCGAAGTGCAGTTTGCCGACCTTGACGCTGACGGACTCGCGCAGCGTCTTGCCGCTCTTCAGTGAGAGCGCCGCCCAGATGCTGAGGATCGCCGCGAGGACACCGGCCCCGATCGCCCAGACGTGGCTGAAGTGCATGTCCACGAGCTGGGAGACGATCGAGGTGAGGACGGCGACGCCCATCGCAAGGTAGTTGCGTTCCTCGAAGGTCTGCGCGATGCCCTGGATGTAGCCAGGTCCACGCTGCACCAGCGTGTAGCTGTCGAGGGACTCGAGTTTCGCCGTCTCCAGCTTGCGCACCGACGTGAAGTTGGTTGCCGCCAGCACCAGGAAGGTCGCCGCCGTGTACTCCTTCGCGGCGAGCGCCGGGAAGAATACGGCGCCGATCACCGCCGAGAGGAAGCCCAGCGTGATGTGGCTGACGTAGCCCGCAGGGTAGCCAGGGTAGTGGCGGTAGTCGGAGCGCAGCGCCAGGAGCCGGGCGATGACGCCAGCGACGATGCCGAGTCCGATCGGGATCCAGTGGATCGGCGCGGAGCCCCCGCTAGACATGGGCGGCACCTCCCCAAAGGCGCGGCGCGAAACGGCGGCGCACCAAGGACAGAAGGTAGCCGGCCACGAGCGCGATGCTGATCAGCTGCCAGCTCGCCTCGAGGCTCGGCGGCGGCGCGGCGAGGTCGCCGGCGCGCGATCGCAGGAGGATTGCCCCCGCACCGGCGGCAAGCACGGCCACGCCGGTCTCGGCGCCCGGCGGCGCAAGGAGCGCCGCGACGAGCGCGGTGCCGAGACCTGTGACGAGCAAGGGGTCGAGGGCGTTCTCGAAGGCGCCGGGCCACGCGAGGACGACCGTCGCGAGCGCGGCGGACAGCGCAGAAAGGCTCAAGGGCCGAAGGCTCGCTGGCAGCGCGAGCACCAGCCCTCCGACCAGGAGGAGTCCGTACGACAACGTGAGGAGGCGTGGTGCCCATGTCGCCGCGAGGTGCGTTGCGAGCACCGCGGAGAGCCAGAGGAGCGATGCGCGACGGACGACGGGACGCATCTTGCCGTGCCCGCCAGCGAGCAGCACAAGGCCAGCAGTCAGGAGGGCGGAACCGACCGGCATAGAGAATCACCCGCGCCTAGCATCGGCGCGGGTGGCGGCAAACATGCAGACCGGGGCAGTCTCAGCTACTCCAGGAGATCCTTGAAGTCGTCTCCGAGCAGATCGCCGATCGTTGCGCCATCGCCGGACGTGCTCTCCTCCTGGTACGGTTCGCGCTTCTGCGACTGGTAGCCGCCGGCGTCGCGCAGGCTCAGCGAGACGCGCCGCTCGACAGGATCGACGCGCAGCACCTTGACCTCGACTTCCTCGCCCACCGACACCACCTCGCCCGGACGGGTCACGTGGTGGTCGGCCAGCTGGGAGATGTGCACGAGGCCGTCGATGCCCGGTTCGAGCTCCACGAAGGCGCCGAACGTCGCGAGACGGACGACCTTCCCGCGCACGATCGAACCTGGCGGGTAGCGATCCTCGACGCTGTCCCACGGGTTCTGGAGGACCTGCTTGTAGCCGAGGGAGATGCGGCCGCGGTCGCGGTCGAGTCGCAGCACCTTGACGTCGATCTCCTGGCCCTCGTGCAGAACTTCGGAGGGGTGCTGGATGCGTCCCCAGGACATCTCGGAGACGTGCAGCAGGCCATCGACGCCGCCGAGGTCGATGAACGCGCCGAAGTCCGTCAGGGACTTCACGGTGCCGTGCAGCACCTGGTCCTCCGCGATGTCGCCCCAGATACGCTCGCGGTTCGACTTGCGCTCCTCCTCGAGCACGACCTTGCGCGAGAGGATCACGCGGTGCTTGGAGCGGTCGAGCTCGATGATCTTGACCCGCAGCGTCTGGCCGACGTACGGCTCGAGGTCCTGCGCGTAGCCGCGTTCCACCTGCGACGCGGGGATGAAGCCGCGCGCGCCGATGTCGGCGACGAGGCCGCCCTTGACCGCTTCGACGACAGGGGCTTCGATCACCGCGGCGTTCTCGTAGGCCGCCTTCAGGTCGTCCCAGGCCGCGGCTTCCTCGGCGCGGCGCTTCGAGAGGCGCAGTGAGCCCTCCTCGCCGTCGACCGAAAGCACCATGGCGTCGATCTCATCGTCGAGCTGGGCTGCCTGCGCAGCCGAATCGACCTTGCGGTAGGTAAGTTCGCTCAGCGGGATGATTCCCTCGGACTTGTAGCCGACGTCGACGAGCACGTGATCGTCGGCGATCCGCACGATGCGTCCGTGCATGACGTCGCCGGGGTGCGGTCGGGTGACGCCCTCGCTGTAGTCGACGCCGTCGTCGGACCCCTGCCCCGAAGCGGCGTTCTCCGCCGGTGCGACCGGCTGCTCCGGCGCAGCTGGTTCCGTTGGCGCAGCCGGTTCCTCGGGTGCGGCCGCCTCGGCCACTACCGCGGGAGCTTCGCCCGTTTCGTCGGACACGGGGGGAGCTTCGGCCGCCTGCGGACCAGGCGTCTGGTGCTCCGCTGCGGCGCCCTCGGCCTGCGGGTCAAGCTCCGGGTGCAGTTGGTCCTCCACGCGATGACCTCCTTTGTTGAACGCGGGCATGCGCCACGCGTCCCGTCAACAACAGTGAACGGGCCCTTCGGCCCGCCGTACGGATTGTTCACCTGTTGTTGAATCGACCGCCCTGGGCGGTGATCCCCGGTGCCTCCGGGGGCTGGCCATTCCAGCATACCGAACGCCGGAGGCGACTGTCAATCCGACTCCGCCCAGGGCAGGCCGCTGCCGAACTGCTCGGGATCGTAGTAGAGCCGGGCGATCGCGCGCATCACGTCGGCCGCGGGATCGGCGCTGTGGGTGAGGTCCAAGGGAGCGCCGAAGCGGATCCGCACCGTCCGGAAGAACCGCCATGGTCCGCGCACGGCGACCGGTACGACGGCCGCCCGCGCGTGGCCGATCAGCGAGCCTGCTCCGGGTCGAGGACTGCCGAGGGCGCCCTGCGACTGCCGGTGGCCCTCCGGGAACAGGCCGACGACCGCACCGTGCTGCATGAGGCGCAGGGTGTGGCGCACGGCGCGCGAGTCGCGCACATCGCGGTTCACCGGGTACGCGGCGATGTGCGGCAGAAGCCAGCCGAGGTAGGAGAAGAGCTCGACCTTCGCCATGAAGTGGACGTCGCGCTGCATCACCGCCCCGACGGCGGGTGGATCGATCGCGCTGATGTGGTTGATGCAGAGGAGCACGGGACCGGTCTGCGGCACGTTCTCGAGGCCCTCGACGCGCACGCGGAACATCAGGCGCAGCCACAGGCGCACCAGCCCGCGCAGCGTGCGGTAGAGGAAACGGTTGTAACCCACGCTTAGGCTCCCTTCGCCCGGCACGCGGCGGCGAGTTCCGCAACCACCTGCGCGACGCCAAGCCCGGTGGTGTCGACGACGAGCGCGGCGTCGGGCACGCGAAGCGCGCCGACGGCGCGCATCTCGTCCAGGGAGTCGCGCTCCGCCATCTCGCGCCGCACGTCGTCGATCGAGGCCCGGACGCCCTGCGAGCGCATCTCGCGATGGCGCCTCGCCGCGCGCGCGTCGAGCGAGGCGGTGAGGAAGAACTTGCACTCCGCATCCGGCAGCACGACGGTGCCCGCGTCGCGCCCGTCGACGACGACTCCCCCGCCCTGCGCGAGCTCGCGCTGGCGTGAGACGAAGGCGGCGCGCACGCGCGGGTGGGCGGCCACGCGGCTGACGATGCGGTCGACGGCGGGGGCGCGCAGCTCATCGGCCACGTCCTCGTCGCCGAGGCGGATGCGACCGCGCTCGAAGCGAAGGTCGAGGTGCGACAGGAGCGTGGCGAGGTTCGGTTCGTCGTCGGCGGAAATGCCTTCGCGCAGTGCGGCCAGCGCCAAGGTGCGGTACATCGCCCCGGTGTCGAGGTAGGTGTAACCGAGGATCTGGGCGAGTTCCCTCGCTACAGTGGACTTTCCGGCACCCGCAGGACCGTCGATCGTGATGCGCAGCACAGCAGTCCCCCCAGTGCGCGGCCCTCCGGCCACATGAGGATCGGTTGCGAGCCTAGGGTATCGCCAGGGTAGCACGCGCCCCCTGGGCGATCAACGCCGCCGGGAGCGAACCACGAAGAAGGCGATGACGACGAGCACCACGACGACGCCGATCAGCAGGTTGTAGTGCGAGAGCACCGGCTCGATCTGCGGCAGCTTGGGGCCAAGCCATACGCCGACGTAGATCAGCGCGGCCGTCCAGGGGATGGCGCCCAGGAACGTGTACACGGTGAAGCGCACGGCGCCCATGCGGGCGAAGCCGGCCGGCCAGGAGATGAAGGTGCGCAGCACCGGCAGGAAGCGGGCGAAGAAGACGGTCACCGGGCCGTAGCGCTCGAACCAGCCCTCGGCGCGCGCCAGCGAGCGCTCCTCCAGCATCACGTAGCGTCCGAACCGGAGCGCGAGCGGTCGACCGCCATAGTAACCGATGCCGTACCCGACCCAGCTCCCGACCGTCTGCATGACGGCCATCAGCAGTACCTCGGGCCAGAAGCCGAGGACGCCGCGGCCCACGAGGACGCCGACGATCGGCAGGATCACCTCGGAGGGCACAGGGATGCCGGCGCTCTCCAGTATCATCGCGAAGGCAAGTCCCGCGGGTCCGAGTTGCGTCCAGAGCGAGCTATGCAGTATGTGCGGGCCGGGGGGCCCTACCTCCCTTGCGAACACGGTGATTCGACCCTGGACGTCCCTCTACCTTCCCGGTGAACTGGGAGCGACGATGCGCACGAGCGTCAGGACGAGCGCTCCCCCGACGCCGATCGCGGCGGCCCACGAGAAGGTCATGACCGCAGTCGTGGCGCCCTGTAGGAAGTGACCCTGCACGAGATCGTACATCGTGTGGTACGCCAGCAGACCAGGCACGAGTGGAATCAGCCCGGGCATCGCGTAGACGGTGGCCGGTGCCCTGCGCCAACGGGCCAGCGCCTCGCTGACTGCGGTCGTGGCGATGGCCGCCACGAACACCTGCGCGAGCTCTGTCCCGCCCAGGATGCCCACGAGCGTGAAGACGCCGCCCGCGACAAGGCCGGCGAGCGCCGAGAGCCAGAGCTCGCGACGCGGCACGCGGATCAGGATCGCGAACGCCAGCGCGCCGAGCGCGCCCGCGACGGCGCTTGCGATCATCGCGCCCACCCGAGTCCGATGGCGAGCCCGACGGCCAGCGCGGCCCCGGCAGCCAGTGCGGACGCCGACGTCGCCGCCTCCAGGGCGCCCGCGCCGGCGGACAGGAGATCACCCGCCAGCAGGTCCCGCAGCACGCCGCTGACAGCGAGACCCGGGACCAGAACGATCAGGCCGCCCGCCACCATCACGCCGCCGCGCAGGTGCCAAAGCGATGCCGCTCCGAGCGCGAGCAGCACGGCGAGGAAGCCGGAGAGCGCGAGGTTGAAGAAGCGTTCCGCGGCGTGGTGCACCGCGATGCGCCGCAGCAGCACGGTGATGATCCCCGCGAGGGCGGCCACTCCCGCCTCGGCCGGCGCGGCGCCGATGAACCAGGCGTAGGATGCGCTCGCGATCGCACCGGCACCGATCTCCAGCGCCGCCCCGTAGTCGGTGACCCGCGCCCGCAGGCGCGCGATCTGCGAAAGACACGCGTCGGGCCCGATCTCTCCGCGCGCAGCCGAGCGCGACAGCGCGTTCAAGTGCGTGATGCGCGTGACATCGAGAGCGCGGGCGCGGACCCGGCGTACGCCGGTGTCAAACGCGCCCGCGCTCTGCGCGGTGATGAAGAGTCCGGGTGGCGTGACGAAGGCCTGCACCGAAGCGCAGCCGAAGCCCGCCCCCGCCCGCTCGATCGCTTCCTCCGTCCGGTACGGTTCGGCGCCCGCCGAGAGCATCGCCTCACCGAGCGCGAGCAGCGCCTCGAGCGGAGAGGCGTTCACCCTTCCAGCAGGCTGGCGACCACGACGTCGAGCGCCTCGTCGACCACTTCGAGGGGCGTCGTGAGCGGCTGCAGGAAACGGATCACGTTGTGGTAGATGCCGGCCGTCAGCACCATCACGCCACGTTCGAGGCAGCGCTGCTGGATGCGG
>JAJYTE010000016.1 GCA_021793215.1 Bacillota bacterium
GTGGAACTCGTCAAGACCCGCCTGATCACGGGGGGCGGGTACTGCCCGCACTGCGCGGAGGAACTCGTGCGCGCGATGGGGGGGCCCGTGCCCTTCCTGGCCGTCTAGGACGGAGTCCTGCGGGCGACGCGCGCCCTCAGCCGGCAGAGCTTTTGGCGGAGGGGAGCGCGCGGAGCCCGCGCGTGGTAAACTGTGGGACGCGGGTGGGTAGCCGCACCCTGACGGCATGGCGCGACAGTCCACCTCAACTGCTGCGGAAGGAAGAGCACGTGAACCCCTTTGACCTGAGAGTCTTCTTCTGGTGGAACGGACTCGCGGGGCGCAGCGCAGCGGTCGATGCCCTCGCCGTGGCCGGCGCGCAGTACGCGATCTTCGCGGTGGCGGGTCTCCTGGTCGTGCTATGGTTCGCTCTGCCCCGCAAGGAGGAACGCATCCGTCGCCTGCTGCTCTTCTCCGCGGCCGCAGGGGTGCTGGGCCTCGTGATCAACTACGTCATCTCGCACATCTACTATCGGCCGCGCCCGTTCGTCCTCTACCCGCATCGGGTGCACCTCCTGGCGCAGCACGCGCCCGATGCCTCCTTCCCATCCGACCACGCCGTCGTCGCGGGGGCCGTGGCCTGGATCATGTCCGGGGCCGGTCCGGTCTGGCGCCTTGTGTTCTGGCTGCTCGCGGTGGTGATCATACTCGCGCGCGTCTTCGTCGGAGTGCACTGGCCCACCGACGTGCTGGGCGGCGCGGTGGTGGGAGCGGTGAGCGGCGCGGTGATCCTCGGCGCGCAGGGCCTCTTCGAGCGCCCTGTGCGATTCCTGCTGCGCCTCTTCCGCTACGGAGCGGGCGAGGGCGCGGCGCAGCGCGGGCGCTGAGCCCGGAGATCCGGGGAGTGAAGTCTCGGAGTGGAGGTGTCCATGCAACGTGATTACCGGAAGTGTCACATGGACGGAAGGCATGGCCGTCCTCGGTAGGAGCGCCAGCGGCCACGCGGTGCAGATGGATGCGGCGCCAGCAGTCGGAGGGAGCGGGAAGGGCGCGACGCCGAAGGAGCTGACGCTGCTGAGCCTGGGGGGCTGCACGGCCCTCGACGTCCTGTCGATCCTGCGCAAGATGCAGGTGCCGTTCGAGCGATTCCACATCGACCTCGAGGCGGACACGGCCGACGCGCACCCCACCGTCTTCACGGAGGTCCGGCTCGTCTACCACACCGAGGGGCCGGGGGTCGAGCGTGAGAAGGTCGACCGCGCGATCCGGCTCTCGCAGGACAAGTACTGCGGCGTGACCCACATGATCAACAAGACCGCGAGGATGGTCGTGATCAGCGAGGTGAACGGCGACCGCCAGGAGATCTGACCCACGAGAAGGGCCACCCCCGGAGGGGCGGCCCTTCGCATGTGGCTCGCGGTGCGCTTTCTCCGTCCCAGCCGAGAGGCTACAATCGATGTGGGACATATGGCCGGCGGCGTCATCGCCGACAGCGGGAGGCGAAAGAATGGATTTTGCGCTCGCACCAGAGGATCGCATGGTCGCCGAGACTGTACGCGACTTCGCGCAGACGGAGATCGCGCCGGGGGCGGCGGAGCGCGACCGGGACGGAATCTTCGACCTCGAGATCTTCCGCAAGATGGGTGAACTCGGACTCCTGGGCCTGCCGATCGCGGAGCGCTACGGCGGGGCCGGCGGCACGTACCTGCAGTACGCCATCGCGGTCGAGGAGGTTTCGAGAGTCTGCGCCTCGACGGGCCTCAGCTTCGCGGCGCACGTCTCGCTGGGCGTCGGCTCGCTGAACCTCCTCGGCAGCGAGCAGCAGAAGGAGCGCTACCTCGTGCCGGCGGCGCGGGGCGAGTTCCTGGCCGCCTTCGGGCTCACCGAGCCGGGGGCCGGGTCCGACGCCGGCGGGACGCGTACGGTGGCCCGGGCCGTGGAGGGCGGATTCGTGCTCTCGGGCGCCAAGAGCTTCATCACGAACGCCGTCTCCGCCGGCGTGACGGTCGTCACCGCCGTCACCGATCCCGGCAAGGGGACGCGAGGCATCACTGCGTTCCTGGTGCCGCGCGGCACCGAGGGGTTCCATCCGAGCGCGGCCTACGACAAGATGGGCATGCGCGCCTCGGAGACGGCCGAGATCGAACTGCGGGACGTCTTCGTGCCGGACGACGCGATGATCGGTGGGCGGGGCGAGGGCTTGCATGGATTCCTCGAGGTGCTCGACGCGGGCCGCATCTCGATCGGAGCGATCGGCGTTGGCATCGCCCAGGCGTCGCTCGATGCCTCGCTACGCTACGCGGGAGAGCGCGAGCAGTTCGGCAGCAAGATCGGCAGTTTCCAGGCGATCCAGTTCAAACTCGCGGACATGGCGATGGAGGTCGAGATGGCTCGCACGCTCGTGCAGAAGGCGGCGTGGCTTAAAGACCAGCACCAGCCGTTCGGCCAGGTATCGGCGATGGCGAAGCTGTTCGCCTCGGAGGCGGCGATGCGCGCCGCCTCCCAGGCGATCCAGATCCACGGCGGATCCGGCTACATCCGCGAGTACCCCGTGGAACGCTACCTGCGCGACGCGAAGCTCCTCGAGATCGGTGAGGGGACGTCGGAGATCCAGCGGCTTGTGATCGCCCGCGGCCTCGGGCTGCGCTGACGTAAGGGGGAGGACGCGTGGAGATCGTGAGTCCGATGGCGGGTGTGCTCCTGCGCTGCGCCGTGTCGGTCGGGGACGAGGTCGAGTCGGGGCAGGAGGTCGCCGTGCTGGAATCGATGAAGATGGAGGTCCCAGTGACGGCGCCCGACGCCGGACGGGTGCGGGAGATCCGATGCACGACCGGCAGCTTCGTCCAGGAGGGCGACACGCTGGTGGTACTGGAATGAGCGACCGGGACGAGATCGCCGCGCGCCGCGCGGCGATCCGGTCGGGTGGAGCCGAGAAGTACCACGTGCAGGCGGCGGAGCGCGGCAAGCTGTTCGTGCGTCGCCGGCTGGAGCTTTTGCTCGACGAGGGGAGTTTCACCGAGGACGGGCTCTACGCGAACGACCTTGCGGGCGACTTGCCGGCGGACGGCGTCGTGACGGGCATCGGTCGCATCGAGGGGCGGACCTGCGCCGTGATGGCGAACGATTCGACCGTGAAGGCCGGATCCTGGGGGAGCCGCACCGTCGAGAAGATCCTGCGCATCCAGGAGCAGGCGGAGCGCCTCGAGGTCCCGCTCTTCTACCTCGTCGACTCGGCGGGCGCCCGCATCACCGACCAGGTCGAGATGTTCCCCGGCCGGCGCGGGGCGGGACGGATCTTCTACAACCAGGTTCAGCTGTCCGGCCGCGTGCCGCAGATCTGCATCCTCTTCGGGCCGAGCGCTGCCGGTGGCGCGTACATCCCCGCGTTCACCGACGTGACGGTGATGGTCGAGGGCAACGCGAGCATGTACCTTGGGTCGCCGCGCATGGCCGAGATGGTGATCGGCGAGAAGGTGAGCCTCGAGGAGATGGGCGGCGCCCGCATGCACGCGAGCGTCAGCGGCCTCGGCGACGCGCTTTGCGCGAGCGAGGAGGAGGCGATCGCCTGGGCGCGGCGCTACCTCGCGCTGATGCCCCAGAACTTCCGCTCCGGGCCCGCGCCGGTACCGGCTTGCCCTCCTCCGCCGGCGGACGTGCCGGCGATCATCCCGCTGAACCAGAACCAGCCGTTCGACATGCACCTCCTGATCGACGCGCTCCTCGACGAAGGGAGCTTCCTCGAGATCAAGGAGCTGTTCGCGCAGGAGCTGATCGTCGGACTGGGGCGCATCGACGGGCAGGTGGTCGGTGTCGTCGCGAACCAGCCGAAAGCGAAGGGCGGCGTTCTGTTCGTCGACTCCGCCGACAAGGCGGCGCGCTTCATCTGGCTCTGCGACGCGTTCAACATTCCGCTGATCTTCCTCTCGGACGTTCCGGGGTTCATGATCGGCACGAAGGTGGAGCGCCAAGGGATCATCCGCCACGGCGCGAAGCTAATCACGGCGGTCTCGGAGGCGACCGTGCCGAAGTACTGCGTCATCGTGCGCAAGGCGTACGGCGCCGGCCTCTACGCGATGGCGGGCCCAGCCTTCTCACCCGAAGCGACGATCGCGCTGCCCACGGCGCAGATCGCGGTGATGGGGCCGGAGGCCGCCGTGAACGCCGTCCACTTCAACCACATCCAGGAGCTGAGCGCTGAGGAGCGCCCGGCCTTCATCGCCGAGGAACGCAGGCGCTACCAGGAGGACATCGACATCCGGCGGCTCGCCGCCGAGCTGATCGTCGACCAGATCGTCCTTCCGGAAGAGTTGCGCCAGGAGCTGGTGCGCCGCCTGTCGGCGACGAGGTCCCGCCAACTGGCGCCACCTCCGAAGCGCCACGGTGTTCCCCCGGTATAGGAGGGAACGAGATGCAGCATGTCACCCTGCGCGAGGTCGGGATGCGTGACGGCCTGCAGGCCGAGGATCGCACGCTCACGGCGGACGAGAAGCTCGAGCTGCTGTCCGCCCTTGGCCGCTGCGGCATCTCGCACCTCGAGGTCACCTCGTTCGTCCACCCGAAGGCGATCCCGCAGCTCGCCGACGCCGAGGAGCTCCTAGCGCGCGCCGAGAAGCCGGAGGGCCAGATCTGGTCGGCGCTCGTGCCGAACGCACGCGGCGCCGAGCGCGCTGCAGCTGCAACGCGAATCGACGAGTGGACGTTCTTCCTTTCGGCGTCGGAGCAGCACAACCAGGCGAACGTGCGGCGCTCCGTCAGCGAGTCGCTCGCGGAGGCGGAGGAGGTGGCGGCTCGCGCAGCGAAGGCGCAGCGGGCGATCTCGGCCGTCGTCGCGACGAGCTTCGTCTGCCCGTACGCCGGCGAGACGCCCGTCGAGGACGTCGTGCGCATCGCGCGCCGGCTGCGGGAGATCGGCTACCGCACACTGCTGTTCGGGGACACGATCGGTGCGGCGTACCCAAGCATGGTGCGTCGCCTGGTGCGCGCGCTGCAGGACGCGCTTGGGGGGGATGCGCAGCTCGGGCTCCACTTCCACAACACGCGCGGTCAGGCTCCGGCGAACGCGTTGGCGGGTGCGGCGGAAGGCATCGCGCTCTTCGACGGGTCGGTCGGCGGCATGGGCGGGTGCCCCTACGCCCCCGGCGCGACCGGCAACGTCGCGACGGAGGACCTCGCCTGGCTTCTGCGCGCGGAGGGCATGGACACGGGCGCAGACATACCTGCCCTCGCGTCGGCTGCACTGCTCGCCGAGCGGCTCGTTGCCAGACGCCTGCCGGGCTCCGTGATGCGCACGTTCGAGGAGGGCTCTTGTGCCAGTTGACGTGACGGTCGCCGAGATCTCCGAGGTGGTGCTGAACCGGCCCGAGCGCCGCAACGCACTCGATGACCAGAGCCTCAAGGACCTCGCCGAGGCGTTCTCGACGCTCGGGGGCGACCCCAAGGTGCGGGTCATCGTCCTGCGGGGCGCCGGGGGCCACTTCTGCGCGGGCGCCGATCTTTCGGAGGTGGCGAGGGCAGAGGACATGGCAGCGCGCCGCGCGTACTTCGGCGGAGTCGCCGATGTGGTGCGTGCGATGCGGAGTGCGCCGCAGCCGGTGATCGCCGAGGTGCAGGGCTACTGCCTTGCCGGCGCGATGGGCCTTCTGGCCGCGGCCGACCTCGCGTACGCGGCCGAGGACTCCGCCTTCGGGCTTCCGGAGGTGCAGATCGGGCTCTTCCCGATGGTGGTGATGGCACCGCTCGCGCGCCTGATGGGCGTGCGCGCCCTCTCAGACCTCGCCCTCAGCGGGCGGCGCGCCAATGCGCAGGATGCGCTAGGCTACGGACTGCTGAACGCCGTGCTGCCCGCGGCCGAACTGCACGCCGTGGTCCTTGGGAAGGCGGAGCACCTCGCGACCCTTAGCCCGTTCGCGCTCAGCTTGGGCAAGGAGGCGCTGGAGGCGGTCGGCGACCTGCCGTTCGAGAGCGCCCTCGGCTACCTTCGCGGCATGATCGCACAGGTGGCCTCGAGCGAGGATGGCCAGGAAGGCGTTCACGCCTTCCTGGAGAAGCGCAAGCCCCGCTTCACCGGACGCTAGTGATGGGATGGAGGACAACTTCGTGCGCATAGCGGAACTCGGACAGGCGATCGGTCGGACGGTGGAGCTCGAGGGCTGGATCGTCAGCCTGCGCAAGAGCGGGGGCATCCGCTTCCTTGGACTACGCGACGGAAGCGGGCGCGTGCAGGTCGTGGCACGCGAGTCCGACCTGCGCGAGGACGACTGGGACCGTACGGCGGCGTGCAGCCAGGAGACCGCAGTGCGCATCGCGGGCGCTTGCCGTGCCGACGCGCGCGCGCCGGGCGGCGTGGAGCTCGATCTGCGCAAGATCGAGATCGTTGGCGCGAGCGCGGAGTACCCCATCCAGCCGAAGGAGCATGGAGTGGACTTCCTGCTCGACCGCCGCCACCTCTGGCTGCGGGCGGACCGGCAGGCGGCCATCCTGCGCATCCGGCACGCCTTCACCCACGCCCTGCGCGAGTGGCTGGATCGCGAAGGGTTCATCGGCGCCGACACGCCGATCCTTACGCCGTCGGCCTGCGAGGGGACGACGACGCTCTTCGAGACGACCTACTTCGACGAGAAGGCCTACCTCTCGCAGAGCGGGCAACTCTACAACGAGGCGCTGGCGATGGCGCTCGGCAAGGTCTACTGCTTCGCGCCCGCGTTCCGCGCGGAGCGTTCGAAGACGCGGCGCCACCTGATCGAGTTCTGGATGGTCGAGCCCGAGATGGCCTTCTGCGATCTCGACGGTTGCCTTGAGACGGTGGAGGAGCTGCTCTCGAGCGCGCTCGCGGCGGTGGCCAGGCGTTGCCCCGAGGAGTTGCGGTTGGTGGGACGCGATCCCGCAGAGCTTGAGAAGGTTCGGCCGCCGTTCCCGCGAATCTCGTACGACGAAGCGATCGAGATCCTGCGGCAGGAAGGCCTGGAGATTCCTTGGGGCGAAGACTTCGGAGCGCCGCACGAGGCGGCCATCTCGAAGCGGTTCGAGTTGCCGGTCTTCGTGCATCGCTACCCCACCCAGGCCAAGGCCTTCTACATGAAGCCGGATCCCGACCGCCCGGAGGTTGTCCTGTCGGCGGACCTCCTCGCCCCGGAGGGGTACGGGGAGATCGTCGGCGGCGGTCAGCGGATCGACGACGGCGAACTGCTCGCGCAGCGCCTTCGCGAGCACGACCTTTCCGACGAGGATTACGAGTGGTACATGGACCTTCGACGCTACGGATCGGTACCGCATTCGGGCTTTGGGCTTGGCATCGAGCGGACGCTTGCGTGGGTCCTGCGCCTCGAGCACGTGCGCGAGGCGATTCCCTTCCCCCGGATGCTCTACCGACTCCGGCCGTAACACGCCAGGACGGGAGGTGGTCGAGTGCCGAGCATCGGTGAGCAGCTGCGCGCCGCGCGCGCCGCGCGCGGGCTGAGCCTGCAGGATGTCAAGGCGGAGCTGCGCATCCGTGAAAAGTACCTGCAGGCCATGGAGGCCGATGACTTCGCATCGATCCCCGGCCTTGTCTACGCCCGCGGTTTCCTGCGCAGCTACGCCAAGTACCTCGGTCTCGACCCGGACGCCCTGACCGGCGCGTTGCCGATGGCCGCCTCTCCGACCGAACGCGACGCACCCGCTGCGCCCGAACCGGCGCGCTCCGCCCCGGTGGGGCCCAGGAAGCCGATCGCGCGCAGCAAACCAGCGCGCCAATGGCCTTGGGTCGTGCTTCCGATCCTCTTCCTCGTCCTGCTGCTCTACTACGTCGGTTCCCGCCGCCCGGGGATCGGTACGAGTGGCGGGACGCCACCGACGCATCAGAAGAAGAAATCGACGAAGCCGCCAAGGGCGACGGGAAGCGGCCAGGGAGGCTCGGGCGGGACGACCGGCACCCAGGGTTCCCCGCCGGTGCTGACGGCCCAACCCGCGACGCAGGCGCCGCCGCCACTCGGCGGCCCGGAGGCCAACTACACGGCGGCGACGGGCCCCGTCAGCGCGACGCTGGTGCTCTCCGGGCGGTGCTGGGTCTACGTCACCCAGGACGGCAGTGTCGTGACGGAGGCGTTGGAGCCCTCCGGAACATACTCGTTCAGCGCCCAAAGCTCGCTGTTCATCAAGGTTGGCAATCCGCCAGCCGCACAGCTGACGATCGACGGTGAAAGCATTTCGCTGCCGGGCACTGCGGCGGAGTCCGTCGCCGTGAACGTGCAAGGTTAGCCGACGCTCTGGCGCATGCTAGTCCACGGAGGTGGAGCGGCATGCGCTGGTTGCCTTGGGTTCTCGCGCTGGTTCTGGGGCCTGCCGTGCCGGCCTTCGCCGCGCCGCCGCAGCTCGACTCGCAGGCAGCCATCCTGATCGAGGCCGGCAGCGGGCGGGTTCTCTACGCGAAGTCCGCGTACGTCCGCCGAGCGCCGGCGAGCACGACCAAACTGCTGACGGCCCTCGTCGCCGTGCGTGAGGGAAGGCTCGGCCAGGAGTTCGAGGTCTCGCGCCGGGCTGCGTCCGTCACAGGTTCCCGCGCGCACCTGCGGGCGGGAGATCGCTACACGCTGCACGAACTGCTCGAAGGCATGCTGCTGCGTTCGGGCAACGACGCCGCGCACGCCGTCGCGGAGTCGGTCGCGGGCAGCGTTCCCGAATTCGCCGTCCGGATGAACGAGACCGCGGTACGGATCGGCGCGCGCCAGACCCACTTCGTCAACCCGCATGGGCTGACGGCGCCGCACCACTACTCGAGCGCCGGGGATCTGGCGAAGATCGCGCGGGTGGCGCTGCGCGATCCGGAGATCCGGCGGATCGTCGCATCGAAAGAGCTGACCCTCACGCCCGTGGGGCGCGAGGGTCGACCGATCCGCAACACGAACGCGCTGCTCGGGGAGTACCTCGGCGCGGATGGTGCGAAGACGGGCACGACGAGCGCGGCCGGCAAGTGCCTCGTCGCGTCCGCCACGCGCGGCAACGTCCACCTGATCGCGGTGGTGCTGAAGGGCGGGGATCGCTACGGCGACGCCCGTTCGCTGCTCGACTATGGCTTCTCCCAGGTCCATGGAACGCTTGCCATCCCCCGGGGGGCACGCTTCGGGAGACTGCCCGACGGACGCGAACCGCGCCTCGCAGCGCCACTGCGCGCGCCGATGCTCCAGGACCCCCTGCGCGTGCGCGTGCGCCTGTCGCCCACGCCTTCGCGCGAAGGCGGCGTGGTCGGGGTCGCTTCGCTCGAGGAGGGTGGAGAGCCCGTCGCCGTCGCGCCGCTGCGGGTCGCCCCGCTTCCAGAGCGGTGGTACCTGCGGATCCTAGGGCGCCTAGGTTTTGCGCCCGTTGACCGCCATTCTCTACACTCCCTATAATCGGGGACGGAGTAGAGACCGCGAAGGCAGGGGGCCGCCGGCAGGCGGTCCCCCAGTTCGCCAAGGGAAGGGGTTAGGGTTTCTTGGCGAAGATCGTCGGCATCGACCTTGGCACGACGAACTCGGTGATTGCGGTGATGGAAGGCGGACAGCCGACCGTGATCGTGAACGCCGAAGGCTCTCGCACGACCCCGTCGGTCGTCGCGTTCCAGAAGACGGGCGAGCGACTTGTGGGCCAGTTGGCACGCCGCCAGGCGGTACTGAACTCGGAGAACACGGTGGCGTCGGTGAAGCGTTTCATCGGGCGCCGCTACGACGAAGTGGAGCAGGAGCGAAACCGCACTCCCTACAAGGTGACATCCGGCGGCAATGGGGAAGTGCGCGTCGGCCTGCCGGCGCTCGGCAAGGACCTGACGCCGGAGGAGATCTCGGCTGCGGTGCTGCAGAAGCTCAAGCAGGATGCGGAGACCTACCTGAACGAGCCCGTACGCCAGGCCGTCATCACCGTGCCGGCCTACTTCAACGACGCGCAGCGCCAGGCGACGAAGGACGCCGGACGCATTGCGGGGCTCGAAGTGCTGCGGATCATCAACGAGCCTACGGCCGCCGCGCTCGCCTACGGCCTTGACCGCAAGAAGGACGAGACGATCCTCGTGTTCGACCTGGGCGGCGGCACGTTCGACGTGTCGGTGCTCGAGGTGGGGGACGGCATCTTCGAGGTCAAGTCGACGAGCGGGGACACGCACCTCGGCGGCGACGACTACGATGAGCGGATCGTGGACTGGATGGTCGGCGAGTTCAAAAAGCAGCAGGGCATCGACCTGCACCAGGACCGCCAGGCGCTGCAACGCCTGCTGGAGGCGGCGGAGAAGGCGAAGATCGAACTCTCGTCGATGACCGAGACGTCGGTGAACCTCCCGTTCATCACGGCTGACCAGAACGGCCCGAAGCACCTCGATCTGCGCCTGACGCGCGCGCACTTCGAGGAGTTGACGCGCGATCTCACGGAGCGCTGCGTCGGCCCGTTCCAGCAGGCGCTGAAGGATGCGGGGCTCTCCGCGAGCAAGATCGACGAGGTCGTGCTCGTGGGCGGATCGACGCGTATGCCCGTGATCCAGGAGCTCGTCAAGCGCCTGACCGGCAAGGATCCGAACCGCGGTGTGAACCCCGATGAGGTGGTGGCGGTCGGCGCGGCCATCCAGGCGGGAGTCCTGGGCGGCGAGGTGAAGGACATCGTCCTTCTGGACGTGACGCCGCTTTCGCTCGGGATCGAGACGATGGGCGGGGTGATGACCCGCCTGATCGAACGCAACACCACGATCCCGACGCGCAAGAGCCAGACGTTCACAACCGCCGGTGACGGCCAGACGTCCGTGGAAGTACATGTGCTGCAGGGTGAGCGCGAGATGGCCGCCGGCAACCGAACGCTCGGGAAGTTCCTGCTCGACGGCATCCCGGCCGCGCCGCGCGGCGTGCCGCAGATCGAGGTAACCTTCGACATCGACGCGAACGGCATCGTGAATGTCTCCGCCAAGGACCTCGGCACCGGCCGCGAGCAGCACGTCACGATCACGGCGTCGACGCAGCTCAAGCGCGAGGACGTCGACCGGTTGGTGCGCGAGGCGCAGGAGAAGGCGTCGGAGGACAAGCAACTGCGGGAGCTCGCCGAGGCGCGCAACCAGGCGGAGTCGCTGATCTACGCCACCGAAAAGACGATGACCGACCTAAAGGACAAGGTCAGCGAGGAGGACAGGACGTCCGCCGAGCAGGCGATCGGCGAGCTGCGCGAAGCGCTCAAGGGCGACCAGAAGGAGCCCATCGAGCAAGCGACGACGAAGTTGCAGGAGATCTCCTACAAGTTCGCCGCCGAGCTCTACAAGCAGGCGGCACCAGAGCAGCCGACGCAGGACGGCGGGGCCGGCCAGGACAATCCGGGCGGCGAGGGCGGCGACACGGTAGAGGGAGACGTCACAGACTCGAAGTAGCGCACGGCGAGCGGAGTCCGACGACCTGGGGGTCGCTGTTCGCCCTGGGCCAGAACCTCATCCGAGTCGTCGTACTGCACCGGGATCCAGATGGTAATATGGAATCGTCTTCGCTAGGGGAGCCAACTTTGGCTGAGAGGCGCTTTAGGCGCCGACCCTTCGAACCTGATCTGGGTCATACCAGCGTAGGGAAGCGGCAGTCAGCAGGCCAGAGAGCCGCTGCCCTTCGACGGGTGGCGGCTTCGCTTTTTTGGAGGTGGGGTCCTTGGTCGAGTTGCCCGCAGTCGGCAAGATTTCGCCGGAGGTCTTCGAGTCGCTGATCTATCCCCGTCTGGGCAGAGCGCGGCAGGAGGTACTGGTCGGTCCCAGATCGGGCGTGGATGTTGCGGTCGTCCGCACGGCACCTGGGCGCGTGATGGCGACGACCACGGACCCCGTCTTCGTCGTTCCGCAGTACGGCTTTCGGCGCGCGGCGTGGTTCGCGATCCACATCCTGGCCTCGGACGTCGCGACGTCCGGACTGCCGCCGGCGTACCTCTCCATCGACCTGAACCTGCCGCTGGAGATCGAAGAGCAGGAGATCGTCGAGCTCTGGGATGGGATGCACCAGGCCTGCGCGGAGCTCGGCATCGCCGTGATCTCCGGGCACACCGGGCGCTACGAGGGCTGTGCCTACCCGATGGTAGGCGGTGCCACGGTGATCGCGGTGGGTGACGAGGAGCGCTACGTCACACCGGAGATGGCGCGGCCGGGCGACGCCCTGATCTGCACCAAGGGCGCCGCGATCGAAGCGACGGGCCTCTTCGGGGCGACCTTCCCCGAACGGCTCTCCGAGCGCATCGGCCCTGAACTCGCGAGCGCGGCCGAGGAGCTCTTCTATCAGATGAGTGTCGTCCGCGACGCGCTGGTGGCTGCCTCCGTGGGAGTGCGCCAGGACGGCGTCACCGCGATGCACGACGCCACGGAGTGCGGCGTGCTCGGGGGGGTGTTCGAGATCGCCCAGGCATCCGGGGTGGGCGTGCGGCTCGACGAAGGTGCCGTGATCGTGCGACCCGAGGTCGAAGCTGTCTGCCAGACGGTCGGCATCGACCCGCTCTCGGCCATCTCCGAGGGGACGCTGCTCGCCACGGTCCGCCCGCACCGGGCGGATGCGGTGATCGGGAAGCTGGGAGAGGCCGGCATCGCGGCAAGCGTGATCGGCGAGATCATGCCGCAGGAGCGCGGCATGGTGCGTACCGGCCGCGGCGGCGACCGTCCGCTCGTGCACCCTCGCGTGGATCCGTTCTGGGCCGCCTTCGGCCGGGCGGTCGAGAAGGGACTGTGAAGTACGCGCGGATCCTCACGGTCGCAGGCAGCGACTCGGGGGGTGGAGCGGGCGTCGAGGCGGACATCAAGACGATCGAGCGTCTCGGCGGCTACGGCATGGCCGCGATCACTGCGGTGACGGCGCAGAACACGCAGGGCGTTCTGGCCATCTGGGATCTGCCGCCGGAGGCCGTCTCGATGCAGATCGAGGCCGTGGCGGAAGACCTTGGCGTCGATGCGGCCAAGTGCGGCATGCTGGGGAGTGCCGCAACCGTGCGAGAGACGGCGAGGGCGCTCTCGGCGTACCCGAACCTACCGCTGGTCGTGGACCCTGTGATGCGCGCGAAATCGGGAGACCGGCTCTTGGCACCTGAAGCCGAAGCCGCCCTACGGGAGGAGCTGCTGCCGCTCGCGGCGCTCGTCACGCCGAACCTGCCCGAGGCGGAAGCCCTGGTGGGATCGCCCGTGCAGACGAGGTCGGAGCGCGAGGAGGCGGCGAGGCGCATCGTCGCGATGGGTGCGAGGGCCGTACTGATCAAGGGCGGACACGGACCCGGCGACGTCCTGGAGGATCTGCTCTACGACGGCGAAGCCTTCCATGTGTTTCGGGCGGAGCGCGTGGTCACGCGGCACACGCACGGCACCGGCTGCACGCTCTCGGCTGCGGCGGCGACGGGTCTTGGACAGGGGCTCGGCCTGCACGACGCCGTCGAGCGGGCGATCCGCTACGTCCAGTCAGCGATCCGCCACGCGCCAGGGTATGGTCATGGACATGGTCCGCTCGGTCACCACGTGGGGGTGAGCCCGTGGATCTGACCCTGCATGCACTCGTCGATCACGGCCGCGTGCCCGCCGAGCGGTTGGAAACCTTCCTGCGGGACGCCTCGGCCGGAGGCGTCAGCGTCATCCAACTACGCGAGAAGGATGTCGCCATCCGGGAGGCGCTCCGGTACGGGCAGCGGGCCCGCAGCATCGCCCGAGACCTCGGGATGCTCTTCGCGGTCGACGACCGGCTGGATCTCGCGCTCGCGCTGGACGCCGATATCCTGCACCTCGGCCAGGAGGACCTGCCGCCAGAGGTGGCCAGGCGCATTGCTCCCGGACTTTCGCTGGGCCTGTCGGCGAGCAATCTGACGGAACTCGATCAGGCGCTCGCCGCGTCGCCGGCGTACATCGGGTTCGGACCGATCTTCACGACTGCCTCGAAGGCGGACAGCGCGCGGACGACGGGGCCGCGACGCCTCGCCGAGGCGGTGCGTCGCGCGGGTGACTGCCCGATCGTGGCGATCGGGGGAATCACGCGCGGGAATGCCCAGGAAGTCTGGCGCGCGGGTGCGAGCGGCATCGCCGTGATCGCAGCCCTCGTGGAGGCGTCGGACGTCCGCCGCGCTGCCGGGGCCCTGCGCGAGCGCACGGGGAGAGAGGGGGATCCACATGTTCCGTGACATGCTCTGGCGGTCGGTGGAGGACCTTTGGACGGAGATTCTTGGACATCCGTTCCTCGGGGAACTGCAGCGCGGCACCCTGCCGGAGGAGAAGTTCGCCTACTTCCTCGGCCAGGACTACACCTACCTCGAGGACTTCGCGCGCGTGCTGGCGCTGGGCGCCGCCCGCTCGCCGGACGGTCGGGAGCTCCGCATTTTCCTGGACGCGGCGAGCGGAGTCTTCGCGGTGGAGCAGGAGTTGCACGTCGCGTTGACGGGGGCGCTCGGAGCAGATCCCGACGCGCTCGGCAGAACGCAGCGCGGCAGCGCGACGCGCAGCTACGTCGACTTCCTCTTGCGCCACGGCTTCGCCGGCGACTACGCGCGGTTCGCGGCCGCCGTGCTGCCATGCTTCTGGATCTACCGCGAGGTGGGCCTCGCCCTGCGGGATCGCGGTCCATCGCCCCAGCCGCTCTACCAGGCATGGATCGACACCTATGCCGGCGAGCCGTTCGGATCGGCGGTGCAGGCGCAACTCGGGATCATCGAGCGGATCGCAGAGGAGACCCCCCGCCGACAGGGAGAACTTCGCGAGATTTTCCGCGAGGGCGTCGGTCATGAGTGTGACTTCTGGGACCAGGCGTACCAGTTGGGACGACGAGGCTGACGGCCGGCGGCCTGAGACATTACCAAACTTCAGGGGCGGACGCGTCTACGGCCCGCCGAGTGCCGCGAGGTCTGCCTCGAACGCCTGCGCCGCAGCGTCCGCGGAGTGATGGCGCGCGACGTAATCCCGGGCACTGCGGCCGAGGTTCGGACCGATCGGTGAGAGCGCCTCGCGCAGCCCGGCGGCGAGCGCGGAGGGATCGTCCGGCGGCACGAGGAGACCGTTCTCCCCTGACGTGATCAGCTCGCGCAGTCCGCCAATCGCCGAGGCGACCACCGGCCTTCCAGACGCCATCCCTTCGAGCACGGAGATGGACGTCGCCTCCTCGACGCCTGCGACCGGCACCGAAGGCACCGCGACCGCGTCGGCCGCCGCGTAGTATACGGCCATACCGGCGTGGGGCTTCGCACCCTCGAAGCGCATGCGTCCCACGAGGCCCAGCTGTCCCGCCAGCGCCTTCAGGGCTTCCGTCTCGGGTCCGTCGCCCACCACGACGAGCACCGCCTCGGGCAGGTGCTCCATCGCCGCGACCGCGACCCGCACGCCGTTCTTGGGGGTGAGCCTCCGTGGGCAGAGCACGACCGGCGCACCTCCGAGACCGAGCGTCTCCCGCGCGGTCGCATGCACCGGCAGGGCCTCGGCCCAGCCCATGTCGATGAAGTTCGGCTGCACGCGGATGTCCTCGCGGCCGCTCATGGCGGTTACGTGTTCCTTCAGCCGATGGTCTACCGTGACGATGCGCTGGGCGCTGAGGTACCCCTCGCGTTCCAACCGCTCGAAGTAGCGTTGGCCCTTGGAGCCCTCGCGCATGCCGCGGCGCGAGAGCGCCTCGCGCGTAAGGTAGCCGTGCACGGTGAGAAGGCAGCGCAGTCCGGCCCGACGGGCGGCGATCGCTGCGAGCGCGTCCTCCGCGATGACGATCTGGTCGGGCGCGAGACGGCGCAGTCCGCCCGTGAGGATGGAGAGCCGTTCCCGATGCGCCCATATGCGCCCCATGTCGCCGCCCAGCGGCTGGAGCAGCATGGACCCGCCCCGCGCCACGAACTCGAGGCGCGGAGCGGAGATGCGCCGCGGCGTCACGAACGCGATCTCGTGCCCCCGGCGCCGCAGCGCCTGGGAGAGTATGTCGACATGGGTCGAGAGGCCGCCCGGATGCGGGTACTCGAAGATCGTGGCGAACGCGATGCGCATCAGCTCCGCACCTCCCTGGCCTGGTGGAGCACGGCGAGCGTCTCCCGCGCCATGCGTTCAAGGGTGAACGAAGCCGCGCGCGCCTTCGCGGCGGCTGAAAGCGCCTCTCGCTCCCTAAGGGCGGTGCGGATCGCCGCCGCGAGCTCCGCAGGCCGCTCCGGCGGCGAGAGAACCCCCCCGTCTCCGATGAGCTCCGGCAGCCCGCCGACGCGGCTCGCCACGACCGGCACGCCCTGTGCCATCGCCTCGAGCGCGGCGAGTCCGAACCCCTCGGCGCGTGACGGCACGAGCAGGAGATCGGCGCCGCTGACGATCGCGGGGAAGTCCTGTCGGTAGCCGAGGAAGTGCACGCGATCCGCCACGCCGAGGTTCGCCGCGAGGTGCGAGAGCGCCGCGCGCTCCGGACCCTCGCCGAGCAGTGCGAGGTGGGCGGAGGGCAGATGCGGCAGAGCTGCGACGGCCGTGTCCACCCCCTTCGCAGGCTGGAAGCGCGCCGCGACGCAGAGCAGCGGGCGGTGGGGCACCAAGGCGGGCAGCGTCAGAGGGTCTGGCGGAGGCGGAGCGATGCCGCTCGGCACGACCCGCACGCTGTTCGCGAGGGCGCCGCGGGCGATGAGATCGTTGCGCAGCGCCGCGGAGATGGCGATCAGCCGGTCGCTCCACTGGAGGGTTGCGCCGTCCAGCTGAAGGGAAAGGGCGGCACGCAGCTCCGAGCGGTAGTCCTGGGCTAGGAAGCTATGGACTGTCGTCGCGACAGCGATGCCCTGAAGCCTCCCCAGCAGCCGACCGCGGAAGTTCGCACGCACGCCGTGGGTGTGCAGGACGTCCGGTCGCAGGCTTCGCACGAGGCGAGAGAGATCCGAAAGGCCTTTGGCGACGTGGCGCTGCGCGAGGTCGGGCGCGAGGTCGTCGCGTCCCAGGGAGACGTAGTGCACCTCCTCGCCCAGCGCGGAGAGCGCTGGCAGGAGGTCGCCGAGATGGCGCGCCGCGCCGCCGCCGGTACCGCCGCCGTAGAGTTCGATGATGCGCATCGCGACATGTTCCTCCTATCCGCGCCGTCTGCGCCGAAGGATCCGCAGGAGCACCCTCCCCAGAAGGGCCGTCGCGTCCTTGCCGCGCGCCCCGCCGATCAGTCGCAGCAGCGCGACGTAGAGGGCGAGCAGCAGGGCGCCGAGGCCGAGGACGATCCCCGCCTCGGCCAGCCGCCCATGGCCGAAGGGGTTGCGGCTCAAGGCGAGCGCGATCAGTGTGAGCGGCAGGGCGGCGAGGAAGACCGGCAGGTAGGGGCGCAGGGCGATCACCCTGCGCCCGACCAGCATGCGCTGCACCAGCAGCAGTGAGGCCAGGAAGTAGAGCCCTCCGACGATCGTCGTGGAGAGCGCGATGCCTGGACTGCCCATCAGGCGCATCAGCAGGTAGTCGAGGCCCGCGTTCAGGAGCATCGCCACCAGGCTGACCCTGGCGAGAACGCGCGTGTTCTTGTAGACGTAGAAGGCGCGAACGATGAACTGCTGCATTGTCCGGAAAACGAGCGATCCCGCATACGCCGCGACGATGCCGGCCGTCGCGGCGAGGACGACCGGCTGCGCGTACCGTCCGTAGCCGTAGACAACGGCTGTGACGGGCCGGCTGAAGCCGATCAGCAGCGCGGCGATCGGCAGCGTGGCGACCCAGGTCAGGTAGAGCGCGCGGTCGACGGACGCGAGGAGTCCCACCGCATCGCCCCGCTTCGCGTGGTCGGCGAAGTCTGGGAAGAGCACGGTGGCGAGGGACTGGCCGAACAAATTGACGGGCAGCTCGAGGAAGCTGCCGGCGTTCGTCAGCTCGAAGATGCTACCAGGAGCGATGGAGCCGGCGAAGCCCTGGTCGACGAGGAAGTTCACCTGGCCGACGATCGATGACGTGATTTGTCCCGGGATCAGGCGCAAGGCGCTCGCGACCCGGCGCCAGCTCTCGGCTGTGGGCCGCTGGAAGGGGGCGGTCGACGGCAGAAGGTACAGGAGCTGCAGCAGTGCACCGCCCAGGAACGCGGTGCCGATGCCGATGAGCCCGAGGTTCAAGAGCCTGGCCAGCGCGAGGATCAGCAGCAGCGTACCACCGGAGCGCACGAGATTTGCCGAAGAGAGTGGAACGAAGCGGCGTGCGGCGTTGAGGCGGCCGGTCCAGACGGACGCCAGGGCGAGCGGCACGAGCCAGAGGTCGAGGAACCAGCTGAGCTGCGAGGCATCCCGCACACCGGCAGGCATCAACCGCAGGCTAAAGAGGTGCACGTAGAGTGGCGCGGTCGCTGCGAGCAGCAGGGTCAGCGGCAGCAGGACGGCGAGAACCACGCGGGAGAGGGCTGAGAGCAGTTCGGGCGCCTCGTCGGGCCGCTCGTGGAAGAACGGCACGGTGATCGTCGAGAGTGCCTGGTTCATCAATGAGAAGAGGGCGTTCGGCAGGGCGAAGGCGGCGGCGTACGCGTCGCCCCAGACGCCGGCGCCGAGCAGCGCCGCGATCACCGTGTTGCGCACCGCGCCCGCGAGATTGCCGGCGAGCGTCCACGACATGACGCGCATCGTGTTGGAGGTACGGCTGCCTTCGCCCCTAACCATGTTGGTGCAGCCGGGCGAGCAACTCGCGCGCCGCGGCTGCCGCCTCGCGCTGCCGGTCCCCGGCGTACGCCCGAAGGCGCTGGGACCAGCCCGTGCGGCGGGAGAGGGCATCTGCCAGAAGCCCTGGCGCGGTGCCCGCTAGGGCGATGGGCACAAAGAGCCCGTCGTCCCCCAAGGAACGGTGCAGTTCAGAAACCTTCGCGTCGTAGGCGATGCCGATGCTCGGGATCCCCTGGGCGGCGGCCAGAAGGCCTGCGTGCAGCCGCATGGCGACGATGCCGGCGCACTGTCCAAACTGGTCGACCGCACCCGCGAGCGTGGGCAGGCGGTCGGGCACCTCCAGGCTGTCCGCTCCCAGTGCCTCCTGCAGCATGTGACCGACCTCGAGGTCTGGCTCCTCCATCGCGATGAAGAGCGCCGGACGGTGAAAACGCCCCTGCACCGCGCGCAGGCCGCGCGCGACGGCGCCGACGTCGAGTCCCTGCCAGTGTCGCAGCGAGATGCCGAGCCGGTCGCCGGCGTCGCGTGCGGGCAGCGGCAGGGCCCAGGCGTGGTCCGGGACGAGCCGAGCCTCGACGCCGAGTTCCGCGCACAGCGACTGCGACGCCTCGTCGCGCACCGCGACGATCGCGGCGCTTCGCAGCGCGCGGGCGACGAGCGGGATCGCCCGTGGACGGAGGGGGCCCACGCCCACGCCCCAGAAGACGAGCGGCACGTGCGCACGCCGCGCCCAGTTGGCGAGCGACAGGGTGCGGCCAAGGGTGCCGCGGATGCCCCGGCGACCGGAGATGTCCTGCAGGAGGCCGCCGCCGCCGAGGATCAGCGCGTCGCTACGTCGAAGTTCAACGGCGCGCGCCAGCATATCACGCGCCAGCGCGCGCGACATGGCGCGGACGCCATGCGTTTGGGCGGTCAGCTCCGGGTTGCCGGACAGTACCGTAAGGTCGACGTGGCAGGGGGCTTCCCGCATGAGGCGGAGGAGGCCGGCCAGCACGGCCTCGTCTCCCAGGTTGAAACCTCCGTAAAAGCCCGAAGCGAGAAGCCTTAGGCCGCGTTCGCTCATGGGGCTATGGTATAATAAATGACGCTTGTCTGCACCGCAATTCCGCCGGAGGTGTCCCGCTTGCGCAGACGGTTCAACGGCTTCGACATCCTGATCGCGGTCATCGTCGTGGTCGGACTCGTGTTGCTTGCGCGGCGGGGGTTGCATCACACCGGAACACTGACCGTGACGCACCCCGTGCTGTTCTCCGTCACCTCGTTGCCCACCCAGAACGCAGCCGCGATCGCGGCGCACATGACGGTGGGCGGAGCGGTGACCGTTTCGGCATCCGGCACGTTCGTCGCCTTCGGGGAGCTCGAGTCGGTACAGGTCGTTCCGTACTACACCGTGGTATCCGATGGCCACGGTGGGATCACGAAGGCGATCGACCCGACCGAGGAAGAGGTCCAGTTCACCGTGCTCGGTCAGGCCACCGTGAGCGGGCAGACGGTCAAGATCAACGGCAACCCGTTCCTCGTCGGCCAGGAGTCGACGTTCCAGGAAGGCGGGTCGCAGCTGACGGGCATCATCAGCGACGAGAAGGTGCGCTAGCCTGTGGAGCGTTTCTTGCAGACGGTCGAGGAGAGCGCCATCTTCCGGGTCCTCGCCGCGCTGAACGCAGACCTTTGGGCGCTGTGGCAGGGTTCCGCGGTCGGCGCCGCCTTCGAGGCGCTGGGCGCAGCGATCCGTCGCAGCTTCCTCGCGGGCCTGTTCGTCGGTGCCGGCGCCGCGCCGCCGTCAGCGATCGGGGGCTACCTGCGCCGCTCCATCGGTGCGGAGCGTGAGATCGCGCCCGCGCACCCGGTGGAACGATTCCTGCTGTACTTCGTCGTCATGTTCGTCCCGATCGAACTTTGGCTCTTGACGCGCCTGCCGTCGGAGACGAAGTACCTCGGGGACGCGGCGGTCGTCCTACTGCTCCTGAGCGCGGCGATCCGGCTGAACAGGGCGGGATGGCCGCTGCGGCGGACTGCGGCGGATCTTCCGGTCGCCCTGCTTTTGGGCGCCTGCGTCCTCTCGACGCTCTGGAACTTCGTGCCGCTGCACATCGCGTTCTTCGGCACGCGCGCCTACCTCGAGTACTACGCCCTCTACGCGGCGGTCGTCTACATTCCATTCGCGGAGGGCGATCGGCGTCAACTGATCCTCTGGCTGCTCGTGCTGGCGGGTGCCATCGCGCTCCTGGGAGACGCCCAGAAGTTCCTGAACGTAGCGACGCCGCGCCAGTGGCTCTCCGCTGCGGAGACGGCGACGACGCGCGCCTTCGGCACGATGGACAACCCGAACACCTTCGGAGGGTTCCTTGTTCTCACCCTCTCGCTGATGACGGCGATGCTATTCACCAAGGTGCGGGGCGGCCTGCGGACGCTCGCGCTGCTCGGGCTCGTGATCGGGCTGCCGGCGCTCCTCTTCACGCTATCGCGAGAAGCGCTGCTCGCCTTCGGCGCAGCGGCGCTGATCATCGCGGTGGTCACCGACCGGCGCTTCCTGCTCGTGCTTGTGGCCGGGGTGCTTTTGCTGCCGATCGCGGACCCGCACCTCGTCAGCCGATTCACCTTCGCGCTCAGCTCGAACTACCTCGCGGCCTCCAGCAGCTACGGCCGACTGCTCTTCTGGGAGAAGGGCCTGCACGCCTTTTGGCTGAACCCGCTGCTCGGATGGGGTCCGGGCCGGTTCGGCGGCAGCGTGGCGCACCTCTACGGCTCACCGGTCTTCACCCTTCTGGGCCTTGGCTATAACCCGATCATCGACTCGCAGCACATCCAGACGCTCGTGGAGCTCGGCGCAGTGGGCTACATCGCCTACCTCTGGCTCGGTTTCGCCGCCGTCCGCGCCGGACTCAGACTCTACAAGCAGGACCTGGACCCCTTCTGGCGGGCTGTGGGCCTCGGCCTCGCCGCCGGAACGGTTGGCCTCTACATCCAGTCGTTCTTCGCGTCGCTGCTTGAGACCCACCAGGTGATCATCGTCTTCTGGCTGCTGTTCGCCATGGTCGCGTGGCGCCTGCGGGCGGCGCAGTCCGCCGCAGCGGCGCCTGCGCACGATTCCTGAAGACCGCCGCTCGCAGCGAGGACCCGGCCGGATCTCCGGCCGGGTCCTCGCTTCACGATCCCCGCAGTACGGCGCGCACGAGGAAGATCGGCAGCGCCAGCATACGGCCGATCCGCCGCGGTTCGCGCCACAGCCGGTAGAGCCACTCGAGTCCCAGCGCACGCATGGCCTGCGGGGCGCGAGGGACGCGCCCCGCCAGCACGTCGAAGGAGCCGCCGACGCCCATCAGCACGCGCGCTCGGGTCGCTGGCCCGTGCTGGCGCAGGAATGCCTCCTGAAGCGGCGAGCCCAGCGCGACGAACAGGAGGTCGGCGCCGCTCCTCGCGATCTCCGAGGCGACCTCGACCGCATCGGAACGGGCGAAGTACCCGTCTCGCAGGCCGACCACCGAGATGCCGGGCAGGCGGCGAGAGAGTTCCTGCGCCGCGGCGTGGACCACCTCGCTGCGCGCACCGAGCAGGTAGACGCTCCAACCTTCCTGGCGCGCGCGTCCGCAGAGCCCGAGGAAGAGGTCGATACCGGTGACGCGCTCGCGCAGTCGGCCGCCGCGCAGCCGGCTCGCGACCAGGAGGCCCACCCCGTCGGCGATCCGCAGTCCGGCAGCCTCGATGAAGGCGCGCAGTTCGGGATCGCGCTGCGCCTTGACGACCTTCTCCGGGTTCACGGCCACGATCAGCAGGGGAGGGCCCTCGGCGACGGCCGCGGCGGCCGCCCCGAGGGCGTCCTCCGTCGTCGTGACGTCGACCGGGATGTCGAGGAAGGTCTCCGTCATCTCAGATCTTCCAGTACGCGAGACCCAGCGGTGCGAGGAGTTCGTCGCCATGCGGCAGCCAGTTGCGCGCGTCCACGACGATCGCGCCGGGGTGCATGGCGCCAAGGCGTGGGACGTCCTCAAGCCACGATTCGAGCGCCGTTTGGCGGGAGAGCAGCAGGAGCGCGTGCGCCCCCTCGATCGCCCAGGCGGGCTCGTCCCTCTGGAAGGCGAACTGCGGCGGCACCGCCGGGTCGACCGCGCGCACCTCGGCGCCGAGCCCGCGCAAGGTCTCGCAGACCTCGACGGCGGGCGAGAGGCGCGCGTCGTTCGAGTAGTCCTTCATCGCGAGGCCGAAGACGGCGACGCGCGGCGCGGCGTCCCCCGCAAGCGCCCGCGCGTGCGAGAGCGCGCGCTCCGCCAAAAGCGGCGGGACTTCGGCGTTCGTGCGCCGGGCGGCGAGCAGGGTGGGCGTCACGACGCCGTGTTCCTGCGCGAAGGGCAGGAAGTACGAGAGGGCGAGCGGCAGGCAGAAGCCACCGACGCCGGGACCGGGCTCCAACAGATGCACGCGCGTGTGGGTGTTGGCGAGGCGGATCACCTCGAACACGTCGATGTCCGCGGGTTCGCAGGCGCGCGCGAGCTCCTGGGCGACGGCGATGTTGACATCCCGCTGCACGTTCTCGATCACCTTGGAGAGTTCGGCCGCCTCCACCGACGCGGAAGTGGTGACGCTGGCCCGCGTTACCACCTCGACGACCGCCCTGGCGCGCGCGAGCGATGCCTCGTCGAATGCGCCGAGGATCACGGGCATTTCGCGGAACTCGCGGAACGCCCGCCCCTCGGCGATGCGTTCGGGGCAGTAGGCGATGAAGATGTCCTCGCCAACGTTTCGCCCGCGCGCGCGCGCGAGTGCAAGGAGGCTCTGGCGCGTGGTGCCGGGCGGCACCGTGCTGCGCAGGAGGACGAGGTGACCGGGCGGCGCAGCGTCCACGACTTCCTGCAGGGCGCCGCGCAGCGGTCCAAGGTCAAGGCCCGTCGGTCCATGGGGAATGCCAACGGTCACGATCGTCGCATCCGCCTGGCGCGTCGCCTCGGCGGCGCTCCCCACCAGGTGGTAGCGGCCAGATGCGAGGGCAGCGGATAGGATCGCAGCGATCGGCTGACCATCATCGGACTCCAGGTGGTGCGTAACGCCGCGCTCAAGTTCCGAGCGCAGCCGCGGGTCGTTCTCCGCGCCGAACACTTCGGCGCCCTGCTGCCAGTAGGAGAGGGAGAGGGGGAGTCCGACAAAGCCGAGTCCGACGACTGCGATGCGCCGGTCTTGGGAGCTCGAAGGCACGCTGTTCACTCCTCGTCGCGCGGGCCGCTGTCAGCATGTGCTGCTGACAGTGTAGCCAAAGCGACCCGCGCGGTCGAGCGCGCTACGCGGCGGGCGTTGGCGCCTGCGCGGCCTGCGCGTCCTTGAGGAGCTGGTCGACCGTGACGAACGTGTAGCCTTTCTCCCGTAGACCGGAGAGGATCGCGGGCAGCGCGATGTCCGTCTGCTTGCAGGTGTCCGACGCGTGCAGGAGGACGATGTCGCCGGGATGCGCAAGGCGCAGCACGCGGTTCGTGATCGCGGCGACCCCGGGGTTCATCCAGTCGCGCGAGTCGGTTCCCCAGAGCACGATGGTGTAGCCCATGGACTCCGCGACCGCAAGTGTTCGCTTGTCGTAGTCCCCGTTCGGCGGCCGAACCATGTCCGTCTTCGTGCCGGCGACCTGCTCGAGAATGGTCTGCGCCTTCTGGATGTTGTCGCGCACCTGCGCGTCCGAAAGCCCGGAGTAGTTCACGTGCGCCTGGCCGTGGCTCTCGATCTGGAAGTGGTCGCGCTTGAGCAGCGCGACGAGCTCCGGATGGTGGGCGGACCAGGGTCCGGATAGGAAGAAGGTCGCGGGGACCTTGTCCTTCGCGAGGATCGCGATCACCTTGGGCGGCATCACCGTTCCCCAGCTGATGTCGAAGGTGAGGGCAAGTTCCTTCTTGGACAGCGCGACGGTTCGCAGCGGGGGCTTCGGTGCTGCGCTCGGCGTGGCGGAAGGGGCAACGGTACCGCCCGGCGACAGGAAGTAGAGCGCCGCCGCGATCACGACGAGCCCTCCGCCGATCGCAAGCCGTCGCCCCACCGTCCGGTCGGGGCTGATCGTCCACATATGCATCGCCTCCGATGGCTGGTCGTCAATGGCTATGGTGCGCGGGGCGTGCTGAGCACACCCGCCCGTCCCAAGCGGAAGGCGCTGCGGGTTGGCGCAGCGAACTACCCAGAAATCCCCGGGGGGACAAAGAGCCAGGGGCGTAGGAGGGGACCGCTTGGCGAACGTAGTCGTGACCGGGATGGGCGCCCTGACGCCGTTCGGGACCGGTGTGGAGAGCCTTTGGCAGGGCGTGATGCAGAAGCGGACGGCCGTTCGGCGCATGGATGGCAGCTTCGGCCTCCCCGGACCCTCGCTCGGCGCACCGGTAGGTGACCTGCCGATTGAAGACGTGCTCGCGAAGTCCGAGATCCGCCACTACGACCGGTTCATCCACCTGGCGCTCGTCGCGGCGCAGGAGGCGCTGATCGCATCGGGAGTTCTGGAAGTCGTCGACCGCGAGGGGATCGGCGTGTACATGGGCTGCGCCCTCGGCGGCGTGGAGACGATGTCGGCCGACACCGTCTCGCACGCTGCGGGAGCCCGCGTCGGCCCGCGCCTTCTGCCGAAGACGATCCCGAACATGGCGGCGGCTGCGATCGCCGAGCATTGGGGTCTGCGCGGACCGAACATCACGTTCTCTACGGCCTGCTCCTCCGCGAACAATGCGATCGGAGAGGCCTTCCTCGCCGTCGCGTCCGGCCGCGTCGAGGTCTGCCTCGCCGGGGGCGCCGAGTCGCTGTTCGCCGATGTCGTCATGTCCGGTCTGGACGCCGCGCGGGCCCTGAGCCGGCGTTTCGACGACCCGCAAACCGCGTCCCGCCCCTTCTCCGCGGGGCGGGACGGCATGGTGATGGGGGAGGGCGCAGCAGTGCTTGTGCTCGAGGACGAGGCGCACGCCGCACGGCGCGGGGCGCAGGTGCTCGGCAGGGTGAGCGGCTACGGGCCCTCGGCCGACGCCCACCACCCGACGCAGCCGCACCCCGAGGGCCGGGGCGCGGAACTCGCGATGCGGCGGGCGCTCGAGAGCGCGGGCCTTTCGCCCGGCCAGATCGACTACATCAACGCGCACGGCACATCCACGCCGATCGGCGATGAGGTGGAGAGCATCGCAGTGCAGCGCGTGTTCGCCGCCGTGCCCCCGGTCAGTTCCCAGAAGGGCGCGATCGGCCATCTGTTGGGCGCCGCGGGCGCCGCGGAGGCGGTCATCACCTTGCTTGCGCTCGCGCGCGGCGTCCTCCCCCCGACGGTCAACTACCTCGGAGGCGGTCCGCAGGGCATCGACTTCGTGCCCGAGCCCAGGGCGGCGCAGATCCGTCGGGCGCTCTCAAACTCCTTCGGCTTCGGGGGCCAGAACGCCAGCATCGTTCTGGAGCGCGTGTGAGTGCCCAGATGGTGCGCGTCGCCGTCGACGCCCTCGGCGGGGACCACGCCCCGCACGCCGCGATCGAGGGGGTGCGGATCGCGCTCTCGGAGGATCCTGCGCTGCACGTGCGGCTGGTCGCGACGCCGGCGGTCCTGCGGACCGCCGAGGGCCTGCTTCGCGACGTCGCATCCCAGGTGACGTTCGTGCCGTCTGGCGAGGGGGTGCCTGACGGACACCATCCGGCCCCCTACCTGCGGCGCCACCCCGACGCCTCGATCGCGGTCGCGGTCCGCGAAGTGAGGGACGGCCATGCCGACGCCGCGCTGGGCGTCGGCCACACCGGCAGCGTGATGATCGCGGCGCGGTGGATTCTCGGTACCCTGCCTGGCGTCTTGCGCCCGGTCGCCGCTGGCGTGCTGCCGATCGGAGCGCAGCCGGTGCTCGTCGACCTCGGGACGAGCGCGGAGTGCGACGCGCGGGAACTGCTGACCTTCGCCGCGCTCGGTGCGGCCTACGCCCGTGCGATGCGGGGCATCTCGGCACCGCGCATCGCACTCGTCTCGAACGGCCGCGAGCCCGGCAAGGGAACGAGGGTGGTGCAGGAGGCCTACGCGCTCTTCGAGGAGCGCGTGCCGAACTTCATCGGCTACCGTGAGGGCACCGACATGGTCGACGGCGACGCCGACGTCCTGGTGGCGGACGGCTACATCGGCAACGTGATCATCAAGTGGATGGAGGGTATCGCCCACCAGCTCGCCGCGCTTTCCGGGGCTACCCGCGAACTCGCGGAGCAGATCGAGCGCATGCGCGACGTCACCCTCTCCAGACTGCCGATCTCGCTGCTCGGTGTACCGGGCGTGGTGCTCCCTGGACACGGCCGCTCCCAGGCGGCGGATATCGGGAGGCTGCTCGCCAGGTCCGCCGACGCTGTGCGAGGCAGGCTCGCGGAACTGGTTCGGCAGGAAATCGCGCACTTCGTTGGAGAAGTTTCGGCGGAGCGGGAGTAGAGGGGGAGAACGCTTGACGCAGAAGGTCGCCATCGTGTCGGACAGCACGCTAGACCTGCCGGACGAGATGATCGAGCGCCTGAAGATCTCCGTCGCGCCGGTCCATGTGCTGGCCGGCGGCAAGGATTACCGCGACCGGATCGACATCAGCATTGAGGAAGCCAACCGGATGATGGTGGAGGGGAGCGTCCGGCTCACGACCGCCGCCGCTTCGGCGGCCGACTTCCTCCTGGCGCTTGAGCAGGCGCAGGAGATCGCCCCGTCGATCATCGTGCTCTCGGTCTCGCCGACCCTCTCCGCCACCTACAACTCGGCGCGGACGGCGATCGAGCTCTTGGAAGGCGATTCGGACGTCACGCTGTTCGAGACCCACACGGTGACCGCGTCGCAGGGCCTCGTCGTGCGCCACCTCGCGGAGATGGCGCACGACGGTGCCGGCAAGGACGAAATCTGCAGCGCGGCGCCGCGTCTGATCGACCGCGTGCGGATGGTCGTGACGACCCAGACGGCGGCGTTCACCAAGCAGGGCGGACGCTACACGTCGGAGGCAGAGGCCGCGGACGTCGAAGCCGGCAACCCGGTGCTCAGGGTCTGGGAGAAGGGATGGCGCGAACTCAGCCGCGCGAACAGCCGCGCGGAGTCGCTCGAGCGCCTGCTCGACGTGATGCGGTCGGACCTCGAGGAGATGGGGTTCCGGCCGGGCGACAGCCTGCGCGTCGCGGTGGACCACGTGGTCTGCCCCGAAGACGCGGCGACGCTGGAGCGTCGGCTGAAGGAGATCTACGCCCTCGACGAGGTGGATATCTGGCAGATGGCCCCGACGGCGGCCGCGCATCTCGGCCCGGGCACCATCGGCATTGCCTATTTGGCCGAAGGCTAGTCCGGGCAGATCTCACGTACTACGTAGCAATGGGGGGGTGGTCGCGCTGTACGAGGGCACGGTGCTGGCGTCTTTGTTCGAGGCGGCTTCGGTGCGTCTCGCAACATCGCAGGACCGGATCAACAAGATCAACACGTTTCCGATCCCGGACGGAGACTCCGGAACGAACATGTGGTACACCTGGCAGGCGGCAGCCCAGGCCGCCCAGGGGAGCGCGCAGTCGGTCGGCCTATTGGTCAAGAAGGCGTCGCGGGCGGCGCTCCTGGCAGCGCGCGGCAACTCCGGAATCATCCTTTCGCAGATCGTCGCGGGTCTTGCGAGGCGCCTCGGGGAGCTCGAGACATTCACCGTCCGCGATCTCGCGGACGGGCTCGAGAGCGCGGCGGAGCAGGCGTACCGGAGCGTCGCGGAGCCGGTCGAGGGGACGATCCTGACCGTGATGCGCGCGGCTGCCGAAGCCGGCCGCAGGGCGAGCGAGCAGACGGCTGACCTCCACCGCTTCCTTGAAAACGTCGTCGAGGCGGCGCGCGACGCGCTCGCACGCACGCCGGAACTCCTGCCGCGCCTGAAGGAGACCGGTGTGGTGGACGCCGGGGGCCTCGGCCTGCTGACGATCCTCGAGGCGATGCGCGATGACGTCGACCACGGTCACGAAACTTCCACCGGCGTCAACTTGACGTCGCGCGGGCAGACGGTCGCGCGCGGCAGCAGCGTCATGGCGCCGCCGATGCAGCCGGGTGCGCGCTACGGCCTCGAGGTGCAGTGCCTCGTGCTGGGAGAGGGACTCGACATCCCTGCGATGCAGCGCGCGCTCGGCGAGATGGGCGAGTCCCTGCTGGTCGTCGGCGACGAGCAGGAGGCCAAGGTGCATGTCCACACGGTCGTGGCGCAGCAGGTCGTCGACTACCTGGTGACGCTCGGTGACCTGACGCAGCTGACCTTCGAGAACCTCGACGAGCAGGCCCGGGACTTCGGCCAGAAGTCCTGAGCGAGGCATGGGCCGCTCCGCTGCACAGCGGGGCGGCCCATGCCTAGGTGCCCATCCTAGCCGGTCAGCCAGGGCAGCGACTGCGGCGCCTGGGGCGGCGCCGACGCTGGATGTGTAAGGTAATCCAGGCGCATCTCGGCGATGCGGATGCGATGGATCGCCTCGTCGATCAATCTCGGGTCCGTAGTCCAGTTGAAGAGGCGGTACGCGTCTGCGAGCTCAGCTCGCGCCGCGACCACTTCACCGCGTTCCAGCACGCGCTGCCCCCCCCTCGCTGCAACGCTATGCAAGTGAGATGGCAGACGCACCATCGGTTGCCCTGTAGGTTAGGCGATGCCGCATGCTATAGTTGCTTATGTAATTTGGCAGCGGGGAGGCTTGCGCCATGCGTGTCCCGGTGCGGCGCGTCGCGGTATTGGCGCTCGCTCTGGCGCTGACCTTGGGCGCGCTGTTCGGAGCCCAGCACTGGCTCTTCCTCACGCAGACGAAGGCTCCGCTGCAGACCGAAATCCGTCGACTTCCTGGTGTGACGGCCGTGACGCTCAACCTGACGGCTTCCTCGCCAAGCGTGACGGTGCGGCTCGGTAACGTATCGAACCTCCAATCGACCTACCAAACGATTTCGCAGAAGATCCAATCGCTCGCGCCCGGCGCCACGTTGAAGGTTCAAAGCACGTCCGATGCGGCGCTCGCGAACGCTGCACAGGTGCTCAGTTTCGCGATCGAGCAAGGCATCGCGACCGGGCAGTTCGTTGAGATGCGCAAGGACGTTTTGAGCGACGCGGCGAAACTGCACATCACCGCCAAGGTCTACGTCGACAGCAAATACGTGTACGTTGCCCTCTACGACCACTCTCGATCCGCGTACTTCGTTTACTCCCGGGGGGCCAGCTAGGATGTGGAAGTGGGCTGCCGGCGGCGTTGCTGGAGGCGTGCTGCTCTTCTTGCTCGCGCAGGGCATTGACCTCCTCCCGATCGTGCTCATGCTCGCTCTGCTCGCCCTGGTGCTGAACGTCCCCGCCCTGCGCGGCATGTCACGTCACTTCGCCCATCCGGTCAAGACGGGCGCGGTCGGCGGCATCAGCTTCCAGGACATCGGGGGCCAGTCGTCCGCGAAGAAGGAGATCCTCGAGGCGCTCGACTTCATCCAGGACCCGGACGCGGTGCAGAGCCTCGGCATCCGGCCGCTCAAGGGCATCCTGCTCACAGGGCCTCCGGGAACCGGCAAGACACTGCTCGCGAAGGCCGCGGCGCAGTACACCGGCTCGGCGTTCATCGCCGCGGCGGGCTCTGAGTTCATCGAGATGTACGCCGGCGTCGGCGCGCAGCGCGTGCGCGATCTGTTCGCACGGGCCAGAGAGGCGGCCCACCAGCAGGATCGCACGTCCGCGATCGTCTTCATCGACGAGATCGAGGTGCTTGGCGGCAAGCGCGGCCAGAACCACGGCCACCTCGAGTACGACCAGACGATCAACCAGCTGCTCGTCGAGATGGACGGTCTTCGATCTGCTCGCGACGACGTCAAGGTGCTTGTGATGGCAGCGTCAAACCGCGCGGACCTCTTGGACGAAGCGCTCACGCGGCCAGGCCGCTTCGACCGCATCATCCGCGTCGACCTGCCGGACCGCGACGCGCGACGCGAGATCCTCACGCTGCACACGCGCAACAAGCCGCTTGCTCCCGACGTCGACCTCGACCGCATCGCGCGCGAGACGTTCGGCTTCTCGGGGGCGCACCTCGAGAGTCTCGCGAACGAGGCGGCGATCGGTGCCTTGCGCGCGGGAGAGCGCACGATCGCCCAGGCGCACTTCGTGGAAGCGGTCGACAAGGTGATCATGGGCGAGAAGCTCGACCGGCGTCCGAGCTCGGATGAACTGCGGCGCGTCGCGCTGCATGAGGCCGGCCACGCGCTCGTGGCAGAGGTGCTGCGGCCGGCGTCCGTCGCTTCGATCACGATCACCTCGCGCGGTGGCGCCCTCGGGTACGTCCGCCAGGCGCCGGACGACGACCGCTACCTGCACACGGCGCAGGAACTCGAGTCGGATATCGCGATCGCGCTCGCCGGGATGGTCTCCGAGGAGTTGACGCTCGGCGGGCGCAGCACGGGTGCGGCGCAGGACTTCGAGCAGGCGTTCCAGCGCGGCCGCCTGCTGATCTTCTCCGGCATGTCGCCGCTCGGGGTCGTCAGCGAACAGACGCTGCCGGAGGCGGAACTGCACTCCGCGCTGACGCAGATCGTGCGCGGCGTGGAGGAGCGCGTGCGGGACGTGCTCTCGGCGCACGTCGACGGGCTTCGCCTTGCGGCGGATCGGCTCGTCGAGTCCGAGCGGCTGGGCGGCGCCGAGCTGCGCGCGCTGTGCGGACTTGCGCCGCTCGACGCGCAGGAGCCGCAAGTGGAGGCCACGACGGCGTAGGGGGCACGGCATGCGCGGTGAGATCCTTTCGGTCGGCACGGAGCTGCTGCTCGGCCAGATCACGAACACGAACGCCCGCTATCTCGCCGAACGACTCGCGGCGGCGGGCGTATTCGTCTATCATCAGGTAACGGTGGGCGACAACAGGGAACGCCTACGCGCCGCCTACCAGCTCGCCTTGTCGCGGGCCGACGTGATCGTCGCGACCGGAGGGCTCGGTCCGACCTACGACGACCTGACCAAGGAAGTGCTCGCGGAAGTGCTCGGTCAACCTCTGGTGCAGGACGACTTGGCGCTCAAGACGCTGGAGGACTTGTTCGGGGCCAAAGGCCTCGCGTTCGGCGATGTCCAGCGCAAGCAGGCCATGCGGCCCGCGGGCGCGGAGCTGCTGCCGAACCCTCGGGGCACGGCGCCTGGCGTCCTCTGGCAGGCAGGCGAACACTGGGTTGTGCTGCTGCCAGGACCGCCGCATGAGATGCGTGCCATGTTCGAGGCATCCGTCTTCCCTCGGTTGCGCGCGGCCAGCGGAGAGCACCTGGTCAGTACGAGCCTGCGGGTCGTGGGCATCGGGGAGGGCGCCCTGCAGGAGCGGCTCGAGGACCTGATGGCCCTCGAGAATCCCACGGTCGCGCCGTACGCGAAGCTCGCCGAGGTGGAGCTAAGGGTCTCGGCGAGGGCCGAAAGCGATGCGGCCGCCGAGGCGCTGATCGGGCCGGTTGCCCTCGAGGTGCGCCGCCGCCTGGGGTACCATGTGTACGGGGAAGGCGCGACGCAGCTGCACGACGCGTGCGGCGAAGCGCTGCACGCGCGCGGGCTGACGGTAGCGACCGCGGAATCGGTCACCGGCGGGCTCGTTGCGGAACGACTGACCCGCACGCCCGGTGCGAGTGCGTACGTGCGCGGCGCCTGTGTCGTCTACGCGCTGCAAGAGAAGGAGCGCCAGCTGGATGTCGATCCCCGCAAGGTGGGGGACGGTGTCTCGGGGGAACTCGCGCTCGACATGGCGAGGTCTGTGCGTGCAAGGCTCGCTGCCGACGTCGGGATCGCGACATGCGGCTTCGCCGGTCCGGAGGGACGAGAGGTCGGTCTGGCGTACGTCGCCATCGCCGGAGCGCTCGGCGAGAAGAGTCGGGAGCTGCACGCGCACGGTGACCGTCAGGAGATTCGGGAACGCATTGCCCAAGCAGCGCTTACGCTCCTCTGGGAGCGGCTGCGACGGAAGGAGTAGAGCCATTGTCGGAAGTGAATGAGCAGAGTGAGGCCGGTCAGGAGAACCAGACCGGGTTCGCCGCGCTGGGATTGTCATCGCGCGTTCTGAAGGCGATCGAGGAGATGGGGTTCGAGGAACCGTCCCCGATCCAGGAGCGCACCATACCGGCCGCCATGGAGGGGCGGGACGTGATCGGTCGCGCCCAGACCGGAACGGGCAAGACGGCTGCCTTCGGCATACCGATCGTAGAGCGGCTCGACCGCACGATCGGCGTGCAGGCGCTCGTGATCACGCCGACGCGCGAACTCGCGCTGCAGGTTTCGCAGGAGATCGCGCGCATCGGGAAGTTCCGCGGCGTCAAGACGCTGCCCGTCTACGGCGGCCAGCCGTACGACCGCCAGATCCGCTCGCTGCGGATGGGCGTGCCGATCGTGATCGGCACACCGGGACGCCTCCTCGACCACCTTGGGAGGGGCACGCTCGACCTCAGTCGGCTGCGTACGCTCGTCCTGGACGAGGCGGACGAGATGCTCGACATGGGATTCATCGAGGACATCGAGAAGATCATGTCTAGCGCGCCGCCGGAGCGGCAGACGATGCTGTTCTCGGCGACGTTCCCGCCGGAGATCGAACGCCTTTCCCGCCGGTACCTGCGCGACCCGGCCCGCATCGCGATCGCGCCGGAGCAGGTGACCGTGCCGCAGACCGAGCAGCTCTTCTACGAGGTGCGCGGCCATGACCGCATCGAGGCGCTCTCTCGCGTGCTGGACATGGAGAGCGTCGAGCGCGGCATCATCTTCTGCCGCACGAAGAAAGAGGTCGACGAGCTGGCGGAGGGCTTGCGGGCTCGCGGCTACCTTGCAGCGGGCATCCACGGGGACCTGACGCAGCGCGAGCGCGAGCGCGTGCTCGGCCGTTTCCGCCAGGGTGACGTGGAACTGCTGGTCGCGACCGACGTTGCGGCGCGCGGACTCGACATCGAGCACGTCAGCCACGTGATCAACTACGAGATCCCCCAGGACGCCGAGGCGTACGTGCACCGCATCGGGCGGACCGGCCGCGCGGGCCGTTCCGGCGTCGCGATCACCCTGATCGAGCCGAAGGAGTTCCGCCAGTTGCGCGACCTCGAGCGCGGCATCGGACAGCGCATCCAGCGCCGCGAACTGCCATCACTCGACGACCTGTGGGACAAGCGGCGCGAGCGGGTGAAGACCGAACTGCGCGGCGTGCTTCGATCGGGGCGTCCGCTTGGCGAACTTCGTGAACTCGTTCGCGAGCTTCTGGAGGACGAGGCCGAGATCGACTCGCTGGACGTGGCGGCTGCGGCGCTCCACCTGCACGTTGCAGGCGCGGAGGCCCCGCCGATCGAGGAGGACTTCGGCGACACCGGCGCCGAACCGGGCATGGTCCGACTGTTCATCAACGTGGGGCGGGCCCAGGGGATCCTGCCGGCCGACGTCGTGCGTGCGGTCGCGAACCTCTCCGGCGTCGCCGGCAACGTGATCGGCGTCATCGACATCTACGACCGATTCACCTTCGTCGAAGTGCCGAAGACCGAGGCGAGCCGGGTGATCCATGGTCTGCAGACCGGTCAGATCAAGGGACGCTCAGTGAACGTCGAGCCCGCCCGGCGCCGCAACTAGAAAACCGCAGAGGCGGCCGCTCGCACCAGCGAGCGGCCGCCTCTGCGTAGGAGGCGTGCGAATTGCCAAGGATGCGCAGGCTCTTCTTCGCGCTCGCAGCGCCGACGCTCCCGTCACCGCTCGAGGCGCGGATCGAGGCGCTGGTGCGCGAGTTGGGCGCTCGACCGAGCGCCCTGGCCTCGCGCCACATCACGCTCGCTTTCCTCGGGGACGTGGAAGAGGCGCGCGTCGCGGACGTCCTGCGCGCCGGGCAGGCGGCTGCCCAGAGGGCGCGGCGCAGCGAGTACGCGCTCGACCGGCTGGGCGGGTTCCCAGTTGGGGTCGCGCGCATCCTCGCGCTCTCGGGATGGGCGCCGCCCGAACTCGCATCGCTCGCCGCGGAGCTCGGCCGGGAGCTTTTGGCCCGCGGCTTCACAGTGGACCGAAAGCCTTTTCGGCTGCACGTCACCGTGGCGCGCCTGCGTACACCCCGGGCCGTCCCGCCGCACGACATCGACAAGCTTCACGGCCCCGCAGAGGAGATTCGCCTCTACGAAAGCGAACTTCTGTCTGCAGGAGCGCACTACACGGTACTGGAAACATGGCGCGCAGGAGACGGGCTCCGAGCGTAGAGCCCCGAGACTAGTGAAGGTGGGGATTAGGTTGGACCGCGAGCGAGCATTGGACCTCGCGCTGGCCCAGATCGAGAAGCAGTTCGGCAAGGGTTCGATCATGAGGCTCGGCGAAGCCGGTGCGTCGATGCACGTCGAGTCGATCCCCACCGGGGCGATCACGCTCGACATGGCGCTCGGCATCGGCGGCATCCCACGCGGGCGGGTGGTCGAGATCTACGGGCCCGAGTCGTCGGGCAAGACGACGGTGGCGCTGCACATCATCGCCGAGGCGCAGGCCGCCGGCGGGAACGCTGCGTTCATCGACGCGGAGCACGCGCTCGATCCCGCCTACGCCAAGAACCTCGGCGTCAATACGGATGAGCTGCTCATCTCGCAGCCGGACACCGGAGAGCAGGCGCTCGAGATCGCGGAGGCTCTGGTGCGCTCGGGGGCGATCGACGTGATCGTGATCGACTCCGTCGCGGCCCTCGTCCCGAAGGCCGAGATCGAGGGAGAGATGGGCGACTCGCACGTCGGCCTGCAGGCGCGCCTCATGTCGCAGGCGCTCAGGAAGCTGACGGGGGTGATCTCGAAGAGCAAGACCTCCGCGATCTTCATCAACCAGATCCGCGAGAAGGTAGGGGTCATGTTCGGATCCCCCGAAACAACGCCAGGCGGACGCGCGCTCAAGTTCTACGCCTCCGTGCGCTTGGAGGTGCGGCGCATCGAGTCGCTCAAGCTCGGCACCGAGGTGGTCGGCAACCGCACGCGCGTCAAGGTCGTCAAGAACAAGGTGGCGCCGCCCTTCAAGCAGGCCGAGTTCGACATTCTCTACGGCGAGGGGATCTCGAAGGAGGGCAGCCTCGTCGACCTCGGGAGCGAGATGGACATCATCCAGAAGAGCGGAGCGTGGTACTCCTACGGCGGCGAGCGGATGGGGCAGGGCCGTGAGAACGTGCGCGACTACCTGAAGCAGCACAAGGACATCGCGCTCGAGATCGAACGGAAGATCCGTGACGCGGTGGCAGTCCAAAAGGTCGCAGCGCCGGCTGCCGGCCACGAGGAATCGGAGGACTAGGGTAGATGGAGGCGGCCTGGGAGGACCTCCTGCAGATGCTCTCGCGCCGCGACCTGAGCGCGGCGGAGGCACAGCAGGCCCTCGTGCTCAAGGGTCACGCGAAGACGAACGCGCTGCGGGCCGTGCGGCGCGCGCGACGCCTCGGCCTGCTGGATGACACGCGGGTCGCGCAGTCGGTCGTCGATGGTGGCGCGCAGGGTGTGCGCCACGGCGCGCTCCGGATCGCAGCGGACCTCTCGCGGCGCGGCGTGGACGAGCGTCTCGCGAGGCAGGCGCTTTCTGGACTCGACGACGCCGCACGATGCAAGGAGGCGCTCTCTGCCTACCTCGCCCGCCGCGGGCGGCCGGAGGGGCAGCGCGAACTCCGCCGACTGCTCTCCTTCCTGGTGCGCCAGGGATACACGGAGGAATCTGTGCGGACCGCACTGGCGGGGGAAGGCATCGACCTGCCCGATGGTGCTGCTTGACACCTTCTGAGCCGCTCTGCGAGAATCAGATGAGAATGTGCGTTGCTAAGCCGCTGATGCGGCGCTTCTTTCGAGATTAAGCGAGATAGGTACAGGGGCACAGCGGATTCGACGGGGGTGGCGACACGGGAACACCGGTCATCCTCCTCGTCGTGTTGGTCGTGATCGTCGCAGGTTTGGCTGGCTACTTTGGGCGGCGCGTCATCGGGGAAGGCGGCTTTCGGGCGGCAGAAGAGGCCGCGAAGCGCATTCGTGAAGAGGCGCAGCGCAATGCGGAAGCCCACTTGCGCGAAGCGATCCTACAGGCGAAGGAGGAAGCGCATCGACTTCGCGGCGAGGTCGAGCGCGAGCTGCAGCAGCAGCGCAGCGAAGTCCAGGAGATCGAACGCCGACTGATCCAGCGGGAGGAGAACCTCGACCGACGCACCGAGCAGCTGGACCACCGTCAGGCGGTCCTCGACGAGGACGAGCGTCAGCTCCAGAAGACGCGTGTGGATGTCGAAGAGGTTAGGCAGCGCGCGCTCGGGGAACTCGAGCGCATGGCCAACCTGTCGGCGGACGAGGCGCGCCGCATGGTCATGGCGCAGGTCGAGCAGGAGATGAGCCGTGAGATCGCGCTGCGCATCCGCGAGACGGAGCAGCGTGCGAAGGAGGAAGCCGAGAAGCGGGCGCGCAACATCATCGCGCTTGCTGTCCAGCGCTACGCGGCGGACCATGTCGCCGAGTCGACGGTGTCGGTCGTGGAGCTGCCGTCCGACGACATGAAGGGGCGGATCATCGGACGCGAGGGACGCAACATCCGCGCGCTCGAGAACGCGACCGGCATCGACCTGATCGTCGACGACACGCCGGAGGCCGTTCTGATCTCCGGTTTCGACCCGATCCGTCGGGAGATCGCCCGCATGTCGCTTGAGCGGCTGGTGGCCGACGGCCGGATCCATCCCGCGCGCATCGAGGAAGTCGTCGAGAAGGTCAAGAAGGAGATGGAGGAGCGGATCTTCGAGCAGGGCGAACAGGCCTGCTTCGATGTCGGCGTGCACAACCTGCACCCCGAACTCGTGAAACTCCTCGGCCGGCTGCGCTACCGCACGAGCTACGGCCAGAACGTCCTCAAGCACTCCGTCGAGGTGGCGGTCGTCGCAGGCATGATCGCCGCCGAGCTCGGTGCCGACGTGCAGGTCTCGAAGCGCGGCGGCCTGCTGCACGACATCGGGAAGGCCCTCACCCACGAGATGGAGGGCACCCACCTCGAACTCGGGATCGACCTTTTGCGCAAGTACAAGGAGACGCAAGAGGTCATCTGGGCGATGGAGGCGCATCACGGCGGCGATCCCCGCTCCGTGGAGGCGGTCATTGTCACGGCGGCGGACGCCATCTCCGCAGCGCGTCCCGGGGCGCGTCGCGAGAGCCTCGAACTGTACATCAAGCGGCTTCGCAAGCTGGAGGAGATCGCCGACTCGTTCGAGGGCGTGGAGAAGACCTACGCCATCCAGGCAGGGCGCGAGCTGCGCATCATCGTCAAGCCGGAACGCGTCGATGATCTCGCGGCGGCGCGCATGGCCCACGACATCGCTCGGCGCATCGAGGAGGAACTCACCTACCCGGGCCAGATCAAGGTGGCCGTCGTGCGCGAGACGCGCGCCGTCGATTACGCCAAGTAGCGACGGCCGCCTCTTCGCGACCGTCTGAGGAGGAAGCAGACCGTTGCAGCCCTTGGAGCGGTTCGTCAGCAACATGGACCGCGATGTCTACGCGATCCTGAACCTGCCCGAGGAAGTCGTCGCGGTGATCTTCGCCTACGTCTCGCGCAGCTCGCTCTCGTTTCGTGAGAACCTTGCGAAGCTGATCGCCGGCGACGAGCTGGCGATCAGCCCTTGGCTTCAGGCCAGCGCACCGGCCGCACACGAGGCGGCCGCGACGGCGGCCGCCTTCCACGAGAAGTGGGTCGTCGGCTACGGCCACGCCTCCGTGGCCGAGCACGCCTGCGTTCATCTGGGCGTCGAGCGCGTCTCCCGCCTCGCGTCGGCGGCGCTGGAACTCGCGAGCCCGTACCTCAGCTTCACGGAGTACTCGCAGCGCTACCAGCAGCCGCAGCGAGGCGCGTACTACCTGCCGCGCCTCGCCCCTTCGGCGGAAGCCGTCTACGCGCAGGCGATGGACGACCTCTACGATGCCTACGAGGAGATCAAGGAGATCGTGGTGCAGCACCTCGCCGCGAGCGAGGGACTCGACCTCGCGGATCCCAAGGTGCGAAAGCGCCTCGAGCGCCGGGCGTTCGAGGACGCGCGCTACGCGCTGCCGCTCGGGATGGAGACGAACGTCGGTGTCACAGGGAACGCGCGCGCGCTCCGCGATGCGATCGTGCTGCTGCGCTCCTCCCCGCACGCGGAGGAGGTGGAGCTCGGCGAGGCTCTGCTGCGCGAGGCGGGTGCCGTCACGCCCACGCTCCTTCGCCATTCGGACCCGTCGCCCGCCGTGGGCGCGCGCCCTCAGGGAGGCAGCCCGGCGCGTTACGTCACGACGCCGGTGCGTCTCCTGAGCGCGCCGCCGGCAGGCGCCGCGCTGCGGCGCATCGCTTCAGCGGCGTTGCCGGGCGAAGACCTCTCGCGGCACACTGATCCGGAGCTCCTCAAGATCCTTCAGTCGATCACGCCGTACGGCCCGTACGATGCGCCGCCGCCCGCCTACCAGATCGTGCGCTACGAAGTGGCGTTCGACATCTCGGAGGCAGCCTGGCACCAGCTCCTGCGCCACCGGCGCCGGGTCGATTTCACCTGGTCGGAACCCGGCTTCGAGGGCGGCATCGTCGTGCCGCCGCTCGTGGCGGCCGCTGACGCCGGTGCCGTGCTGCGGGGCGCGGAGGAGACCGCGAAGGGGGCTGCCGAGCGCCTTGGGCTCTCGCACCCTGCAGCGCGCTACCTCGTCCTGAACGCCCACCGACGCAGCGTGCAGGCGTCGCTCGATCTCGCGGAGATTTGCCACCTCGTGCGCCAGCGCGGAAAAGCTGATGCACAATGGGAGATCCGTCAGGCGATCCTGCTGCTCAGGGGCCTCGTGCAGGGGGTGCATCCGTTCGCCTGGCTGCCTGAGCCCGAAGGAGGCGAGTAGACTGCGCATCCTGATGGTCGGCGACATCTGCGGGCGACCCGGTCGCCACATGCTGCGCGAGCGGCTCGGACCATTGCGGCGTGAACACTCGGTCGACCTGGCGATTGTCAACGGCGAGAACGCGGCGGCCGGCTTCGGCATCACCGGGCCGACCTACCAGGAGATCCTGGAAGCGGGCGCGGACGTCGTGACGCTCGGGAACCACACCTTCGACAAGCGCGAGGCGGTCGCGCTGCTCGACGAGGAGCCTCGTCTCCTGCGGCCGCTGAACTACCCGCCGGGGGCGCCGGGGCGGGGGCACTGCATCATCGAGGCGGGCGGGGCGCGCGTCCTCGTGGCGAACGCGATGGGCCGCGTCTTCCTGCCGATGAACCTTGACTGCCCGTTCCGCGGGGTCGACGACCTGCTCGCGCAGGAGGCGGGGCGCTACGACCTCTTCTTCCTGGACTTCCACGCCGAGGCCACCTCTGAGAAGGAGGCGATGGGCTGGCATCTCGACGGGCGGGCGACGGCAGTCGTCGGCACCCACACGCACATCCAGACGGCGGACGATCGCGTCCTGCCATCGGGCACCGCCTACCTCACCGACGTCGGCATGACCGGTCCGTCGGAGTCTGTGCTCGGCATGGACCGCAAGGGGGTCGTGGGCCGCTTCCTGAGCCAGGTTCCCGCGCGTTTCGAGGTGGCCGAGGGTAAGCGCCAGCTCAGCGCGCTGCTCGTCGACGCGGACCCCTCTACCGGATTGGCCAAGGAGGTGCAGCGGATCTTCATCCGCGAATGACATGGCGATCGCACCGATCGCAGACGCCCATTGCGACACCTTGATGCTGCTCGTCGGCGAGCGTCCGAAGGGCACGTCGCTGACGTCGCTGCCCGGACATCTCGACCTTGAACGGCTGCTCGCCGCGGGAGTCGGATTGCAGTTCTTCGCGCTGTTCACCGTGCCCGCGTTCGGCGAGGCGCTTGGCCTGCAGCGCATCCTGGAGATGATCGCCCAGTTCGACCGGTCCGTCGCGTCGAGCGAGGGCCGCCTCTACCCCGTGCTCACGGCGGCCGACGTCGCCCCGCAGGCCGGCCGCGTCGGCGGCCTCCTCGCCGTCGAGGGACTCAGCCCGCTGCGGGGCTCCGTCGAGATCCTCGAGGTACTGCACCGGCTGGGCGTGCGCAGCGCCATGCTCACGTGGAACGAGCGCAGCAGTCTCGCGGATGGCGCGATGAGCCAGGCCTCGCAGGGTGGGCTGGGCGACGATGGGCGTCGGATCGTCGCAGCGATGCAGCGCCTCCGCATGGTGCTCGACGTATCCCACCTGGGCGAGCGCGGCTTGTGGGACCTCCTCGAGATGACCGAGGGACCCGTGATCGCGTCGCACTCCAACGCGCGGGCGGTGCGTGAGCATCCCCGCAACCTGCGCGACGAACAGATCAAGGCGCTTGCCACGCGCGGCGGCGTGATCGGCATGAACTTCTACACCGAGTTTCTGGTGGACGGCGAGCAGGCGACGATCGGGGATCTGCTGCGCCACATCCGCCATATCTCTGATCTTGTCGGACCGCAGCACGTAGGGCTCGGATCGGACTTCGACGGCATCTCCGCGTCGCCGGAGGGCCTGAAGACCGTCTCCGACTACCCGAACCTGCGGTCGGCTCTTGATGCGGCAGGATTCAGCCCCGCGGAGTCTCAAGGCATCCTCGGGGGGAACCTGCGCCGCGTGCTGCAGGAAGTACTCGCGTAGGAGGAGTGTTCCCGTGGAGCTTTCGTTGCACCTCGGCGGACTGCAGAGTTACGAGGGGGACGCGATCGTCGTCGGCGTATTCTCGGACGGCGACCTCACGGCGGTCGCGCAAGCCGTTGACGGCCTTTGCGGTGGCGCGATCGGTCGGCTGCGGGGCGGCGCCTTCCGCGCCGCGCTCGGCGAGGTGTTCTCGCTCCCGCTCGCGGGCTCCTCGGCGCCTGTGGCGCTCGCGGTCGGCCTCGGCCCTCGCGCGGGCTTCAGCCATGCGCGGGCGAAGAAGGCGGCCGCCCTCGCGGCGCGCCATGCGAAGCAGATGCGACTTGGTCGCGTCGGCCTGGCCCCCCTGGAGCCAGCCGACGCACCGAGCGGCGGGTGGGCGCTCGAGGCGACGCTGATCGGCGCCGCGCTGGGCGGGTACGGTTTTGACCGGTTCCAGAAGGAGAAGGGCCAGGGGCCGCACACGCTCAGCCTGATCTGCGCCGAAGCGGACGCGCCCCAGGGGCGGGCAGCCCTCGCGGCGGCCCAGGCGATCACCGCGGGCGTGCAAGCGGCGCGCGACCTCGTCAACACCCCGCCGAACGAGAAGACTCCCGAGAAGCTCGTTGCCACGCTGCAGGCGATGGCACTGGAAGAGGGGCTCGACTGCCGCGTGATCGGCCGCGACGAGCTTGCGGGCATGGGAGCGGGCGGCATCCTCGCGGTGGGGCGCGGGTCCGCGCATCCGCCCGCGATCGTCGTGCTGCGCCACGACGGTGGCGCGGGGCCGTGGCACGGATACCTCGGCAAGGGGATGACCTTCGACTCCGGCGGCATCGACCTCAAGACCGCCCCGGGCATGCTGTGGATGAAAAGCGACATGTCCGGAGCCGCAGCGGTCGTGGGGGCGATGCTCTCGATCCACCGGCTCGGGGTGAAGGGCCGCTTCGTCGGTGTCCTCTCGATCGCCGAGAACATGACGGGCGCCGACGCCTTCCGCCCGAGCGATGTGCTGCAGATGCTCTCTGGGACGACGGTGGAGGTTTCGGACACCGACGCCGAGGGCAGGCTTGTGCTGGCGGACGGGCTTGAGCTGCTGCGCCGCGAGCAGGTCGCGGACATCATCGACCTCGCGACGCTGACGGGCGCGGTCGTCATTGCTCTTGGCAAGGAGCGCGCGGGCCTGTTCAGCAACGACGATGCCCACGCCGAGCAGGTGCTGGCGGCCGGGGCCCGGGCCGCAGAGCGCTACTGGCGCCTTCCGCTCGATGAAGAGCACAGCGAGTCGCTCAAGAGCCCCACGGCGGACATGAAGAGCACTGGCGGTCGCGACGGCGGCGCCTCCAAGGCGGCCGCGTTCCTGCGCCACTTCGCGCAGGACACCCCCTGGGTGCACCTCGACATCGCCGGCACTGCGTTCGAGGAGGAAGGCGGACCGCTCGGACACGGGGCAACGGGCTTCGGCGTCGAGACGCTGGTCCGCTTCGCACAGGGTGGTTGACCCAAAGCCACCCAGGCGCACAGACCTCCACCTGCACTCGACTGCGTCCGACGGCCTGCTCTCGCCGACTGAGCTCGCTGCGGCCTGCTGCGCAGCGGGGATCAGGACGGCGGCGCTCACAGACCACGACACCACCGTTGGCTACCCGGAGTTCTCGGCCGCCGCGACGCCGCTCGGAGTGTTGCCCATCGTCGGGGCGGAGATCGCGGCGCAGCACCAGGGCGAGGAGGTCCATCTCCTCGCCTTCTTTCCAAAGCTGCCTCGGGGCGTGTTCGCCGCCCTGCTGGCGCGGCTCACGGGCGAGCGGAGGGCTCGGGCGGAGGAGATGCTCTCGCGTCTTGCGGCCCTTGGCATGCCGCTGCCCGGCGCAGGAGAAGTCCTCTCGCACCCGCAGGTCGGCAGGCCGCACGTCGCGCGCGCGCTCGTGCGCCAAGGTTTCGTCCGGGACACGGGGGAGGCGTTTCGGCGCTACCTCGTGCCGGGCGCTCCGGCCTACGTGGAGCGTTGGCGCCCCGAGGCCGCGGACGCGATCGCGCGCTGCCATGACGAGGGCGGCATCGTCTCCCTCGCGCACCCGGCGAACTACCGGTCTCCGCACCTCGGGGAGCTGGCGGCCGAGGGCCTCGACGCAGTCGAGGTGAACCACCCGAGCGCCACGCGCAGCCGGCGGCAGCTGCTGCGGCGCGAGACGCTCTCGCTGGGTCTCCTACGCACCGGCGGCAGCGACTTCCACGGCGGGACGGAGTCTGGGCCGGGCGCCGTCGGTCTTGGGCCCACGGACGCCCGGCACTTCCTCGAGCGACTCCTGGCGTGATCCTGCGGCGCGTGCCGCATAGTTCGGGCGGACGACTCGTACATGTAGACCAGGTGATGGCATGGACGAGGAGACGCGCCTACTGCGCCTCGAGCGGGATCTTCTTCGACTGCGCCGCAGCCGCACGCTGCTCCTTCGCCTTCTCGAGGAGTCCCTCGACGAGTGCCGCCTCCTGCGCAGCGCGCTGCAACAGGCGCGCCGCGCGCATGTCGAACGCTAGTCAGGACCTGCCACGATCCGCGCAGGAAGGGTCGCGACGGCCTGCGAAGGCATCGGCAGAGGTGTTGAGATGGAGGGCCGCGTGATCGATCGGCAGGAGCTCGCGCGCCAGCTTGGGCTACCGCCGAGGACGGTGCGCCGCCTCGTGGAGAACTACCGCGAGTGGCTGAGCTCCCCTGGCAGCGGACGCTTCTCCGCGCTCGACCTGGCGAGGCTGCAGATCGCTTCGCGCATGACGCTGGCGGGACGGCCGCGCACCGCGATCCTCGACGCCTTGGCGACGACGAAGCCGGCAGGGGAGCGACAGGAGGACGGCCCGCAAGTGGATCTCGGAGGAGAGCGCGGGCGAGGTGCGCTTTCGGGCAGCCGAACGTCCAGCCCGCCGCGCGCGAGTGACCGCCCGGTTCGCACCTTCGAGGCGGTCTCGCTGGACCATCCGCCGGCGCTGCCGGGCGGAGAGCCTGCGGCGGCGCGCGGCGACGCAGAGGTGGCGGTGTCGACCGAGCCGCTGGCCACTGAGATCGGGAGGCTGCGCGACGTCATCCTGGAGCACGCCGCGCGCGAGCGGCAGGATCGCGACCGCGTTCTGATGGCGCTCGTGCGCACGCAGCAGGAGGTGAGCCACCTGCGCAGCGAGATCGGCACGCTGCGGTCGCGCAAGGATCGCAAGCGCGGCATGCTGCGCCGCTTCTTCGGCTGACGCCGAACTCACGGCCGGCGAAGGGTGCGCGGTGCACCTTGGCGTCGGCCGTCGGCTCGCGCCCAGGCATTCGTGTCCCTCCGGTACCCGAATTTCCCGGCAGGACTCGCGAAGGCTAGGCCGAAGAACGAGAAGCGTAAGCAGCCCAGGGGGACACCATGCGCGCACGCCTCAGACAGTTGGCTTCGGCCGCGCTGCTTCTCAGCCTCTGCGTCTTGCAACCCGGGCCGAGCGTCCAGGCCGCGTCCGGCCTGCCATCGGTCAAGGGGATCGGCTACGAACTGATGGACGCGACGACGGGCCAGGTGCTCCTCTCGCACAACGCGAACCGCCGACTGCCGCCCGCGTCGACGACGAAGATCATGACGGCGCTCCTCACGGTCATGCGCGGCGACCTTTCACGCACAGTGACGGTCTCGCCCCAGGCGGCTGGAGTGGAGGGCAGTTCGGCCTACCTCAAGGCGGGCCAGCGCCTAACCATCAAGGATCTTCTGTATGGCCTGCTGCTCGTCTCGGGCAACGACGCGGCGACGGAACTCGCGATCGCGGAGGCGGGGTCGGTTCCCGCGTTCGTCCAGCAGATGAACAGCGAAGCGAAGGCGCTCGGCGCGACCCATACGACCTTCCTGAACCCGGACGGGCTCTACCTGTCGGGTCACTTGACCACGGCGCACGACCTCGCGCTCTTCACCCGCGCAGCGCTGGTCTACCCTGCGTTCCGTCAGGTCGACGGTACGAAGACCTTCCGGTTTCCGGGGGATCCGAAGCCGTTCACGATGCAGAACCAGAACATCCTGCTGTGGAACTACCCCGGCACGATCGGCGGCAAGATCGGCTACACGATCCAGGCGAAGCAGTCGATCGTGACGGTGGCGACGCGCAACGGCGTCACGCTGATCGCTGTCGTGCTGCACTCCGACTTCTACCACATGTGGACCGATCCGCAGAACCTCCTGAACTGGGGCTTCTCGCACTTTCGTCAGGTGGCGCTGGTGAAGCCCGGCGACGCTTTCGGACATACAAGGGCCAACGCGCGGGCGGAGGCGACCGCCGGCTACGACTGGCTCGTCGGTCCAGGGCAGCCGCTGCCCCAGATCTCCGCGAAGGTTCGCTGGCCCGCCGCCTGGCGCAGCGATCAGCCGGTCGGTCAGGTGAAGGTGGCGCTCGGCGGCCGCGACCTCGCGACGATTCCGCTCGCGGCCAGCGCGGCGTCCCCCGCGCCGCCACCGCCGCGCAGCCATCTCTTGGGGCCCGCGCTCGCAGCCTTCGGCGCTGTCGGCCTCGTCGGCATCGTTTGGCGACGGAGACGGCGCCGTCGCAGGGTGCGTTACCGCCTGCGGATCCGCCGCCGCTAAACGTCCTCACCCGTCCTGGCGCACCTGCCGCAGGTCGAGCACGGCACCACGAGAACGGCCAGCGCATCACCTGCCACAGGGGGCTGCGTTGGCGTACGGCCCGTGCGGTGCAGGCCGTGTGTCGCGGGGCCCGTCCAAAGCGTCAACGCTGCCGCGTGAAATCTTCGCTCGTCGCGGCCGCGGCGGCGACCTTCGCACGCCCTCCTTCTGGTGAACCGTGAGACCGTGGCTCGCGTTCGCGGGGCTACCGCCCGGCGAGCGCGCATAGGCCACCCCTGTACGTGGCCGCAACCGCTTTACCCGGCCCGTTCAAGCGCACGGGCCAAGTCGTCGACGATATCTTCTATCTCCTCGAGACCTACCGAGATGCGGACGAGGCTCGGCGTGATGCCACCCAACTCGCGGAAACTTGCTGGAACATTGTAGTGCACCGCCGCGACCGGTTGAGTGATCAGTGACTCCACGGAGCCGAGGCTGACGGCGCGCGAGAAAAGCTGCACGCTGTCGAGAAAGCGGTCCACCGCCTGCGGCCCGCCTCTCAGTTCTACGCTCATGACGCCGCCAAAGCCACTCATCTGGGATCTTGCAAGCTCGTGCTGGGGGTGGGTGGGGAGTCCTGGGTAGTGCACGCACTGCACCGCAGGATGCGTAGAGAGATATTCCGCCACCTTCTGGCCACTCTCGTTGTGCTGCCGCATCCGCAGCCCAAAAGTCTTCATGCCACGGATGAGCAGCCAGGCATCGAACCCGTTGAGGTTGCCGCCCAACTTGCGGAATACGTTGACGCACTCCGCGATGTAGCCTGCGGTCCCGGCGATGGCCCCCGCCATCAGGTCGCTGTGGCCGTTGAGGTATTTGGTTCCGCTGTGAACCACTACGTCGGCACCCAAATCCAGCGGCCTCTGGTTGTAGGGCGTGGCGAATGTGTTGTCTACGACGAGTCTGATGCCATGGCGGTGCGCGACTTCTGCAATCGCTTGCAGGTTGAAGACGCGTAGCGTCGGATTGCTTGGCGTTTCGATGAAGATGACTGTCGTGTTACTGCGGATCGCTTGTTCCACCGACCCGAGGTCGGTCATGTCAACGAAGTCGGTTTCCACTCCAAAGCGAGGCAAAATCTCGTGAAAGAGGCCGAAACTGCCACCGTAGATGTCGGCGTGGGTCAGAAGATGGTCGCCGGCTCTCGTCAACGCCATGATCGCTGTGCTTGTCGCAGCCATGCCCGACGCGAGCACGAGCGCGCTTTCGGCACCTTCCAGATCGGCGATCTTGGCCTCCGCCATCGTGAAGTTCGGGTTGCCATAGCGCGTGTAAATGTAGCCACTTGTCCTTCCTTCCATGAGATCCAGCATGCTCTCGTTGGTCGGGAAGGCGAAGGTCGTGGTCTGGTAAATAGGGGGAATCGCCGCACCTGTCGCAGGATCTGGCTTCTCCCCCACGTGCACGAGGCGTGAATTCAAACCTTTGAACGCTGCGGCCATCGGCAGTCCTCCCTATCTTCGAGTCTACGTACAGGCAGCAGGCAGGCTTCGTGGGATACGGCATGCAGCACGCCATGGATCCAAGGTGGATCAAGTCCCTCGTTCGTGCCCGGGCGACCCTGCACCTGCCGGCCAGGAGAGGCATGCAGCACGCAACAGCGGGTGCTCCGGGCGGAAGAGTCGTTGCCACGGTCATCGCACGGCGGCACATCGGATCAGAACCAGGTACGCCACCAGTTCTTCTCGAAAGCCACCTTCGCGACATGCCAGTGGCGACCCGTGCGGAACATCTTCACCTCGGGAGCAGGCTCCGCGTAGAAGTTCCCGCGCGCGAATCCGGCAGCGCCAGATCCCATCTCGATGAAGCACTCGCCGTTACCTGTGAAGCGACCCTCTTCTCCCTTGCCCGTCCACCTCGTCGCGATCGTCCTCGCCACCGCTTCCGCCTGCGCATGGGCGAATACCCCCGCTTTGGGGAGCGGCTTCCCCATCGGGAGCATCACACCCGTCACGTCCCCGATCGCGAAGACGTTCTCGAAAGGCGTTTCGCAGGTCTCACGGTCGATCTGCACCCATCCCCCGGGCGCTGCGAGCCCTGCCTCCTGCACGACAGCCGGCGGCGCATGCGGCGGGACGACAGCCAGCACGTCGTAGGAGACTTCGTCCCCGCCCTCAAAGTGCAGCCGCTTGCCTGGCGCATCCACCCGCGCGATCTGGCGGCTCGGGTGGTAGGCGATGCCGCGATCCGCGACCAGATCTTTTACCCCCTGCGAAACTGCCGGACCCGCAACCCCCATCGGGGCAGGCTCAGCGGCCCAGACTTCCACCTCCACCCGTTCGCGCACACGGCGCTTCCTCAGGAGATGGTCGATCAGCATGGCGGCCTCGTAGGGGGCAGCCGGACACTTGAACGGTACACCCGCGATCAGGACGACAACGCGTCCCTCACGCAAGGACTGGAGGTCCTCGTAGAGCTGCGCAGCGCCCTCCACCGTGTAGAAATTGTGTCCAGCCTCGGCGAGTCCGGGGATCCGCTCGGGGACGAGTTCCGCCCCGAGGGCGACAACCAGTGCGTCACCCTGCACCGAGTCATCTCCCGTGTACACGGTGCGGGTGGTCGAATCGATCCTCGTTACCTCGCGCTTCAGCACGTTGATGCCGGGCTCCTTCAGGGCGGCGATGTCGCGCTGCACATCTTGCGCGTTCCGCGTACCGGTCATCAGCCAGAGCAGGGACGGCCAGAACACGTGCCGCCCCGAGCGTTCAATCAGGACAACGCGATCCTGCTTGGGAAGGAGCCGCCGCAGGTTACTCGCTGCAACAACACCGCCCACTCCGCCACCAAGCACGATGGCTGTCTTCCCGGACATGAAGATGCCCCCCCTTACTCCCCGGGAAACTCTCTAGTAGACGATCACCTTGTCCGCCCAGAGCGTCCACTCCGTCAGTTCCTCCATGGAACTTCGGTGGATGCCCTCGATCATTTCGGCCTCGGCTAGACCTCTGGCGTCGAGGCACGTGCCGCAGGCGCCGATCTCAGCTCCCCGGCGGATGGCGGCGCCGAGCATGCGTTCCAGGAGATAGTAGCCGTTGGGTACCTTCTGGCCCTTCTTTCCAGCCGCTGTGGCGTCGGCCATCAGGAAGACCCGCACCCGGATGTCTTCTTTCGAGGCGAGCGCGACGGCATGCCGCATGCCGTTGTAGGTTCGCTCGGTGCCGTAAGGCGGGTCATTCAGGATCAAGAGGACGTTCATCTCGACCAACCTTTCGTTCGCGATCCTGGGCCTGGGGTTTTCGCATTCTGCCATGAGCTTGCCGGCGTTACGGTGACTTCACGACGACTGTGCCATACATGCCCTGCTGCGCAGTGCCTCAGAGCGGGTTACACGCGGAACTGGCGCCCCCGAGAGAACCGTCCCTATCATCCGGCCCATCGCGTCGGCTCCGGCGAAAGGGCCGCTAGCCCTCATGCCGTACGGCCCGCATGAACGGGAGTGGCCAGATCGTGGTACGGGAACGACCGGTGACCCCAACCAGGAGCATGACCAAACCGAGCCATGCGCGGTTGCGGATCCTGTTCACCCCCTTTCAAGCCTTCACCGCAACGTGCCCGATCTCCGCAGCTCATCCCTATCGCTTGCGCAGCCTGTGAACTCCTCGCACGAGGTCGCGCGCGGCCTCGTCCACCTCCGCCTCTGCGGTGTAGCGTCCAAGGCTTAGCCGGACGGCGCCGAGCGCGACATCCGTGCTGAGTCCCATCTGCGCGAGCACCGGGGACGGGGCAGTACTGCCCGCGTGGCACGCGGAGCCTGTGGAGAAGGCTACCTCCGGCACCGCGTCGAGGAGATCGCTGCCGATCAACCCTTGGAAGCTCAGGTTGAGCGTGTTGGGAAGGCGCGCGTCGGGATGCCCGTTGAGGTGCACCCCCTCGAGCCCTTCGGCCAGAAAGCTTTGCAGGCGGTCACGCAGCCAGCGCTGACGCTTCCCCTCCTCAAGCAGGAGGTCGGCCGCGACCGCGCAGGCTTCGCCGAGCGCGACCATGTAGGGGACGTTCTCCGTACCCGCCCGCAGCCCGCGCTCCTGACCGCCGCCGAGGATGATCGGCTGGAGTTCGATGCTCCCTCGTACGTAGAGGGCGCCGATCCCCTTCGGGGCATAAACCTTGTGGCCGGCGATCGTGAGGAGATCGATGCCCAGGTCCCCCACCCGCGTTGGGATCTTCCCCACCGACTGAGAGGCGTCGGTGTGGAAAGGAGTCCCCGCCTCGCGTGCGATGTCGCCAATCTCCTCGATCGGCTGGATTGTGCCCGTCTCGTTGTTGGCGTGCATGATGCTGATGAGCAGCGTGTCGGGACGGATCGCTCGCCGCACCGCCTCCGGGTCGACTCTGCCATGCCCGTCGACAGTGACGTAGGTCACTTCGAATCCGTGCTGTTCCGCGAGATACCTGCAGGTGTTGAGCACCGCCGGGTGCTCGATGGTCGACGTGACGATGTGCCGCCCGCGCGTACGGTTTGCGAAGGCGATGCCCTGGATTGCGAGGTTGTCGCTCTCGCTACCGCCGCTCGTGAAGACGACTTCCTCCGGTGCGCATCCGAGGAGGTCCGCGACCTGGCGGCGGGCGCGTTCCACCGCGGTCCAGGCTGGGCGGCCGAACACATGGGTGCTGGACGGATTGCCGAACTGATCGCCGAGGTACGGCAGCATCGCCGCCCGCACGCGCGGGTCGATCGGCGTCGTCGCGTTGTAGTCGAGGTAGATCGGGACCTGCATGCTTTCACCTCCGTTGCGCTCAAACTTGTGTTCGGACGTGACGCATCAGTCCGCAAGCACGGTGATGTGGCCCGCGTCTCCCGCCTCCAAGTACCCGATCTCTGCCCAGGTGTGGCACCCCTCCTCTTGCAGGGCGGCGCTGAGCGCGTCTCTCTTCTCCTGCGCGACTGCGATCAGGAGTCCGCCGGAGGTCTGGGCGTCGGAGAGCAGAACCCGATCTTCGCTTGGGGTCTCCTCCGGCCAGTCCACCCACCGCTGCAAGTGGCGCAGATTGTTCTGGGTGCCCGTCGAGATGGCGCGTGCCGCGAACCGCTCCGCGGCCGGAAGAATCGGGACGGCGGGCAAGCGCACGCGCGCGCTGAGACCGCTCTTCCAGGTCAGCTCATGCAGATGGCCGAGGAGGCCGAATCCCGTGACGTCCGTGCAGGCATGGGCTCCGACGCGCTCGATCGCGCGGGCGGCGCCCCTGTTGAGCTGAAGCATCACCGGCAGCACCAGAGCCTCAAGGTCTACGCTTGCAAGGCGCTGATCGAGTGCTGTGGTCAGCACGCCGACCCCCAGCGGCTTCGTCACGAAGAGGGCGTCCCCTGGCTTTCCGCCCGACTTGCGGATCAGCCGATCCGGGTGGACGAATCCGGTGACAGCCATCCCATACTTCGGCCCCGGATCGTCGATCGTGTGTCCGCCGGCGATGTCGACTCCAGCCTCGCGGGCCTTGTCCGCACCTCCTCGCAGGATCTCGGAGAGATACCCGAGCGGCAGGCTGCGCACGGGGAAGCCGACGAGGTTCAGGGCGAAGGACGGCTTCGCGCCAACTGCATAGATGTCGCTCAGCGCGTTGGCCGCAGCCACCTGACCGAAGAGATAGGGATCGTTGAGCACCGGCGTGATGTAATCGACCGTCTGTACAAGGGCAAGGTCGTCAGAGAGCTTGCGGCAGGCGACGTCGTCACCGATGCTCGCAAGCCATGCGGGGTCCTTGGGAGGCGAAAGGTGGCGCAGGACCTGCGCCAGGTCGCGCGGGCCGACCTTACAGGCTCAGCCGGAGCCAGGTGAGTAGGAAGTAAGTCGAATCTCGGGAGGAACTCCCACGCCGGGCACCTCCGTATGCGGTGGTTGATTGGCGCGAGTGTACCCCAAACGGTACTATGATGACGGTGCAACCATTGCATAGCACCGTTGCGCGCGTCGCATGGCACACTTCAGCATTCAGGGGGGAGTCGTCTGGATCTCTACCAGCTCAAGACGTTTGCGGCGGCCGCGGACGCTCGTAGTTTCTCCGGTGCCGCGCGCCGGCTTTCTCTGAGTCAGTCCGCCGTGTCGCGGCAGATCGAGGCGTTGGAGGAATCATTCGGGCTTCCGCTTTTCACGCGCGGACGTCGCACGGCCGAGTTGACGGAAGCTGGAGAGCGCCTCCTCGTCTATGCGCAAGCTATTCTCGCGCAGGCGGACGAGGCGCGGGAGGCGCTACGCGAGCTGCGAGAACTCGAAGCCGGGGAGCTCGTTCTCGCTGCGACGACCACGCCGGCCCGGTATCTCGTGGCGCCAACCATGGTTCAGTTCTCCAGCGAACACCCTCGAGTCGCATTGCGTCTGGTCATCGGGGACCAGAATGAGATCGCGGCTGCGCTTTCCGATGGCAGGGCGCACCTAGCGGTGATCAGCGGTCCAGGCACTCCAGAGCAGCACCTCTTCCTTGAGCCTTGCATGGGTGACCGACTGGTGCTCATTGCCCCTGCGGGCCACCCGTGGATCGCTCGGCGCAGCGTCGAACCTCGCGACCTTCTCCGTGAGCGCCTGATCGTCCCGGCCATTGGCGGGTGCGAACGCGCCGCAGTCGACGCATTTCTCGAACTGCATGGCCTCACGGAGGGGCTCAGGATGTGGGAACTCGACGATACGGAGGCGATCAAACAGGCAGTGGCGGCCGGTGGTGGACTTGCATTCCTATCTGAACTCGCGGTGGAAGCCGAGGAACGCGTCGGCCTGATCGCGCGAGTCCAAGGTGCTGACCTTGAGATCTCCCGCCAGTTCTACCTCGCGTATAGCAAGGCGCACCACCAGTCGCCGGCAGCGCTCTCGTTCGCGTCACTTGTCCGCAAGTCGAGGACGAGAATCCCCTCCCAGCTCGGGAGGGTTTGGACAGAGCGGGAATAGAAGACGTGTTGACCTCGACGGAACGGGCTGCGGGGCGTATGAGGTGAGTGGTAAGGGCACCCGGCATCGGCAAGGTTTGATCGCATTGACACATTGCAAGATTGCAATATAATGAGCCCGAGTCCCTTGGGGAGTTGAACAGTGTGAGCGAGACGCCACGTCCCAACGATGCGTGTCCCTGCGGTTCTGGCCGCCCTTACGGGAAGTGCTGCGCGAAGATGAGGAAGGCGGAGGCGAACGCCGAAAGCCGCGGTTGCGGCTGCCGCTAGGAGCGGTCCCCACCCGAGGCACCTTCCCCTTTTGGAGGGCGCCTCGGGTACCGTCCCAGAGCGCGGGTGATATCCGACTTCAACGTCTGTGATGCGTGGTACCGAGACACCATTGATGCCAATTGTTCAGCGACAGCGCGACGGGGATTGGAGGTGACCTGCAATGG
>JAJYTE010000058.1 GCA_021793215.1 Bacillota bacterium
GCCCGGGAGGTGGAGCTGCTGCGAGGCACATGGCGTACCCCCTGGACGCACTGATCCAACCATCAAGAGTCCAGATGGGAAAGTCGCCGGGCCGCACGCAGCGGCCCGGCGACTTCCTTGCGACCCAGTCGGTGATTCTCCGTCCGACGGTCGCGTCGGCGGTCGGCGTTCCAGGCGTGCGGTCACCGGGCGAAGAAGATGACGCTGGCTGAGTAGCTCTTTCTCGCACACGGTGAGAGCTGTGCGGATCTCGCGGTCGTCGGCAGGCACCCGCCAAGCGCAGACCCCGAGGGGCCTACGCGAGGCGAGTGACGGCGAGGCGCATGCCGTCGTCACTCGAGAGACGCAGCTCCTGGCCGGCGATCGAGATGTCGTAGACTCCCTCGTGCGAGAGCGGCAGGTTCACCTCGGAGTAGAGAAGGGCGTCCGCGTACTCCTCGACGTCCCCGAGCACGGTCAGGAGGCCCTCCTCCGCCTCGGCCTCCTCGACCGTCATGCGAAAGCGCGCAAGCACCCACTCGCCGTAGGCGAGCTCCACCAGCGCGAGGCGTCCGGCGGTCTCCCGAATGAACCCGAGCGCCTGCTGCACCGCGTCCGCGCGCGCCGCGTCATCCTGCGAGGGCATGGTCCAGCTCCTCCAAAAGGTCGTCTGCCGCCTCGATGCCTACCGAGAGGCGCACGGTGCCCGGCGTGATGCCGAGCCCGGACTGCTCCTCGGCGGAGAGCTGGCGGTGCGACGTCGTGGCCGGGTGCAGCACGATCGTCGCGACGTCGCCCAAGGAGGGCGCGTAGCGGATGAAGCGCAGGCGCGAGACGAACTCCGCCGCGGCCGCCTCGTCCTCGAGGTCGAAGGCCAGGATGGCCGGGCCGCGCCCGCCGAAGTAGCGCTCGGCGATGTCCCGCTGCGGGTGGGAGTCGAGGCTCGCGTGGTGGACCGCGCGCACCCCCCGGTGTCCCTCGAGGTGCTTCGCGATCGCGGCGGCATTCTGGACCGCGCGCTCCATGCGCACCCCGAAGGTGCGCAGTCCGCGCAGCCCGAGCCAAGCCGCGAAGGGGTCCGGCGTGGCGCCGAAGGTCGTGAGCGAGGCCTGGGCCGCCGCGACGAGCGCCTCGCCCCCTGCGACCGCGCCGAGGATCACGTCGCCGTGGCCGGCGAGGAACTTCGTCGCGGAGTGGACGACGAGATCCGCTCCGAAGGAGAGCGGCTGCACGAGGTACGGCGTCGCGAAGGTGTTGTCGACGACGAGGCGCGCTCCTCTCCTATGCGCCTCCTGCGCCAGCGCGGCGACATCCGTCAGGCGGCCGAGCGGGTTCGAGCAGGTCTCCACGAGCACCGCGCCCGCGCCCTCGGGGATCGCCTGCGGGTCGTGGGAGTCGAAGAATGCACACGTCACGCCGAGCGGCGCGAGGAAGTTCCGCGCCAGGGCGACGCTGCCGCCGTAGATTTCCCGCGCGATCGCCAGCGAGCCCTCCCCACGCGCCGCGAGCAGCGCCGCGAGGATCGCGCCGGTGCCCGACGCCGCCGTCGCGCCGGCCCCGGCGCCCTCGAGCGCGGCGACGGCGGCAGAGAACATGTCGGCGTTCGGATGGCCGATCCGCGCGTAGGAGTAGCCCGGTTCCTGCCCTGCGGTCACGCCTCCCGCCCGCGCGAGGTCGTCGAAGACGAAGACGGACGACTGGTAGATCGGGGGGCTCAGGGGACTTGGCGTCTCGAGGAGTCCGCCTTCGCCCGCGTGGACCGCTTTGGAGTCGGGCTGCAATCCTATCCCTCCGCACGTGAACCGACTGACCGTAGGGTTCTGCCCGCGCGGGGTGAGCCCCTGCCGCGACGCCGTCTAGCGCCGGGCGTCCTGCGCGCGCAGCCGCAAGGAGCGGGCGTGCTCCGGAAGGCCTTCCATCTCGGCGAGCCGCTCGGCGAGGCCGAAGAGCTCCGGGTCCACCTCCTCCACCTGCGTCACCGAGAAGGTCCGCAGGAAGTGGAGCTTGGAGAGGCCGGAGAGGGATCGGGTGCTGCGCCCAGTCGGCAGGATGTGCGTCGGGCCGGCGGCGTAGTCGCCGAGCGCCGTCGGCGTCCTCGCGCCGACGAACACCGAGCCCGCGCGCACGCTTCGGATCCAGGGACCCCAGTCCGCGACGTGCAGTTCGAGGTGCTCCGCGGCCCACGCGTCGGCGGCCGCGATCGCCTTCGCGACGTCGGGCTCGACAAGGGCGCTCGCGTGGGCGAGGCTGTCCCTGGCCGGCCCGGATGCGGGCAGGGCCGCCTCGAGCTCTCGCACCACCGCGGGCACGAGCCTTGGGCCGAGCGCCAGGAGGGCGACCTCCGCATCCGGGTCGTGCTCCGCCTGCGCGAGGAGGTCCGCAGCGATCAGGCGCGGGTCGGCCCAAGCGTCGGCGACAACCAGCAGCTCCGAGGGGCCGGCGATGAGATCCACGTCGACCGTTCCGTAGACGGCCTGCTTCGCCGCCGCGACGTAGCGGTTGCCCGGGCCGGCGATCTTGTCGACGGCCGGGATCTCCTCCGTCCCGAACGCCAGCGCCGCGATCGCCTGGGCGCCGCCGACGCGATACACCTCGCGGATGCCGGTGATGTCTGCCGCGAGCAGCACAAGCGGCGAGACGGCTCCGTCGGGCCCTGGCGGAGACGCGAGCGCGATCTCGCCGACACCGGCCGCGCGCGCCGCGGCCGCCGCCATCAGCACGGAGGAGAAGAGCGGGGCCCGGCCGGCCGGCGCGTAGATCGCGACGCGCCGCAGTGGCTGCGTCAGGAGGCTGAGGCGCACGCCGCCCGAGACCTGCGGGTCGCCCGCCGTCACCTCGACCGCGGCGTGGAAGTCGAGAAGGCGGCGGTAGGCGCGCTCGAGGTCGCCTCGCTGCGCCTTTCGCGCGCGCTCTCCCGCAGCCCGCATCTCCTCCTCCGTCACCCGCAGCGGCCGGTCCCTAAGGTCGACGCCATCGTAGCGCAGCGTCAGCTCCCGCACGGCCTGATCGCCCCGGTCACGTACCGCGGTGACGATCCCCGAGACATCCGGCAGCACCGAGCGCGCGCGCAGCTCGCGCCGGCGGAGCCATTCTTCGCGCTCCAGGAGTTCCAGCAGGTCGATCCCCCCAAGGCATCGCGCAACGACGGGTGGCACCGCGGCGGGCATCGCCGCGGCAGCGCATCTCCTGTTGGCTGTCTTCGCTTCTCTATCGTACTGTAGCACGGCTCGCAAGGGCAGATCTTCAGGCGCGGCGCGGACACGGGAATCCTTGCCGGAAGGATCGCCGCAGGGCGCCTGCGAATCCTGCGTCAACAGCACATCGGACGCGGCGGATGTCCGCCGCCGCGACCGCCTTTGTGTCTTGGTCTGCGACAGGGGGAGCGTCGCATGAACCTGGACGCCTGCGAGGCGTTCGTCACGATCGCGCGCGAGCGCAACTTCGGCCGCGCGGCACGGCTCTTGCACGTCTCGCCCTCGGCGATCAGCGTCCGGCTGAAGGTGCTCGAGGACGAGTGCGGCATACGACTCGTGAACCGTGAGCCTGAGGTCACGCTCACGCCGGCGGGCGAGACGCTCTTGCCGCATTACGAAGCGATCGTCGCGCGCGTGCGCGAAGCGAGCACCCTCGCCGGGCAGATCGCCGGCCGCATCGAGGGCGGCATCGCCATCGGCGCCTCCCAGACGGTCGGCAGCTACGTGCTGCCGTCGCTCCTCGAGTCCTTCCAGGACGTCTACCCGCAGGTCGGGGTGCGCCTCGAGATCGCGAACAGCCACAGCGTCCTCGCGGGCGTAGAGCGCGGCCACTTGGACTTCGGTCTGGTCGAGACGCCTGAGGTCGGGCGGCTCATGCGCCACCGCTGGATGGAGGACACGCTGCGGCTCGTGATGCACCCGGACCACCGCTTGGCGCAGACCGAGGTCGTCCGCTACGAGGACCTCCAGGGCGCCCAGGTCGTCGTCCGGGAGCGGGGCTCCGGGACCCGCGCCGCGCTCGAGGCGGAGGTCGGCGAGGAGGGTTTCTCGCGCTTCACGACCGTCGAAGTAGGCAGCACCGAGGCGATCAAGCGCTGGGTGGAAGGGGGGCGCGCCGTCGCCTTCCTCTCGGTCCGGGCGGTGGAGCGCGAGGTCGCGGCCGGTGCTCTGGCCGTCCGTCCCGTCGCGGGACTGCGCCTGCACCGCTGGTTCCTCCTCGTGCACCGGTCCGAGGCCTTCGCCTCCGCCGCGGCGCAGGTCTGCTACCAGTTCCTGCAGCAGTCCGTGCGGGAGACCGGCGCCGCCTTGTGACCTCCTGAACGAACGACCGTTGCGATAGTCGAAACCCCCCACCGGGCTCCGAACCCTAGAATGGAGGTCAGCATTCCAGGGGGAGGCGGGACGGTGCGCTTAGGCTTTCTCATCGACCAGCGCAAGTGCATCGGCTGCCATGCCTGCACGGTCGCCTGCAAGGCGGAGCACGACGTGCCGCTCGGCGTGAACCGCACATGGGTCCAGTACGTGGAGCGCGGCGCGTTCCCCAACACGCGCCGCTTCTTCCAGGTGAACCGCTGCAACCACTGCGAGAACGCGCCGTGCGTCGCGATCTGCCCGACGGGGGCGCTCTTCAAGCGCGAGAACGGCATCGTCGACTTCGACAACTCGAAGTGCATCGGCTGCAAGGCCTGCATGGAGGCCTGCCCGTACGACGCGATCTACATCGACCCGAACGAGCACACCGCCGCGAAGTGCAACTTCTGCGCCCACCGGGTGGAGGAGGGCCTCTTGCCGGCCTGCGTCGTCGTCTGCCCGGAGGAGGCGATCGTCACCGGTGACCTCGACGACCAGACGAGCCTGATCGCGCAGCTCGTCGCGCGCGAGCCCGTGCAGGTGCGCAAGCCCGAGCAGGGCACGCGCCCGAACGTGTTCTACGTCGGGGCCGACGAGGCGACGTTGAACCCGACGATGTCGGTGTCGGTCGGGGCGTACATGTGGGCGGACCACCCCGACGACACGGGCGTCGTTGCGCGCGAGAGCGAGCGCGACCGCGCGCAGGCCGTGAAGGTCTACGACGCGCCCCACGAGCGCAGGCCCTGGGGCTGGATGGTCTCCGCCTACCTCTGGACGAAGTCCGTCTCGGCGGGCGCCGCAATGCTCGCGGGTCTTGCCGCCCTCCTGGGGACGCGCGCGCCCGAGAGCCTCACGGGCATCGTGAATCCCTTGATCGCCCTCGTCTTCCTCGGAGCGACGCTCCTTCTACTCGTGGGGGACCTCAAGCGGCCCGAACGCTTCTGGCGCCTCCTGCTGCGCCCGCACCTCACGTCCTGGCTGGTCTGGGGCGGCTACATCCTGACGGCGTTCGGATTCGTCGCGACGGTGTGGCTCGCGCTCGGGATCTTCCTCGGCGTGCCGCGCGGACCCGCCTTCCCGCTCCTGATGATCGTGCTGGGCGCTGCGGCCGCGGGCTACAGCGCATTCCTCTTCGGACAGGCCGAGGGGCGGGACTTCTGGCAAAGCCCGCTCGTCTTCTGGCACCTGCTCGTACAGGCGGGCCTCGCCGCCGCCGCCCTTGGCGCGATCGAGGCGTTCCTCTTCCACCTGGACGGTCTCCTCGGTCCGCTCGCGCACGGGCTACTGGCGCTACTTCTGCTGCACGGCCTGATCACCGCGGCGGAGATGGTGCTGCCGCATAGCACGCGAGAGGTGCAGCTCGCGGCGCACGCCGTGACGCATGGCCCCCTGCGCCGGACGTTCTGGGGCCTCGCGGTGCTCGCCGGCCTCGCGCTGCCGCTCGCGCTCGCAGCGGTCGGGCTCCTCGCGCTGGGCTCCGCCCTGCTGCCGCTCGCAGCGCTCCTCGCGCTTCTCGGCCTTGCGGCCTACGAGCACGTCTGGGTGCAGGCCGGGCAGATCGTACCACTCACTTAGGGAGGCGACACGATGGCTGATTCCCATGTCTGGGAGCCGCCCTTCACCCCGGAGCAGACGAGTGGCCTCATCGCCTACCCCGCTCCGGAGCAGTGGGACGACTGGACGGAGTACGACGCGAAGGCTTGGCCGAAGAAGGTGGAGCGCCACTTCTCGCTCGTACCGACGATCTGCTTCAACTGCGAGGCGGCCTGCGGTCTCCTCGCCTACGTGGACAAGGAGACGCGCGAGATCCGCAAGTTCGTCGGCAACCCGGCGCACCCGGCGAGCCGCGGGCGCAACTGCGCGAAGGGCCCCGCGACGATCAACCAGATAAAGGACCCCGAACGCATCCTCTACCCCCTGCGGCGCAAAGGCGTCCGCGGCGAGGGCGGCTTCGAGCGCGTGACCTGGGACGAGGCGCTCGACGACATCGCGGGCCGCATCCGGCGCGCGCTGCAGGAGGGCCGCAACCAGGAGATCATGTACCATGTCGGGCGTCCCGGCGAGGACGGCTTCACGGAGCGCGTCCTGGCCGCATGGGGCGTCGATGGCCACAACAGCCATACGAACATCTGCTCTTCGGGCGCGCGCACGGGCTACGCCTTCTGGATGGGCATCGACCGGCCCGCGCCGGACTTCGCGAACGCCCGCTTCATCCTGCTGCTCTCCTCGCACCTTGAGACCGGCCACTACTTCAACCCGCACGCACAGCGCATCATCGAGGCGAAGATGAACGGCGCGAAGATCGCGGTGATCGACCCCCGCCTCTCGAACACGGCGTCGCACGCCAACTGGTGGATGCCGGCCTGGCCCGGTTCAGAGGCTGCGATGCTCCTCGCGATGGCGAACATCCTGCTGCAGGAGGACCTCTTCGACCGCGCGTTCGTCGAGGAGTGGGTCAACTGGCGCGAGTACCTGCGCGCGGAGCACCCAAAGGAGCCACTCGACTTCGATCGCTTCCTCGCGCTGCTGAAGGAGACCTACGCCCGCTACACGCCGGAGTTCGCCGAGCGGGAGAGCGGCGTCCCCGCCCAGCAGATCCGCGAGGTCGCGCAGGAGATCGGGAAGGCCAAAAGCAGGTTCGCGGCGCACATCTGGCGTTCCGCCGCCGCCGGCAACCTCGGCGGCTGGATGGTCGCGCGCGCCCTCTTCTTCCTGAACGTCCTCACCGGCTCCGTCGGCACCGAGGGTGGCACGATGCCGAACGCCTGGGCGAAGTACGTGCCGCACCCTCCCGTCGAGCCGCCGCCCGTCAAGGGCTGGAACGAACTCACCTGGCCGCGCGAGTATCCCTTGGCGCACAACGAGATGAGCTTCCTCCTGCCGCACTTCCTCAAGGAGGGACGCGGCAAGCTCGAGGTCTACTTCTCGCGGGTCTACAACCCCGTCTGGACGAACCCGGACGGGCTGACCTGGATCGAGCAGTTCAAGGATCCAGCGAAGATCGGCCTGCATGTCTGCCTCACCCCGACCTGGAGCGAGACGGCGCAGTTCGCCGACTACGTTCTGCCGATGGGACTCGCGCCAGAGCGCCACGACCTCTTCTCGTACGAGACGCACGGATCGCAGTGGATCGGTTTCCGCCAGCCCGTGCAGCGCGCCTACGGCGAGCGGATCGGGGAGAAGACCGAACTCACCTACGAGACGAACCCGGGCGAGGTGTGGGAGGAGAACGAGTTCTGGATCGAGCTCTCCTGGCGCATCGACCCGGACGGCAACATGGGCATCCGGCGCAACTTCGAGTCGCCGTACCGACCGGGCGAGAAGATCAGCATCGAGGAGTACTACCGCTGGATCTTCGAGCACAGCGTGCCGGGCCTGCCCGAGGCGGCGGCCAGCGAGGGGATGACGCCGCTCCAGTACATGCGGCGCTACTCCGCCTTCGTCGTGCGGGAGAACGCCTACCTGCAGCACCAAGAACCCGTGCCGGAGGCGGAGATGCGCGGGGCAGTGGTCGACGAGGACACGGGACGGATCTACACCTCGGATCCACCGTTGCCGCGCATGGACGTGAAGCCGATGCCCGCGCCGCCGCCGACGGAACTCGGTCGGCCGATCGGGGTGATGGTCGGGGGGACGCCCGTGCGCGGGTTCCCGACGCCGTCCGGCAAGCTAGAGTTCTACTCCCCGACGCTCAGGGACTGGGGATGGGGGCTCTACGCAATCCCCACCTACATCCCGAGCCACGTCCGCCAGCAGAACCTCGGGCAGGGGCAGTTCGTGCTCGTCTCGACCTTCCGCCTGCCGACGCTCGTGCACACGCGGTCCGGGAACGCGAAGTGGCTCAATGAGATCTCGCACGGCAACCCCGTCTGGATGCACCCGAGCGACGCGGAGCGCCTGGGCCTCCACTTGGGGGACCTCGTGCGCGTGGAATCGAAGACCGGCTACTTCGTGAACCGCATCTGGATCACCGAGGGGATGAAGCCCGGCATCGTCGCCTGCTCGCACCACCTCGGGCGCTGGCGCCTCGAGGGCATGGAAGGGGAAGGCAACGGCTGGACGACGGCGGTCGTCTCCCTCGTGGAGCGCGAGCCAGGGAAGTGGCTCATGCGCAGGAAGCGCGGCGTCGAGCCCTTCCGCAGCAAGGACAAGGACACGGAGCGCATCTGGTGGCAGGATTCGGGCGTGCACCAGAACCTCATCTTCCCGGTGCACCCGGACCCGATCTCCGGGTCGCACGCGTGGCACCAGGCGGTGACCCTCACGAAGGCGCAGCCGGGCGACGCGCTCGGCGACATCTACGTCGATCTCGACAAGGCCCATGCGGTCTACAAGGACTGGCTGCGGCTCGCGAAGCCCGCAGGGTCGCAGGGTCTGCGGCGCCCTCGCTGGCTCCTGCGCCCGCTGCGTCCGGTGCCGGCGGCCTACGTCCTACCGCGGGACGAACCGCAGGAAGAAGAGCAGGACGCGTAGCGCCAGAGGGAGAGGGCCCTCCGGGAATGCCGGAAGGCCCTCTCCCTCGTTGATGCCCGGGACGGTGCTCCGTGCCTCGCGGCAAGCCGCGCGGTGGAGTGGTGATCGCGCCCGGTTTCCGTGCGGGGCCGCTACTCCCTCATGCGACCGAGCACGAGGCGGTAGCCCCCGGCGCCCCGGTAGAGCGCCCGGCGGACGCGACTGATGGTGGTGGCCGACGCGCCGGTCTGCTCCGCCGCTGCCTCGTACGTGCTGCCGCGCGCCAGAAGGCGCGCCACCTCCAGGCGCTGCACGAACGCCTCGATCTCACCGGGGGTCAGAAGGTCCTCGAGGAAGGCGCGGCACTCCTCATCGGTACGGAGACTCAGAAGCGCCTCGTAGAGGCGCCCAGGAGGGATCTCCCGCACGGCTTCACCACCCTGGCGTCGGCACTGCCTAGCGGGCAAGCGATTCTCGCCATGCACCGTCGATTCCTGTCTTCGGCAGCCTCAGCGCGCGGCGCGTTCGCGCGCGATCCGCTCGATCGTGCCGGCGATCAGGGCGCCGCGCAGCGGGAGCGATGGGACCTCGATGTACTCCTCGGCGCTATGGACGCGGCCTCCGACGGGGCCGAGCGCGTCGAGCACCGGGATGCCGGCCGCCGCGAGCCGGTTGCCGTCCGAGCCGCCGCCCGTCGCGATGTCCCGGAGTGTGAATCCGAGCGCCGTCGCGGCATCGCGCGCGTGGCGAAGCAGCCACTCGGTGCCCGGTCCCTTCTCCATCGGCGGGGAGGCGAACTCCCCCGTGAGCGTCAGGCGCACGTCTGGGTCCGTCGGCTGGGTCGCCGCCTCGCCAAGGAGGCCCAGCGCGACGTCCGCATGCTCTGCGCGGGCGATCCGCACGTCGATCTCGCAGCTCGCCTGCTCCGCGACGACGTTGGCGCGGGAGCCGCCCGCGACGACGCCGACGTTGAAGCTCGAACCCTCGAGGTGCGCGCCGAGGTTCGAGATCTCCACGATGCGCCGCGCGATCTCCGCGACGGCGCTGCGGCCCGCCTGCGGGTCGACGCCCGCATGGGCGGCGCGCCCGAGCGCCTCCAGGTGGAACACTCCGACGCCCTTGCGCGCCGAGACGACCTCGCCGCCAGGCCTGCCGGGCTCGAGCACGAGCGCGGCGTCGAAGCCCTCGGCGGCGGAGTGGATCGCGTCGCGCGAGCGCCACGCGCCCATCTCCTCATCACCGGTGTAGAGGAGGCGCAGCCGACCGAAGGGCACGCCGCTCCGCCGGAGCGCACCCGCGACGTGGAGCGCGAGCACGGCTCCGCCCTTCATGTCGGCGACGCCCGGACCGTAGGCGCGCTCCCCCTCGACGCGGAAGGGGCGACGCGCTGCCTCGCCGTGCCCAAAGACGGTGTCGACGTGGCAGAGCACGAGGACGGACCCCTCGCCAGATCCCGCGAGGTCCGCCTGCAGGATGTCGCCTGCCCCTCGGCGCGCCGTGACCGCGCCGAGGCCGCGGCAGCGGTCCTCCAGAAAGCCCATCGCGTGCGACACCGCCTGCGGGTCGTCGCTCGGGGTGTCGAACGAGACGAGGACCTCGATGTCCCGCAGGATGTCCAAAAGTTCCCGCTGCAGCCGATCAAGCCAGCCGTCCGAGATTGCGATCGCCTCCCACCGCGAGTGTACCTTGGCGCGTGGGACGACGCAGCATCGCTTGCGCCGGCTAGAGAGCGGGAGCGCTCCAGTGCGCGCCGCCGTCGCGCGAGAAGACCGCGACGCCGTTGCCGCCGCGGCTGCCGACGATCCAGATCGTCGCCGGGCCCGGCAGTGCGAGGCCGATCGGCTCGAAGAAGTCCGGCAGGTCTGCCGCCTTCACGTGGAGCGGAACCTGGTGCCAGGTCGCGCCCGCGTCTGCCGTACTGGTGAGCCCCAAAAGATTCCCCGACGGATCCGGCTGCCAGGAGAGGAAGTAGGCGCTCTGCCCCTGGGCGGCGAACGCGCCGGCCTGCAGCCCGAAGAGGCTCTGCGACGAACTCGGGTACATGCCGCCCGACCCGGAGAACAGCGGTGCCCCGATCTGCTCTTGCCAGTGCTGACCCTGGTCTTGGGTGGCGTAGGCGACGTACGGCTGGTGCTCGAGCTGGCCGCTCGCGGACGTGTAGAGGGCCCACGCGGCGTTGCCCGACGCCGCCACGGATGCGCTCCAGGTTTCGGGCTGACCGAGCTGCGGCGCGAAGGAATGCGTCCAGGTAAGCCCGCCGTCCTTGGTCTCGACGATGGTTGGCGCCGCAGTGCCTCCCGCCGCAACGGCCCAACCCACCGTGGAACTCGAGAAGCTCAGCGAGCGGATTCCCGCCACGTTCACCTGCTGCCATGGCCCGCTCGCTTTCGCGGCGTGGTAGAGCGCCCCCTTGGCCGTCACGACGAGACCCGCGCCGCCGGGGAAGAGGTGCATGGCGGCTGCCTGCCCGAGCGTCTGCGCGACGGGCGTCCATGCGCTGCCGCCCGTCCAGGCGAGCACCTTGCCATCGCTCGTCAGCACCCAGCCCGCCGACTTGCCGACGAAGTCGACCGACTGGATCGTCGCGCTGCCGGAGTAGATGCGCGTCCACACGGATCCCGCGTCGGTGGTCTCAAGGACGATGCCCTGTCCCGCCATGAAGCCGATCTGCGGTGTGACGAACTGGACCGTCTCGAGGGCCGGCAGGGTTCCTCGGTACGGCGTGGGCGCCGCGCCGTTCTTGGGAGCCTGCGCGCCGCAGCCCTGCAGTAGCAGAGCCAGGCCCAAGAGCCCGACGGCGCAGCGTCCGAGTGTCCGAACCTTGGGCTTCACAGGCGCCCTCCTCTCGCGGTTCCGGG
>JAJYTE010000017.1 GCA_021793215.1 Bacillota bacterium
CAGGATGCGGCAGCGCATCGGCTGCTCCGCGCGAACGCGCGGCAGGTACTTACGGGCGATCTGCTCCGGCGTCGGCGCAGCCCCATGCGCGTACCACGTCAGGGCGGGCTGCGCGCTCAGCCAGGATAGAAGGAGGTCGAGATCCTCGGCGCGCAGCGGCCGGAAGGAGAGCACGGGCCTGTCCCCCCACGTCGCCTCTCCGCGCACCCCATCCCCTCCTCTCCAGCCGCGACCTGCGAAGGTGGTGCACCTAGAGCGCGCGAAGTGAGTCTCATCAGGCTGCAGGCGCGAAGGATGATGCAGATGCCGGATCCCTACCGCATGCTCCGCGTGCGCCGCGGGGCCACGGATGAGCAGATACGTTCGGCCTACCGGCAGCGGGCGAAATCGCTGCACCCGGACCGGTTCCCACCGGAGCGGCGGACGGAGGCCACGAGGCGCTTCCAGGAACTGCAGGAGGCCTACGCCACGCTTTGCAACCCGCGGCTGCGCCTCGCGTACGACGCGTCCCATCCCGCGGCTCCCCGCCTGGCCTGGCGCCGGCCGCGCCGCCGCGAGCTGGAGGCGGTCGAAGACTTCTTCGTCAACCTCTTGCGCGGCATGATGCGCTGATCCTGCGCAGCGTCAGAAGTCACGGCGGCGCAGGCTCCAGACAGCGGCTCCCGCCACCCCGGCGACCCAGAGCGCACACCAGATGTAGAAGGCTGTGGGCTCTGGGGACGCGGCGACGAAGGGGTCCGCCCCGACGATCCCCTTGAGGTGTAGGATCGCCACCACCGAAGGCGGCTCAAGGTAGTACTCCGCCGCCTGCCAGAGCCCGTTGGTGGGCACAGCGAGCTGCGAGACCGCACCGGCGACCTGCAGCGTCGAATTGTGCAGCGCGACGCCGAGCGCACCCCCGACACCGGCCATCCAGGCCAGGAAGAAGAGCGCGACGCTGAGGATCGCGGCGGTGATGCTCGATAGCCGCGTGCTCAGCCAAAGCCCCAGCGTCATGAGCACGAGCGCCTGGGCGCCGAGCGCAGCCAGCGCCGCGAGCGGATCGGGCGGAACGAACCCGGCCGACCAGAACGCGACGAGGAGTTCGAGCGCGCCGGACAGCAGGGAGAAGCACGCAACGAGCGCCGCGAGTCCGAGCCACTTGCCGAGGACGTAGCCGCTGCGCGTCAGCGGCCGCGCGAGCAGCGAGATAGCCACCCCGGACTCGAGTTCCGGGGAGATGGCGGAGGCCGACAGGAAACTCGCCGTGAGCGCGAGCATGCCGGAGAAGACCAGCATGACGAATACGAGCTGCTCCGACGCGTACAGCCGCGCCTCACCGGCCGGGCCGTAGGAGTGGACGAGCGCGTGGAAGGCCCAGCCGCTCAGCGCGATGAACGCGAGGACGGCGATCGCCAGGGTGAGTGTCGCCCGGCGACGCAGCATCTCGCGCAGCGTGAGCCCAGCGATCGCGCGCATCATCTCCCTCCCATCAGCCCGAGGAAGTGCTCCTCGAGGCTCGGGCGACGACTTTCCACCGCGTAGACCTGCGCGCCGCGCGCGACGAGCTCCGCGACGAGCGCCGGGATGTCCTGGCGGCGGATCCCGTCCACCTGCAGCTCGGTCCCGCGCAGGAAGATCTCTCCGAACCGCTCGAGGCCCTGCAGCGTCCCGGACGTCACCCCATCGGCCTCGATGCGCACGCCGGTCGAAGAGAGCAGCACGTCCAGGCTGCCCTGCGCCACGACCCGCCCTGCGCGCAGGATGGCGACATGGTCGCAAACCTGTTCGACCTCGCCGAGCAGGTGGGAGTTGAGGAACACCGTGACGCCGCGCGACTTGAGGTCGTGGATGATCTCCCGGACGTCGTGGCGCCCGGTCGGGTCGAGCGCGGAGGTTGGCTCGTCCAGCACGACGAGTTCCGGCGCGCCGAGCAGCGCGACGGCGAGGCCGAGGCGCTGCTGCATGCCCTTTGAGAAGGTCCCGACGCGGTCCCGAGCCCGCCCGGCGAGCCCGACGACCTCGAGGACGGCCTGGGCTTCGCCGCGCCGTGCGGCGGACGGCCGCGCCGCAAGCGCGCCGTGCGCGAGCAGCACCTCCTCGGCCGTCAGCCAGTCCTGGTAGCGGAACAGTTCCGGCAGGTAGCCAACGCGCCGACGCACGGCGACGTCGCCCAAGGGCTCGCCGAGCACGAGGCCCTCACCTGCGGTCGGACGCGCCAGACCGAGCAGCAGCTTCACGGCCGTCGTCTTGCCCGCGCCGTTCGGTCCGAGAAAGCCGAAGACCTGACCACGCGGAACGGTCATCGTAAGGTCCGAGAGCGCAGCCTTGCCCCCGTACTCCTTGGACAGTTGCTCTGTGAGGATCGCGGGCTCCGCCCTACGCGCCGCTCCGATCGTCCCAGGCATCCTGTCCCCCCTTGCGCGCGGGCCCGGTCCGCTGGACCGGGCCCGTCTCGTTTCCGCCTGATTCGCCGCAGGGCTGCCGCGTTCCTAGTTCTGCGGTGCGGTCAGCTGCATCGCGAGCTTGTTGCCGCTGCATGCGGGCACAGCGCGCGATGCCTGGAGCGCGAACCCGGTCCAGTCGTAGGTCACGTCGACGGCCGGCAGCGATGGGGCGTACATCGGATCGTTCGGTCCGTAGCAGGCGAACTGCAGCGTGACGCTGCCGCGGGACGATGAGACGATCTTGACCTGCGAGGACTCTTCGCCGAGGTTCGGGAGGGTCGCGAGGCGGTCGCTGCCTATGAGCGTTGCATCGTCCCACAGCAGCACGTACTGGCCGTAGCCGTCGGCAGACGGCGAGCGCACGACCGGCACCGCGTCCAGCGTTCCGCCCTGGCCGTCCGGGACGGAAACGATCTTCCCGTTCAGCGCGAGGTGCAGACCGGTCTGTCCCTCGGTCGCGCTGGCGAGTACCGAGAGCACGTTCGCGCGCGTCAGCTCTCTGCCGTCGGTCCTGGGCAGCGTCATGGCGAGCCCGTTCCCGGCGGAGAGCGAGACCGCTTGCGAGGCGACCAGTCGGCTGCCGTCCCAGCGGTAGGTGACCTGCTCGGGCGGGAGCGATGGGGCGACCATCGGGTCGCTCGGGCGGTAGCGCGCGAACTGCACGGTGATCGCGTCGGTCGCTGAACGCACGATGCCGGCGCTGATCGCTTCAGCGCCCAGCTGCGGCAGCTTCGCCAGCCGGTCGCTGCCGAGGAACGTCTTGTCGTGCCAGAAGAGCACGTACTGACCCAGGCCGTCGGCCGTCGGGAAGCGGACGGCCAGCACGGCGGTCAGCGTCCCGCCGCGGCCGTCCGGCACGGTCACGATCTTGCCGTCGAGCGCGAGGTGCTCGCCGCTCGTACCGACCTCGCTCGCCGCGTGCAGCACGGTCAGCACCTCGGACCGGGTCAGTCCCTGGTAGCCGGCGGCCTCGGCGGCCGGCGCGGCGAACCAGGGCATCAGAAGCAGGGTGGCGGCGGCAAGCGACGCGGGGAAGGACCGTAACTTCAAACGGGGCACCTCCCGAGCCTCATGGCGGATCCGCGGATCACTTCAGACCCTGCGCCACCTGCAGGATCTGGGACTGCGGCAGGCTGCCGACGACGGCGTAGACCATGCCGTCCTTCTGCCAGACGACGCCGCTGCCGACGCCCGTCTGGTCGCCGATGGCGACCCCCTGCACGCCCTGCACCGCGACGGTCTGCGAGAGCGCCTGCCCGATCGGGATGGGGATCGGCAAGGTGCTCTCCGGCGCGCCGATCGCCTTGATCGCCGCCGCGAGCTGCGGCGGGAACCCGGGTGTCGAGAGGAAGTAGCTTTCCATCTCCGCAAGCGTTGCGCCGGTCGAGTAGACCTTCGGAGCCGGCGCCTGCGCGATCAGCAGGTCCGGCAGCTGCGCCGAGGCGCCCGAGAGCGACCCGAGCGAACCGCCATACACCGAGACGACCGCCGGTCCCGTCGTGACGGAGATCGTGCTGCCGTCGATCGCCGCCGGCAGCGGCGGCATCTTCTGGTGCGCCTGGGCCGCGTACGCCGCGATCTTCGACGAGCTGAGCGTCAGCGACTCGGTGTGGCTCGGAAGCACGCCGAACACCGGCGCGTCGGCGCTTGACGGCACGCCGGGTCCGGCGACCGCCACGTGGTAGCCCGCCGCCGTCTGCGCCGCGGCGCGGTCGGCCACGGGCGAGAGCCGCAGGTTCGTGACGCCCTGCAGCCGGCCGAAGGCCCGCAGCTGGCTGAGGCTGGATGCGAACTCGGACGGACCGATCGGGATTGCGGTGAACGACTTCGGCTGGAAGATCAGCAGCAGGCCCTTCGCGTAGCTGCCGATCGGCGTGAACGCCACGGCCAGCACAAGGGCCGCTGCCGCCGAGAACCCGGCGATCCTCCAGTAGGGCGGGCGCGCTGCCCGCCGCAGCCGGCGCACCGGCGACGGGCGGAGTTCAAGGGCGCGCAGCCGCTCGCGCGCAGCGACGGCGTCGCCAGGCTCGCGCTCGCTGAACCGCCCCGCGATGGCCATAGAGTCGTCACGCATCGCCGCGACGAGGTCGCCGCAGCGCGTGCACCCCTCCACATGGCGCCGCACCGACGATGCCACCGCCCACTCCTCATCTACGAGCCGGCGCAGATCACCGTCCCTGGGATGACGCATGCTCAAGCTCCTTTCGCAGCGCGAGTTCCGCCCGGCGCAGCCGGGTGCCGACCTGATCCGCAGGCAAGCCAAGCGCCTGGGCAACCTCCTGGTAGCGCAGTCCCGCGTAGCGCATTGCGAGGATCGCGGCGCTCTGCGGGCGAAGTCGCGAGAGCGCCGCCCGAAGTTCGTCGCGGGCCTCGCGCTCCACGAGCTCGGCGGCAGGGTCCCCCGGCGCAGGCGCCGGTGCCGTCGCCGCGTCGCGTCGCTCCCGGCGGTCTCTGCGCTGCTCGGCGCGCAGCGCGTTCAGCGCGAGGTGGGTCGCCGCGGCGTAGAGCCACGGGCCCGGGCGGTCCGGCAGCTGGTCGCCGAAGCGCCGGTGGAAGGCGAGGAACGCTTCCTGCGCCGCGTCCTCGGCCATGGCGCCCGGGCCGAGCACGCGCTGGGCGATCCGAACCACCTTCGGCCACTGCGCGAGGAACAGCGCATCGAAATCCGCCCCCGGATCCGCCGTGCGCGTCATGGCCACCTCCGCCCCCGCCTCCCTTCAACACGTCAGCACCGCCGAGCGGCCGCATGTGACAAAGGTCCTGCGAACCGGCGAGCCGAGGGACGCAGGGTCCGCTACGTTTGGCGCGAAACAAGCTTCGGGAGGTTAGTCCACGTGTCGGAAGAAGAGCATTCGGCGACGCGGTTCGTCCATCCCGGCACCGAGCGGGATCCGGCGACCGGCGCGGTCATCCCGGCCCTGTACCGCAGCGTCAGTTTCCACCACCGGGATCCCGAGACGCCGCTGCGCTACGACTACTCGCGCTCGGGCAACCCGACGCGCGAAGCCCTCGAGCGCGCCGTCGCGCTGCTCGAAGGCGGCGAGCGCGCGTTCGCGTTCGCCTCCGGAAACGCCGCGCTCGCCTCTGCCTTCCTGATGTTCCAGACCGGCGACCACCTGATCGTGACCCGCGACTGCCAGGGCGGGACGCAGCGCATGCTGCGCGCCGTGTTCGCCCGCTTCGGACTCTCGGTGAGCTACGTCGACACCGACGACCTCGCCGCCCTCGACGCGGCGCTGCGCCCTGAGACGCGTGCGGTGCTCGTCGAGAACTACTCGAACCCGTTCCTGCGCGTCACCGACATCCCGTCCGTCGCCGCCTGGGGGCACCAGCACGGGCTCATGCTGCTCGTGGACAACACCTTCCTCACGCCCTACCTGCAGGCACCGCTCGCCCTCGGCGCCGACGTCGTCCTGCACAGCGCAACGAAGATGATCTCGGGACATGGCGACGTGACGGCGGGCCTCGCAGCCGTGCGCGGGGAGGAACTCGCGCAGCGACTCTACACGGTGCTGAACGCGGCCGGGGCCATCCTCTCGCCGGACGAGAGCTACCTCGTCCTGCGCGGGCTGCGGACGCTGCCGGTCCGGATGGAGCGCGCGATGGCGACGGCGGGAGAGCTCGCGCGCTTCCTTGGGGCGCAGCCGGAAGTTGCTTCGGTCTACTACCCGGGCCTCGCCGACGACCCCGGCCACGCGGTCGCGGCCCGCACCTCGCGCGGCTTCGGCAACATGGTCACCGTGCGCCTCTCGCGCGAGGACCTCGTGGCGCCCTTCGCCCGCGCACTCCGCTTCATCGAGGTGGGCGCCGGCTTCGGGGGCACGTCGACGAGCATCTCACTGCCGCCGCTGCACTGCCACGCCGCGCTGACGTCCGAGGAGCGCGCGGAGCGAAGCATCACGCTCGACATCCTGCGCTTCTCCATCGGTCTCGAGGACGCCACGGACATCGAGGAGGACATTCGGCAGGCACTCGACCACGCGCTCGCAGAGCGCTAGTCGTAGATGCCCTTCGTGAGGTAGCGGTCGGAGCCGTCCGGGAAGATCGTCGCGATGTTTGCGCGCCCCATCGCCTTCGCCGTGCGCAATGCCGCGACGTAGGCGGAGCCGGAGGAGCCGCCCGCGAGCACCCCGAACTCCCGCGCCAGGTCCTTCGCGGCCTGGAACGACTCGTCGTCCGGGATCGTCTCGACGCGGTCGACGAGCGACATGTCGAGCGTCTTGGGGATGAACTCGTTGCCGATCCCTTCGACGCGGTGCTGGCCGGCAGGTCCGCCGGCGAAGACGGAGCCCTCTGGCTCGACGAGCACGATGCGCACCTTCGGGTTCTGCTCGCGCAGGTATCGCGCGACGCCGGTAAGCGTTCCGCCGCTACCGCCGCCCGCGACCAGGGCGTCGATGCGGCCGTCGAGCTGCTCGTAGAGTTCCGGCCCCGTGCTGAGGTAGTGCGCCTCGGGGTTCTCCGGGTTCGCGAACTGCTGCGGTACGAAGCCGCCGGTCTCCTTCGCGATGCGGTGGGCCTCCTCGATCGCCTGCGTCATGCCGCCGCTGCGCGGCGTCGAGACGATCTCGGCGCCGAGTGCGCGCATGATCCCCTGCTTCTCCTGCGAGAAATGCTCCGGCACGACGAAGATGACGCGCAGCCCGCGGCCGATCGCGGCCAGCGCAAGGCCGATGCCGGTGTTGCCGGCCGTCGGCTCGATGACCGTGCCGCCGGGCCTCAGCGACCCGTCGCGCAGTGCGGCCTCGATCATGTGGCGCCCCAGGCGGTCCTTGATGCTGCCCCCGGGGTTCATGTACTCCAGCTTGGCGAATAGGCGCACGCCGCTTGGCAGCGCGTGGGGATGGAGTTCCAGCACGGGAGTCTGGCCGATCAGGTCGAGGATGCTCTGCGCGACCTGCACGAAGAAGACACCTCCGCTCATCGTTGCACCGCGGGCTTGTCCCACCCGATGGCGCGCAAACCCAACGTCTATGATAGCCTTGCTGGTGGGAGGTGGCGACAGCCAGGAGGCCGAAGCCGCCCAGCCGAAGGTCTCGAATGCCACCGCCAAAGGAGTCCTCACATGCGGATCACATGGTACGGGCAGTCTGCCTTCCACCTCGAGACCGCGGAAGGCAGCGCGTTCATCGACCCGTTCGGCGTGTTCCAGAAGGACGCCCGCCCCTCGATGCAGTTCGACTACCCGGCGATCCCACGCCTCGCAGTCGATCTCCTCCTGATCACCCACGAGCACTTCGACCACAACGGCAAGGAGGCGCTCGAAGAACCGAAGGCCCTCGTGCGGTCGACGGCGGGACGCTTCAAGACGCCGCTCGGCGAGGTTACGGCCGTCGCGTCGGAGCACGACCCGGTGGCGGGCACGCAGAGGGGCCCGAACAGCATCTTCGTCTTCACGCTTGGCGGCCTGCGCGTCTGCCACCTCGGCGACTTCGGCCAGTCCGGGCTCCGCCCGGAGCAGCGCGACGCGATCGGCGAGGTCGACCTGCTCTTCGTGCCGGTCGGTGGCGGGCCCACGATCGGCGCAGCGGGTGCCCACGAGGTCGCGCGGGCACTCTCCGCCAAGGTCTTGGTGCCGATGCACTACCGCACACCTGCGGTCAACTTCCTCGAGACGGCCGATGCGTTCCTCGCCTCGTGTGCGAACACCGTCCACGTGGCAGCCGCCTTCGACACCAAAGATCTGCCGTCCTCCCGCCCGATCTGCGCGGTGCCGGCCGTCCCCGTCGGGTAGAGAGGCGCGAGTCGAGGCGGCATCACCGCCCTCGGAACCAGGGTCACCACAGGCGCGCGAGGGTTCTGGCGGCGGCCGCCAACATCGCCGCGTCGACGAAGGCGAGGAGGTCCACGGCGTCATGAAGAGCGATGCGCCCCCGCCCGAGGTCCGCGAGCTCCTGCGCGCGTACGTCGACGCGGTCCTGCTCGCAGAACCGCTGCAGCTCCGCCTTTGGCAGTCCGCCGGCGTCACCTTGACGCAGCTGCGCATCCTACGCGTGCTGCGCGACAAGCCGTGCACCGCGAGCGGGCTCGCCCAGGCGGCCGGCCTGTCGGCACCATCGCTGACGCGCGTCTTGGACCGCCTCGAGGAGCTCGGGCTCGTGGAACGCACACCGGATCTCGCCGATCGGCGCCGCGTCGGCGTGCAGATCAAGGAGGCGGGGCTTGCCCTGATCGGCGGTCAGAGCATCTGGCACGGGACGGCGATCGCCGAGGCCGCCGAGCAACTCAACCCCGCGGATCGGCGCGTGCTGATCGATGCCCTGCGCCGCTTCGTCGCCCACGTCGTCGCGGTGCAGAAAGCCTCAGAGACGTAGGGCCCGCCCACGGGCGAATCCCCGCCAACAGGAGGTCGCAACGTGCGCCGTTTCACCTGGCTCCCCCTTCTCGCCCTCCTCCTGACCGGCTGCGGCCATGCGGCCGCACCGGACCCGCATCACGCGCAGCACACCGCGCGGCCGAGCGCATCGAAGCGGACGCTGCCTGCGGTGAAGGGCTTCACCCTGCACCGCCTCGCGGATCTGACCGTCGCCACCGACCGGCTGTCCGCCACGGCGATGGGCGGCGACGTGTACATCTTCGGCGGTCTGCGCGCGGCGGGCTCCACGACGGCGATCTACCGCCTAAGGGGCAAGGCCCTCTCCGCGGCGGGAACCCTGCCGCTTCCCCTGCACGACCTCGCCGCCGCGCCGCAGGGCGGTGCGATCCTCGTGATGGGCGGCGGCCAGGTGGCGAGCTCTCCGAAGATCTTCGGCTACAAGCCTGCCGACGGGTCGCTCTACCTCGACGCGAACTTCCCGACCCCGCTCTCGGACCTCGCGGCCGCGACGCTCGGCCAGGACGTCTACGTCTTTGGTGGCTTCACCGGCAGCGTCTTCTCGCAGGCGGTGTACCGCATCTCTCTCCAGGGGTCCATCTCCCGCGTCGCCACGCTGCCGCTCGGGCTACGCTACACCGGCGCGGCCGCCTTCCAGGGCAGCATCTACCTCTTCGGCGGCCTCGGCCAGGCCGGCTACCAGTCCGCGATCTACCGCTTCACGCCCGGCAAGGGCGTGACGAAGGTGGGATCCCTTCCCGCCGCCGTCGCGGCACCGCTTGTCGCGCCGGCGCAGGACGGCGTCCTGGTGCTCGGGGGGGAATCAGGCGTCAACACCGACGTGTCGAGCGTCTACCTCTACACGCCCGGCACGGGTCTGCGCAGGATCGGCAGCCTGCCGAACCCGCTCGGGTACGGAGCGCTCGTGGCGATGGGCAAGGACAGCTACGACGTGATCGGCGGCGAGGACGGCGCCCAGCGCGCCACCGGCATCTACAGCCTGCAGCTCACGCGCTAGGGGAGATCGACACGCCCGAAGAGGCACTGCGCGCCGAGGACCTCAGCTCCCGCTACGGCTCCTTCGTCGCCCTATCGGACCTGCGCCTGACGCTCTACGCCGGGACGATCGATGTGCTCTTGGGCCGCAACGGGGCGGGCAAATCGACGCTGCTGCGCTGCCTAGCCGGCTGGCAGCGCATCGACAGGGGCAGCATCTCCCTCGGCGGGAGGCCGCTCCGCGAAGTCCAGCCGCATGCGGGCCGCCCCGTACTGGTGCCGGATACGCCGTCATTCTACGCCGAGCTCACCGCGTGGGAGCATCTGCAGTTGCTGGGGCAGCTCCGCGGGCTGCGCGGCTGGAAGGATGCGGCCGACCGCCTCCTCGAGGTCTTCGGGCTCACGGCGCACAAGGGGGCCTACCCGTCCTCCTTCTCCCGCGGAATGCAGTACAAGCTCGCGCTCTCCATCGCGCTCTTGATGCAGCCACGCGTCCTGCTGCTCGACGAACCGTTCGGCCCGCTAGACGCCGACTCCGCGACCGCGCTGTGGCACGAACTGGAGCGCCACGCGCGGGACGGCGGCGCCGTGCTCATCGCGGCGCACCAGATGCCGGAGGTCGTCAAGCCGCACCGCTTCCTCCGCCTCCTGGACGGCCACCTCGAGGTCGGCGACAAGCCCGACGCCGAGCGGCCGCTCGCGCCCGAGGGACCCTGAGCGTGGCACGCACAAGCAGCACGTCCGCCGCGGTGGTCGCGTTCCACCTGCGGCGATGGGACCACGCCGTAGGGCGCTGGCTCTTCTCGCTCGGCTTCCTGCCGGACCGCGACGCCTCGACGCTCGGCCGCATCTACGCCTACTACACCTTCCTGCTGGGCGCCTTCTGGCTGCTCGCCAGCTGGGGAGGCGTCCTGACGCTTACGCTCCAGGCCAGCCGTTCCGCGCCTCAGCTGCAGGCCGCGATGCGCACGGCGCTTCCCACGCTCTTCGGCCTCTCGGCCATGGGGCTCGCGGTGCTCGCACTCGCGCGTTCTCCCATCACGCTCTCCGCCGAGGACGCCTCCTACCTCGCACCCTGTCCGGTGCCGCGCCGCAGCCTCGCGCTGGTGCGCTTCGTTCCGTCCTGGCTCGGCGCGCTCGGGTTCATCGTGCCGCTCGCCGGCGTCGCCTCCGTGCTCGCGAGCGGCACGCCCGCCCACTACCTCGCGGCCATGGCGGCCAGCGTGCCCCTCGCGCTCGGCGCCCAGGCCTTCGCCTGGGCGATCGGCCTTCGCCGCATGGGCTTTGCGTCCCGCGCGCGGCGCATGGCGCTCTGGGCCCCGCCCTTCCTCCTGCTCGCGGCCATCGCCTTCCGCGTGCCCTTCGCGCTCGCACCGGGCCGCTGGCTCACAGCGGTGGCGATTGGCGGGCGCGTGGCCACGGGTGGGCTCCTCGCGTTCGCGGCTGGCGGCGTAGCACTGCTCATCGCCTTCGCGTCTTCCTACGACCTCACACTCGTGACCGACGAGAGCCTGCGCCGCTCCTTCCTACGCAGCATCGCCGCCGGGCGGCGCTACAGCCCGGCGGGTGCAGCGCAGCAGAAGAAGGCGGCCGCGCTCAGCCGGCGCCGCGCGCGCTTCCGCCTGCCGTCCTCCTCCGGAACAGCGCTGCTCTTGGCCCGGGCCGCGATCGTTCGGCTGCGGTACCCCGCGTCGCTCTGGGGCACCCTGCGGACGGCGGTCGTCCTGATCGGCGGGCTGGACCTCGCGGTGCTCCCGACGAGGGGCAACGCATGGCTCGCGTGGGTTCTGATCGTCATGCTCTTCCCGCCCAGCGCGCTGGCGGAAGACTACGCCGCGGACGCGCGTCCCTTCCTGCGCCAGTTCCTGCCGATGAGCGCGCTGCGACTCGCGGCGGTGGACGCGTTGCTGCCCGCGGCCATCGTGGCAGCCGCGGGACTCGTTGAACTGCTTTTCATACCCCTGCCGGCCGCCGGCGTACTCCCGGCGTTCCTGCTGCTCATGGCGCTGATCGCCGTGTCGACCGTCTCGCAGGCCCTGCGCGAGGCTGGGCCCGACGTGGTCGCGAGCCGCCTGCCGGCTCCGGATCTCCTCTCCGCCGCGGTGGGCTACGGTCTGTTCATCTGGCTCGGCGTCGCGGAGCACGCCGTCATGGCGGCGGCGGTCGTCCTGCTGATCGCCGCCGCCGCCATGACGAGCCTCCTGCGCCCGGACTGAGTCAGACTCCGAGCGCAGCGTGGGCGCGGGAGATCTGCTCTCGGACGCGCGCAGGCGCTGTGCCGCCCTCGACGGCCCGGCGGGAGGCGGCCCGCAGCGGATCCATCAGTTCCCCGAGGGCCCGGGACGTGAAGTGCGAGGAGATCGCGAGCCAGTCCTCCCGGGAGAGCGCGAGGAAGTTCCCGCCCCGCTCCACCGCGGTCCGAACAGCCTGTCCCACGAGGTGGTGCGCCTGACGGAACGGCACCCCCTGGCGCACGAGGTAGTCCGCGAGTTCCGTCGCGAGCATCAGGTCCCCCTGCGCGACGCCGGGCGGCGTGAACGTCGCCGCCTGCAGCATGGCGGCCGTCAGCTCGAGTCCGTCTCCCAGGGTGTCGACGATCTCGAAGAGCGCCTCCTTGTCCTCCTGCAGGTCGCGCACGTAGGCGAGCGGCAGTCCCTTCAGCACCATTAGCAGGCCCACGAGCCGTCCGACCACTCGTCCCGCGCGCCCGCGCAGGAGTTCGGCTGCGTCTGGGTTCTTCTTCTGCGGCATCATCGAGGAACCGCTCGAGAAGGCGTCGGGCAACTGGATCCAGTCGAAGGGCCGCGATGCCCACAGCACGATCTCCTCGCCGAGGCGCGAGAGGTGCAGCGCACAGAGCGATGCGGCGTACGCGAGGTCCAGGGCGAAGTCGCGATCCGACACGGCGTCGATGCTGTTCGGGTACACATCCGAGAGCCCGAGCGCCTTCGCCGTCGCGCGTGTATCGAGCGGCAGCCCGGCGCCGGCGAGGGCGCCGGCGCCGAGCGGCGAGCGGTCCGCCTGGTCCGCCGCCCAGAGGAGGCGTCGGCGGTCGCGCTCGAACATCCAGAAGTAGGCCATGATCTGGTGCGCGAAGAGGACCGGCTGGGCTTCCTGCAGGTGCGTCATGCCGGGGCAGAGCGCTTCGCCGAGGGCCTCGGCCTGGGCGAGAAGCGCCGCCTGCAATCCGTGCGCCAGCCCGGCGAGCCCCTGCGCCGACTCCTTGCAGAAGAGGTGGAAGTCGAGCGCCACCTGGTCGTTGCGGGAGCGCCCGGCATGCAGGTACTCCCCCGCGGGGCCGAGGAGGCGCTCGATCGCGCCGTGGACGTCCTCGTCCTGCGCCGTGATCGCGAGCGCCTCCCCCGCAGCGAGGCGCTGCGCGAGAGCCTGGAGGCCCTCGCGCAGCGCTCTCGCCTGGGCATCGTCGATGATCCCCGCCGCATGCAGGGACGCGGCGTGCGCCAGAGAGCCCCGGATGTCCTGCGGCGCCAGCCGCCGATCCCACTCGACCGAGCGTCCATAGGCGAAGAAGCGGGGGTCCGGCGGCTGCCGGAACCTCCCGCCCCAGATCTTCGACGTTCCGTCGAAGCTATCTGGCATGCGCCTTCGCCTTCGCCTGGGCCCGCGCGTAGGCCTGGCTCTGCATGCCGTAGATGGTGATGAACCCGACCGCCGCCGAGTGGTCGAACCGGTCGCCCTCGCTGTAGGTGGCGAGGCTCTGGTCGTAGACGGCCTGCGGCGAGCGCCGGCCGGTCGTGACGGCCTGGCCGTGCGCGAGGGCGAGTCGGACATCTCCGGTGACCGCCTTCTGCGTCTCCGAGAGGTAGGCGCTGAGGGCGGCGCGCAGCGGCGTGAACCACTGCCCGTTGTAGACGACCTGGGCGAAGGCCTGCTCGACGCCGACCTTGTGCTGCAGGAGCTCGCGCGGCAGCGTGAGGAACTCCACCTCGCGGTGCGCCGCGATCAGGGCGACGGCCGCGGGCGCCTCGTAGATCTCGCGGCTCTTGATGCCCACGAGGCGGTCCTCCAGGAGGTCGATGCGCCCGACGCCGGACGCGCCCGCCACCTCGGCCGCCTTCGCGATCAGGAAGGGTAGCGGCAGCTCCTCGCCCGAGAGCGAGATGGGCACGCCCTCGGCGAACGACACGACCATCTCCTGCGCGATCGCCTCCGCCGGGGACTTCGTCCAGACGTAGCACTCCTCGGGAGGCGCCTGCCATGGGTCCTCCAGGACGCCGCCCTCGACGCTGCGCCCCCAGAGGTTCGCGTCCACGCTAAAGGGGCTCTTCACCGTCGCCGAGACCGGGATGCCGTGCTCCTGCGCGTAGGCGATCTCCTCCTCGCGCGTCAGGCCCCACTCCCTGGCCGGCGCGATGACCCGCGTGCCGGGCCGCAGCGTCTCGATCGCGACGTCGAAGCGCACCTGGTCGTTGCCCTTGCCGGTGCAGCCGTGCGAGATCGCCTCCGCCATCGTCTCGTCGGCGATGCGGCAGAGGTGGCGCGCGATCAGGGGCCGCGCGAGCGCCGTCGCCAGCGGGTAACGCCCCTGGTAGAGCGCGTTCGCCGCGATCGCCGGCACGAGGAACTCGCTGCAGAACTCCTCCTTGGCGTCGATGACGTAGGCGTCCTTCGCGCCGACGCGCATCGCCTTCTGGGCCACCGCTTCCAGGTCCTTCGCCTCGCCGACGTCGACGGTGGCGGTCACGACCTCGTAGCCCTGATCCGCGAGCCAGCGGATCGCGACAGATGTATCGAGCCCACCCGAGTAGGCGAGCACCACTCGCTTGGCCATCGAGCTTCCTCCCTAGTCCCCAAGGATCGCGAACAGCACGGCCTTCTGCACGTGCAACCGGTTCTCCGCCTCGTCGAACACCACTGACTGCGGCCCGTCGAGCACGCCGTCCGTCACTTCCTCGCCGCGGTGGGCCGGCAGGCAATGCAGGAAGATCGCGTCGGAGTCCGCCTTGGACATCAGCGCCTCGTTGACCGTGAAGCCCTCAAACGCCTTGCGCTTCTGCTCGGAGTCCCGCTGCCCCATCGACACCCACGTGTCCGTGATCACGACGTCCGCGCCCCGCACAGCGTCCAGGGGGCTGCGCAGGATGGTCGGCGGGTGCGCGGCGACGATCGGAAGCGACATCACCTTCGGGTCCGGGTCGCAGCCCACGGGGCAGGCGGCGCGCAGCCCGATCCCCAGTTTGGCTGCCGCGACGATCCACTCCTGCAGCATGTTGTTCCCGTCGCCGACCCAGGCCACCTCCAAGCCGGCCAAGGTTCCCTTCGCCTCCAGCACGGTCTTGAGGTCCGCGAGCACCTGGCAGGGGTGGAAGCGGTCCGTGAGGGCGTTCACGACGGGGATGCCCGCCGCCGCGGCGAACTCCTCGATCTCGGAGTGCGCACCCGTGCGCACCACAAGCGCCTGCAGGTAGCGGGAGAGCACCCGCGCGGTGTCGGCGACCGTCTCGCCGCGCGACAGCTGCGTCTGGTCCTCCGTCATGTAGATGCTGTGCGCGCCGAGCTCCAGCGCCGCGACCTCGAAGCTGACGCGGGTGCGCGTGGACGGCTTGCGGAACAGAAGGCCGATCGTCTGACCCTGCAGCGGCGTGTCCTTCACGCCCTCGAGCTGCGCGGAGAGGCTGAGGAGGTCCAGGATCGCCTGGGCGGAGAGGTCGTGCAGCGTCAGGAGGTCCGATCCCTGGATCCCGATGTCGGTCGCGAGCATCCTTACAGCCCCTTTCCTTGGATCGTGCGCAAGGCAAGGACCCGCCTCCCCCCTCCCGACGGGTGGGGGTGCCTGCGGCGGGTCCTTATCGTCGTGCGGCGGCTGTGGCTGGGAGCGCGCAACGTGGCCTGCAAGCGACCATCTGGCACTCCCCCTTCGTTCCTGATGGAGAGAGTATACGTGGTGATGCATTCTCATGCAATAGGTATGCAGTAATGTGTACTGGCTTGAACGTAGAACGCAGTGCCGACGCAGGAGGCTTGCGGGCTATCACTGCATAAGCGCATGGACGGTCCACGCTGCGACAGCCCCGAGCCAACGCCGAATGTTGTCGGGGCGCCAGCGCGCAGTGGGCACACTGCCCGCATGGGAACGATCTTCGCACTGCTCTCCGGCGTCGCGATGGCACTGCAGGGTGCGATGAACGCGCAGCTCTCGCGGCCGCTCGGCCTCTACTGGATGCTGACCTCCGTGCAGTTGCTCGGAGTCCTCACGTCAGTGGGGCTCGCCCTTGCCCTCACGCCGCGACTCGCTTCGCCGCTCTCGGCGCCGGCCTACCTCTACCTCGCCGGTCCCTTGGGCGTCGCGATCACCGCGCTCGTGGCGCTCTCCGTGCCGCGGCTCGGCATGGTCCGGGCGACGACATTCATCCTCGTCGCGCAGTTGCTCACCGCCGTCTTGCTGGACCACCTCGGCATCCTCGGCCTGCCGCAGCGCACCTTCCCGGCGTGGCGGCTCATCGGGGTGGCCCTCCTGGCCGCCGGCAGCCAGATCCTGCTGCGCTCCTAACCGGCATGGGCGGCGCCTGCCGCGACGTCGGCGCGAAGCCCGAGCAGACGGGCGAACTCCTGGGCGGGCACGCGAGGGTTCGGCCCACCCCCCAGGGGGACGTGGGCCAGGCGGACGGGACGCCCGTCGAGCGTGGCGTAGAAGCTGCGCCGCGAGAAGCGGAGCCTTTTGCCGCCGTAGATCGCCGTTGCGAAGTCCGGGTTCTGCGCCGACCAGGCGAGCGTCCCGCCCGCTGCGGACAGCATGCTGCCGGCCCGCACGTAGGCTATCCCCGCCGCGACGCGCCCGGGGAGCTTTCCGCCACCCGCCACCGGAACGAAGACGGCGCGGCTGAGCGCGGGCACAGGGGCCGTGGAGAAGCTCCAGGTGTACGAGAAGGAATGCCAGCCCGCCGGGTCCTGATAGCTGCCGCGGAACGAAGCCTCGTACACCTGGTTCGCCTTGAGGGGCGAACTCGGGATGAGCGCGGCGTTCATCCCGAGTTCGGCCTTGTTCCGTTCGTTCCGCGGCGTGAGGAGGTAGGCGGGCACGCGCGCGCCGCCCGCCGTCAGGGCAGCGCTCGCGATGCGCAGGGCTTCAACGCGCTGGCCGAAGAAGGAGATCGTCACCGGGTAGCCCGCCGGGTAGCTCGCGCCCGGGAAGTTCTGCAGCGGATCCGGGATCTCACCGCCCTCGAACGCCAGGGGGATCCCCACGAGGCCGCGCGCGGGCCACAGCACGCCCGTCTTGTCCGGGACCTCGGCGGATGCGAGGTAGCCCGCGTCGATCGTCGTCACGGGAAGGTCCCGGCTCTCGGACGGCCTGCCCGAGATGCCGTAGCCCATGTCCACGAGGCCGGGATCCAGCAGGCCGAAGCGGTGGTAGATCGAGTCGATCCAGAGCTTCACGCCCTCGCCGATCGGCACGCCGAACGCCATCACCTCGCTGTCGCCGTCGCCGTTGAAGCCGAAGGCGACATCGCGGCTGTAGGGGCTGCGCCCGACGTACCCCGGCCAGCTCGGCTGCTCCTGGTGCACGGAGACGGTCAGGTCGCTGCCGTAGCGGGCGAGGTTTCGGTAGAAGAAGCGGCTGTGCGCGCGCGCGGCGCCCTCCAGCGAGAGGTCGAGGCGCATCGGACGCTCGCCCCCGAGCGCGCGGTAGGCGTTCACGTCGGCCAGCGCCGCGCGCGAGCTCGCAGCCCACAATCTGACCGACTTCTGCGCCCCGCGGTTGACGGAGAAGCGCCATGCGTAGTCCCAGGCGAAGCCGGGGCCGAAGACGTAGGCCGTCGCCCGGTGGGTGCCCGGTGCGAGCGGCGAAGGCGGGAGGAAACGCACCACCGGGGTGATCCCCCCGGCTGCCGCCAGGTGCCCATCGAGCAGGATCGCGTACTCGCCGTGTGGCTGCGCCTCGCGGAGGTGCAGCGAGATCGGCACGCGGGCGAGCATCAGCTTCGCGTTCGGCTGGGGCGTCACGAACGCGAGCTGCGGCGCCTTGTAGTGACCGGTCCTCGGCGTCAACGCGAGGGCCGCGGCCGCCAGAGCGACCGCGGCCAGCGCGATGGCACCCGGTTTCACAGGATGCGCTGGCCGAACGCGGAGAGGGCGAGCTCGGCCGCAAGGCGGCCGGTGCGGTTCGCGATGTCCAGGATGGGGTTCACCTCGACGATCTCGAGCGATGTGAGGACGCCCGCCGCCGACAGCATCTCCATCGCAAGGTGCGCCTCGCGGTAGGTGATGCCGCCCTGGTGCGGCGTCCCGACGCCGGGAGCGTCGTCGGGGTCCATGACGTCCATGTCAAAGCTAACGTGCACAGATGACGCGCCTTCGATGTCGCGGAGTGCGCGCTTCATCACCTCGCGCATGCCGAGCGCGTCGATATCGGACATCGTGTAGACGCGCACCTCCGATTGCTGCAGCGCCTGGCGCTCGAGGGGGTCGAGTTCCCGGATGCCGATCATCACCAGACGGCTCTCCTTGATCGGCGGCGCACCGTCGCGCCCGGCCAGCAGCGCCGGGTTGCCGCGCCCGACCGAGGCGGCGGCCGGCATTCCGTGGATGTTGCCCGACGGGCTCGTCTCGTCCGTGTTGAAGTCCCCGTGGGTGTCGAACCAGAGCACCGCAGCATCGCTGCTCGCCCTCGCGACGCCCGCGATCGTGCCGAGCGCGATCGCGTGGTCCCCGCCCAGTACGAGCGGCACCCTTCCCTGACGCAGAACGTCCTCGACGGTGCGGCCGAGTTCCCGGCAGACGCCGACGATCTCGTCGAGGTACTTCAGCTTGGGGTTGCCGTGGTGCGACTCCTCAGGGATCGGGACCCGCAGGTCGCCGAGGTCGTCGACCTCGAGCCCGAGCCGCTCCAGGCGCTCCTCGAGCGCCGCGTAGCGGATCGCGGAAGGTCCCATGTCGACGCCCCGGCGTCCCGCTCCGAGGTCCATCGGCACCCCGAGTACGCTGATCGATCGCTTCAAGGCTGACTCCTCCTAGGGCATCACGTGGTGTATACAAGCAAGTATAGAGTGGGCCGCGCGGCGCGCGCCATCCGCCGAACGGCCTTCCGCAGTCAGATGCCGGTGTAGGTGCCGATCCGGGCGTCCTCGGGGTAGCCGCGCACCTCCCAGTACCCAAGCACCTGCTCCTTGCCGACCCAGATGCCGTCGAGCCACTTCACCGACTTGTAGCCGTACATGCCCGGCACCACGAGCCGCACGGGCGCGCCCTGGGCCCGCGGCAGCGCCTGCCCGTCGATCTCCCACGCGATCAGCGGACGGTACTGCCGAATCTGGGCGGCGCTCATGCCGTCGGTGTAGACACCGTCCCCGGAGGCGAAGCCGACCCAGCGCTCGGTCCCCTCGTTCCACCCGTACTGCTGAAGCAGTGTCAGAAGGTCGACGCCCCGGAAGTCGACGCCCGCGACGGACCATCCCGTGACGCAGGTGAAGTCGAGCTTGCGCAGGATCTGCGGCATCGCCAAGAGCTCCTGGAAGCCGATGCTCGCCGGCGCTTTGTCGAGGCCGCGCAGGCGCAGCCGCCACGTGGCGCGGGGAATGTCGGGGAAGCCGGATACCACCGTGTAGGGCACGAAGCCGGGAAGGGCGCCTGAGGCTTCGCTGAAGACGGCCTTCGGGCCGCTTCGCCATACTCCCCCGCCCAGCAGGCGCAGCACGCCCGGCAAGGAGTAGAGCGCAGGCAGCGCAAGCAGTGCACCGGCTCCCCAGCGCAGCACGGCACGCCGTGTGAGGCCGGGCCCAGTCACTTCGACGTGGCGGGGCCGCTCGCGCCAGAGGTGCACCGCGAGCCATGCGACGAGGCCCGCCGCCGACGCGGCATGCACGAGCGTCGCAACGTCGCGCGTCGCACCGTTGCCCACCAGCAGCCCAAGACCGCTCAGCACGAGCAGTGCGACAAGCGCGAAGGCGACGCGGTGCTGGTTCTCCCCGCCCTTCGGCGGCCAGGGGAAGAGGCGCAGCGAGGCCACGAGCAGCCCCAGGCCATAGGCGATGCCGCCGTAGGTGTGCACGAGTTGCGTCGCCGGCAGGAGCGAGCCCAGGGCGACGCGTGCAGACGGCAGGAAGAGCCCGAACCCCGTGAGCAGCAGCGCGATCAGGAGCGCCGCATTGCGCCAGTGGCGCGCGAAGAAGGTCCGGCCCAATCATGACTCCCCCGGTGGGTCTTTCCTCCATTCTACCGCATCCGAGGGGTAGCGCTAGCGTTGCGCGAGCAGCATTCCCAGGCTGTCCGCCTGGAGGTGCTCACGCTGCGCGAGGTCGAGGACCGCGCGCAGCTCCTTGTACCCCTCCATGTCGTCGCGGACCGACACGATGTCGCCGGGGTGGAGTTTGGCCGGGAGCTTGCGCAGCGCCTCGTCGGTGTCGCCGACGTTCCAGAGCACGATGCGCAGGTGGGCGGTCCGCGCCGCGCGTACCACGCTGCGGTCGACCGAGCCGAAGGGGGGCCGGAGGTACGGGCCAGAGATCGGCACGGCCGCCGAGATCAGCGTCGCGGTGCGGCGCACCTCGCTGGCGATCTCTTGGTAGGGCCGGCCTGCGAGGCGCCGATGGTGGAACCCGTGGTTCGCGATCTCGCAGCCTGCAGCGCGGATCTCGAGCAGCATCTGCGGTTCGTCGCGCAGCGCGTCCCCGTTCACGAAGAACGTTGCGCTCGCCCCGCGCTCCCGCAGGAGGCGGAGGATCATCGGCGTGACGCGGCCGTCGGGCCCGTCGTTCACCGTCAGCGCGACCGCGCGGCGGTGGGTCGGCACATGCATCAGCCCGGCGGCGGGATGCGTTCGCACCATGGGCAGAAGACTCAGGACGATGGCCAAGAGCGCAGGCAGCAACGCGATCCCTCCCAGGCCGGAGTGTACCCAGCGCCCGCGAAGGGAAGCGGCCCAAATCTTGCCCGTATCGCCCTGCCTTCCGCTCGCACCTTAGGTTGGGGTCGATTCCATCCGGGAGGTGTACGCGCTTGCTCCCCATGCTCCTGGCGCTTCCCATCACCGCGCCGGCGCCCACCACCCCGCCGCGTGAGCCCGTTCGCATCGTGATCGACGCAGACCATCGGACGCTGACAGTCTACTCGGGCGATGCGCCCTACAAGGTCTTCCCCTGCGCCGTGGGCAAGCCGTCCACCCCGACGCCGCTCGGCGAGTGGGCGATCCAGGAGAAGGCGCACTGGGGCGGCGCCTTCGGCACGCGCTGGATGCGGCTGACGATCCCATACGGCATCTACGGCGTCCACGGCACGAGCAACCCGGGCTCGATCGGCAGCTTCGCGTCGCATGGCTGCGTGCGCATGTTCAACCGCGACGTCGAGCAGGTCTACTCCTGGGTGCAGGTCGGGACTCCCGTGTCCGTCGTGGGCACCCCACCGCGGCGCACGGTCTACGAGGGCGACCGCGGCTCCGAGATCTCGGACGTGCAGCTCGCGCTCTCCCGCATGGGCTACTACGAGGGTCCCGTCTCCGGGATCTTCACGCCCCAGCTCGCGGAGGCGGTCTCGCTGTTCCAGTCGAAGCACGGCATCCGTCCGGACGGCATCATCGGCCGATCGACCTACGAGGCGATGGGCCTCTACCCGCCTCGCCGCACCCACCCCAAGTGGCAGCCGCTGCCGCGGCGCACGGAGCCGCCCAAGGAAACTCCGGTTCCCAAGGGCGCCTTCCGAAGGAACCCTCTCGCCGACTGGTGGCGCAGGCGCGTCGTCGGCTGAGGATGGATCCCGAATCTGCGCCCAGAGGGCGGCGGCGGTCCAGGAGGGCCAAACTGGCAGTTGACGCGCGGCCGCGCAGGCGTTAGATTGCTGTCTTAACACCCAGAGGTCGCCCTGAAAAGGCTCGCCCCTGGGGAGATAGAGGCGCGAACGCCAAGAGTAACGGCTCGGAGGATGGCACCGAGGAAGGGCCGTGGAAGGGGCGCTCGCCGAAACGCCGGAGATGCCGAATCTTCGCGCGTTGGGCTTGCATCCAACAGGTGCAGGTCTGTCACTGGATTCTCTCGCCGGCAAGACGCGAGGGTACGGTGGAGCGCTATCTCGTTTGCGTTTGGTACCGCGGCGGCGATCATCGCCCACCGCGAGGGTGCAACTGGATACAGGAGCGCCGCCATTCCTCCGAGATGCCCATCGCAGCCCAACAAGGAGGGGTGGCTTTTGTTGTACCCAATCGGCGGTGGAAGGGGCCTCTTGGATCCGCGCGACGAGCGTGACGCGTGCGGGGTAGGCTTTGCCGCCACCCTTCATGTCGGGTCGCACGAGATCCTGCGGCTGGGACTCTTGGCCCTCGAGCGCGTGGCGCACCGCGGCGCGGTAGGCGGCGACGGCGCTACGGGCGACGGCGCCGGCATCATGACCCAGGTTCCCCGCGGTCTCATGGCGGAGGAGCTCTCGCGACTGGGATGGGACCCGGCCGCGGCGGACTCGATCGGCGTCGGCGTCTTCTTCCTGCCGCAGGACGACGGCGAGCGGGCCGCTGCCTGCGCCGACGCGGAATTCTCGGTGCGCGCCCAGGGCGTTTCGTCGTTCGCCTGGCGCGAAGTGCCGGTGCAGCTCGATCTTCTGGGGGAGACTGCGCGGCGCAGCGCCCCCGTCCTGCGCCACCTGCTCGCGGTCCGACCGGAGGCGGATGACGACGACGCGTTCGAGCGGCGACTCTACCAGGCGCGCCGCGACATCGAGCGGTCCTTCGCCGCGCGCGGCGCTGGCCGCGACGACCTCTACATCGCGTCGTTCTCCGCGAAGACGATCGTCTACAAGGGGCTGCTCTCGGCCGACCAGCTCAGCCGCTTCTACCTCGACCTGCAAAGCCCGCTCTACGAAACCCAGATCTGCATGTTCCACCAGCGCTTCAGCACGAACACCGCGCCGAACTGGAGCCGCGTCCAGCCGTTCCGTCGGCTCGCGCACAACGGCGAGATCAACACGCTGCGCGGCAACGTCCTCGCGATGGAGGCCCGCCTGCCGGGCGTCGTGGACGCGCACACCTCCGACTCGGGCATGCTCGACAACGCCGCCGAGCACCTCAACCTCTTCTCTGCGCGCGATCTGCGCCACGTCCTGATGCTGCTGGTGCCCGAGGCCTGGGATGCCGTGCCGGATCTCGCGCCAGAGCGCCGGGCATTCCTGCGCTACCACGCGTGCCTGATGGAGCCCTGGGACGGCCCCGCCGCGCTCGCGTTCAGCGACGGGACACTCGTCGGAGCGACGCTGGACCGCAACGGCCTGCGCCCGATGCGCTACGCGATCACCGAGGACGGACTCGTCGTCGCGGGCTCGGAGGCCGGGATCTTCGACCTCGCCCCGAAGCGAGTGATGCGCTACGGCAAGCTCGGTCCCGGCCAGATGCTGGCCGTCGACGTCGCGCGCGGCAAGGTCCTCGAACCGGACGAGAACAGGGCGGAGGTGTGCAAGCGTCAGCCCTACGGCCGCTGGGTCGACGAGCAGACCGTCACGTTCGGTCAGCTGGAGATCCCGCTCAGCGGGCTTCCCCAGCTCGCCGCGGACGACCTCGCCCGCCTGCAGACCGCCTTCGCCTACTCCTCGGAGGAGATCGCGCAGGTGCTGGGGCCGATGGTCGCGCACGCCAAGCCGCCGAACGGCGCGATGGGCGACGACACGCCCCATGCGGCGCTCTCGGCACTCGAACGCCCGCTCTTCCACTACTTCAAGCAGCGGTTCGCGGAGGTCACGAACCCGCCGATCGACCACCTGCGCGAGGCGCTCGTCTTCTCGATCCAGTCGCGCCTCGGCCCGCGCGGCAACGTGCTCGAGGAGACGGCGGACCACGCCCACCTGATCGAGCTGCCGAGTCCTTTGCTGAGCGACGCGGAGCTCGCATCTCTGAGGGCGTGCGGCGACCAGTATCCCGCGTTCGCCAGCCGAACGCTTTCGACCCTCATGCCGCGCGTCGAAGGCCCTCTTGGACTCCAGGCGGCGCTCGCGCGGCTCTGCGCCCAGGCGCAGGAAGCCGTCGACGAGGGTGCGGGCCTCCTGATCCTGAGCGACCGCGGCGTCGATGCGGACCAGGTCCCTCTGCCCTCGCTTCTGGCGCTCGGTGCGGTGCACCACCACCTCGTGCGGCAGGGGCGGCGCATGCGCGCCAGCCTGATCGTCGAGAGCGGCGAACCCCGAGAGGTACACCACGTCGCAGCGCTGCTCGGCTTCGGCGCGAACGCCGTCAACCCGTACCTTGCGCTCGGCATCGTGCGCGATATGGCGGAGCGCGGTCGCGTACGCGGCAGCCTGCCGGCGGCGGAGGCGGAGCGAAACTACCGCCGCGCCCTGGAGGACGGCCTGCGCAAGGTGATGTCGCGCATGGGCATCTCCACGGTCGACGGCTACATCGGCGCCCAGATCTTCGAGGCCGTGGGCATCGGCCCCGAGGTGATCGCGCGCTGCTTCCCCAAGACCCCGTCCGGCATCGGCGGCATCGGTTTCGCCGAGATCGGCGAGCGCATGTTCGCCTGGCACCGCCGCGCGTTCGCGGAGCCCGCCGAGAAGCCGGCGCTGAGCGGCTTCTACCAGTTCCGCAAGGGCGGAGAGAAGCACGAGTTCAGCCCGGGCGTCGTCGCGGCAATCCACGCCGCGATCGAGGAGGCGCCCTCCGATCCGCTGGCCGCGGCGGCCGATCTCGAGAGCACGGCAGCCTACGGTCGCTACCAGGAGTTCAAGGCGCTCCTCGCGGGTGAGGCCCCGAGCCAGATCCGCCACCTGCTCGCGCTGCGCTCGGATCGCCAGCCCGTCCCCCTCTCCGAGGTGGAACCGGTCGAGGCGATCGTGGGCCGCTTCTCCACCGGATCGATGTCGCTCGGGTCACTCTCGCCGGAGGCGCACGAGACGCTCGCGATCGCGATGAACCGGCTCGGCGGACTCTCCGGATCCGGCGAGGGCGGCGAGGACCCCTCACGCCTGCGCGACGAGCGGAGCAGCGGCATCAAGCAGATCGCGTCCGCCCGCTTCGGCGTCACGCCCTCCTACCTGACGCACGCCCGGGAACTCCAGGTCAAGATGGCCCAGGGCTCCAAGCCGGGCGAGGGCGGGCAGATCGCCGGCAACAAGGTCACGGAGTACGTGGCGCGGCTTCGCCACACGACGCCCGGCATCACCTTGATCTCGCCGCCGCCGCACCACGACATCTACTCGATCGAGGACCTCGCCCAGTTGATCTACGACTTGCGGCAGATCAACCCGCAGGCGCGCATCTCCGTCAAACTCGTCGCGGAGTCGGGCGTCGGCATCATCGCTGCCGGCGTCGCGAAGTGCCACGCGGATGTCATCCTGATCAGCGGGCATGCGGGCGGCACGGGCAACTCGCCCCTGGACTCGATCAAGAACGCCGGCGTGCCCTGGGAGATCGGACTCGCCGAGACGCAGCAGACGCTCCTGGAGAACGGCCTGCGCCAGCGGGTCGCGGTGCGGGTCGACGGCGGCCTGCGCTCTGGCAAGGACGTCCTGATCGCCGCCCTGCTGGGCGCGGACGAGTTCAGCTTCGGCACGGCCGCGATGGTCGCCGAGGGATGCACGATGATGCGCATCTGCCACACCGACAACTGCCCTGTCGGGGTCGCGACGCAGAAGGCCGCCCTGCGCGCGAAGTTCACCGGAACGCCCGAGAAGGTGATGCTCTTCTTCCTGCTGGTCGCCCAGGAAGTGCGCGAGCTGCTGGCCACACTCGGCTACCGCAGCCTCGACGAGGTGATCGGCCGCACGGAGCTCCTCGCCCAGCGCGAGCCCGCCCTGCCCGGCGGCTTCGACCTCTCCCGGATGCTCCACGTACCGCAGGCGGCGGGCGACGAGCCGAGGCGCCACCTCGGCATGCGCAACGCGCCGCCGTCCGAGCCGCGCCTCGACGACGCGATCGCAGCAGCCGCCGAACCCGCCCTCGACAGAGGCACGCCGCTGCGCATGTGGAGCCGCATCAGCAACACCGACCGCACTGTCGGTGCGGCCCTCTTCCGCCGGATCGCAGAACTGGAAGCGGAACTGCCCGACGGTACGGTCTCCGTCGCCTTCGAGGGGACGGCCGGCCAGTCGTTCGGCGCCTTCATGACGCCGGGCGTGTCGTTCGCCCTGACGGGACTCGCGAACGACTACGTCGGCAAGGGCATGGCCGGCGGGGAGATCGTGATCCGCCGCCATCCCGGCATGCGCGGCGCGACGCACGAGCACGTGCTGCTCGGCAACACCGTGCTGTACGGAGCGACCGGGGGACGTCTCTTCGCCGCGGGCCGCGCCGGTGAGCGCTTCGCCGTGCGGAACTCCGGCGCCACGGCCGTCGTCGAGGGAGTCGGCGACCACGGCTGCGAGTACATGACGATGGGGACCGTGGTCGTGCTGGGCACGACGGGCCGCAACTTCGCCGCAGGCATGACGGGCGGCGAGGCGTTCGTCCTGGACGTCGACGGCCAGTTCCTGCGGCGCTGCAACCCCGACCTCGTGGCCCCGACAGATCTCCTGCCGGAGGACGAGGAGCGGCTGTGTGACCTGATCGAGGCGTTCGCCCGCAAGACCGGAAGCGCCCGCGCGCGGGAGATCCTGAAGGAGTGGCCGCTTTGGCGCATGCGTTTCGTGCGGCTCGCCCCGAAAGCGGAGCGCCGGGAGATGCCCGCCGATTCCGAGGAGGCAGGGTCGATCGCCTAGCTTGCTCCCGTCGGCGCGCCGGGGATTGCGAAGGGCAGCCGACAGCCGCGTGATCTTCGAAGACGGATTCTCGGGCACCGGCATGGTAAGGAGAGGAGGTATCGGGTTCAAATCCTGACGTCAGCTCCAGAACTCAAGGCCCAGAGCGGTTTCGGGGATCGGCGCTGGTCAGGGCCGATCCCCGTTTTGGTGCTAGTCTGGTAACATTTATATTCTCGGAATGAGGGCGTAGACTGACCGACATGACCGACAGCCTACAGTCGTCGGTCAAGTGATAGAGCAAAAACGGAAAACCCCATTCGCTCATAGAGACGCAGAGCATGTTCGTTTCCGCTATAAACGTGCAGCGCCACGCGACTAACCGCCTGTGCTCGGAGCCATTCCATGGCAGTTTGCATCAGGGCAGTGGCAATGCCTCCGCCTCGCTGCTCCAGTACGACAAATACTTCGTCGATGAACCCGACTGAACCGGCCTCGTTTTCGGAAACGGCGTCAGGCTCGTAGACTTCCGCACTTATGTACCCGATCGCGCGGTCACCTTGGTGGGCAAGCCAGATAGGATGGATGTCATCTTGTGAGTCAAGTCGTGCAGATGCTTGCTGTTGGCGAGGTGCCGTGATCTCTGGCAAACGTTCGGGAATCCCAAAAGATTTCGCCTGGAACTGGGTGAACGCCCAACTAAGGTCAATAAAGTCTTGCCTGTCTTCCGCGCATGCTCGACGAACGGTGTAGCTTGGCACATTGTTCCCCCTGGTTCGGCCCCCTATCGACAGGGGGTCAGTACGAGTCTCTCTCTGCCAAGCTCATGCAGTTTGGACCGGGCCGCGTCAGAGAAGATGTCCGATGATCGACGTGCATAGGTGCCTACTGAGCCACCTCGACGTAGGTGGTTGTGCTCGACGGATCTGGCACGGTCAGGCCATCCTCACGCAGTCCCCTTAGATGCAGTGCAATGGCTTCCCGCATGGTCGCCAAGGTCTCCTCTGAGGATTCTCCGCTGGCGACGCAACCGGGAAGGTCTGGGACGTATGCGGAATAGTTGGCGCCGATGTGTTCAACGACCACGGCATACCGGCGCATCATCTCACTCCTTGAGACCGGTGGTAGACTCGTCACGTCCCTTTAGTCTACCAGGATAAGCCTGCGCCCAAGCGCGCGCATCACGCGGTCAACCGTGGCAAGAGTGGGGTTGGCGCCGGAACGCTCCCACTTTTGTACAGCTTGAAAGGTTACATCCAATCGCTTGGCTAGTTCGGCCTGGGTAATGCCAGCTCGCTCCCGCTCCAATCGGAGTAAAACCGGCCATGCAACGTGGGGATCCGGTTCAACCCACAGGGCATCAGAGATGCCCGCACCGTCGGGCGGTTGCGGGATAGGGTCACCACGATCTAGCACGGCGCCGAGTACGCCCGTTAGCGCTTCCCTCGCGGCTGCTCTGGCAGATTCGTCATCCTCACCATAGGTCAGCACGTTGTCCAGGGGTGGCAGGGACTGCGCGTAGACAACGCCGTCCTGCGCCCAGGTGCGGAACGGGTATTGCAGCATCACGATAGTCTTGCCTCCCTCCGGATGGCGGTGACCAAGCCAGGCGGCAGATCCCTCGACCCGTGAACGGGTATGGCGATCGGTCGCCTCCCTGCTTTCACCATGATGTGATGGGAGCCCTCGATCCTGTCCAGGAGCCAACCTTGGCTCTCCAGTTCCCTGATCAAGTCCTTCCCCATCATGTCAGTAATATACAACCTAGAGGTTGTCACGCGAAAGCTCGAGTTCCGTCTTTGACTGCGTCGCTTTGATACTAAGGCGGCGAGGCCTAGCTGCTGAACCAGGGGTCAGCCGGATGAGGCAGAGGAATGGGGCCAAAAATGGCAGTACGGCATGGAACTTGGTGTAACTGGCTGGAACCTACTGCACATCAGGCCGATGCGCAGCGGGCAAGAAAACCGCTTCGGAAGCGCACTCGCGGCAGGATGAAAATTTGCTTGCGGATCACCGAGGTTCACCTCACGATCTGGGACCTACATCTACTACACGTGTTGGATCGGCGTGACACAACGTTGACGCGTAGCAGTGCTTCGACGGCCGCCTGCGATCCGCCGCAGCGCGGGGCCATTGGGGGCTAGCAAGGTTGCAGGCAAGCCACTGCCCTCTCTAGCCGTTCTGGCCAAGTGCCCGTCCCACGGTGCGACGCATCTCATCGGTCATTGGGTAGTTCCTGTAGTCTTCTGCACCAACCCAAGCGTGGGACTGGTGCTCAGGATGTACGAGCGCAGACGTCATCTCCGCCCTCACGTAGAAGTTCCATTCACGAGTTGCGTCCCCGGCTTCACCGTCATAATCGAACGCGTCGACGAAGCCGATGATCTCCTGGAGCATCCAGCCTGTCTCTTCCTGGAGTTCTCTCGCGATAGCTTCTGGTATGGATTCGCCAACCTCGACGTGCCCACCAGGGATCTCCCAAAGGTTCGGTTGGAAGTCATCAGGCTTGCGCTGCAGCAACAGAATCCGAGAATCCCGACGCACGGCGATCCCTACGACGGTGTGCTGGACGGCGTCCCGCTCTGCGCCTTCCTGCAGTCCCTCATAGTCGGTTGCCTTCATCATGTGGAACCACCTTTCACTGCTCAAGTGCCATGTTCTCTAGCTGGGCTGATCATTCCCGCTCCGTTCAGGGCCTGACCCGGCAGCGCATGTGGGTGCGGGGCGAGGTCAAGAAAGAGCGGAGAATCCGCGCGGATGAGGGTGTAGTCGAGGGACGGATGGGCCGTCAGAACAACGACCGCCGACATCCCCTTGCCCAACTCGGCATCGAAAGGCGTGGATGCAAGGCGCTGACCATCAACCAGGAGCTCAGGCACGAGCGGGTCGTGGTACGAAACGACGGCGCCCCGGCGCTGCAGTTCAGTGATCACACGCAGGGCGGCGGAGTTCCTCGTATCCCTGACGTTCGGCTTGTAGGTCACGCCCAGGACCAGGATGGGCGCTCCGGGCAGACGTACGCCCGCGGAACGCAGCGCTGCTTCAATGCGATCCACCGCGTCTACGGGCATCCGGTTGTTCACGCTGATCGCGTGTTCCAGCACGGACATGGGTTCGCCGATGCTCCGGGCGAACCAAGCAAGGTACACGGGATCGACGGGGATGCATTCTCCTCCGACCCCGACGCCAGGATAGAACGGCATGAAGCCGAACGGCTTGGTGGCTGCGGCTCGGATCGCCTCGTAGACGTCGACGCCGACCCGCTCGCAGATCCTCCAGAACTCTGAGACGAGAGCGATGTTCACGTTGCGGAACGAGTTCTCGAGGAGCTTCGCCATCTCCGCCGTCTCCGGGGAGGACACGACGTGGCATTCGGCCACGATGCTGGAGTAGAGAGCGCTCGCCGCCGCCCCGCAGCGGGGCGTCAGGCCACCGATGAGGCGCGGGATCTCTCGGATCCTCTGGTGGCTTGCCGGGTCGATCCGTTCAGGGACGCAGGCGAGGAGGAAGTCCTCTCCTGGACGGCCGAGCGCCGACGCAAGTTTCGGCAGGAGGAGCCTGCGGGTCGTGCCTGGATAGCTGGTGCTCTCCAGGATGATCAGCACTCCGCGCCCGGCGTGGTCGGCCACAGTGGCCACGGCGGATTCGAGCGCGGAGGTGTCCGGCAGACCATCGGCCCCCAGCGGTGTGGGTACCGCAATGAAGATCGCCTTGGAGGTGCAAAGGACCGAAGGGTCGATCGTCGGCACGAACGAGCCCGATGCGAGGGCACTTCCTAGGGCATCGGGCGTCACGGTTTCGACTCCGGGAATACCATGCTGCAGTTCCGCGACACGCGCAGGGTTGGCGTCGTAGCCTGATGTCGGGTAGCCGGCGCCCGACAGGGCGAGGGCGAGGGGAAGCCCGACATAGCCGACCCCGACCACCGAAACGTGCGTTCCGCGCGGCAAGCGGATTGGCGGCTCCGACCCCTGCATATGACCCATCCCTTCACCCATGGGGTATGCGAGGTAGCGTGGTTATGTCACGCCAGGTACGCCCGCGTATACCCTGGGAGGGAGGAAGTGGTCGCATGCGCGTGCTCGTCACCGGGGGTGCGGGCTTCGTCGGCGCACAGTTGGTACGGCGCCTCCTGCAAGCAGGTCATGCGGTATCGATGCTGGATGACTTCAGCACGGGCCGTCGTTCCCTGCCGCAGGGAATCCGGGTGATCGAGGGCGACGTCCGGGACAAGGCAACCGTCCGCAGCGCGATCCACGACCAGGAGGCGGTCTTCCATCTGGCCGCAGTCGTCGGCGTCCCGCACGCGATCCATCGGCAGTGGGACTCCCTGACGACGAACATGCTCGGTACGGTCGAAATCCTCCAGGCGATCGAGGGAAGGGATATCCCCCTCCTGCTCTGCTCCTCGTCGGCGGTCTACGGCAAGACGCCGCGCGTGCCTGTCGGCGAGGAGGACGATGTCGTGCTCGGCAACACCCACTTGCCGAGCTGGACGTACTCGTACGCAAAGCTCGTCGAAGAACTGCTGGCGCGGTCCGCAGCGCGAGAGCGGGGCATCGGCGTCAAGATCGTGCGGCTCTTCAACGTGATCGGTCCCGGGCAGACCGGACGCTACGGGATGGTCGTCCCAAGATTCGTCGCGCGAGCCCTCGTGGGGCATCCGCTCCCGGTATACGGGGACGGGCGGCAGACCCGGACCTTCACCGACGTGCACGACGCGATCGCCGGCATACTGCTGGTGTGGGAACGGGGGGCATGGGGGGACGTGTACAACGTCGGCGGGCAGGAGGAGATTACGATCCTTGGCCTTGCGGAGAGGATCATCTCACTCACAGCCTCACGGTCGACCATTCAGCTGTTGCCCTATCGAAGCGTGTTCGGAGACGACTTCGAGGAGACGCAGCGGCGCGTCCCTGCGATCGACAGGGTCCGTGCCCTGGGCTACCAACCGCGCATCAGCTTGGACGAGACGATCTCGTCCATCGCCCGCTGGCTTGCGAGCGCGGAAGGGCGGGCGGTCGAGCGCACTCTGGCAGACGATGCGCACGAGCTTCCCGCGCCCTGACCCCGACTGGCACAGGTGAACCAACGTCGGAACTCGGCTCCCGTGTCCCGCCCACGTGTGGGGCGCAGGCCAAGGTCTCGCAGATGCGAGTGCCCTGGCAATGGGATTCAGCGTCATCGCCCGACAGAAGATGCCCGGCCCCAAGCGGCAGGCTGCAGCGGTCGTGAGCGCTCCGATAGGGTGTGCAAAGGCATGGCAGAGTTGATCGTGAACGCCGACGACTTCGGCCTGACGCCCGGCGTCAACCGGGGCATCCTCGAAGCGTGCGAGCGCGGCATCGTGACGAGCACCTCCCTGATCGTCAACCTGCCCGGACTTGCGCCGTCAGTCGCCTGCCTCCGCACGGGACCCGACATCGGAGTGGGCCTGCACCTCAACCTGACGCAAGGCCGCCCCGTCAGTCCGCCGAGCGACGTCCCCTCGCTGGTGGACGCAGACGGCCTCCTGCAAGGCGACCACGACCGGATTGCGGCGGCCTGGACGACGGACGACGTGCGTCGCGAACTCACGGCGCAGTGCGACCTCTTTCGCGCGACCGGCTTTCCGCTGAGTCACCTGGACGCGCACAAGCACATTCACCGCCATCTCCACGTGCTCGATGTGGTCATCGACCTCGCACGCGCGCTTCACCTCCCCGTGCGCCCCCTGCACCGGGAGCGCCTGACTGCGGCGAACATCGCGTCCCCCGTGCGCTACGTCGACGCCGTCTACTTTGAGAAGGACAGCAGGGAGCGGCTGCTAGAGCGACTTCTGGGGCTCCCGCCGGGCGTCACCGAATTCGGGTGCCATCCAGGTTACGCGGACGCCTTGCTGCGGGATCGCTCCGTCTGGGTCGAGGAGCGCGAACGGGAACTGGCGCTCCTGACCGCGGACGACGTCCGCACCGCCGTCCGCGATCTCGGCATCACCCTCGTCGACTACCGCACCTTCGCCTGACTTCGCCGGAACGACCATTCGCCTACTCTTCCGGCGGCTTCTCCCTCTGCTCACCGAACATCCAGCCATACCGCGGCACCTCGGGCCAGTCCCAGGCCATCTGCCCGTCGCCATCCGACTGGATGCAGGTGTCGACGGCATTTCCGATGTCGAGGCCGATGTGCCCCGTCTCCTTCGCGTGTGCTGCAAGGATCTTGCCGGCCAAGCCGGCGCCGACGAGGGCAACTTGATAGTCATGTCTGTCCATCTCTGCCCGGGCTTTGTCCAGCTTGTCCCACTCCCATTGCGGGACCACCCCGACGACGCCTTTCCAGCCGTAGCGGCGCTCGAGCACCGCGCGGTAGGTCTTTCCTTTGCCGCTGACGATGAGCACCTTCACATCCTGGAACATGTCGTAGAACTCAGGCAGCTTGCTGATGTAGTAGTTCTCGAAGGCGTAGAAGAAACGTTCGGGTTTGATCCCGTAGTGGTCGATGACCATATCCGAAAGGGGCCGGAAGTACCAATTGTGCTGCGTGAGCACGCCGAGGTAGTCCGCCTCGCGCAGCGCCCGTACGAGCAGGTCGCGGGCCCGGGCATCGGGCAGGGTCAGCCCGTAGTACGGCCCGTCCGCCCATGCGTACATGCGCTCGATGAACCGCATGGTCAGAATCTCTTCGTGGGCAGCGACAACGGCCTGCACATCGCCGATGCGGATCGACGCATGTGGTCGGTTCTCGGCCACGATATCGCGCCAGGACGCGAGCAGTTGGTGGGTCGAGAGCATCTCCACGTCATCTCCCCTCTATCGACGCGGTCGGGGGCTCTCCAAGCAGCCGCGCAATGAGCTCCGCCGCATCGTGGACGTCGGCGGCGTCCCGCCGCATGTGGTCACGACGACGCTTCCGCCGGGATCGGGCTCATCTTCCGTCCTTCTCCCGCCGGACGGCTTCGATGGCATCGCGGATCAGTTCGTAGCGAAGCTGCCAAGAGTTCTCCCTTGCCACGGCCTGCCGCTCCATGGCCCCCCGTCGATCCGCTACGGCCTCCCCGATGGCCGCATCGACGCAGTGCAGGAACTCCTCCGGTGTGCGACCCACCTTGATCAGCGGCTCTCGCTCCGCTTCGGGGATCGCGGTCGACACCACGGGTTTCCCCGTCGCGAGGTACTCGTACATCTTGATCGGGTTCGTCGCCCGCGTCAGCGGGCTGTCGACGAACGGGATCGTCAGGACATCCATCCGCTTGAGGTAGGCAGGGAGCGCCTCGTACGGACGCATGCCCAGGTAGTGGACGTGCGGGTGCACGATGACCTGATCGCCGAGGTGTGGTCCTACGAGGACCACCTCGTAGCGCTCTGCGATGCGCGCGATGATGTCGGGGTCGAGCCAGTGACCGAGGGCTCCCACGTAGCCGACGATCGGCCGGTCTGGAGGAATGGCGGGCCAGTCGGGCGGATCTGGCACCGATGCGAGCTCGCTGAACCGCTCATACTCGCAGGCGTTCCGGACGAGAATCACCCGCTGGTGCTGTTCTCGCATCTTGTGAAAGAGCGTTTCCGAGGTGGCGGTGACGAGGTCGACGCGCGGCAGGATCAGGTGCTCGGCGGGTGCCCATTCGGGGAAGTCATCGAGGCAGTCGTAGACCGAGATGTCCGGGTGGATGCGATCGATCCATTGGCTGGACTCAGACCACGTCATCCAGAGCACCACCGGGTGGCTGCGAGGCAGCCCGTGGATGTCAGCCGCCCGATGCACGACGAACAGGTTCGGCCGAACCTCCCGCGGCGGAGCCTGCGTCTCCCAGATGTTCAGGTAGTAGACGCGGTGCCCATCGGCTGCGAACTGGTCCATCAGGTGCTGCGGCCGCTGCTTCATGTAGTCGTAATTGATCGTCGGAGGGTAGATTACGGTGTACTTCGAATCCGCCGGCAGGGTGAGCGACGTCGGTGCGGCAAGCGGCGCCGCTGTCTTGGGTCTGCCGAGAGGTGGTGGGTAGAAGCGCTGCACCCCAGGGAGGTCGGGCTGCATGGATCGGCCTCCTTTTTGAGATCGGCTGCGTCGGGCATGGTCCGACTTGGCCTCGCACGATTCATAACTACGCGACAAGAAAGGAAGCCGTGCGCCGGCAACCGCACGACGGTCGTTTCGCCCACTGTGGAGCATCAAAGACCAGGTCGGACCCCTGCAGGGCGGGCTGGATCGGCGGTTCCCAAACCGGTTTCGCTCTGCACCCTCAGGATGGGGCGAGCCTCGGTGGTCCGCCAGTCCATCTGCGGCCACCCTGTCGGTACGCTGGCGCCGGCTGCCAGTGCGTCAAAGGTCCGGTTCGGTTGCATTACTTACCGTCGGCGCACGGACGCGTACCAGTCGCGCCCTTTCGGAAGTTCATCGATGCGGTACACGTGGTAGGCAGGCAAGTGGGTATCAAGAAAAATGGGGATGCCGAGCACGGCCGCGCGAAGCTGCAGCGCCCTGTCCTCGCCGAACCAGTTCACGTACGGCACCGGAGAGTAGCTGAGTCCCTTGCGAATGGCGCTGGCTCGGATCAGGGTGCATGCGCCCGCTCCTCCGACCCGGTATTGCCCGGGCTTGCGCCATTGCCGCAGCGACTCTGGCGCGAGCCCGTACTGGTCGAAATCCCAGGCGTTGGGCAGCTTCGGACCATCTGGTTGCCAACGCGTCCAGAAGACTTCAACGATGACCTCCCTGCCAGAGGCCCAGAGTTGCTGCAACGTCCGGGGCTGGAGCAGGAGATCGCTGTCGACCATGAACACCGCGTCGCAACCGTGATCCACCGCGTAGTTCAAAATAGTATTTCTCATATTCGCCATGTCGCGGACCAGAGGCACCGTCCAATGGTGAGTGCTCTCATCCCTGACGTATCGATTGGGGGTGCGGTACGAAGTCGCTGCAACGTCCGCCGCTGGCGGCGCATGTTGCGCCAAGATGGCTTTGCCCTCTTCCCAATTGTGAAAGACGAAGAGGTGCCTGATGTCGATGCCCTCCGTATCGAGACCAAAGAGTGATTCGAGGAAGGCCCTGAAGATTTCGGGGTGCTGTCTCGCGCATACCCCCACCAGCACCGTCAACTCCGACCCCCCCTAACTCGACGGGAACGGGGCAATCGCTTCGCTCTCCCCGTCGGGACCCTGCCGCCAGCGCTACGCGTTGGCGCCACCGTTCTCGCCGGCGCCGAAATCAGGCGCGCTTGCGACATGTTCTCCATCAGGCCAACTGTACTTGGGGAACTTCTGCCAGTCCCAGGCATACAAGCCGTCCATGTCCGCCTGGATGCAGTTGTCGGAACCGCTGCCGAAGTCGATTCCGACATGACCTGTCTGCTTCGCGTGCGCCGTAAGGATCTTTCCTGCGACGCCTGCGCTCACGAGCGCCAGACGGTATTGGTGTTGGTCCATCTCTGCGATGGCATGGTCGAGCTCATGCCAGTCCCACTGGTAGACGGTTCCCACGATGCGGCGCCACCCGTACCGGCGCTCCAGGACCTCCCGGAGTCGGTCGGCTTTGCCGCCGACCAGCAGCGTGGGAGTCTCGGCGAAGTACTCGTAGAACTCATGACTTTTGCTGGCGTAGTAGTTTGCGAACGCGTAGAACATCCGTTGCGGCTGGATGCGGTAGTATGACAGAACCATCTCGGCGAGCGGCCGGAAGTACCATTCCGTTTGCCTAAGAATGCCGATGAAGTCCGCCTGACGGAGCGAGGCGATCAGCAGCTCCCGCGCCCGGGAATCCGGCAGTCGAAGGCCGTAGTAGTTGTCAGTCCATGAGTAGTTGCGACGGACGAACGGCATCGGGAGAATTTCCTCGTGCGCGGCGATGGCAGCCTCGACGTCTCCGATGCGCAATGACGCATGAGGCAGATCACCCTGCACGAGGTCCCTCCAGTGCGCCAGGAGCTCGCTCGTGGTGAGCCATGGTTCCTCCAACGATCTCACCCTTTCCGCGCGGCTGTGGCCGGTGCCATGTTGGGTGGACAGGTCAGACCAGGATCGGCCAGCACAGCGCAGGTTCGCCAGCCGTGTGCACCCTAGGGATATACCTATGCATCGTTCGCCGCGTTGCGTGGCGCATGAATGGGCTTCAGCAAGCGGTGAAGGGAGGCGCGCCAAGCGACGTGCATCCTTCCCGCACTCCACTGGAGTCGCCGCTTTCCCTAGACCTGCGCGAGCGCAAAGACCTAGACAAGCAGCAGGAGCTGCCCCGAAAGGGCAACTCCTTGGCGTCCAGGGATGTCACATCATCGATGCTGTCACATTCGCATTACGGTTCTGTGGAGCGTTCGGCTACCCGCTTTGCGCCCAGATGCTGCTAGGAAGGCGAGAAACTGTGCGCGGTGCATTGCTCACGGAGCCTGCAACGAGTGCTCGAGTGGCATACCTGTCCTTAAGGACCGTGGACTGTGACCTCGGAAACGGAGCCGGGCGTGACGAGTTCGTTGCCGGCCCCGAGCGCGCGCGCCACGACGAAGCCGTCCACGGGCTTCCCGTTCGGGAAGACCACCGTCAGCCTGCTGCTGGGACTGGCGGTTGAGGTCTGGGTGACGGGGAAGCCGGCCTTCTGCAACAGGGCTACGTACGCCGAGGACCCCTCGACCGCGACGGGCACGTTCGTCTGCGGCGGGAACGCCGGCAGGCCGGTCCAGGCGCCGGTGCTGCCGTAGGGCTTCAGCACCTTGGTCACGTCGGCCGGGCTCAGAACGTCGTAGTACGCACCGGCGATCTGGTTCTCCTCGTTGATCCCAGGCAGTGGCATCGGTGCGAGATCCATGGAATCGCCGATGCTGCCGAGCGTGATGTGCTGCACGTGGCTGTGGGCGAGGGAGAGTCCGAGCGACAGAAGCTGGCTCTTCGAGAGGTTGGTCGCGACGTCCTTTCGCCACGTGGCGACGAGTGCCGGAAGGTGCAAGGCAGCCTGCACCGGGTTGTTGAGCAGCTTGTCCTTGAGTGCGAAGAGCACCTGGGCCTCCGCATCCATGCGCTGGAAGTCGGTAGTGCGGTAGCTGTTGGCCGTATTCTGGCGAACGCGGATGTATGCGAGCACCCAAGGGCCCGAGAGGCAGTGGATGCCAGGCTGGAAGTCTGCCTTGCTGTGCAGCGGGTCATAGATGCGGGCGGGAATGTCGATGTTGACGCAGCCGACGGCGTCCACGGCATCGATGAAGCCGTTGAAGTCGGTCGCGATGTACGCCTTGACCGGCATGCCGGTGAAGTGGCTCACGACCTGCATCGCCAGCTCGGGACCCTGCGCGGGACCCTTCTGCAGGCCGAGGAACAGGGTCTCCTTGATCTTCGGCACGGTGTCGCGCCACTGCGGTAGGGCAATCAGGAGGTCGCGCGGGATCGAGATGAGAGTGACCTTATGCTTGTGGGGATCGATATGCGCGAGCATGAGGATATCCGCCTCCCCGGCGGACGTGCCAAGCGAGAGTGGGCCGGTGGCCTGCCGCGCGTTGTTGCCGATGAGCAGGATGTTGTACGGGACGTTCGTGGCCACGGCTGCGACATGGCCGCCAGGGCTCGATGAGGAGCTGAACCAGCTCTTCAGGTAGGCGCCGGCCCCGATCAGTACGAGGACGGTGACCAGGAGCCAGATGAACCTTGGTCGCAGACGCTTCTTCAAACCTTGACCTCCTGCGTCCAGGCTCGCCGGCCCCTCGGCGAACGCTTCGTGGCGGACCCAGCCCGAGCCGGTCCGCTCTCACACGGGCATCGTCGAGCTTTCGCCACTGCTATCCCAGACCCTTCCACGCCAGGCCCGGATAGCCATTCTCTACCTCTGGCACACCGACACTTCCGATCCCAAGTGACCCCATGATCGGCGAAGTACGCGTACTTGTTAGCACGGTGCCGGCGGTCAAGCCGCCGGCGGGCGTGAGCTTCAAAATTCTCGGATAGAGGATATTACCGGTTCGCAACAAACCCCTTGCTAATGAACGGCCCCTGGCGAACGGGGGATTCGGCAGTGAAGGCAATGAGTTGGCCGACCCTGCGGACGACAGGAGTCGCCTTCGCAGCAGTGTTGGCGCTTTCAGGTTGCGCTCCAAGCACCGCACCGGAAGCGAAGCCTGCTCTGCCTCAGCGCGTCGGCGACTTCACGTTACAGTGGGTGAAGGGGAATGGAGCACTCCTACGCTCGCCGCAGTCCATCTCCACAGGCAACGCCACGTTCACAACTGGCTCCGAACCGACGCACCTCATCACCGCTCGCATGTCTGATGGTCGACTGAGCGCTTCCGAGCCCGCCGCATGCCCTCCCACGCCGGTGTGGCAGGTAGATCTCCTCTGCCCAGAACCCGGCATGCTCTGTCGTGAGTCGGAGGCGCTAGTGCTCGAACTCCTTTCGTCCAATGGCCCGGGCGAGCCACTTGGGGCGTCAGCGGGAGACATCATTCGGGGGGGGCCGCCGACTGTACTCGGCCCGAATAGTCTTGGCGGGTACATCGTTGCGGCCGACGTTGTATGGTGGCTCAAGGCGAGCGATGGGACAACCCTCGACTTCGGCGTTTTGAGCACCTTGACATCCGCCTCCGCCGCGCTGCCCGCACAGCTACTTCCTTCTGGCGGCGGGACGAGACTGCTGTCCCTGAGCGACCAGCCCTATGTCCTGCAGCCCTTCTCCTCTGGCTACGACGTTTCGCACCTTGTCGCACGGAATCCCGACCACCCGGCGGTCGGCCTCGATCCGCTGGGGCAAATCCCCGGAGGGCACGTCTGGGCCATCGACCAAAATGGTGGCGTGTGGATGACGGTAAAGCAGGGCGCAGATCGGATCGGCTTGTTGCTGGCCGTGCCCGGAAAGTCCAAGGTAACCACCTGGAGTGTCAAGGGACGGCTAATCGGGGCGGGGCCGGGTTTTCTGGCCTATCTTACCTCGGTGGGAGGCGCAACAGCTCTGCACCTCACGTTTCCGCTAAGCCACCGCACCGTGGTCGTGAGCGGGCTTCGTAGCCCGTTCGCTTCCGCGCAACAGGCCCAGGATGGAAGTACACACCTCCACCTGCGGATTGCCACCCACTGGCGGGTAGTGCGGATTGTGTGGTCACCAACGTAGTGTCGATGGGGGGACTCGGCTGTGGGACCCGGACGACACGAGGAAGCACGCAGAACATTCGGAGCCCTCGTCTGGGTCGGTGGCATCGTCGTTGCAGCAGCCATTGTGACGGCCGTCATCTTGTCGAGGCCCTCAGCACGACAGACCTCATCGCAACCGATTCTCACCGTGGATTCGGTGCAGACTGCTATTCCCTCGCCGAACATCAAGTCGGCGTATCTCCTCGACATGACTCGCCTGAGACGGGTTGGATGGCCCGGAGCAGCGTCAACAAGCAGGGCGAGCCAGCGGTGGCGAGGACGACTGACCAGGGCCGCAGGTGGATCAACGTCACGCCACGTAAGGACCTGGCAGGCGCGAAGCTGGCGCTGACGCCGGTCGGGGCTAGAAAGGCATTTCTGGTTGTGATCCGCCCCGGGATATCCGCGATCGTATACGTGACAACAGACGGCGGTAAAGCGTGGATGCACGGCAAGCGGGTTGCTGTGCGGTACGGTACTGGCGGTGCGTATCTCGCGGCGCGGGGCAAGCATCTTTGGTTGGAGGTCGGCAACAACGGCGGCCCCAACGCAGCGGCCCAGTTGTTCACGTCGCGCGATGGCGGCATGACGTGGCAGCTCGTCTCGCGGCATACTCTGAGTGGCTCGGGCACCTTGCCGGGATTCGGTTGGCTGGTATTCACAAGTGCCCATGATGGGTTCACAAGCACCGGCCTCGGCAACGCCGCTATTTACAGAACAGACGACGGGGGCACCACGTGGACACCCGTCCCACCCGGCCATTGGCTGGAGATTGACCCGCCCCAGATCGAAGGAGAGGACGGTCTGGCCCAAGTCCACTTGGTCAGTTCCCCGGGTAGCTTGACAGAGTTCCTGCGCACAACCAACGGTGGACAAACATGGAGCGAGGTGCTCTCGAACCTGACCCAACAGACCCCCATGGCCGGCGACGTAGTGAACGCTGAAACAGCTCTGCTCGCCGACGTCGCCGGCGACCTCCACCGCACTACGAACGGCGGCCTTTCCTGGCAGACGATCTCGCCTGGGTCATCGTCGAAAAGCCTTCTGCAACATAACGTCATTGTGTACCTGAGCTTCAATTCGGAAAGGGTGGGGTGGGCGGTCATGGTGGCGAGATCAGTCCGATTGCAGGGTCCCCAGACGCTCTACCTCACCACCGAAGGCGGGCGCTCCTGGACAGAGGTAGCCAAGTAGCAGCCGCTGTGCGGGTCTGGTTGGCCAAGCCGCTGCGTATTTCAACATTGGGTAACCGCGTTTCGTAACCTAAGCATTCCGGGCTCGGGGAAGTACGCGCGATCAACACTAAGTACTTCGGTGGCCACTGGACTGCTCGCACACAGCCCGAGGTACTATGAAAGGCAACCCTCCCTTCACGAAGCGTGTGTCGGAATACGAGGGGACCGCGCCTCTTCGATCACGGTAACGGTAACGTCCCCATGGTGTTAACGATGACGAAACAACTTCTTGAAGCTTGCTGGTGCCTCCTGGCGATCGGAGGTCGAACAATGAACCGTTCCTTTGTTGGAGTAGTAATCACGTCGACCAGCGTACGCCGCTCCGCCGTCTTTGCCGTGCTCTGCGGCCTACTCCTCGCAGGTTGCGGCGCCACCCCCGCGAGCGGGCCGGCTCTGTCTGTGCGCAAGGCGCATGCAGCCCTGACCGCCACCCCTAGATCAGTGCGGGGAGTGCCCGGCGGCCCTCTGCATCCCGAGGCGCAAGGTACGGTGACGGTCGCTCTCCCGGTGACAAAGGTCCCGGTCGAGTTTGCAGTCACAGAGACCAAGGCGATCCCGCGCACACTGTCCGTCACCATCCCGGCTGCCTGGCAGGGAGCCGTCGGCGCCTACTGGGCGGGCTTCCTCTTCATCGGTCCAGTTGGCTGGAGCGGTAAGGGCGTCTTCGGCGCAGACGGCAGCGGCGGCGTCACCCTCTACCCGCCCGGCGCGAATCCGGGCACCGCACCCTACCACGGACCGGAGATCACAATCAGCACGGCCGGCGGGTGCCTTGGCTGCGGCAACGAGTCCGCTGCGCAGTTCTTCCCCTATGTGCGCCAGCACTGGCAGAGTTACCAGGTGATCGCCGGGCCGGCACCGAAGCCCGCACAGGTACTCTCGCAGGTGGCGCTCTCGCAGGACGTCGTTGCCTACCGCCTGCCCGACACCCCCACCGGGTTCGCGGTCAATGGCGTCGCGTACTCCCAACTCCCGAGCGGCGGCGGATTTCCCTTCGAGCAGATGGACACCGTGCTCCCCGCGAAGGACCACGGCCTTGCGACTGTGGTCCTCAACTACTTCCTTGCACACGACCTCACGAGCCTGCCCTGACACCGGGCGACCCCTCCAGCGGATTGATCGTCGGAGACAGAAGGTCGGTCCCATCCTCGACTCCCAGTGCCGCAGAATGGCGGGGCGAAGCAGCTCACTGCCACGGGAAGCGGCGTCGGCATTCTGCGCCCTTGTTCCTATATTGGTGGACACGCATTACGTGTCCTAAGCGATCCGGGCTCGGGGAAATCGGCGTTTGCCAAGATGCTGACCAGCACGCATGCCCTGTCGATTTTCAAAACGGGTAAACGGCAAAGCAATTTTTGTTGTGGTCCAAAAAGGGATCGGGCCTGCGCGGCCCGATCCCTTTGCGTCCGCAACGGTCCGCTGCCATCGCAAGGCAGGGACGCGAGTCAAGTTCGATGGACCGCGGTGGCAGTGCGGCTAGCCCACGGTGCCGTCCTTGCGCTGGTGCAGCATGACGGAGTTGCCGAAGGGATCCGAGACGACCGCCATGTAGCACGGCGGATACTCCTCGACCTCCTGCAGCACCTTCGCTCCGCTCCTGCGAAGCTCCTCGACCGCCCCGGCGATGTCCGCGACGGCCAGCGCGAGCGTGGCGTTGCGCTGCGAGGGGTCTCCTGCGACGGCGCTTTCGTCCCGGTACAGCGAGACCGTCACGTTACCGGCGTCGTACTCCGCCCACGCCTCTCCCTCGCTCGACGGTGTGAGCCCCAGCGTGTCCCTGTAGAACGCCTGCGCCTTCGCCATGTCCGGTACCGCGACCCCGACGAAATCCACTCCACGCACCTGCAAGGCGATCCCTCCATCGCTTCCGACTGCTTCCATGATGTCCGAACTTATGTTCTGCTGCAAGCGTTCTCGCTCAGTTCTCCCGGGCGGCAGGTGCCACGGCGCCCCTGGCCTCTCAGACCAGGGGGCGCGGGTCGCGCCACAGGCGCCCGAGTTCCTCCATCTCCAGTCTGCCGATCTCTTCCGCCGCCGCGCCGCGATCCAGCGCGAGGTCCATTCCACGCAGCGACAGCCGATAGCGGTCGATCACGCCCTCGCGCCCGAACATCCGCGCGAACGCCTGCAGTCTCGGGCCGCCACCGGCGCGGACCACCTCGAGCGCCGCCTGCGCGCCGGACTCCGCGAGGGCCTGCCGCCAGCGCGCCCGTTCCGGGGTGGCGCGCACAGCATCGCGAAGCGCCAGCGCCTGGGAGATCTCCCTACGCGCCGCATGGGGCCAGGCGAAGCGCTGCGCGGCATCCAGCACGCGCTCTGCGCTCGCAGCCTGCGACCATGCCAGCACCCGCGGGATCCGCCCATCGGCCGGATGCGTCGGGCGCAGCCACGGCGCGACGACGCGCAAGACGCCGTCGCGCTGCGCACGGCGCAGCGCGAGCAGCGCACCTTCTCCTGCGAGCAGTCGCCAGACCTCCTCCCCGACCCGCTCGGGCGCCACCTCCTGCAGTTCGGGGGCCAGTCGCCGCGCCGCAGCGCGCAGCGCAGTCGCCGGCCGGAAACCAAGCTCCGCGCACAGCCGGTAGGCGCGGAGCACGCGCAGGAGGTCCTCCCGAAGCCGCGTCTCCGGCGCACCCACGGTCGCGAGGCGCAGGCGCCGCAGATCGCGGCGCCCGCCGAACGGGTCCACGATGCTGCCGTCGCGGCGAAGCGCCAGTGCGTTCACGGTGAAGTCGCGCCGTCCGAGATCCGCCGCAAGCGTCGCGCCGAAGCGAACCTCGTCCGGGCGGCGCCGGTCCTGGTACCCGCTCTCCTCGCGCATCGCCACCACCTCGAGCGCGAGTCCAGGCGCGCGCAGGCTGCCAAAGCGCCCTCCAGGACCCTCGGACCAGCCCAGGATGCGCTGCGCCTCCTCCGGCCGCAGCGACGTCGCGAGGTCGTAGTCGTGCGGCGTACGGCCGAGCAGGATGTCACGCACCGCGCCCCCGACGAGGTACGTCTCCCCGTGGGCACCGAGCCGGTCCCAAACGTCACGCGCCGCTTCCGGCACGGCGGCGATGCGCTTCGCGCGGGTCAGCCGCGCAGCCACGTCAAGAGCTCGCGCGTCGAGGGCGCCACGACCTCGGCGCCGCGCCCGCGCAGGATGCGTTCGGCGTCCTCTCCCAGGGCGCCGTTCTCGATGCCGCAGAAGTGGTACTCGCGCCCGGGGTCGATCTCCTGGGCGTGCAGCGCGGTCTCGAGGTCGTCGACGTTGTCGCCGACCATCAGCACACTGCGGGCGCCGGCAGCCTGCGCCAGGTAGACGAGCCCGGCGCCGTCCGGCTTCCGGTAGGGGCCGTCGCAGGTCACGCGGTAGTTGTCGGGGAAGTGCACCGAGAAACCGAAGCGGCCAAGCGCAGCTGCGAGTTCCCCGAGCGTGCGGCCGGTGTAGATCGCCTTCGGCACAGGCAGGAGCAGCAGCTGCGCCGGCTCGATCAGCGCGCGCTCGGACTGCCATACGCCCTCCTCGGCCGGAGCGAGCGATGGCGAAAGCCCGAACATCTCCTCGACGCGCGCGCTCCCTGCGTACACCTCGCTCGCGATGCGCTCCACCTCGGAGAGGGACGGCTCGCGCGCCGCGATCCCAAGCCGCGCGAGCGCCGCAAGTCCGCCGCCTGCGGCCCGCGCGGCGCGCGCGACCGCCACGAGGTCCGTGCGGCCGTCCCGCTGCGCCCAGATCACGGCCGCCGCGAGATCCCAGTCGGAGTTGAATCCACCGGCCGCCTTGAGCGCAGCCATCTCCTGCGGCGTCACCCAGCCGTCCGACCGCGCGCTGAGGAAACGCTCCGCCGTGCGCGCGATGGCGGCCGGGTACGACGAAGCGACGTCGACGAGCACTCCGTCGACGTCGAACACGATCAGGTCGATCTCCACGCGAAAAGCCCCCCGGAAAAGGTCCGGCCCCGCCGTGGCGGGGCCAGCTCGGTTAGCGCTTCGAGAACTGCGGGCGCTTGCGCGCGGCCTTCAGGCCGTACTTCTTGCGCTCCTTCATCCGCGGGTCCCTCGTGAGGAAGCCCAGGCGCTTGAGCGCGATGCGGTACTCTGGGTCGATCGTCAGGAGCGCGCGCGCGATGCCGTGGCGCACGGCGCCGGCCTGACCGGCCACCCCGCCGCCTTCGACGCGGCAGATGACGTCGTAGCTTCCCTCGGCGCCGACGGTGCGCAGCGGCGACATCACGAGGGTCTGCAGCGTGCTGATCGGGAAGTAGTTCTCCATCGGGCGCCCGTTCACGAGGACCCGTCCCTCGCCCGCGACGAGGCGTACGCGTGCGGTTGCGTTCTTGCGGCGGCCGGTTCCGTACATCTGTGCGGCCATCAGCTGCTCGTGCCTCCCAGCTTCAGTTCCTGCGGCTGCTGCGCCATGTGCGGATGGTTCGGTCCCGCGTAGACCTTGAGTTTGCGGAAGAGGTCGCGGCCGAGCCGGTTCTTCGGCAGCATGCCGCGGACGGCGATCTCGATCACCCGCTCCGGGTGCTTCTCGAGCATCTGGCGCAGGCTCGTCTCGTGCAGACCGCCCGGATATCCAGAGTGTCGGTAGTACTTCTTGTCCTCGACCTTGTGCCCTGTTACCCGCACCCTCTCAGCGTTCACCACGATCACGTGGTCGCCGTTGTCGATGCTCGGCGTATAGGTAGCCAAGTGCTTTCCGCGCAGCACGTGTGCGATCTCGGCCGCGAGCCGGCCGAGCACCTTGCCTTCGGCGTCGACGATGTGCCAACGCGAAACGACATCCTCGCGTCTTGTCATGAGCGTTCGTTGCAAAGCGGGCAAGCCTCCCTGAAGGGTGCCATCGGCATGATGGCGCATAATGTCATGTTAGTCATCGGACCTGTCTGCTGTCAAGCGGAAACGGCGGTCCATAGGCGATCCCGAGAAGTGTGAGGCCGCATGCCGGCGCGAGTTTGATGCCCGCGGGCGGTGGCCCGCCTTCGAGTATGCGCTGCAGGAAGCCCTCGTCCTCGCGACCCTCGCCGACGCGGAGCGCGGCTCCCACAAGGTTGCGCACCATGTGGTAGAGGAATCCGTTCGCCGTGAAGCGCAGCTCCGCCGAACCGTCTCCAGGGCGGACCTCGGCCTCGCGCAGCGTGCGCTCCGTCGTGCGCGCGCCGCCGCCCGCCGACGCGAAGTGCCGGAAGTCATGGCGTCCCAGGACGCCCCCGAGGGCGCGCTCCATCGCGGCGAGGTCGAGGTCGCCCGGTTGGTGCAGCGCGAAGCGGCGGGTGCGCGGGTCAGGCGCCGCCCCGAGGTCCAGGCGGTAGACGTAGGTCTTCTCCAGAACGCCCTGCAGCGGAAGGAAGCGTCCCTCGGTCAGGTCGCAGCCGCGCACGCGGATGTCCTCGGGCAGGAGGGCGTTCAGGGCGCTGCGGTAGCGCTGCGGATCGAGCGGGCGGTGCGTCTCGGCCCAGGCTACCTGACCGAGCGCGTGCACGCCGGCGTCGGTACGCGATGCCCCGAGCGCACCGACCGCCCGCGCCTCGAGCCGGCTGAGCGCCGCCTCGAGCGCGCCCTGCACCGAGGGCGCGTTCGGCTGCCTCTGCCAGCCGCTGTAGCGCGTCCCCTCGTACGCGACGACGAACCTCAACGCGCCCCCGCCGCCCACGCGAGCGCCAGGGTGGCCGCCGGGAGCCAGAGAAGCCGGAGCCCCCGCCAGTCGATCTCGGCCGTCCGCTCGCCCTGCCCGAGTCCGCGCCCGACGAGCGCATCCGCCGTGGCCGCCGCTTGGCGCAGGGCCGCGGCGATCCAGGCCGAGGCGAGCATGCCCCACTCCGTGATCCCGGAGCGCGCCCCGAGGTACCTGCGTCCCAGCAAGACGCTGCGCGCGCTCGCGGTCATCGCGGGGAGCAGGCGCAGCGTCACGAACACCATCAGCTCCGCGTCCTGCGCGCGCAGCCCGAGCGCCCCGAGCGGCGCGCACAGCCTGCCGACGCCCTGCGCCACGCCGCGGGCGCCGAGCATGGCGTAGACCGCGCGGCCCTCCGCGAGCATCGCCACGAGCCGCAGCGCCGTCGAGACGCCGGACCAAAGTCGCACGTCGATGCTGCCCTGCCCCAGGAGGTGTGCGAGGAGCCCCAGCGCGGCGAGTGCCGCCACCGCCCGCAGGCCGAGCGAGGACAGGGCGCCCTGCGCGTAGAGGTAGCCGAGCGCGAGGGCAAGGCTCAGCAGGGCGGCGAGCGGCGGTGCCGCCCACCAGGTCGCCGCGGCCCACGCGATGCCTGCCGCGATCACCCCTGGCGCTCTCGTGCGCATCGCGCATCCACCTCCTGCTCGAGCCTGTCCATATCCGCTCCGACCCCGAGTGCCCAGGCGAGCTGGGCGAGCGGCGAAGGCGGCCAACCGGCGCGCGCGCTGAGGGAAGTTGGCAGGATGCTCCCGACGACCGGCTGTGCGTCGCCGCGCCCACCAAGCGCCACCAGCAGATCGCAGCGGAGCGCCTCGGCCTCGTCGAGGGCGGCGACGATCGCGCAAGTGCCCGCTCCGCGCAGCGCGGACCAGAACTCCTGCTGCCCCTGCGGATCCAGGCCTGCGGTGGGTCGGTCGAACAGCAGGAGCCTGCGTCCGCTGCCGATCACTGCAGCCAGCGCGAGCCGCCTTCGCTCGCCGCTCGAGAGTTCGAGGAAGTCGCGCTCCAGAAGGTGCTCGCCGCCCAGAGCGCCGAGGGCCGCGAGCGCTCCCGCGCCGCGCAGCGCGTCCCGACCGGTGCGGCCGAACAGGATCTGCTCCGGTTCATCCGGTGCGTAGGCGATGTCCCGCGCGCTGCGGCGCCGCCCATCCACCTCCACGACGCCGCCGTGGCGGGCGCTGCCCGCGGCGGCCTCGAGGAACGCGCGGCCGGGCCCGCCGTCCCCACCGATGATGCCGAGAACCTGCCCCGGTCCGAGCGCGAGGTCGTAGGGCCCTCCCGCGCCGCGCGGCGCGAAGCCTTCTAGCCGGATCACGGGCGCAGGAGCGCCCGCAGCGCCGCGCTCGCGTCAGCCGCGAGCGGCAGCGCGGGCAGCGCTGCAAAGATCTCGGGAGCGCGCAGCGCGCCGCGCGCAACGGCTTCCTCCAGCGAGACGCGAGCCAGGGTGCCCTCCGCGACCAGCCAGAGACAGTCCGCCCGCCGGGCGAGGTCCGGGTCGTGCGTCGCGGCCACGACGGCCGCTCCCGCGGCCGCCAGCCGCCGCAGGGCGCGGTAGGCGACCCCTCGCGACGCCGGGTCGAGACGCGAAGTGGGTTCATCGAGCAGGATCGCCTCAGGACGCATCGCCGCGAGGCCCGAAAGGGCCCGGAAGAAGACCTCGGAGCGGCCTTCCGGTCGCTCCTGCGGCAGATCCAGCAAACGCTCGATCTCCGCGAGGTGCGTCGCGGCGTCCTGCGGGTCGCCCAGGAGACCGAGCGTCAGCTCGACCTCGGCGAGGCGACCTGCTCCGAGCGCCGCGTCCTCGCTCCGCGCAGGCAGATACGCCACAAGCGGCGGGCGTACGCTTCGCCCGCCGCACTCGATCTCGCCCTCGCTTTGGCGCAGTTGACCCGCGAGCAGGCGCAGCCACGTCGTCTTGCCCGCGCCGTTGCGTCCCACAAGCGCGTGGAACTCCCCAGTGCGGGCCTCGAAGTCGCCGCGCAGCGCGAACTGCCCGCGGCGCACCAGGGCGTCGCGGGCCGAAAGCATCAGACGAGCTCGAGCACGGCCATCGGCGCGGCGTCGCCGCGGCGCTGGCCGAGGCGCACGACGCGGGTGTAGCCGCCCTGGCGCTCCTTGTACTTGGGGGCGATGTTGACGAACAGCTTGCGCAGCACGTCCTCATCGAGCAGGTACGAAGCCGCCCGGCGGCGCGTGTTGATGTTGTCCTCGCGCGCCATGGTGATCAGGTGCTCGGCGATCGCCGAGACCTCCTTCGCCTTGGCTTCGGTGGTGACGAAGCGCTCGGCATTCAGGAACGACGTGACCTGGTTGCGAAGCAGCATCTTGCGCACGTCCGCGCGTCGGCCAAGCTTGCGCATCGGCATCGGGTCTCCCCCCTCTCTTTTGTCAGTCCTCGGACTTCTGCAGGCTCAGGCTGAACTGCTCGAGCTTGGCCTTGACCTCTTCAAGCGACTTCTTGCCGAGGTTTCGGACCTTCATCATCTCTTCGTCGGTGCGCGAAACGAGCTCGGCGACCGTGTTGATGCCGGCGCGCTTGAGGCAGTTGAACGAGCGCACCGAGAGCTCGAGCTCCTCGATCGGCATCTCGCGGAGTCGGTCGCGCTTGTCGGTCGGTGCCTCCTGCGCGGCTTGCGGGCGCTGCGCGTCGACGGAGAGACCGGTGAACAGCGAGAGATGATCCTCGAGGATCCGCGACGACTCGACGAGCGCCGTGTCCGGCCGGATGCCGCCGTTCGTCCAGATCTCCATCGTCAGCTTGTCGTAGTCGGTGACCTGCCCGACGCGCGTGTCCTCGATCGCGTAGTTCACGCGGGTGATCGGGGAGAACATCGCGTCCATCGCGATCACGCCGATCGGCTGGTCGGGCCGCTTGTTGCGCTCGGCTGTGACGTAGCCGCGGTTGCGTTCAATCGTCACGTCCATCACCAGTTCGGCGCCCTTGTCGAGCGTCGCGATCACCTGCTCGGGGTTCAGCACCTCGAGCTCGGGATCCTGGATGGCGTCGCCGGCGAGCACCGGGCCCTCCTCGCGGGCCTCGATCCGGAGGTTCTTCGGGCCCTCGCCGTGCATGCGCAGGGCGAGCGCCTTGAGGTTCAGAACGATGTCCGTGACGTCCTCGCGGACGCCGGGCACCGTCGAGAACTCGTGCAGTACACCCTGCACGCGCACCGAGGTCACTGCCGCGCCCGGGAGCGACGACAGCAGGATGCGCCGGAGGCTGTTGGCCAGCGTGATGCCGAAGCCGCGCTCCAGTGGCTCCACCACGAAGCGGCCGTATCCGGTCTCCTCGTTCAGTTCAACGCACTCGATCTGAGGCTTCTGGAACTCGTTCACGTACCGTCCTCCCTCGTCTTACCGGGAGTAGAGCTCGACGATGAGGTGCTCCTCCACGGGGACGTCGACATCTCCCCGCTCCGGAAGGCGCACGACGCGGCCCTTGTACTGATCCCTCTGCACCTCGACCCAGTCGGGCGTCGGGCGAGCGCCTCCGCGCTCCACGATGTCCTTGATCGATTCACGGGCGCGCGAGCGCTCCCGGACCTCGACCTCGTCCCCCTGGCGGATCAGGTAGGACGGGATGGACACCTTCTGACCGTTCACCGAGAAATGACCGTGGCGGACGAGCTGACGCGCCTCAGGGCGCGAGAGCGCGAAGCCCATGCGATACACGACGTTGTCCAGTCGGCGCTCGAGCAGCGACAGCATGACGTCGCCAGTGCGGCCGTGGCTGCGCTGGGCGCGGTCGACGTAGCGCGCGAACTGCGCTTCGAGCACGCCGTAGAAGCGGCGCACCTTCTGCTTCTCGCGCAACTGGATGCCGTACTCGGACATCTTGCGCCGTCCCAGGCCGTGCTGGCCGGGTGGCTGGTTGCGCTGCTTCTTCACGATCGGACACTTGTCGGAGAAGCAGCGATCTCCCTTGAGGAACAGCTTCATGCCTTCGCGGCGGCACAGGCGACAGGTCGGACCTGTATGGCGAGCCATCTTTCTTCCCCCCTCCCTAGACGCGCCGGCGCTTGGGCGGCCGGCAACCGTTGTGCGGAATCGGTGTGACATCCTTGATCGCGCTGACCTCGAGACCTGCCGTCTGCAGGCTGCGGATCGCGGCCTCGCGGCCGGATCCCGGGCCCTTGACGAACACCTCGACCTCTCGAACGCCGTGCTCCATCGCGGCCTTCGCCGCCGTCTCCGCCGCCATCTGCGCCGCGAACGGCGTGGACTTGCGGCTGCCCTTGAACCCTTGCGTCCCCGCGGTGGCCCATGAGAGGGTCGCGCCGCTCGGGTCCGCGATCGTTACGATCGTGTTGTTGAAGGTGCTGCGGATATGGGCCACGGCGCGCTCGACGTGCTTGCGTTCACGCCGGCGGGTCCGCGACTGGGTACCCTTCTTCGTTGGCAATCTTCCGCCTCCTTGCGCTTACTTCGTCTTACGCCGCACGCCGACGGTCCTTGCGGGACCCTTGCGCGTGCGCGCGTTGGTCTGGGTGCGCTGGCCGCGTACCGGCATTCCCCTGCGGTGGCGAAGGCCGCGGTACGAACCGATCTCGATCAGGCGGCGGATGTTCAGCTGCACCTGGCGCTGCAGTTCGCCCTCCACCCGGTACTGCTTGTCGATCACCTCGCGCAAGCGGGAGACCTCATCCTCGCTGAGGTCGCGCACGCGCGTATCGGGGTTGATTCCCGTCTCGGAGAGGATCTTGCGGCTGAGGCTCCAGCCGATGCCGTAGATGTACGGGAGCGCCGCTTCCACCCGCTTCTCGCGGGGCAGGTCGACGCCTGCAATTCGTGCCAACTGCCTTCCTCCTAGCCTTGCTTCTGCTTGTGCTTCGGGTTTTCGCAGATCACCATGACGACGCCGTGTCGCCTAATGATCTTACACTTCTCGCACATGACTTTCACGGACGGTCGCACCTTCATGAGATCCCTCCTACTT
>JAJYTE010000018.1 GCA_021793215.1 Bacillota bacterium
GTGGAGGGGAAGGCTCTGGCGACGGTCATCCGGCCGCCGTGAAACCAGCCCCGGCGAAACAGGAAGCTGGCTTCAAAGCTACCTATGGGTAGCTTTGGCTAGGTCCAGCGGAACGGTCACGCGAACACCCTGGCTGCGCGACACGTGAGAACGGCGCGGCCACAAGGCGAGTCCTAGGCGACGAAGTAGACGACGGCGACGACGAGGCCGATCCCGACGACGATCTGGCGCAGAAGGGACGGACGAACCCGGCCGGCGAACCGTCCGCCCAGCACTCCGCCGATCAGGGAGCCGACGAACATCACGAGCGCCGCCGCCCAGACGACCTGGCCGGAGAAGACGAAGAAGACGGCCGCGGCGACGTTCGTCGCGAGCGAGACGGCCTGCTTCAAGGCGTTCACGCGCGTGAGGCTGTCGTCGACCGCGAGTCCGAGCACCGCGAGGACGATGACGCCGAGGCCCGCGCCGAAGTAGCCGCCGTAGACGGTGGCGACGCCCACGGGCAGCGTGGCCCAAATGTCTGACCCCGGGCTCTTGCCCCGGCGCGCTGCGCGGCGATCGAGCCATGCCCGCACCGTAGGCTGCAGGGCCAGGAGTGCCGACGCCAAGAGGATCAGGTAGGGCACGAGCGCGCGGAAGAGCCCCGCGGCCGTCACCTGCAGCAGGAGTCCGCCCAGGAGTCCGCCCACGACGCTGGCGGGCAGAAGGATCCAAAGCCGTCGCTCCTGGCCGCGCAGGTCGTCGCGCTGCGACAGGGTGCCGCCAAGGTAGCCCGGGCAGAGCGCGACCGTGTTCGTCATGTTCGCCGCCACGGGCGGCAGTCCGACGGCGGTCAGGACGGGGAACGTGATCAGGGTGCCGCCGCCCGCGAGGGCGTTCACGCCGCCGCCGGCGACCGCGGCCAGGAAGACGAGGATGAACTGCAGGGCGCTAAGCACTTGGCAACTCCCTTCGGGCTGGTGCAAGGACTCGCCTGCACGTGGGTATCAAGAGTCGCATGCGGCGGAGGGCCCGGCGCCCTGACCGCCGGACGCATCACGCATGCGGGGCGGGCACGCCGAGCCAGTTCGCCAGAATGGCGTTGAACTCCCCGGGGCGCTCAAGGCTGGGAAGGTGCGCTGCGCCCGCGATCTCCTCGAGTCGGGCCGCGGGGAGGCAGCCGACGAGGTAGCGCGCCGTGTCGAGGATGGCCGGCACGTCCAGCGTGCCCACCACGACGAGGGCCGGGATCGCCATCTCGGGGAGTGCGGCGACGTCGGTGGTCGCGCGCTCCAAGGACTCGGCCTGGATTCCGACGTAAGCCAGCGCGGTGCTGTTCATGGCCCGGCAGAGCGCCAGGAACTCCGGGTCCACCTCCCGGCGCGCGCGATCGGGGCCGACGACCCAGACCGCCTCCTCGATCTCGAGGAGCCGCTCGAAGTCTTTGGCCTCCAAGGCGCGATCCGCCTCCGCGAGGAGGGGTGGCTCGGGGACCCTGGGCTCGTAGCCGTAGAGGCCCGAGCCGATCAGCACCAGTCGCTCGACGCGCTCGGGGTGGGAGGCCGCAATGTGCAGGGCGGATGAGCCACCCATGGAGCAGCCGATCAAGGTGGCCCGCTCGATGCCCAATGAGTCCAGAACGCCAAGGGCGTCCCTCGGCAGGCTGAACGGACCGGGCGGCAGAGGGCTCTCGCCGAACCCGCGCTGGTCGTACCGCACGACGCGGAAGTGTCGGGAGAGCCATTCCCACTGCGGCTGCCACATGCGCCGGTCGGCGACGCCGGCGTGCAGACAGAGGACCGCGGGGCCGGAGCCCGCCTCCTCGACCGCTAGCCGCGCTCCGTTGATCAGGAGTGTCCGCATGCTGTCATCCTTCCAATGTCCAACGGTGTCCTGTGGGAAGCTGCCCGGCCAGCCGCGCCGCGCGTGGCACCCAATCTTTCTCGCCGCCTTCCTCAATGCCCTCCCGGTGACCCCGCCGTCCCGCACCGCATTGGCAGGGTTCCTCCAGCGCCAACGAAATCCAACGCCAGAACAGTGTGGGCGAAGGCCGAGCGGTGAAGGCGTACGTCGGAATGACGGCCCGGGATTGGTAGACGTTCTTGGGTGCCCGTCAGCCGGACGAAGTCAACTTCTGGACGCCGTCATCTGGCACCGCATTTCGGGCGCTGCAGCCTGGCGAGCCGTTCCTCTTCAAGCTGCAGCGCCGCAATTCCATCGTTGGCGGCGGTTTTTCGCCCCTGGACGGACCGATGACGGAAAGGGTATACGGCTCCGTGACGCGCGGCACCCGCCCTGCGGAGGGCGACACCGACGACGGTTGGGGAATGCGCTGCGGTTGGCGGGAGAGCGAACAACACAGCAGTCTTAGATGATCAAGTTTGTCTAAGCTCTTTGGAGCGGCTAGGCGCCCCCTCCTACTCGATCTGCGGCCGGTGCAAGGACCCTTGGGGTTGACCGGCGCCGCCGGCAGGATGACACTTTCAGGAACGGCAGCCGTGGCCGCGAGGAGCACGCGCAGGGGAGGATGTCCATGGACCAGTCCAAACACGATGCGGGGATGGCGGTGCGCCGGTCCGTGCTGGGCGGGGCGTACGTCGATGGATCGCGCAAAGCGCCGGGGCAGTTCGGAGCAGCGCTCCAGGAGCTCATCACCGAGAACGTCTGGGGCACCGTCTGGGTGCGTGAAGGCCTCGACCGCAAGACCCGCAGCCTACTGAACATCGCCATGATGGCGGCGATCAACCACGCAGGCGAACTGCGCCTGCACGTCGAGGGTGCGGTCAACAACGGCTGCACGCCGCAGGAGATCGAGGAGGTGCTGCTCCAGGTGGCCGCGTACTGCGGCGCGCCCGCGGCGCTGAGCGCCTTCCACGTGGCCGACGCGGTGCTCGAGGAACTGGAGGGCTGATGAAGGTGCCCTGTCAGGGCACGTTCGCGCCTTGGGCGCGGCCCGGCGCAGAGGGCGGCGCGCGCGGGATGTCCGCGAGGGCGTCCGCCACGGCTGGGAGGGTGCATGCAGGCTACAACTCGCAGAGCGCCGCCATCGTGTCCGGGGCGACCTTGTCCTGCTCCGGTGTGCCGGCGAGGGCGTAGAAGGTCATGGCCTGCTCCTCCCGCCGCTTGCCCGTCCCCTCGACGAGCAGGAAGGCGTGGACGAGGGCGAAGTGCCTTCGCCGGCGCTGCGAGAGACCCGCGGCCCTCCGCCCGGCGACCGAGACGTCGTGGCTTCCCGGACAGATGCTGCCCGCCACCTCGCCGACGTGTCTTTCCAGGCCGATGTGGCAGAGCTTCACGGATAGCTTCTCACGGCAGGGTCGAACGACCCTGCCTTTTTTGGCCGCCGCGGCAGGGGCCGCGCGCTTGGCCGCGAACAGCAAGACATCAGAATGTCTGACACGCGGTTCGTCGGACGCACGTCCGCCGGCCCGTGTCTGCAAGCGCCACTCACGGGGGGACGTCACGTTGGGTGAGGAGATGCGGGAGAAGAGCGTGGTCGCGGACGGAATGCGCATCGACTGGGATGTTCCGGTGCCGATGGCGGACGGCATCACGCTGCGCGCGGACATCTTCAGGCCCGAGCAGGAGGGGAAGTACCCGGTTCTCCTGACCTACGGCCCGTACGGCAAGGGACTGCCCTTCCAGGCGGGCTACAAGGACCAGTGGGACGCGATGGTCAGCCAGCACCCCGATATCACGGCGGGCTCGACGAACAAGTACCAGAACTGGGAGGTCGTCGACCCCGAGAAGTGGGTCCCGGACGGGTACGTCTGCGTGCGCGTCGACTCGCGCGGCGCGGGCCGCTCGCCGGGCCTCATGGACTTCTTCTCGCCGCGCGAGACGCAGGACCTCTACGAGTGCATCGAGTGGGCGGCCTCACAGCCCTGGAGCACGGGCAAGGTCGGACTCCTGGGCATCTCGTACTACGCGATGAACCAGTGGATGGTCGCCTCGAAGCAGCCCCCGCACCTCACGGCGATGTGTCCGTGGGAGGGGGCCGCCGACATGTACCGCGACGCCACGCGGCACGGCGGCATCGTCTCCGACTTCTGGGGCAACTGGTTCCGCACCCAGGTCGTCAAGGTGCAGCACGGCTACGGCGAGCGCGGGGAGAAGGACCCGAACAGCCGGCTGCTCGTCGCGGGCCCCGAGACGCTGAGCGAAGAGGAACTCGCGAAGAACCGCCTCGGGCTTGAGGAGCAGGTGCTCGAGCACCCGCTCGACGACGACTTCTACCACGACCGCTCGCCGGACTGGTCCAAGGTGAGGGTGCCGTTCCTCTCCGCGGCCAACTGGGGCGGACAGGGCCTGCACCCGCGCGGCAACGTCGAGGGCTTCGTGCGCGCCGCCTCGCAGGAGAAGTGGCTGGAGGTGCACGGGCTCGAGCACTGGACGCACTTCTACACCGACTACGGGCGCGGCCTCCAGAAGCGGTTCTTCGACTACTACCTCAAGGGCATCCAGAACGGCTGGGAGAAGCAGCCGCGGGTGCTGCTGCAGGTGCGCCGCGTCGACGGGTTCGAGGAGCGCCCGGAGACCGACTGGCCGCTCCCGTCGACCGCGTGGACGCGCCTCTACCTGAACGCGGCCGACCGCAGCCTCAGCTTCACGCCGCCCGCGGCGGAGGGCGAGGTGCGCTATCCCGCGATGGGCGATGGGGTCACCTTCCGGTCGGCGCCGCTCGAGCGCGAGACCGAGATCACGGGGCCAGTGGCGCTCAAGCTCTTCCTCGCGTCGTCCACCAAGGACGCGGACGTCTTCGCGACGCTGCGGGTCTTCGACCCGGTCGGGAACGAGGTCGACTTCCAGGGCGCGCTCGACCCGCACACCCCGATCGGCCAGGGCTGGCTGCGCGCGTCGCACCGCCGGCTCGACCCGGAGCTGACGCGTCCCTACCGCCCGTACCACACGCACGACCGCGAGGAGCCCCTGACGCCGGGAGCGGTCTACGAGTTGGACGTCGAGATCCTGCCGACCTCGCTCGTGATCCCCAAGGGCTACACGGTCGCGCTCACCTTGCAGGGCAAGGACTTCGAGCGCGAAGGGGCGGAGGGACACCTCGGCACCGTCGTGAACCCGATGCGCGGGTCGGGGCCGTTCACCCACACGCGCCCGACGGACCGGCCGCAGGACGTCTTCGGCGGCGAGCACACCGCGAAGACCGGAGGGGCGTCGGCCTCCTTCCTCCTCCTGCCAGTCATCCCAAGGCGCTAGTACCCAGCGACCAGGTCTCTTCGGACGCACTGCCATCAGAATGTCTGACATACGGCAGGGATGCGGAGTCCGCCGAACGAACTCCGCCAAGTCAGACGGCGGGGTCCACACCGCTGAAAGGACGTGTCCCATTGGCCACTCGGATCTACGTGACCCAGCCCCTGGCCGACCCCGGTTTCTCACGCATCAAGGCGGCGGGCGACGTGCGCAGCTACCCCCACAGCGCGCAGATCGCCCCGAAGCAGGACGTGATCGAGGGGGTGCGCGATGCCGAGGTGCTCTGCTGCCTTCTGCAGGACAGCATCGACGCCGAGGTGCTCGACGCGGCGAAGAACCTGAAGCTGATCGTCACCGGCGCGGTCCACCCGATGAACCTCGACATCGCCCGCGCGAGCGCCCGCGGGATCGCCGTCACCGGCATCCCGAACCTCATCGCGGAGGCGACGGCCGACCTCGAGTGGTCGCTGCTGATGTCGCTCTCCCGCCGCATCGTGGAGGCGGACAACGACCTGCGCCAGGGCGTCTTCCCGGGCTCGCAGTCGGTGCACTTCGCCGGCGGGCAGGTCTACGGGCGCACGCTCGGCACGATCGGCTTCGGCGCGATCGGCCAGGGCATCGCGCGCCGGGCGCACGGCTTCGGCATGAAGGTGCTGTACACGAAGCCAACGCGCCTGCCGGAGGCCGAGGAGCAGGAGCTCGGAGTGGAGTACCGCACCCAAGACGACCTGCTGCGCGAGAGTGACTTCGTCTGCCTGAACGCGACCTTCACGCCCGAGACGCGCCACCTGATCGGGGAGCGCGAGCTTTCGCTGATGCAGGAGAGCGCCTACCTCATCAACGTCTCCCGCGGCCCGATGGTCGATGAGGCGGCGCTCGTCGCGGCGCTCAAGGCGAAGCGGATCCGAGGCGTCGCGCTCGACGTGTTCGAGTTCGAGCCGATGGTCGCGCCGGAGCTGCTCGCGTTCAAGAACACCGTGCTCACGCCGCACCTCGGCAGCGCCACGGTGGAGATGCGGCAGGCGATCTCCGACGTCATGGCGGACAACGTCGAGGCGTTCGTGGCGGGAAAGGAGCTCTCGTACCTCTTGAACGGGCCGCAGATCGGCCGCTGAGGAAGGAGGAACAGACGTGGCAGATCTCTTGATCCGCGGAGGCGTCGTCTGCGACGGTGACGCGCCGCACCAGGCAGACCTCCTGGTCCAGGGCGGGCGGGTCACCGCAGTCCTCGCACCGGGGACGGCGGACCCGTCCGGCGCCGGCGAGGTCGTCGAGGCCGGCGGCCTCTGGGTGCTGCCGGGGCGGGTGGACCCGCACGTCCATATGATGGATCCCGGCCCGACCCACCGCGAGGACTTCCTCACGGGCACGGAAGGCGGGGTGCTGGGCGGCTGCACGACGGTGATCGACCACCCGCGCACCGAACCGACGGTACTAAGCGCAGACGTCCTGCGCCAGAAGGCCGCCTACCTCACCGGTCGCTCCTACGCGGACTTCGGCCTGTTCGGCGGCGGCCAGGAGGACAACATCGGCGGGCTCGAGGGCATGTGGAGGGCGGGCGCGCTCGCCTTCAAGGTCTTCACCTGCAACCTGCACGGCGTGCCGCAGGTGCGCCCCCAGCAGATGCGCGACCTCTTGCGCACGGTGGCGTCGTTCGGCGGGACGGTCCTCGTGCACGCCGAGGACGAGGAGATCACGAAGGCCAACGAGCAGCGCCTGCGCGCCGCGGGCCGCAAGGACGGCGGCGTCACGTCAGAGTGGCGCTCGCTCGAGGCGGAGTTCACCGCGGCGCGCGAGGTGCTCGCGGCGGCCCGGGAGACCGGCTGCCGCGTCGTCCTCGCGCACGCGAGCCACCCGAAGATCGCCGGGCTCGTCGGCGAGGTGCGCGGTCAGGGCTACGACGTGCACTGCGAGAGCTGCCCGCAGTACTTCTACCTCTCCGAGGAGATCGTGCGGGAGCGCGGGCCCTGGGCGAAGTTCACGCCCCCGGCGCGCGAGGCGGCCGCCCACGCCCAGCTCTTCCGCCAGCTCGAGCTCGGGGTGATCGACACGATCACGACCGACCACGCGCCGGCGACGGTCGCGGAGAAGAAGCCCGGCGAGGCGGACATCTGGGAGGCGCCGTTCGGCGTCCCGGGCATCCAGACGACGATGCCCCTGATGCTCGAGGCGGTGCGCAGCGGCCAGGTGAGCCTGCCGGCCGTGGTGCGCGCGATGAGCGTGAACCCGGCGAAGCTCTGGAACATCTACCCGCGCAAGGGGCACCTCGGCGTCGGCGCCGACGCCGACGTCGTGCTCGTCGATCCCGCGGCCGAGTGGACCATCCGCGGCGCGGACCTCGTGAGCAAGGCCGGCTGGTCGCCGTACGAGGGGCAGAAGATCCACGGCGCGATCGTCTCCACCTACGTGCGCGGGCAGCTCGTCGCGCACGAGGGGAAGGTCGTGCGCGGGCCGGACACCGGCACCTTCATCACGCGCCCGGAGTGAGAGGTCAAGGAGGCTTGAGGCAATGGACGTAGCGGTCATCGCCATCGACCTGCACCGTGGACACCTCGACCCCGCTGTCGCCACGCTGCCGCTGGAGCCTAGGGCCGCCGCCGCGGTGGTGGGGAGGGCGGCGGAGTTCTTCGAGGAGTGCCGCAGCCGCGGCATCCCGATCATCCACCTCGTGACCCGCTACCGCGGCCAGGAGGAGATCCTCTCGAACCCGGCCTGGCTGCGCCGCTCCAAGGACCCGAACTCGACGCGCCAGAACATGGCGCGCCACAACCTCGAGGGCATGCCGGGGATCGAGATCATGCCGGAGCTGTGGCGCGCGGGGGACGTCCGCGTCGACACGAAGAAGCGCTACGACTGCTTCGTCGGCACGGACCTCGACTTCGTCCTCAAGGGAAGGGGCATCCGGGAGGTCTGGATGACCGGCGTCAACACCAATAGCTGCGTCCTCGCCACGAGCATCCAGGCGAGCGTGCGCGACTACGACGTCTCGGTCGTCTCGGACTGCGTCGACAGCATGGATGGGCGCGAGTTCCACGAGAACGCCCTGCAGATCATGGGACGCGCCTTCACGGAGGTCCACACGAGCCGGGAGCTGCTGGCGGCGTTCGACCAGCGTCGGGAGACTGTCAAGTCCTAGGGAGGGTTCAAGGATGTCCCTGCCGCACTACGACCACTTCATCGACGGAGAGTTCGTTCCCGCCTCCGACGGCGCGTACTTCGACCTGATCGACCCCGCGACGGCTGAGGTCTCGGCCAAGGTCGCGGCCGGCACGGCGGAGGATATCGACCGCGCGATCCGGGCGGGCGAGCGGGCGCAGAAGGAGGGCGACTGGGCGCGCGAGGCGCGCGTGCGGGTGCCGGTGCTGCGTCGGTTCGCGTCGGCGCTGCGCGACGCGGTGCCCCGGCTCGCGGAGAAGGAGTCCGCGACCACCGGGCGGCCCGTGCGCGAGATGAAGGCGCAGCTCGGGCGCCTCGCGGACTGGTACGACTACTTCGCGAGCGTCGCCGAGACGATCGAGGGCGGGGTGCTGCCGTTCGGCCCCGGCTACCTCGACTACACCCTGCGCGAACCGCTCGGAGTCGTCGCGCTGCTGACGCCGTGGAACCACCCCCTCCTGATCCTGACGAAGAAGCTCTCCGCGGCGCTCGCGGCGGGCAACTCGATCGTGATCAAGCCCTCGGAGCTCGCGCCGATCACAATCAACGACCTCGCGCAGCTCCTGCGCGACGCCGGCGTTCCGAAGGGCATCGTGAACGTCGTGCACGGCCTTGGACGGGTCACCGGGAAGGCGCTCGCAGAGGACCCCAGGGTTGCCAAGGTCGACCTTACAGGGGGTACCCCCACCGGCAAGGCGGTCGCCGCGGCGGCGGGGCAGAACCTCGCGCGGGTCACGGCCGAGCTCGGCGGCAAGGGGACGGTGATCGTCTTCCCGGACGCCGACGAGGATGAGGCGGTGAACGGGGCGGTCTTCGCGAGCTTCATCGCGACCGGGCAGACTTGCGTGCAGGGCGCGCGGGTGCTTGTCCACGAGAGCCGCTACGAGGCGTTCCTCGAGCGCCTGGCGGACAAGGTCTCCCGGTTGCGGCTGGGTCCCCCGTCGGATGTCTCGACCGACATCGGCCCGATGGTCTCCGAAGGCCAGCGCGGCCGCGTGCTCGACTACGTCCGGATCGGCGTCGAAGAGGGCGCGCGGCTCGTGCACGGCGGCGTCGTGCCCGAGGGAGCGAAGGGCTGGTACGTCGTCCCGGCCGTGTTCGGCGGCGTGCGCCCAGAGATGCGCATCGCCCGCGAGGAGATCTTCGGGCCGCTCGTCGTGGTGATGCCCTACCGCGACGAGGAGGACGCGATCCGCATCGCCAACGACACGGAGTTCGGCCTCGCGATGTCGGTCTGGACGCGTGACGTGCTGCGGGCGCACCGGGTCGCGGCGCGGCTCGAGTGCGGCATCGTCTGGGTGAACGACCACCACCGCATCGACCCGGCCTCGCCGTGGGGCGGCTACAAGCAGAGCGGCATCGGCTCGGAGAACGGGGTGGACGCCTACCGGGGCTACACCCGCCTCAAGACGGTGATCGTGCGCACCCAGGAGACGAAGTTCGACTGGTTCGACGGCAGCGATGAGGTGAAGCGGTACAGTTGACCGCTTGAGACAGGAATTGAACTTGCCTCGTGGAACCTCTTCATGAACAGATTGTCTGACAGTCTTCACTCCCGCACGTCCGATGGCTGGGCGCAGGCCCAACCAGGGGAGGGGGCGCGCCGGGCGATCCGCTAACCTCCTGATTTTGCGGATAGGGAAGGTGGGCAAATGGCCTTCTTCGTCCAGAACGCCCTGGGCGGTCTGGCGTACGGCGGCCTCCTGTTCATGGTCGCCGCCGGCTTCACCCTGATCTTCGGACTCATGCGGGTCGTGAACCTTGCCCAGACGTCGTTCTACCTGATCGGCGCCTACGTAGGTCTCGCGCTGCTGGGGGATCACGTGAACTTCTGGATCGCCGCCGTGGGCGCCGGCCTCGTCGTGCTGGTGATCGGCGTCGTGACCTACGGGGGTCTCTTGCACCGCTTCCACACGAAGGATCTGACGACGCTGCTGATCACGCTCGGCGTCTCCTTGATCCTCGACGACGCGGCGCTCGCGATCTGGGGCGGGGACCCGCTCTCCGTGCCGTCCCCCGCGCACCTCACCTCGTCGATGACCATCGGCGGCGCGGTGTTCCCGGTCTACTGGCTCGCGCTCTTCGGGGTGGCCGTGCTCGTGGGGCTGGCGCTCTGGTTCTTCCAGCAGCGCACGCGCTTCGGGGCCATCGTCCGCGCCGGCGTCGACGACGAGGAGATGGTCCGCGGGCTCGGGGTGGACGTCAACCGGGCGTTCTACGTGGTGTTCGCGATCGGCGCCTTCCTCGCCGGCGCGGGCGGCCTGCTGGGCGGCCCGATCACCGGCGTCGCGCCGGGACTCGACGGAGACCTCCTGGCCCTCGCCTTCGCCGTCGTCATCGTCGGCGGCATGGGCAGCCTCTCCGGGGCCTTCATCGGCAGCATGCTGATCGGCCTCGTCGACACGTTCGGCCAGGCGCTCTTCCCGCAGCTCGCCTACTTCACGATCTTCGCCCCCGTGGCGCTGATCGTCGCCCTCCGGCCGCAGGGTCTCCTGGGCCGGAAGGAGATCTGACGTGCGCTGGCGTGCGGTCCTCCCCTGGCTCTTCGCGGTGATCGGCGTCCTCCTGCTCGTACTGCCCCTGATCGGGACCCCGGAGTACGTGGTGACGCTCGCGACGCTGATGCTGATCTACGGCATCGCCGCGATGGCGCTCGACATCCTCGTGGGCTTCACCGGACTCGTCTCCTTCGCCCAGGGCGCGTTCTTCGGCGTCGCGGCCTACGGCGTCGGCGTGGCCACCACCGAGATGGGGATCACGAACTTCTTCGCCGTCTCCGGCTTCTCGGTGATGCTCGCGGTCGGCCTCTCGGTCATCGTCGGCTTGATCGCGCTGCGCGCGAAGGGCGTCGGCTTCATCATCCTCACGCTCGCGATCAACGAGCTGATGTGGGGCCTCGCCTACCAGTGGGTCGCGGTGAGCGGCGGCGACAACGGACTGATCGGCTTCGTGCGGCCGGAGCTGTTCGGGATCAGCCTGAGCGGCACCGATTCCTTCTACTGGTTCTCGTTCGGCGTGCTCGCGATCACGGGTGCCCTCATGTACCTCGTGGTGCGATCGCCCTTCGGCCTGGCGCTCAAGGGCATCCGCGAGCAGCCGCGGCGGATGAAGGCGCTCGGCTACAACGTCTGGGTCTACCAGTACATGGCGTTCATCGTCGCCGCGTTCTTCGCCGGCATCGCCGGCGTGCTGATCGCCTACTACAACGAGTTCGTCGGCACCTCCATCCTCAACCTCGCCCAGTCGACCCAGTTCCTGATCATGACGATCCTCGGCGGCACCGGCACCTTGTGGGGCTCCCTGCTCGGGTCGGGCATCATCGTCGCCCTCCAGAACGTGATCAGCAACTACACCATGCGCTGGGAGATGATCCTCGGCGCCATCTACGTGGCGGTGGTCATGTGGGCGCCCGAAGGCATCCTGGGTGTCGCGCAGCGGCTGCTGACGCGCCGCCGCAGGGGGCGGACCGCAGCAAAGGGGGTGGTTGAGGTTCGTCCGGGCGACGAGGGGACCCCTCAGGAAGGTAAGGGATGACCCCGGCGCGCTGCGGAACGTCGGTCGAGCGTCCGCTCTCACCCACTTGGTGGTTCCTTCGCATCCGTCAGAGGAAAGAAGGTCAGTGCCAATGAAGTGGAACCTTCGCAAACCTGTGATGCTCGCCATGGCGGCCTCGATGGCCCTTGTCGCCGCAGGCTGCGGTTCGAGCCCTGCGACCACAACGTCGAAGAGTCAGGCGCCGATCAAGATCGGCTTCCTGTACCCCGAGACCGGCGTGTTCGCCGCACCGGGCAAGTACATGGCGAATGGACTTACGCTCTTCCTGCAGCAGCACCACTACAAACTCGCCGGCCGCAAGATCGAGGTGATCACGGCCGACACCCAGGGCAACCCCCAGGTAGCGATCACGCAGGCCAAGAAGCTCGTCGAGCAGGACCACGTGAACCTCTTGTTCGGCCCCCTCTCGGCCGCGGTGGGCAGCGCCTTGCAGCCGTACATCGACAGCCAGGGGATCCCGACGATCTACCCGATCGTCTCTTCTGACGACCTGACGCAGCGCCTGCCAAGCCAGTACATCGTCCGCACGGGCTGGACCTCCAGCCAGACGACGCAGCCGCTCGGCGACTACGCCTATAAGCAGCTCGGCTACCGCAAGGTGGTCACGGTCGGGTACGACTTCAGCTTCGGCTGGCAGAGCGTCAGCGGGTTCGTCTCCGCGTTCCAGAACGAGGGCGGCAAGGTCGCCCAGGAGATCTGGACCCCGCTGACGACGCAGAACTACGCGCCGTACCTCTCGCAGATCCCGAAGTCCGGGATCGACGCGGTGATGATCAGCTACTCCGGCTCCGCCGCGATCAGCTTCATCCAGCAGTACAAGCAGTTCGGGCTGAAGTACCCCATCATCGCGCAGGGCAACGCGACCGACGAGAGCACGCTCGGCGCGACCGGGCCTGACGCTGTCGGGATCATCTCGGCGCTGCACTACAGCGGCGCGCTCACGACCCCGAACGCAGTCGCCTTTGAGAAGGCCTACGAGAAGAAGTTCGGCGCGGTGCCGTCCTACTACTCCGAAGGCACCTACGTCGGCGGCATGTTCCTGCTGGCCGGCCTCGAGAAGCTCCACGGCAACATCAGCAACACGCAGGCGTTCGTCAAGGCGATGAAGACCGCCTCGATCCCGAACGCCCCGCGCGGGCCGATCACCATGGACAAATACGGCAACCCGATCGAGAACGTGTACATCCGCAAGGTAGAGATGGTCAACGGCCAACTCGAGAACGTCGTGATCTACACCTACCCGAAGGTGTCGCAGTTCTGGACCGAGTCGCCGAGCACGTTCCTCGCGCACCCGGTGTTCTCGAACACCTACCCGAAGCCGACCGGCCCCTGATCGATCGGCCGACCCGGGAGGCGGACGCTGGACGGCACCTCGGCGCCGCCCAGCGGAGCGCCCGCAAGAGCCCCGCTGGACGCGGAAGTCTGACCCAATGGTTTGAAGGAGTGTATCGCGCATGGACTTGAGCTTCATTGGGCGGCCGCACGAGTACCTGCCGCGCCGGATCTACAGCACCACTGCCACCGACTGGCAGCAGCGGGTCGACTTCGACCGCATGCGCCGTGAGCGCCTCGCCCGCGCGAAGGCGAAGATGGCGGAGCACAACCTCGGCGCGATGGTGCTCTTCGTCGGTGAGAACGTTCGGTACGTCACCGGCGTGTGGCAGGGCAACTGGAAGAACAACATCTTCATCCGCTACGCGGTGCTGCCGCGCGACGGCGAGCCGATCCTCTTCGAGACGGTCGGTTCCGACCTGGAGACGGCGAAGATCGATGCCCCGTGGATGGAGGGCCGCATCCGCCCGGCCATGACCTGGAAGTGGGCGGAGAGCGCCGAGGACTTCATGGTGAACAAGATGGTCCAGAGCGTCGTCGACGTGCTGAAGGAGCATGGCGTCGAGAAGGAGCCCTTGGGCATCGACATCATGGACATCCGCGCCTACGAGGGCTTCCGCAACGCGGGGGTCAATGTCGTCAACGCGTGGCCGGCCATGTCGGGCGCCCGCGTGGTCAAGACGCAGGATGAGATCGAGAGCCACAAGATCGCGACCGCCTACGGCGACGCGGCGATGTGGCGGATCAAGAACGAGTGGCTGAAGCCGGGCGTCCGCGAGTCGCACATCACGGCGAAGGTCAATGAGTTCTTCTATGAGGAAGGCTTCGACTTCGTCTACGACATCATCGTGGCGTCGGGCGGCAACACGAGCCCGTACCGCCGCTGGCACACCGACAAGCTGGTGCGCCAGGGCGACCTCGTGATCGTCGACATCAACGCCATCGGACCAGGCGGCTACTTCGTCGACTACGTCCGCTGCTTCAAGGTCGACGCGAAGCCGACCCAGAAGGAGAAGGACCTCTACAAGGAGTGCTACGACTCGCTGTACGCATCGCTCGAACAGCTCCAGCCCGGCAACACGACAGCCGACGTCGCCAAGCGTTTCCCGGTCTACGACGACGACAAGTACGGAAGCGTCAGCCTGCAGCAGTTCGCGCACTCGATCGGCCTCTCGCTCTACGAGGGCATGTGGATCTCGCGCGCGTACTCGCTCGACTACCCTGTTGAGCTGCAACCGAACATGTGCTTCGCGATCGAGACGTTCGCCGGTCACCCGCAGCTCGAGCAGACGGTGCGTCTCGAGGAGGACGTCGTGATCACCGACAAGGGCCCCATGATCATGACCATGATGCCCTTCGAGGAGGACTTTCTGAAGTAGCCGCTGGTTGCGTCGGAGCAGGACGCCAGGGTCCATCGGGAGAATGCACCATTGTTGCCGGAGTCCGGCACCCTCGTTCGCTTCTCCCGATACCCTGACCTTCCGCTCCGGCCGCGGGTGCGCTGCGTGCCGACAGCTGATCATATCTGGCTGGAGGAATGATCGATGCCCACAAGCCACCTGCGACCAGTCACCCGTAGGACGCTGCCCGACGTCGTCGTCGGCCAGGTCCAGGACCTCATCCGGTCCGGGAAGCTCCACCCGGGGGACCAGCTCCCCACGGAGCGCGAACTCTGCGAGACGCTCTCCGTCGGTCGTTCGACCGTGCGCGAGGCGCTGCGCGACCTGAAGGCGATCGGCGTACTGCGACGCAACCGGAGCGGCCTGTACATCAACCCGGAGCCGCCGCTGATCGTTTCCGTGAGCAAGGCCACCATCCAGGAAGTCTTCGAGGCGCGGCGGCTGATCGAAGTCGGGCTCGCACACCTCGCGGCGCAGCGCGCGAGCGAGGAGCAGATCGCCGAGATCGGCCGTTGGCTCCCGCCGGAGGGCGTCACACCCTCGGTCGAGGAGTTCCTCCAGCGCGACGTCGACTTCCACTACGCGATCTCGAGCGCCGCCGAGAACCGGATCATCACAGGCTACCTCAACCGCGTCCGTGACGAACTGTTCGTGTCACACAAGTTCTACGCCGCGCTGGAATCCTTCGACCCGAGTCAGGCGAGTGAGTTCGTCGAGCGGGCGATCGCCGACCACCGCCGCATCTACGCGGCGATTGCGGCGCACCGTCCGAGCGAGGCCCAGCGCATGATGGAAGCGCACTTCCGCCGCCTGGAGCGAGATATGCTCAAGCGCATCGGGGGCGCGGAGGAGGAGAGCCGGTAGGCCCGAGCGGGGGGCTAAGGCAAGGTAAGGGGGACGCAGCCTTGGCGCAAGCCAGAGAGTCCACACCCGAGATCTGTCTCGATCTGCAGAGCGTCAGCCACCGCTTCGGATCCCTGAAGGTCATCGAGGACATCAGCCTAAAGGTGCCCAAGGGGCAGCGTAGGGCGATCATCGGGCCGAACGGGGCCGGCAAGACGACACTCTTCAACATCATCGCCGGGGAGATCCGCCCGACGGCCGGCACGGTCCTGTTCGAGGGCCGAGACGTGACCCCGCTCCCGGTCCACCGCCACGCGGCGATCGGGATCTCGCGCACCTTCCAGACCACGTCGCTGTTCCCGAAGCTCTCCGTGCTGGAGAACGTCGGACTCGCGCTGCAGGCGTTCCAGCGCGGCAGCATGCAGATGCTGCGGCCGCGCTCGCGCTACCGGCGGTGGGACGACGAGGCCGAAGCCCTGCTCGACCTGGCGGGCCTTTCGGATCGCGCGCACGAGCCGCTCTCCGGACTCTCCTACGGCGAGCAGCGCCAGGTGGAGATCCTGCTCGCGCTGGCGCAGAAACCGCGGCTCCTGCTGCTCGACGAGCCGACGGCCGGACTCTCGCGCGGAGACCTGAAGGCGGTCGCCGAGCCCCTGAAGGCGCTCAGCCGGGATGTGACCATGGTGCTGATCGAGCACGACATGGACGTCGTCTTCGACCTCGTCGACCGCATCGCCGTACTGCACAACGGCGGCATCGTCGCCGACGGCACCGTCGAGGAGATCCGCAAGAACGAGGTTGTGCAGGAGATCTACCTCGGAGGAACCCACCGATGAAGGCGCTCGAAGCGACTGGGATTCACACCTACTACGGCGAGAGCCACGTGCTGCAGGGCGTCGACCTGGGCGTCGAGGAGGGCGCGGTGACGTCGCTGCTCGGCCGCAACGGCGTCGGGAAGACGACCCTCATCCGCACGATCGTCGGCTTCACGCGGGCGCGCTCCGGCACGGTGATGTTCGGGAGCACCGCGATCCAGCGCATGGCCTCCCACCGCATCGCGCGGCTCGGCATCGGGCTCGTGCCGCAGGGGCGGCGCATCTTCCGCTCCCTCACGGTGGAGGAGCAGCTCCTGCTGCCGGCGAGCTGGCGGGCGAAGGGGGAGTGGGACCTCGACCGGGTCTACCAGCTCTTCCCGCGGCTGAAGGAGCGGCGCCAGCACCTCGGCAGCCAGCTCTCCGGCGGCGAGCAATCGATGCTGGCGGTCGGGCGCGCGCTGATGACGAACCCGCGCCTGCTCGTCATGGATGAACCGTCCGAGGGGCTCGCGCCGGTGATCATCCAGGAGCTCGAGCGCACGTTCAAGTCCCTGATCAAGACCGGGCTCACGATCCTGCTCGTCGAGCAGAACTTCGGGCTCGCGATGGCGCTCGCCGATACCGTCTACGTGATGAGCAAGGGCCAGATCGTGTACACGGGCACCGCCCAGGACCTCTCGGAGTCCCACGAACTGCGCCACCAGTACCTCGGGATCTAGGCCTCTTGGCGGACCTGCCCAGGGAAAGGAGTCTTCGCCAATGGAGGCCATGGTGCTGGAGCGCTTCGGCGCTCCTCTGATCCACCGCGACGTGCCCGTGCGCACCCTGCGCCCGGACGAGGCGCTCGTACGGGTGGGTGCGTGCGGCGTCTGCGGCACCGACCTCAAGGTCTCGTCAGGCGCCCTGCAGGGGATCGACCTGCCGCGGATCATGGGGCACGAGGTCGCCGGCACGGTCGAGCGGGTGGGGGACGAGGTGACCAATGTCGCCCCTGGCCAGCGCGTCACCTGCTACTACTACATCTCGTGCGGCCGCTGCGCGAACTGCCGGTCGGGTCGGGAGACGGTCTGCACCGACTTCCAGGGCCGGCTCGGCTTCGAGCGCGACGGCGGCTACGCCGAGTTCGTGGCGGTGCCGGCGCAGAACTGCGTCCCCATCCCCGACGGCCTCGGCTTCGCCGAGGCTGGGGTGCTGGAGGACGCGGTCGCGACGCCGTACCACGCGCTCGTCACGCGCGGCGACCTGCGGGCCGGCGAGACGGCCGTGATCATGGGCGCGGGCGGGCTCGGGCTGAACGCCATCCAGGTGGCCCGCGCCGCAGGCGCCCGGGTGATCGCCGTGGATGTCGAGGAGCGGCGCCTCACGCGCGCGCTCGAACTCGGTGCGCACGCGGCGGTGCAGTACCGCGCCGAGAGCTACGTCGAGGATGTGCGGCGCGCCGCCGAAGGGCGGGGCATCGACCTCATCATGGAGACGGTCTCGCGCACCGAGACGCTGCGGGCGAACGCCCAGGCGCTCGAGATGGGCGGGCGGCTGGTGCCGGTCGGCTACTACCCCGGCACCGACTTCGCCCACGACACCTCCGAGCTCGTCCTGCGCGAGATCTCCGTGCTCGGCTCACGGGCGGCGGGGCTGCACGAGGTCCGGCGGGCGATCGAGCTCGTCGCGGACGGCAAGGTGCAGCCGGAGATCAGCGAGCGCATCCCGCTGCGCTCGGTCAACGAGGCCCTGGACGCGCTGCGCTCGGGCCAACGCATGGGCCGCGCCGTGATCGACTTCAACATCGCCTGAGGAGGAAACGCATCCCATGCACAGATCCAGGGTCCCGTTCGTGCTCGACGTTCACGCCCACGACATCCCGCAGAACTTCGTCGACGAGCTCAGCCGCCGCGGCGGCGCGTTCGGCGCCCGGCTGGAGGACCGCGCCGGCAAGACCTTCATCGTGCACGACGAGGGCTACGCCTACCCGCTGCTGCCCGAGTTCGTCGACGTATCGGCGAAGCTCAAGGACATGGACGCCCGCGGCATCGACGTGACCGTGCTCTCGCCCTCGCCGACCTTCTTCGGCTACGAGCGGGACGCGGGCGTCGCGGAGGACATGGCCGCCGCCCTCAACGGCGGCACGGCGCAGATGGCGGAGACGAGCGGTGGTCGCCTGCTGGGGATGGCGGTCGTGCCGCTGCAAGACCCCGCGCGCGCTGTGCGCGAGCTCGACCGCGCCGTGCAGCAGTACGGCTTCCGCGCGCTCGAAGTGGGCAGCCACATCGCCGGGCGGACGCTTTCGGAGCCGCAGTTCCGCGACTTCTGGCGGCGCGTGCGCGAGCTCGACCTGCTGGTTTTCGCGCACCCCTACTACACAGGCGTCAAGCAGCGTATGGAGCGCTACTACATGACGAACCTGATCGGCAACCCGCTCGACACGGCGCTCTCGGTCGCCGACGTCTGCTTCTCCGGCATCCTGGAGGAGATCCCGGGCCTGAAGTTCTTCTTCGCCCACGGCGGCGGCTTCATGCCGTACCAGGTGGGGCGCCTTCGCCACGGCTTCAGCGTCCGCTCCGAGTCGAAGGTCGACACGCAGCGCTCGCCGGAACTCGCGTTCCAAGAGCTCTACTTCGATACCATAACGCACGACGCGCCGACGCTCCGCTACCTCGTCCAACAGGTCTCGGCGGAGCACGTCTTCTTGGGTACCGACCTGCCGTTCGACATGGCCGACGTCGATCCGCTCGCGACGGTCGCGGCCGCTGGGCTCAGCCAGGAACAGCAGGAGAAGATCGCGGGCGGCAACCTGCGCGCGCACTTCGGCATCAAGTAGGTACCGGATCCAGGTTCCGAGAGAACAGGAAGGCGAGGGATCGGGATGAGCAGTACACCATGGCGCACCGACAAGTGGTTCACGAGCCCCTGGAACTGGCTTCCGGACGTGCGGGGGGACATCGCGTTCCCGGAGAAGATCGAGCTGCACGACGTGACGCTGCGCGACGGTGAGCAGCAGGCGGGGATCATCTTCACGAAGGATGAGAAGATCCGCATCGCGGAGGCGCTCGCCGAAGTGGGGGTGCACCGCATCGAGGCCGGCATGCCGGTCGTCTCGCCGGATGACGCAGCGGCGGTGCAGGAGATCGTGAAGCGCAACCTCGGCCCGCAGATCTACGCCTTCGCCCGCTGCATGAAGGACGACGTGCAGCGCGCCATCGACAGCGGCGTGAGCGGCATCGTCATCGAGATCCCGTCGTCGACCCACATGATCGAGAAGGCGTACGGCTGGAAGCTCGAGCGCGCGATCTCGCTCTCCGTCGAGGCGACGAGCTACGCCCACGAGAAGGGCCTGCGGGTCGTCTTCTTCCCGATCGACCTGAGCCGCGCGGAGTTCGACTGGGGCATGGGCCTGATCGAGAAGGTGGCGCGCGAGGGCTGGATGGACGCGCTCGCGGTTGTGGACACGTTCGGCGGCCTCGCACCGCACGCGATCCCCTGGCTGATCCGGTCGATGAAGGAGCGGGTCGGCGACAAGCCGCTCGAGGCCCACTTCCACGACGACTTCGGCATGGGCGCGGCGAACTCGCTGCTCGCGGTCGCGGCCGGCGCCTCCGCGGTCCACACGACGATCTCGGCGCTGGGCGAGCGGGCCGGCAACACCCCGTACGAGGACCTCGCGCTCGCGCTGCTGACGATGTACGGCGTGAACCTCGGGTTGCGCTACGACCGGATGGCGCAGGTCGCGCGGATGGTCGAGGGGATCACGGGCCAGCCGAACCGGTGGAACCGGGCGGTGTTCGGCAAGTACCTCACCGACATCGAGTCGGGGATCATCGCGGGCTGGTACCGCAACTGCAAGGACGAGCCGACGATGCTATCGCCCTACGACCCGGCGCTCGTCGGCGGCAATCCGATCGACGTGGTGCTCGGGAAGAACTCGGGCGTCGAATCGATCCGGGTCTGGGCGGAGCGGATCGGCGTCGACATCACCGAGGACGAGGCGCAGGCGCTGGTGCAGGCCGTCAAGGCGAAGGCCTTCGAGAAGCACGGCCTCCTGGACGAGGCGGACTTCCGCGCGATCGTCGCGCAGTCCATCCCGAAGAGCCGCACGCACATCGGCTGAGTGCTTCGACGGGGCGCCCGCCGGCCGGCGGGCGCCCCGTCGTTCTTGGGGAGGGATGGCGATGGAGCAGAGCACACTGGACGCGCTGCGGCAGAGGTTCGGCACCGCCCTGAAGCTTGAACGGCATGCCCGTCAGCTCTACGGCTACGACGCGAGCGGCGGCCACGACATGCCGGATGCGGTCGTCTACCCGCGGGACGCGGAGGACATCCGCTTCCTCGTGGCCCTCGCGCACGAGCACCGGGCGCTGCTCGTTCCGCGCGGCTCCGGGACGGGCCTCTCCGGCGGCGCGATCGCAGGAGCGGGGACGATCACCGTCTCCTTCGAGCGCATGCGCCGCCTGCGCTCGCTCGACGCCGCCCGGCGCCGGGCGTGGGTCCAGCCCGGACACGTGAACGGGCTCCTCGATCCCGTGCTCGCGCCGTACGGACTCTTCTTCCCGCCCGACCCCGCGAGCCACCGCGTCTCGACGATCGGCGGCAACGTCGCGGAGAACGCGGGCGGGCCGCACGCCGTGAAGTACGGAGTGACGGGCCAGCACGTCGTCGGTCTCGAGGTCGTCGACATGAGCGGCCGCACCGGAGCGCTCACGGCCGGCACGGTGCAGCCCTGGGCGGACCTCGTCTCCCTCGTCGTGGGGTCGGAGGGGACGCTCGCCTTCGTGCTCGCAGCGGAGCTCGTGCTCGTGGAGCGGCCGCAGGAGGTCGCGACGATGCTGATAAGCTTCCGCGACATGCAGGCGGGCACCGACTTCGTCTCCGCCATTGTGGCGCAGGGCATGATCCCCGCGACCCTCGAGTTCCTCGACCGCGCGCACGTCGAGGCGATCGAGGCGTGGGGCGTGACCCACTACCCCGAGGGTGCGGGCGCCGTCCTCCTGATCGAGTTCGACGGGCTGCGCGAGGACGTCGTGCGCGACGTCGCCCGCACCGAGGCGCTCGCCGCCGAGCGGCAGGCACTCGGGTGCAAGACGACGCGAGACCCGGAGGAGCGGGAGTCGCTGTGGCTTGGGCGACGCGGCGCCTACGCCGTGATCGCCCGCTACGGGCGGCGCCTCCTGACCCAGGACGTGACGGTGCCGCGCCAGCGCCTCACGGAGATGCTGGCGGCCGTCGAGCGGATCGCCGAGGACCATGGGCTGATGGTCGCGACGGTGGGCCACGCGGGCGACGGCAACCTGCACCCGAACTTCCCCTACGACCCGGACGACGAGGAGCTCAGCAGGCGCGTCCACGCCGCGAACGACGAGGTGATGCGCGCCTGCGTGGCGCTCGACGGCTCCATCTCCGGCGAGCACGGGATCGGTGAGGATAAGCTCCACCAGATGCCGATCATGTTCGGCGAGCAGGAGCTCGGCCTGATGGCCGCGGTGCGCCGCGCCCTCGACCCGGACCAGATCCTGAACCCCGGCAAGGCCGTGGCGGACCTGCCGCGCGTCATCCCGGCTGGCGAGGCGCGGGCGACCCTCGCGCCGCGCAGCGCAGAGGAGGTGCAGGCGGCCGTCCGCGCCGCGCGGACGGGCGGCGCGCCCCTTGCGATCTCGCTGCGCGAACTGCGCGGTGTACGCCCGGACCTGCCGAACCTGACGCTGGAGGCGGGCGCGGGCGCGACGCTCGCGGAGGTCGAGGAGGCTCTCCAGGGGACGCCGCTCGAGCTCGCGCAGACGTCGCTGCGCAGCCTTACGCTCGCCGATGCCGTGCTGCTTGGGGACTACGGTCCAGAGCACCTCGCGGCGGGCACCTGGCGCAACCACCTGCTCGCGGCGAAGTACGTCACCGGAACGGGCGAGCTCGTCCGCTTCGGCCGGCCGGTTGTGAAGAACGTCGCGGGCTACGACCTCTTCCGCCTGCTGATCGGGAGCCGCGGCAGCCTCGGCGTGCCGGTCTCGTTCACCTTCCGGCTCCTGCCCCGGCGGCCTGAGACGTGGCAGCGGCAGAGGGGCGTCCCGGCCGAGCGGCTCTGGGAGGCTGTGCCCCAGGAGGCCGGCGCGGCGTTCGCCGTCCCGGAAGACGGTGCCTTTACTCTCTTCGCGCGGGTGCGCGGCGAGGCGTCCGGCTTCACGCCGGCCCCGCAGGCCTTGGGGCGCCTCGCGGACGCGCGTGGACGCCTCGCAACGAGTCGTTCCCTGCTCGACCTCGCGCTCTCGGACGCGGGGCTCGCGCAGGCGCTCCGCGCGGCGCAGGACCCGCCTGCGCTCGTGCTGCCGCGCGCGGCGCGCGTCCTGCTCGAGGTGCCGCGGGCGCGGGCGGAGGAGATCACGCAGGCGCTGGGAGAGGCCCAGCCGCTGCGGGCGACCTACGGCCCGCGCCACGTGGAGCTGCACGGGGTGGGCGCGCTCGAAGCCGACTGGCGCAAGGCCCTCGAGCGTGTCTTCGACCCGGATCGGGTGCTGGTGAACTGGTTCTCGGGGGAGGGGTCCTGATGCTCCAGGAGGCCATCGACCGCTGCGTCCAGTGCGGGTTCTGCCTGCAGGCGTGCCCCACCTACCGCCTCACGGACGACGAGGAGCAGTCGCCGCGCGGGCGCATCGCGCTCGCGAAGGGTATGGTGCGGGGCGAGATCTCGCCAGACGCCCTGACGCTCCAGACGTTCGACGACTGCCTCGGCTGCCGCGCCTGCGAGGCGGCCTGCCCATCCGGCGTCCACTACGCCGAGATCCTGATGTACGGTCGCACGGAGTTGCACCGGCAGCGGCGGCGCGAACCCTGGCACGTGCGCATGCTCTACGCGACCATCGCGCGGCCGGGCCGCATCGCCTGGGCGCGGCGGGCCTGGCGGCTCGTGGGCGGCATCGCGATTCGACTCGCGCGCGGGCTCGGCGCGCGGCGGCCGCCCTTCGGGATGCTCGCGGCTCTGCCGAAGCCGGCGCCGCAATCCGCGCCGAAGGCGACGGGGCCGGTGCAGGCTGCGATCCACCGCGGCTGCCTGATGAACGTCTTCTGGGAGGGCACGAACGCGCGCGCCGCCATCCTGCTGCGCCAGGCGGGTGTTTCGGCCGACCTGATGGACGAGTCCGTCGGCTGCTGCGGTGCCCTGCACGCGCACGAGGGCGACGTGGAGACTGCCCGCGCGATGGCGCGGCGCGTGATCGAGGCCTTCGAGCAGCAGGGGGCGGAGCAGATCGTCAGCCTGGCTGGCGGCTGCGGCGCCTTCCTCAAGGAGTACCCGGATCTCTTCGAGGGCGATGCGGCGTGGCATCCGCGGGCCGAGCGCCTCGCGGCCGCCGTCAGTGACGTCTCGACGCTCCTCGCGGCGCAGGGCGCGGTTCCTGCGGGCGGGAGCGAGCGGCTCACCTACCAGGACTCTTGCCATCTGCGCAACGGGCTCGGGGTCGTGGCGCCGCCGCGCGCCCTCCTGCGGCAGGCGGGCGAGTACTGCGAGCTGCCGTCGGCCGGACAGTGCTGCGGCTCCGCCGGCGTCTACAACCTCGTGCACCCGGACGTGTCGGGCACGATCATCTCCGGCAAGGTGGAGGAGGTCCGCGCGCTCGGCGCCAAGACAATGGTCACGGCGAACCCGGGCTGCGAACTGCAGTGGCGGATGGGAGTCCAGCAGTCGGGCCTCGACGCCAGGGTCTGCCACATCGTCGACTACCTCTACGAGGAGGGTCTGAAGACTTCGGCGCCCTCCGAACAGCAGGCCGCGGGTACGCCCGGCTGAGGGGCAGGGTGTCCTGCGGCGGTCCGAGAAGCTGAGGGAGCGAAACGGTATTGATCGGGAGGGGACCCCTTTGAAGATCCGGTGGTACGGACAGTCGGCGTTCCTGCTCACTGGCAAGACGCATTCGGTGTTCACGGACCCCTTCTACGACACCTCCCACATGGCGGCGCGCGGCATCCGCTTCGCCTACCCCGCCATACAGGGCGTGCACGCGGATCTCGTCCTGATCACGCACGAGCACGGCGACCACAACGGCCAGGAGGCGATCGTCTCCCCGGAAACGGTGATCCGCTCGACCGCGGGCACCTTCGACACGCCGGTGGGGAAGGTCGTGGGCGTGAACTCCGACCACGACCAGGCGGCCGGCACGCAGCGCGGGGCGAACAAGATCTACACGTTCGAGCTCGACGGGCTGCGGTTGTGCCACTTCGGCGACTTCGGACAGGATGCGCTGCGCCCGGAGCAGCGCGCCGCGATCGGGCAGGTCGATGTCCTGATGCTGCCGGTGGGCGCGGGGCCGACGATCGGGCCGGAGAAGGCGCGGGAGGTCGCGGCGGAGCTCTCGCCGCGCTGGATCATCCCGATGCACTACCGCACCGAGCTCCTCGGCATGCTCGAGGCGCCGGATGCGTTCTTCGGCATGTACGATCGCGCGCACCGCATCGGCGGCACCGAGATTGACCTCGACAAGGCGCCCGACGCGGACCTTCTGATCTTCGACACGCCGTCCGCCTGAGACACCCACCGAAGCGGGCCGCAACCGCGCTGCGGTTCCGGCCCTCTCGCTGCGCGCCGCGCTACGCGGCCGGGGGCTCCGGCCGCGGCAGCGCCGGGAGGCGAGTCTCCAGCTCCCCGGCGCGGCGCAGGAGGCGATGGTCCTCGAAGCGGCGGCCGACGATCTGCAGTCCGATCGGCAGGCCGTCGCGGTCCTGGCCCATCGGGATGTTCACGGCGGGCCAGCCGGTCACGTTGAACGGGCCGGTGTAGCGGATCAGGGCGTCGCGCACCTCGGCCCCCGCGCCATCGCCGAGCTGCACCTCGCTCTGGCCGGAGAAGGGAGCGGTGACCGGGGCGGTCGGCAGCAGCAGCCCATCGACCTCCTGGTCCGCGAGCCGACGCTCGAGGCGGCGCGTCAGCGCCCAGCGCTCCTCGAGCAGCGCCACGTAATCCTCCGCGAGCGTGCCGCGCCCGCGCACGATGCGGGCCACCAGCCCTTCGCCGAAGCGCTCGGGACGGTTCGCGACCGCCTCCCGGTGGATGTGGTAGGTCTCTGGTCCGCGGATCGCCGCCTGCAGCCGGGAGAACTCCCGGTGCGGCGGCAGGTCCACCTCGACGACGGTGTACCCGAGCGCCTCGGCCTGCGCCACCGCGTCGCGGAACGCGGCGAGCACGTCGGGATGCGCCTCGGTCTGGAACCAGGACCACGGCACCCCCAGCCGGTGCGTCTCGGGCGACTCCGGCGGCAGGGCCGGCAGGCTCTGCGGGTCGTCCGGGTCGTAGCCCGCGAGCTCCTCGAAGAGCAGCGCCGCGGTGGCGACGTCGCGCGCCATGGGACCGGCGTGGTCGAGCGTCGTGCTGAGCGGCATGATCCCGCCGCGCCCGATCACCCCAGCGGTCGGCTTCAGCCCGACGACGCCGCAGAGCGCCGCCGGCAGACGGATCGAGGCCGCGGTGTCGCTGCCGAGGGCGAGCGTCACCATCCCCGCGGCCAGGGCGGCCGCCGAGCCCCCCGAGGAGCCCCCCGGGATGCGCGCGAGGTCGAAGGGGTTGCGCGTCGGGGCGGTGATGATGCCGAAGGCGAGCTCCTCCGTGTTCAGCTTGCCGGTGACTACGGCCCCCTGCGCCAGCAGCAGCGCGACGGCGTGGGCATCCCGGCGCGCCGGCTCGTAGCCATAGGCGCGGGAGCCGCCCGTCGTGGGGAGGCCCGCCACGTCGTAGAGGTCCTTGACGCCCAAGGTGAGCCCGGCGAGGCGCCCGCCGATCTCCCCGGCGTCGACGCGGCGCGCCACTTCGGCCGCATCCTGGGCCAGGGTGATGTAGGCGCGCAGCTGCGGTTCCCAGCGCGCCCGGCGCGCGTCCTGCGCCGCGAAGAGATCCGCAGCGCGCACGGCGCCGCTGCGCAGGAGATCGAGGACAGTGCGGGCGGGGGCGAGGGCGAGGTCCCGCTCGTTCATCGGATGCACCTCCATGGCCTCGGCTGGCGGTTCCGGGGACGGCCATGCCAACAGCATAGCGTCAAACGGCCGGTTGGGGCAGGACTTCGGCGCGGAACCGATGGTCTGCGGCGTTCCGCGAACAGGACGTGGGGCGCCCCGGCCGGCGCCTCGCGGCGCGGCGGATGGCCCTTGGCAGGACGGGCGGACCTCGCCGCGGGACAGGCCCGCAGCGGGGCGGCACACTGCCGCGTCACGGCAACGCATCGCGCCGCCTGCCGACCCGGCGCAGCGGCCCGCAAAGGAACACCTCGAGTGGCACCGCGGCCACGTCTACATCGCATCAGCGCACGGCGGCGGCGTAGGAGATGGGTCGCGAGAAAACTGTTGACGGATCGGTCCCGGCTCCTGTATAGTCACGGCCAACAACCTTGTTCGCCCGCCATTGGCGGGACGGGGCAAGGGGTCAATGCAATAGTCCTGCTGCGATGAAGGGACGCGCCGCCGAAGCCCACGGGCAAGAGAGAGCCGGCCATGGCTGAAAGCCGGACCCAAGGGCAAGGCAGCACTCCTCCCCGAGCTGCCCGTTGAACACCCCAGCTTGTGACGGCTGGGACAAATAGGCGGGCCGGCGAACAAAAGCCGTTATCAGTGGTCGAGGCTTCCCGCGAAACCGCTGCGTGCGGGTCCGGGAGGTGAACAAGGTGGTACCGCGACATCAGTTCGCCCTTGATGGGCAGCCGATGTCGTTTTTCATTTCCGAAGTTCGCTGCAGGAGGCGATGGCGATGGAGTTCACCCTCGGGATCCTGGTCGACAACGAGGCCGGCGTCCTTGCACGTGTCGCGAGCCTCTTTAGTCGGCGCGGCTACAACATCCAGAGCCTCGCCGTCGGGCCGACCGATGACCCCGGTACCTCGTGGATCACGCTGCGGGCGGAGGGTGAGGACGCGGTGCGCGTCCAGATGCAGCGCCAGCTCGGAAAGCTCGTCGAGGTGGTCGGGGTCTACCACATGACCGAGGGCATCTCCGTCGAGCGCGAGCTCGCGCTGATCAAGGTCAGTACGGGCGACCGACGCGCAGAGGTGATGCAGATCGCCCAGACCTTCCGCGCCGCGGTGATCGACGTGAGTCCCAGTTCCGTCGTGCTCGAGACCACAGGCGATCGCGGCAAGGTGAACGCCCTGATCGAGGTCATGCACGAGTTCGGCGTGCTCGAGGTCGCGCGCACCGGCGCCGTCGCGATGCTTCGCGGACCGGGCGTCTTCCGGGAAGACGTGGAGGACGGCCGTGCCCCGCCGGACGACCTGCGCAAGACCGAGACCCGCTAACTGAAGGAGGACGAAGAGATGGCGAAGATCTACTACGACCAGGACGCGGACCGGGGAGCACTCGCGGGACAGACGATCGCAGTCGTCGGGTACGGCAGCCAGGGCCACGCCCAGGCCCAGAACCTCAGGGACCGCGGCTTCAAGGTGATCGTCGGAATTCGGCCGGGCCGCACTGCGGAGCAGGCGAAGTCGGATGGATTCGAGGTCTACGATGTCGCCGAGGCTACGCGCCGCGCCGATGTCGTGCACATTCTGCTGCCGGACGAGACGCAGCGCGCCGTGTTCGTGAGCGAGATCGCGCCCAACCTGCGGCCCGGCATGGCCGTCAGCTTCTCGCACGGCTTCAACATCCACTTCGGACAGATCCAGCCGCCGCAGGACGTCGACGTGTTCATGGTGGCGCCGAAGGCGCCTGGCCACCAGTTCCGTCGCCGCTTCACGGAGGGCGCCTCGGTGCCTGGCCTGTTGGCGGTCGCGCAGGACGCTACGGGCAACGCCTACCAGCGCGGTCTCGCGTTCGCGTGGGGCATCGGCTGCACCGGCGCCGGCGTGATCGAAACGACCTTCCAGGAGGAGACGGAGTCCGACCTCTTCGGCGAGCAGGCGGTGCTCTGCGGCGGTGTGACGCAGCTCATCAAGAGCGGCTTCGAGACGCTCACCGAGGCTGGCTACCAGCCGGAGATCGCGTTCTTCGAAGTGATGAACGAGATGAAGCTGATCGTCGACCTGATGTACGAGGGCGGCCTCAGCTGGATGCGCTACTCGATCTCCGACACGGCCGAGTACGGCGACCTCACGCGCGGTCCCAAGGTGATCGACCAGCACGTCAAGGAGAACATGCGGGCCGTGCTGCGGGCGATCCAGGACGGCAGCTTCGCCCGCGACTGGATCCTCGAGAACCAGGCGGGAAGGCCGGTCTACCAGGCGCGGCGCAACGAGGACCGCAAGCACCCGCTGGAGGTCGTGGGACGCGAACTCCGGGCGATGATGCCCTGGCTCGGCTCCAAGACGCCGCCGGACATGGAGGAGCAGGTGCCCGCGAAGGCAGACCGCTAGCGTTCGATTCGGCAGAGGAGGGTGAGCGATGCGACGCATCCGGATCTTCGACACGACGCTGCGCGACGGGGAGCAGTCCCCCGGCGTCAACCTCATGGGTATCGAGAAGATCGAGATCGCGCGGCAGCTGGAGCGCCTTGGCGTCGACATCATCGAGGCGGGCTTCCCGATCACCTCAGAGGGCGACATGGAAGCCGTCCAGGCGATCTCGCGCGAGGTGCGAGGGCCCGTGATCGCGGCGCTCGCCCGCACCCACCAGGCCGACATCGAGGCAGCGGCGAAGGCGCTCGAGCAGGCGAAGAGCCCACGCATCCACGTCTTCACGTCGTTCTCGCCGGTGCACCTCCAGTACATGCTGCGCAAGAGCGAGGACGAGGTGATCGCGATGAGCGTCGCCTCGATCGAGGCGGCGCGCCGCTACGTCGACGACGTGGAGTTCTCCGGCCAGGACGCGATGCGCTCGGACCCCGCCTTCGTCTTCCGCGCGATCGCCGCGGCGATCGCGGCGGGCGCCACGACGATCAACATCCCGGACACGGTGGGCTACACGGCGCCCGAGGAGTTCGCAGCCCTGATCCGCGGCGTGCGCGAACAGGTGCCGGGCGCCAAGGACGTGCACATCTCGGTCCACTGCCACAACGACCTCGGCCTCGCCGTCGCGAACACGCTCGCGGGGCTCGCGGCAGGCGCCGACCAGGCCGAGGTGGCGGTCAACGGGATCGGCGAGCGCGCCGGCAACACGTCGCTCGAGGAGGTCGCGATGGCGCTCGCGACGCGCGAGGACTTCTTCCAGATGGACACGGGCATCGACGCGCGGGAGATCGGGCGCACAAGCCGGCTCGTCAGCCGCCTCACGGGCATGCAGGTCCAGCCGAACAAGGCGATCGTCGGCGCGAACGCCTTCGCCCACGAGGCGGGCATTCACCAGGACGGCGTGATCAAGGAGCGCACCACCTACGAGATCATGAACCCGCAGGACATCGGCCAGGGCGAAACGCAGCTCGTGATGGGCAAGCACTCGGGGCGTCACGCCTTCCAGATGAAGCTCGCGGCGCTGGGCTATAGCCTTGCGGAGACGGAGCAGCGCGAGCTCTTTCGGCGCTTCAAGGCGCTGACGGACAAGAAGAAGCAGGTCACCGACCGCGACATCCAGTCGCTCGTGGAGGACGAGATCTACCGCTTCGACGACGCCTACGAGCTCGTCGACTACCAGGTCTCGAGCGCTGGCGGAGCACCCTCGACCGCCACCGTCGGCGTCTGCACGCAGGGCGGAGCGGCTGGCGCGGTGACGCGCGAGGCGGCGGTCGGCCTGGGCCCGATCGAGGCGCTCTACCTCGCGCTGCAGCGCGCGACCGGCCTGCAGGCCGACCTCAAGGACTACGCGATCCAGTCGGTCGGGGGCGGGTCGGACGCGCAGGGCGAGGTGCGCTGCAGCATCGACTACTTCGGCCAGACGTTCGTCGGCTTCGGCGTTTCGACGGACATCCTCGAGGCGAGCGCGCTCGCCTACCTGCACGCGCTCAACAAGGCGGCCGCCGTACGCGCGCAGGCGGAGCAGCACCCCACCGGAAAGGAGGCGATCTGAGTGGCGATGACCTTGGCCGAGAGGATGCTGGCGGACCGCTCTGGACTGCGAGAGGTCCATCCGGGAGAGATCGTGGAGACACCCGTTGACCTCGTGATGGGAAACGACATCACCGCGCCGATCGCCATCCGCGAATTCGAGGCGGCGGGCGCGACCCGCCTCTTCGACCGCGAGCGCGTCGCGCTCGTGATGAGCCACTTCGTGCCGGCGAAGGACATCAACTCCGCCGACCAGACCCAGATCATGCGCCGCTTCGCGAAGGAGCAGCAGGTCAAGCACTACTACCCCGAAGGGACGGGCGGAATCGAGCACACGCTGCTGCCGGAGCGCGGCATCGTCGTGCCGGGCGACATCGTGATCGGCGCGGACTCCCACACCTGCACCTACGGCGGGCTCGGCGCGTTCGCGACGGGCGTGGGCTCCACGGACCTCGCCTACGCCATGGCGACGGGCCGCACCTGGTTCAAGGTGCCCGAGTCGATGCGCTTCGTCTACTACGGGAAGCGCCAGCCGTACGTCACCGGCAAGGACCTCATCCTCTACACGATCAAGATGATCGGCGACGACGGAGCGCTCTACCGCGCGATGGAGTTCACCGGCGAGGCGATCGCGGACCTGCCGATGGAGGACCGCCTGACCATGTCGAACATGACGATCGAGGCCGGCGGCAAGGTGGGGATCGTCCCGACGGATGCCCTGACCCTGCGCTACGAGGTGGGCCGGGCGGAGCGGCCCTGGCGCATCTACGCCGCGGACCCGGGCGCGCGCTACGTCGCCGAGTACGAGATCGACGTCTCGGCTCTGGAGCCGCAGGTCGCGTTCCCCTCGCTCCCTTCGCTGACGCGCGGCATCAGTGCCGTCGGCGACGTCGGGATCGACCAGGTGTTCATCGGGTCGTGCACCAACGGGCGCCTCTCGGACCTGCGCATCGCCGCCTCCATCCTGCGCGGCCAGCGCGTGCACCCCGAGACGCGGCTGATCGTCATCCCGGCGACGCAGGACGTCTACAAGGCCGCGCTGCGCGAGGGGCTGATCGAGGTCTTCGTCGAGGCGGGCGCCTCGGTGAGCACCTCGACCTGCGGACCGTGCCTCGGCGGGCACATGGGCGTGCTCGGCAAGGGCGAGCGCTGCCTCTCGACCTCCAACCGCAACTACGTCGGGCGCATGGGCGACCGCGAGTCGGAAGTGTTCCTCGCGAGCCCGGCCGTCGCCGCGGCGACGGCGATCCGGGGACGCATCACCGATCCCCGCGAGATGTCTCCCGTAGAGGAGGCGGTCTGATGCCGAGGGCCTGGAAGTACGGTGACAACGTCGACACCGACGTGATCATTCCCGCCCGCTACCTCGTCACGGGTGACCCCGAGAAGCTCGGACCGCATTGCCTGGAGAACCTCGACCCCGAGTTCGTCGCCAGAAAGCAGCCAGGCGACGTGATCGTCGGCGGGCGCAACTTCGGCTGCGGCAGCTCGCGCGAGCACGCGCCGATCGCGATCAAGGGGGCGGGCGTGCCCTGCGTGATCGCCGAGTCCTTCGCCCGCATCTTCTTCCGCAACGCGATCAACATCGGACTTCGGGTCTACGAGTCGCCGACTGCGGCGCAAGGGATCCAGATGGGCGACGAGGTCGAGGTCGATGAGGCGCAGGCCGCGATCTTCAACCGCACGCGCGGCGAACGCTACGAGATCATTCCGCTCTCGCCCTTCGTGCAGGAGATCGTGGCGGCTGGCGGCCTGATGGCGAAGCTGCGGCGCGAACTGCAGGCAGGGGGGGCGTCGTCGTGACGGAGGAGAAGGGCGTCTCCCACCAGCTGGTGCTCCTGCCCGGCGACGGGATCGGTCCCGAGGTGATCTCCGCGGCGGAGACGGTCATGGTGACCGCCCGCGAGTACCTGCGCCGCGAGGGCATCGAACTCTCCTGGGAGGCGAAGCCGATCGGTGGCGCCGCGATCGAGGAGGCGGGCAAGCCGCTGCCGGACGAGACGCTCACGGCGGCCCAGGCGGCGAAGGGCGTACTGCTCGGCGCGGTGGGCGGGCCCAAGTGGGATCGCCTGGCGCCGCAGGAGCGGCCGGAGGCCGGACTCCTCGGCCTGCGCCGCGCGCTGTCCGTGTACGCGAACCTGCGCCCGGCGACGCTCCTGCCCGGTCTCGAGGGCCACTCGCCGCTGCGGCCAGATGCGGTCGCGGGGCTGAACGTCCTGCTGGTGCGCGAGTTGACGGGCGGCGTCTACTTCGGCCAGCCCAGGGGGCGCAGCGGCGAGAAGCCTGCGCGGAGCGCCCTCGACACCATGGCCTACGAGGAGGGGGAGATCCGGCGGGTCGCCCACGTCGCCTTCCGCTCGGCGCAGCGGCGCCAAGGGCGCGTCACCTCGGTCGACAAGCGCAACGTGCTCGAGACGTCGCGCCTGTGGCGCGAGGTGGTCGAGGAGGTTGCGAACGAGTACCCCGACGTCAAGGTCGAGCACCAGCTGGTCGACGCGATGGCGATGCTGCTCGTGCTGCGGCCGCAGATCTTCGACGTGGTGCTCACGGAGAACATGTTCGGCGACATCCTCAGCGACGAGCTGGGCGGCGTCGTCGGCAGTCTCGGCGTGATGGCGTCGGCCAGCCTGGCCGACGACGGCCCCGGACTCTACGAGCCGGTGCACGGCTCGGCGCCGGACATCGCAGGCAAGGACCTCGCGAACCCCCTGGGCGCGATCCTGTCGCTCGCGATGCTCGCCGAGCACAGCCTCGGTCTGCCGCTCCTGGCGCGCGCCATCGAGGGCGCCGTCGACGAAGTCCTGCGTCAGGGCCTGCGCACCCAGGACATCGGGGGCGGCGGGCAGGGCGAGAAGGTGATCGGAACGCGCGAGATGGGGGAGCGCGTCGCCGCCGCGCTCGCGCAGAGCCTACATTCGCGCCAGGCGCTCAACGCGACCTACTTCTGAGAGGAGGCGGACGGTGATGGTGGAAACCGGTGCGCGCACGCTCCTGCGTTGTCTGCAGGAGGAAGGCGTCGACGTGATTTTCGGCTACCCGGGCGGAGCGGTGCTCCCGATCTACGACGCGCTCTACGACTCCTCGATCCGGCACATCCTCGTCCGCCACGAGCAGGGCGCGGTGCACGCTGCGGACGGATTCGCGCGCGTGTCCGGGAAGGTCGGGGTCTGCCTCGCGACGTCGGGGCCCGGTGCGACGAACCTCGTGACGGGACTCGCGACCGCCCTGATGGACTCGATCCCGCTCGTCGCGATCACCGGCCAGGTGGCGCGCGCGCTGATCGGCACGGACGCGTTCCAGGAGGTCGACACGCTCGGCGTCACGCGGGCGATCACCAAGCACAGCTACCTCGTCGAGGACGCGAAGGACATCCCCCGCATCGTCCACGAGGCCTTCCACATCGCGCGCACCGGCCGTCCCGGCCCAGTGCTGATCGACCTGCCGAAGAACGTCTGCCTGCAGCGCGTGCCGGTCGTCCACCCCGGCGCGCCTCCTGGCCGCCGCGGCTACCGCTTCGCCAAGGAGGCGGACCCCGGGGCTGTCGAGGCGGCGGCGCAGGCGATCGCCGCGGCGGAGCGGCCGCTGCTGATCGTCGGCGGCGGCGTGATCCACTCCGGCATGCACGAGTCGCTGCGCCGCCTGATGCAGGCGATCGACGTGCCGGCCACGAGCACGCTGATGGGGCTCGGCGCCGTCGTCGGAACGGATCCGCGCCACCTCGGTCTCCTGGGCATGCACGGCACCTACGCCGCGAACCGCGCGACGGCCCATGCCGACCTCGTGATCGGGGTCGGGCTGCGCTTCGACGACCGGGTCACGGGATCCGCGCCCCACTTCGCGCCGAAGGCGAAGATCATCCACTTCGAGATCGAGGAAGCGGAGATCGAGAAGATCGTCCGCGTCGACTTCCCGGTGCTCGGGGACCTGCGCTACTCGCTGCCGGCGCTCGAGGAGGCCGTGGAGAGGAACCCGCGCACGGCCAGCGACGCATCGCGCAGCGCCTGGTGGGAGGAGATTCGGGCCTGGGAGGAGCACCAGGGCTGGACCGCCCTCACGCCGATGGAGCTCGGCGGCGAGGATGGGAAGCTGCTGCGGCCACAGGCGGTCATCCAGGAGGTCTACAAGGCGACGGGCGGCGACGCGGTCGTCGTCACGGACGTCGGTCAGCACCAGATGTGGACGGCGCTCCTCTACCCGTTCCGGGAGGCGCGACAGCTCGTCACCTCAGGCGGCCTCGGCACGATGGGCTTCGGCCTGCCCGCGGCGCTGGGCGCGCAGATGGCGCAGCCGGAGAAGAGCGTCTGGCTGATCTCCGGCGACGGAAGCATCCAGATGAACATCCAGGAGATGGCCACGGCGACCAACTACGGCCTGCCAGTGCGCGTCGTGGTGATCAACAACCACCAGCTCGGCATGGTGCGCCAGTGGCAGGAACTCTTCCACCAGGAGCGCTACAGTGCGGTCGCGATGACCGACCTGCCGGACTACCGCCTGCTCGCGGAGGCGTACGGCTGGAAGGGCCTGCGCGTCGAGACGGCGGACGGCCTCAGGGAGGCGCTCGCGGCGTGCGCCGAGTACCCCGGTCCCGTGATCCTCGACGTCGTCGTCGAGCCGCAGGAGAACGTCTTCCCGATGGTCCCGGCGGGCGCGAGCCTTTCGGAGGTCATCCTGGAGAAGCCGCAGCCCGCCGTCGAGAGGAGCTAGGAAATGCGTTCAGACATGATCAAGCAGGGAGCCGACCGCGCGCCGCACCGCGCGCTGCTGCGCGCGGCGGGCGTCAAGCCCGTCGACTTCGGCAAGCCCTTCATCGCCATCGCGAACTCCTACGTCGACATCGTTCCCGGCCACGTCCACCTGCAGGAGTTCGGACGCATCGTCAAGGAGGCGGTGCGGGCGGCGGGTGGAGTGCCGTTCGAGTTCAACACGATCGGCGTGGACGACGGCATCGCGATGGGGCACATCGGCATGCGCTACTCTCTGCCCAGCCGTGAACTGATCGCCGACTCGGTCGAGACGATGGTGATGGCCCACTGGTTCGACGGGATGATCTGCATCCCGAACTGCGACAAGATCACACCCGGCATGCTGATGGCCACGATGCGGCTCGACATCCCGACGATCTTCGTCTCCGGCGGCCCGATGGCCGCGGGGCGCACGTCGGAGGGCAAGGCCGTGGACCTGATCTCGGTCTTCGAGGGAGTCGGCGCCTACAAGAGCGGCCGGATGGCCGAAGCGCAGCTCGAGGAGCTCGAGGCGATCGCCTGCCCGACCTGCGGTTCGTGCTCCGGGATGTTCACGGCGAACTCGATGAACTGCCTCACGGAGGCGCTCGGACTCGCACTGCCGGGCAACGGCACGATCCTTGCGAAGACGGAGCGGCGCGAGGAGCTCGCGCGGCGGACGGCCGAGGCCGTCATCGAACTGGTGCGAAGCGACCTGCGCCCGTCGCGCATCGTCACGCGCGACGCGCTCGACAACGCCTTCGCCCTCGACATGGCGATGGGCGGGTCGACGAACACCGTGCTCCACGGCATGGCGATCGCGAAGGAGGGCGGCATCGACTTCCCCCTGAGCCGCATCGACGAGATCTCGCGCCGCACGCCGAACATCTGCCGCGTGAGCCCCGCGTCGCAGTGGCACCTCGAGGACGTCGACCGCGCCGGCGGCATCCCGGCCCTCATGAAGGAGCTCTCCGCCGTTCCGGGACTCCTGCACATGGACACCGTCTCGGTCTCCGGCAAGACGCTGCAGGAGACGCTCGCGGGCGTCAGGACGCTCGACGAGGACGTGATCCGGCCGACGAGCGACCCGCACGACCCCGAGGGGGGCCTCGCGATCCTCTACGGCAACCTCGCGCCGCGCGGCGGCGTGCTGAAGGTGGCGGCCGTCGACCCCGACGTGAAGAGCATTCGCGGCCCCGCCGTGATCTTCGAGTCGCAGGAGGAGGCCGGGAGAGGGATCGAGGAGGGGATGGTCCAGGCAGGCGACGTCGTCGTCATCCGCTACGAGGGACCGCGCGGCGGGCCCGGGATGCCGGAGATGCTCGCGCCGACGTCGGCGCTGCAGGGCATGGGCCTCGGCAAGGAGGTCGCCCTGATCACGGACGGGCGGTTCTCCGGCGGCACGCGCGGCATCTGCCTCGGCCACATCTCGCCGGAGGCGGCGGAAGGCGGCCCGCTCGCCCTCGTGGAGACAGGCGACGTGATCGAGGTCGACATCGCCGCGCGCCGCCTGACCCTGGAGGTTCCGGACGAGGAGATCGAGCGGCGGCGCGCCGCGTGGCAGGCCCCGCCGACCCGGGCCAAGGGCGGCTACCTGCGGCGCTACGCGCGGGACGTCACCTCGGCCGACCAGGGAGCCGTGCTTCGCTAGTCGACCAGGCTCGCGCGTCGACGAAGAGTGCCCGTCTGAAGAGGCGGGCACTCTTCGTGCGCCTCGGGTCGGGGCAGGGCTCCCGACATCGTGACGGACGGCGCGCCGCCAACTTCATACATGTTTCGCGTTGCGGACATCGATGCTGGTGCGCGACCCTAAGCACCAGATCGTGAGGATGCGGCACCTCCAACGCTGGCGCCGCCCACGACCCTTGGTCAGCGGGGCGCACGGTGGGAGGAGTTTCAATGCAGGCGGCCTTTGAACGGGCGGAGTACGCGGCGAGGAATGCCGAAACCCAGCGCACGATGGCAGCGCGCGGGATCGAGGCGCTCGTCGTCAGCGACCCGGCGAACATGTACTATCTGACGGGCTACGACGGCTGGTCGTTCTACGTGCCGCAGGCCGTGGTCGTCGTGGCCAGTGAGGCGCAGCCGGTCTGGATCGGTCGGCCTGCGGAACGCGGCCCCGTGCCGGGTGTCGTGACGTTCTCGACCGGAAACCACGGCATGGGTGTGGCGTACGTTGCACGTCGGCTCGGGCTTCCGGCGTACGTCTGCCTCCCGGACGTCGTGCCGCAGACGAAGCTCGACGGCCTTCGCCGCCTGGGTGTCGTCGCGACGCCGAGCGGGCCGACGCAGGAGGATGCGGCGCGCCGGACCGAGGAGATCGAGCGCGAGCAGGGGCTCGTCGCGATCTCTCCGATCGACGGTCCGGACATCATCGCCGGGCAGGGGACGATCGGAATCGAACTTTTGGAGGACGACCCAAATGTGGATACGGTTCTCGTCCCCCTGTCCGGTGGGGGGCTCCTCTCGGGCGTGGCCCTCTCCGTCAAGGCGAACTCCCCGAGGACCCGGGTGATCGGGGTCTGCGCCCAGGCTGCGCGGGCGATGTACGAGAGTGTGCGCGCAGGCGGGCCGATCGACTTCCAGGAGAGCCCGACCGTCGCGGACAGCCTGCGCGGTGGGATCGGCATGGAGAATCGGCACACGCTGCGGATGGTGCGGGAACTCGTGGACGACATCGTGCTGGTGTCAGAGGCCGAGATCGAGCAGGCGATGGGCTTTCTGCTGCGCGAGGAGCGCATGGTCGTCGAGGGAGCTGCGGCGGTCGGTGTCGCCGCGCTGCTCTCGGGACGGGTGCGCGCCCGGGCGCGGACGACCGCACTGATCACCGGACGCAACGTGGCGAGCGACGTGCTTGCGCGCCTCGGAACCCAAATCTAGCGCTCCGGCGCGGCACAAGTTCACGCGTGGGGGCGTGCCGGCGGCGCCCGTGCGGCGGTCAAGACGGTCTTGGCGGCCCAGCTTCGTTCCGGCTAGGCTCGATCCTCCAGTGCGGGTGCCGCGGACGCCACCTGCGGTTCGCCGATCGCGCAGATGCGGCGGAAGGTCTGTGAGCGCAGGAGGTAGCGAGCCACTACGACGACGAAGGCGAGGCCCAGCACCAGCATGAGCGACGCCGGACGGATGCTCGACGCGAGCACGCCGTACAGCCAGTTGGCAAGCGCCATGACGCCGGCCGCGAGAACGTAGTAGGCGCCGACGGCGCGGCCCCGCATCGACTCGGCGACATCGCTTTGCAGGTGGGCGAGACTCAGGGTCATGAACATGGCCTGTGACGCGCCGACCAGCACGATGGCGACGGCGGCGGCGATGTCCGAGCGGCTCACGCCGAGCACCGAGAGCGAGAGGCCGCTCAGCACGGCCGTCGCGAGGTAGAGCCGGCCACGCTGGCGCTCGTCGGAGATCGGCGCCAGGCCCAGCGTTCCCAGGATTGCGCCGAGGCCGACGAGCGTGACGAGAAGGCCGTACGTCCCGGAGCCCGACGCGAGGCTCTGGCCGACGAACTGGGGCAGAATGCCGAGGTAGGCCATCGTCAGGGTGCAGTGGAATCCGACCACGGCGACGATCGTGCGCACGCCGGGAAGACCCCGGATGTACTGGAGTCCCTCGCGCAGCGGCTGCAGCAGTCCCGGGCTGGCGTCGCCCGCGGTGCGATCGGCCGCGGGGATGCCGCGGAGGAACAGCGCGGAGGCGCCGAACAGTACGGCGGTTATAAGGAAGACGCTCGCCGTGCCGGTGGTCGCGAGCAGAAGGCTGGCCGCCGCGGGACCGACGAACTCCGTGCCACGCTGCGCAACGCCCTGCAGGGAGATCGCGTTGAGTAGGAGACGCCGCGGCACGAGGCCGGGCAGCAGCGCGTTCAGCGAGACGTTGCGCACCGCTCCCGCCAGTCCGAAGAGCAGCGTCAGGAGCACGATCAGCAGCGGTGACAGGACGCCGCCCGCGATTGCCGCGGCGATCGCCGCAGTCGCCAGGGCGGTGACCATCAGGGAAGCGAAGAGGAGCTGGCGCCGATCGAAGCGGTCGGCGAGCACCCCCGCAACCGGTGCGCCCAGGAGGTTCGGCGCGAGGCTGGCGAAGATCGTCGCACCGACCCAGATCGACGAGTGGGTCAAGGCGTAGCTCTCCCAACCGATCGCCATGGTGAACGCCCACTGCGCGGTGTTGCTGACGAGCGTCAGGAACCAGAGCGGACGGTAGGACGACTCGCGCAGCGACGAAAGCGTTTCGCGGAAGAGCGTAGACAACGTGCCACCTCCGGTGAGGCGAAAAGAGCGTGGAATAACTATACCGCGGCGGGTTTGGACTCGACCAGCGCGAAGGGCTCTGCGTCCACCCGTGACCAGCCCGGGAGCGCAGCCGGTCCCCTTCGCCCCTCGTGGGCGGGGGCGTTCTGCGTAAGGCATGGCGCTTGCCGTTCCCGATGCGCCGAACCTGCCCAACAATTCGTGCGAAGAGGGCGCGGAATCTTCAGTCAAGTTGGCTGTTGCCCGCAGCTTGCCCGAGCCGAATACTCGTGCCAGCCGGGGCCTACGAGCACCGGACGCAGCGAGCGAACTCGGGGTAGCGCGCAGGGCTCGCCGCTTGGAGGGCATCCTTGCTGGATGCGCCCGTGCGTGGCCTTTCGTTGGATGGATGGATGGATGGGTGGATGGATGGATGTGCGCCGCCGCGCTGGTGTCCGATCCGAGGTGCACCCCTGCGCGATCCGCGGTGGGATGGACGCGGGAAGCCCGTCCAGGAAAGGTTGAAAGGAGTGCTCACCAAGTTGACCAAGGTCTTGCTCGGTTGGCAGGCGGACGAGGAAGAACTCTCGCTGGCCCGATCCATCCTACCGGACTGCGACGTGCGCGCGGTTCCGTCCCATGCGACGCTGACCCGTTTCGACTGCGACCCGGGCATCCTCGCGCAACACGCGAAGGACGCGGACATCCTCGCGACCTTCACGATCGGACCGGAGGTGTACCGCAGCGCGGAGCGCATGAAGCTCCTCCTCTGGCTGCACTCGGGGTTCGACCCGGTGGACTTCGCGGCACTCAAGGAGCGCCATGTGATGCTGGCGAACGCCTCGGGTTCGAACGCGACCGCGGTCGCGGAGCATGCCTTCGCGCTTCTTCTCGCGCTCGCGAAGCGCATCGTGGAGCGCGATGCGCGTGTCAAGCAGGGTGGCTGGGCCCCCTTCTGGGCCAGTGAGACCTCGAGTGCGCTCCTCGCGGGCAGCACCGTCACGATCGTGGGACTGGGCGAGATCGGTCGGCGCGTCGCGCAGCGTGCACGCGCGTTCGAGTGCCGTGTCATCGGCGTCCGCCGGTCCGGTCGGCCGTCTCCCGAGGCGGATGTGGTCTACGGGCCGGACAAGCTCTGCGAGGCGCTCTCCCGGGCCGACTTCGTCGTCATGGCGACGCCACACACCGCGGAGACGAACGCCATGATCAGTCACCAAGAACTCGCGGCGATGAAGCCCGGCAGCTTCCTGATCAACGTCTGCCGCGGCCGCGTCGTCGATGAGATCGCGCTCCGCGCGGCGCTCGACAGCGGGCATCTCGGCGGTTTCGCGTCGGACGTCTGGTGGGTCTACGCGAACTCGATGCCGGAGGGCTGGCACTACGCCGTGCCGTCGCGCCTGGGCATCCACCAACTGAAGAGCGTCGTCGCGTCGCACGACTCGGCCGTCGACAACCTGAAGGTGAAGACCGAGATGATCACCCGGGGCCTCCAGAACGGGAGGGCGTACCTCGACAAGGCGCCGATGCCGAACCTCGTGTTCGACGGGGAGAAGATGGTCGGCTCGCTCGCAGACTAGGCGCGGCGGGCAGCAGAATTCACATTCACATGGAAGGAGGCGACGCCGATGACGGACGCCGTCCCGCGGGAATCCGCGCCGACGATGCAGGATGTCTGGACTGCGCGCAGCCGGCTCGGATCGATCGCGGTCCGAACGCCGCTCACCGAGGCGGCGGCGCTCGGAGAAGCGGTCGGAGGAACCGTTCTCCTGAAGCACGAGGAGATGCAGCCGATCGGCGCCTTCAAGGTGCGCGGCGCGGTGAACACCCTCCTGGCGCGCAGCGAGGCGGGGCCGCTCACGGGCGCCGTGACCTTCTCGACCGGCAACCACGGCATGGGGGTCGCGTACGCGGCGCGCCGGCTCGGCCTGCCAGCGTACGTCTGCCTGCCCGACGAGGTGCCGCAGGCGAAGCTCGACGGCCTGGGGCGCCTGGGCGCCCACGTGGAGCTCTGCGGCCCGACCCAGGAGGACGCGGCGCGCCGGGCCGAGGAGCTCGAGCGCGAGCGCGGCCTCACGCCGGTCGCTCCGTTCGACGACCCGGACGTGATCGCGGGGCAGGGGACGATCGGCCTCGAGATGCTCGCGGCGGATCCCAGGATCGATGCGGTGATCGTCCCGGTCTCGGGCGGCGGGCTGCTCGCCGGTGTCGCGCTCGCGGTGAAGTCGAACGCCCCCGCGGTGCGCGTGATCGGCGTCTGCGCCGAGGGGGCGCGGGCGATGTACGAGAGCGTGCGCGCCGGAAGGCCCGTGGACTTCACGGAGAGCCCGACGCTGGCGGACTCGCTGCGCGGCGGCATCGGTGCCCAGAATCGGCACACGCTGCGCTTGACGCAGGCGTTCGTGGACGACCTCGTGCTCGTCTCGGAGCAGGAGATCGAACAGGCGATGCGCTTCCTGCTTCGAGAGGAGCGCCTCGTGGTCGAGGGCGCCGCGGCGGTCGGCGTCGCCGCGCTGCTCTCAGGACGCGTTCCGGCCAACCGGCGCACCGCGGTCCTGATCACGGGGCGCAACGTGGCCGGCGATGTGCTCGCGCGGCTGGCGGCAGGGGACTGAGCGCAGTCAGATAGAGCAGCCGGCGGACGGCCCGCCGGCTGCCAAGGTCTCCCGGTTCCCCAAAGGTTCAGCCGAGGTCCTCCGTTTCGGGTGCGGGTTCGCGCGGCTCCCGGCCCATCAGTGCCGTGACGCCGGCGCGGTCCGCTCCGTCGACCGACGACAAGAACAGCGCGAAGCTGAAGAGGAACCAGGTCTCGGGATCCGTGAGGCTGCGCCCTGTGAGCGACTCGATCTTGTTGAGCCGGTAGATGAGGGACTGGCGGTGCAGGTGCAGAAGACGTGCCGTCTCACTGATCTGTCCACGCGTGCGGATGAAGGTGGACAGCGTCGGGATGAGCGCGCCGTCGCGGCGTCGGTCGTAGTCGACCAGGAGCGACAGCGCATCCGAGACGAGCGACTGCACCTCGGAGTCGTTCGAGAGGTGCATCAGGGTGCGGTAGAGCGTCACGTCGCGCGACGCCGTGCGGTGGCCCTGACCGTTTTGACGGTAGCCGATCTCGAGCGCCTCGCGCGCATCCTGGTAACCCTGCGCGAAGCCCGCAACGCCGGTCAACGCGCTGGCGACGCCCCAGGAGATGACGAGATCCGGCAGTACCTCGCGCAGTCTGCGGTTGACGCGATCAAGAAAGCGGTCGACGGGAGGCAGCCCCTCGTCCGGTTCCGCCTCGAGGTAGAGCAGGAAGGTCTCCCGCTGGTAGGTCAGCATCAGGCGCCGGCCCAAGGCGTCCGCGGCGTGTGTGAGCTCGGCCGCGATCAGTTGGCGGACGCGATCCGCGGCGTCCGCTTCCCGGAAGGCGGGCCGCCACTGCCCGGCCCCGTCGAGGTTGTCGGGATGCCCGACGATGCAGGAGTGGCCCGCGTCAAGGCGGTAGCCCAGCGCGGCGCCCTTCGAGAGCGCGGCATCCTCGCCGAGCTGACCCTTGGCGAGGTTCCAGACGAAGTCCTCGCGGAAGCGCTCCTCCGCATGCCGGGCAGCGTTCTGCTGCAGGAACCAGAAGGCGCAGGCGATCGAAGCATGCTCCAGCATCAGCCGGTGCTTCGCGCTGAACCCCGGCACCTCGTTCGCCGGGCGCGCGACGACAAGGTAGCCCTCGACGTGCTCCATCGACCGGATGGGGACGCGGAGCGCGGAGAGTTCGCCCAAGGAGATCTGCGCCATCACGCCCACGTCGGAGCCCGCCGGCGCCACGCCGGTTTGCGAGAGGAGATCCTCAAGCCGGTCGCCCCTGGCGCAGCGGCCCAGGACGTCGCCGCGCGCGTCCACGACGAGCGCGATCGCATCGAGCCGGCGCGCGAGGCAGGCCGCGACTTCGGAGAGGTTGCCTCCGCGCAGCGTGAGGTCGAGCACCTCGCTCTGCATCTGCTGGGCCGCCTCGAGCGTTCCGAACTCCTCCTGACGAAGGGCGTCCGAGACCGCCTGCGCGACCTCGGAGAAGCGTACCTCCCACGGGATCTCGATCAGTGGGAAGTGCGCGCGATCGGCGAGCGACAGCACACTCTCAGGGATCTCCTTGATGTAGCACCCGATCGCGATGCCCAGGGCAGCCGCGTTGGCGGCGACGACCTGCTCGACGAGCGCCTCCAGAAGTTGCGGGTCGGATCCGCAGCCCATCGCGGTCGTGAGGACGAGCTCGTCCTCGCGCACGAAGTCCTCGACCGGCATCTCGATCACCGAAACCCACTTGACAGGGCGCTGGCGGACGTCGCCACCGGTCCGCAGCTTGGCGGACCGCAGCATGGGAAACGACATCACGGTATCGAGATGGATGTCCACCGTTGCAGCCCTCCAGTCTCAATTTCAGGCAACGCCCAACAGTAGTAAAGTTCGAGAGGCCGTTTGATCCTCCTCTTGTGACAACCTGGGACGAATGGGGCAAGTGCCCGTCTGCGGCGCTCGCTGGGGTCCCGATCGAAACGCAGTGTCGAAGGGAGCACTCCGCATGCACAAGCTCGGCCGGGCGCTTGAAGCCGGCAGGATCGGACTCGGACTCTTCTCGGTGATCCGCGATCCGAACGTGATCGAACTGCTGGGCTGTCTCGGATACGATTTCGTCGTGATCGACATGGAGCACAGCGCCTTGGACCTTCCTGGTGCGGAGAACCTGATCCGCGCGGCCCAGCTGCACGCCATGGCGGCCCTGGTGCGCACGCCGCGCGGAGACCTCGCGACGGTGGCGCGCGTCCTGGACGCGGGCGCGGACGGCGTGATGATTCCGCACGTCTCGACGCCGCAGCAGGCGGCGGAGGTCGTGGCGGCCGCGAAGTACCACCCCGTGGGTACGCGCGGCGTCGACGACGCGAACCGCGCGGCGCGCTTCGGCACGGTGCCGATGGCGGAGCACATGCGCGCGCAGAACGCGAAGAACCTCGTGATCGCAATGATCGAGGACGGCGGCGCCGTGCAGCGCATCGACGAGATTCTGGCGGTGAAGGGACTCGACGCGCTCGTCATGGGGACGGCGGACCTCGCCGCGGACCTCGGAGTGCCGAACGAGATGGACCACCCTTCGGTCGTGGCCGCGAAGCGCCGCGTCTTCGAGCGCGCGCTCGCCGTCGGCTTGCCGGTCGGCATGTCGGCGTGGGGCGACGAGGCGGTCGCGAAGGCCGCGACGATGGGTGCCCGCCTGATCACCGTGCCGGACCTCGACATGCTCTTCCTCTCGAGTGTGCTCGGCGGGGCGCTTTCGGCCGCGCGGCGCGTGCTTGGAGGCGGTGCGGAGCACGGGGAGTAGCCAGGCTGCACGCGCAGGACCGCGCGTACGCGTCGAAGCGTGGCGATCGGCGTGAGTCAACGTGTCGCAAAGCCGAGTTCCAACTTCATACACTCTTGACCTTGCGGCAAGGGTCGGCGATCCATGAAGCTTGCTGCGTAGGAGCGCGGGCCCGGGACACGGCCGCGGTGCTGCACGCGAGGGCGGCGGCACGGGAGGCATCGGGCTCTTGCAGCGTAACCGGGGTCGGAGACGTCGAGGCGCCGCGGCAGAGCGGCGGTCGGCGCCGTCGCGCCCGGAATTCGGCAGTTTTGGAGGCGTATACCTTTGGAAGACCGACGAGACTTCAGCGGGGCGCACGCGGGGACCAAGGCGATCTGGGGCGGGGAGGATTCCTACCTCCTGCAGCGCGCGACCCAGGTGCCCGTCGTGCACAGCGTCGCGTTCGGCTACCGTGACCTCGACGAGTGGTACGAGGTGGCCCTGGGCTCGCGCACGGGGCACATCTACGGGCGCAACACGAACCCGACCGTCGCCGTGCTCGAGGACAAGGTGCGCATCTTGGAGGGCGCCGAGGCGGCCACCAGCTTCGCGACCGGCATGGCCGCGATCAGCGGCACGCTCTTCGCGCTGCTCGCCCCAGGCGACCGCGTCGTCTCGATCAAGGACACCTACGGCGGCACGAACAAGATCTTCCTGGAGTTCCTGCCGAAGTTCAACATCGCGGTCGCCCTGTGCGACACGAGCGACTTCGCGGAGATCGAGGCCGAGATCGCCAAGGGCTGCAAGGTAGTGTACCTGGAGACCCCGACGAACCCGACGCTCAAGGTCGTCGACATTGAGCGCCTGAGCCGCGCCGCGCACAAGCAGGGTGCGGTCGTCGTCGTCGACAACACGTTCGCGACGCCGATCAACCAGCACCCGCTCGAGCTCGGTGCGGACCTCGTGGTGCACAGCGCGACGAAGTTCCTCGGCGGCCACGCCGACGCCCTCGGCGGCATCCTCTGCGGCGGACAGGAGCTCGTCGCCGAGGTCTACCACTTCCGCGAGATCAACGGCGCGACCTTGCACCCGGAGGCGGCCTACCTGATCCTGCGCGGCCTCAAGACGCTCGGACTTCGCATCAAGCAGCAGAACCAGAGCGCGCTGCGCATCGCGCGCTTCCTCGAGGGACATTCCGAGGTGGAGCAGGTGTTCTACCCGGGACTCGAGAGCCACCGCCACCACGACGTGGCGGTCCGCCAGATGGAGGGCTTCGGCGGCGTCCTCTCGTTCTCGCTGAAGGGCGGGTTCGACGCGGTGCGCCACATGCTGCCGCGCCTGAGCTTCGCGCACCTCGCGGCGAACCTCGGTTCCGTGGAGACGGTCGCGGGCCCGCCCCGCACGACGAGCCACGTCGAACTCTCCGAGGAGGAGCGCCTTGCGATGGGCATCCCGGAGAGCCTGATCCGCTACTCCGTCGGCATCGAGGAGACGGAGGACCTGATCGCGGACCTCGACGGTGCGCTGCAGGGCGCCGCGCAGGAGCGCAAGGACCGACGGTCGGCGGCTTCCCTGTAAGAGAAAGAGGCGAGCGGTGTGAAGCAGCAAAGCCTTCGCGCGCAGGCGGAGGGCCTTCAGAGCCAGCTGGTCACGTGGCGTCGGGAACTGCACGCGCATCCGGAACTCTCGTTCGAGGAACACCTCACCTCCGCGTTCGTGGCGAACGTGCTCGACGGGCTCGGCGGCTACCAGGTCACGCGCAACGTCGCGAAGACCGGGGTCGTCGCCGAGCTGCGCAGCGGTGAGGGCCCGCTGATCGCACTGCGCGCCGACATGGACGCGCTTCCGATCGAGGAGAAGAACACGTTCGCGTTCCGCTCGCAGAGCGAGGGGCGCATGCACGCCTGCGGACACGACGGGCACACGTCGATGCTCCTCGGGGCGGCGGTGATCCTGAAGTCCCTCTTCGCCGGCGGCAAGCTGCGCGGCGGCGTGCGCCTCCTGTTCCAGCCCGCCGAGGAGGCGGCCGACGCGGACGGCAAGAGCGGTGCGCCCTACATGCTCGAGGAGGGAGCGCTCGACGGCGTCGACCTGGCGCTCGCCCTGCACGTCAACCCGGCCCAGCCCTACGGCTCGCTGCAGCTCTGGAGCGGCGCCGCGATGGCGAGCGTCGACACCTTCGAGGGCGCACTGATCGGCAAGGGGAGCCATGGCGGCTATCCGCACCTCGGAGTCGACCCGCTCTGGATGCTCGTGCCGGTGCTCTCCGCGCTGCACGGAATCGTCTCCCGGCGTGTCTCGCCGCTCGAAACGGCCGTCGTGACGGTCGGGAGCGTGAACGGCGGCAGCGCGCCGAACATCATCCCGGACGAGGTTGCGCTCTCCGGGACGATGCGCACGTTCGACGTGCAGACGCGAGAGGTCCTGGAGGCGGAGGTGCGACGCGCCTTCTCGCTCGCGCGGGAGCTCGGCGGGGACTTCCGCCTGCGCATCACGCGCGAGAGTCCGGCGCTCAGGAACGCGCCCTTGGCGAACCGCCTGATGCAGTCGGCGCTGCGGGCCCTCTACCCGGAGGCCCAGGAGACCTGGGCTCCCTTCGGCATGCCGGGCGAAGATTTCGCCTACATCGCGGAAAAGGTCCCGGCGGCGATGGCGTTCCTCGGGTGCGCAACCCCGGACCGCGTGGACCGCGGACTGCACACCCCGATCTTCGACATGGACGAGCGTTGCCTCCCGATGGGCGCGGCGCTGATGGCGGACTGCGCGCGGCAAGCGCTGAGCGGCGAGTTCGCCGTGAACGAGGACAAGCAGAGTGGGGTGGTCTTCAATGCGTAGGATTGCACTGATCGGATTCGGCGGCGTCGGCCAGGCGTTCGCCGCCGTCCTTGCGGAGCGCGGCGAGGACCTGCGGCGCGAGATGGGTCTCGACGCACGCATCGTGGCCGTGTCGGACCCTTTCAAGGGAGCCGTGTACCAGGAGGGCGGCCTGGACCTTCGGGCGCTCTCCGCCTGCGTGCGCGAAAAAGGCAGCGTCGACGCGTACCCGGAGGGACCGGGCGTCGTGCGCGGCCTCGACAGCATCGCCACGATCCAGGAGACCGCCGCCGACACGATCGTCGAAGTATCTCCGACGCTGCCGGGCGGTGAGCCATCGATCGGGTACTGCCGCGCCGCGTTCGCGTCCGGCAAGCACGTGATCACATCGAACAAGGGACCGGCCGCGCTTGGGTACGCGGAACTCTCGGCCGCCGCGAAGGCGGTGGGCGCCTATTTCGGCATCGAGGGCACCGTGATGAGCGGCACGCCATCGCTCTGGCTCGGCAAGGCCGCGCTCGCGGGCAACCGGATCTCCGAGATCCGCGGCATCCTGAACGGCACGACGAACTACATGCTCACGCGCATGGAGGAAGGGCTCGAGTACGACGACGCGCTCGGCGAGGCGCAGCAGCTCGGCTACGCGGAGGCCGAGCCCAGCAGCGACGTCGACGGGCACGACGCCCAGTTCAAGATCGTCATCCTGGCGCAGCACGTGCTGGGCGTGCCGCTGCGCCTCGAGCAGGTGCAGCGGACAGGCATCCGCGACCTCACGCGCAAGGACGTCGAGGCGGCGGTGCGCGCGGGCAGCCACTGGAAGCTCCTCGCCCGGGTCGAGGTCGACGGATCGGAGGTGCGCGCGTCGGTCGGACCGGTGCGCGTGCCGTCCGCGGACGCCCTCGCCTCGGTACGCGGCGCGCTGAACGCCATCACCTACCAGTGCGACCTGATGGGCCCGGTGACCCTGGTCGGAGCCGGGGCGGGGCGCCAGGAAACGGCCTTCGCGCTGCTCGCGGACCTCATCCGCATCGAACAACGGGCTGCAACGGGGAGGAGTCTCGCATGATCGACGCGCGCAAGCTGGAGGACGGCGTTCGAAAGCGCATGCTGATCCGCGGCGAGTGGGTGAGCGCGAAGGAGACGTTCGCGGTCACGAACCCCCAGGACGGCAGCGTGATCGCGCTCATGCCGTCGGCCACCATCGATGACATGGAGGCGGCGATCCAGGGGGCGAAGCAGGGCAGCGTCATCGCGCGCGAGCTGCCCGTCCACCGGCGCAAGGCGATCCTGCTGAAGGCCGCGGACCTTCTCGCGGCGCGCGGCGATGAGGTTGCGCGCACGCTGGCGCAGGACTGCAGCAAGACGATTCGCGAGGCGCGCAAGGAGGTCGTTCGGGCCGCCGACACCCTGCGCCTCAGCGCGGAGGAGGCGAGCCGCGTCCAAGGGGAGACGATCTCCTTCGACCAGCGGCCGGGCGCCGAGGGCCGGATCGGCTACTACGAGCGCTTCCCGGTCGGGATCGTCGCGGCGATCACGCCGTTCAACGACCCCCTGAACCTCGTAGCGCACAAGGTGGGTCCGGCGATCGCCACGGGCAACGCCGTGGTGCTGAAGCCGTCGAGCGCGGCGCCGCTCGGTGCGCATCTTCTCGTGGAGACGCTGCTCGAGGCCGGGCTGCCGCCCGAGGTCATCTCGCTCGTGACGGGCGACGGCGGCCTCCTGGGCGACCACCTCGTGCAGCACCCCGACGTCCCGATGATCTCCTTCACCGGCGGGCTCTCCACCGGGCTGGGGATCACGCGCAAGGCGGGCATCAAGCGGCTCGCGATGGAACTCGGGTCGAACTCTCCGACGATCGTGCTCTCGGATGCCGACATCGGTCGGGCGGTTGAGGCGACCGTCTCGGGGGCCTTCGGCAACGCCGGGCAGAACTGCCTCGGCGTGCAGCGCATCATCCTGCAGGAGGAGATCGCGGACGCGTTCACGGAGCGGTTCGTCGCGGCCACGAAGGCGCTGCGCGTCGGGGACAAGCTGAGCGAGAGCACGGATGTCGGCCCGATGATCTCGGAGAAGGAAGCGCGGCGCGTCGCGTCGTGGGTGCAGGAGGCCGTCTCCGAGGGCGCGCGGGTGCTCGCGGGCGGCATGCGGCGCGGCGCCTTCTACGACCCGACGGTGCTCGTCGACGTGCCGCGCGGCGCGAAGGTCGACTACGAGGAAGTCTACGGCCCCGTCGTGTCTCTCTACCGGGTGAAGGACGTCGCGCAGGCCATCGAGAAGGCGAACGACTCGCCCTACGGGCTGCAGGCCGGCATCTTCACGCGGGACATCGACACCGCGTTCCGCGCGGTTCGGGCGCTGGAGATGGGGGGCGTGATGGTCAACGACAGCAGCGACTTCCGCGTCGACGCGATGCCGTTCGGCGGCGTGAAGGGGAGCGGCATCGGACGCGAGGGCGTGCACTTCGCGGCGGAGAAGATGACCGAGACCAAGGTCGTCTGCCTGAACCTCGGCTGACCGGGGGGCCGCAGCGCGCGGCCCGGATCCCTTGCAGCGCGACGCACATGGCTCTCATTTGGGAGGACAACGAGGATGGCCCTGCCATTCGACCGGTCGGAGTACGAGGCCAGGATCTCCGCAGTGGAGCGAGAGATGGAGAAGCGCGGGCTCGACGCCCTGCTCATCACCGAACCCGCGAACATGAACTACCTGACGGGCTACGACGGATGGTCATTCTACGTGCCGCAGGCCGTGGTCGTCGTGGGCGGCGAGGTGCAGCCCTACTGGTTCGGCCGCCCGATGGACGCGAACGGAGCGCGGCTCACGACGTGGCTCGACGACTCGCACATCGAGTCCTACCCTGAGTCGTACATTCACGCGCAGGATCGCCACCCGATCGACGTGGCGGCGCAGCTGATCGAGCGGCTCGGCTGCGGCGCAAAGACGATCGGCGTCGAGATGGATGCCTACTACTTCTCAGCGCTCTCCTTCGCGCGTCTCTCGCAGCACCTCCCGAACGCGCGATTCAAGGACGCGACGCTGCTCGTCAACTGGCAGCGGATCGTCAAGTCCGACGCGGAGATCGATCTGATGCGCAAGGCTGCACGCATCGCGTCGAACGCGATGGAGGTCGCGAGGCGCTCGGTCCGGGTCGGCGTCCGGGAGTCCGATGCCGCCGCTGCCGTCTACCAAGCCGAAATCGCCGGGGTCGACGGGATCACCGGCGAGTACACGTCGCTCTCCCCACTGATGCCCTC
>JAJYTE010000059.1 GCA_021793215.1 Bacillota bacterium
GTCAACGCCGTCGTCTCGGTCGGATACTAGCCAAGGATCACGGATTGAGCGCGAAGGGCACCCCGCAGATGCGGAGCGCCCTTCGTCATGATCAGCGGGATGCTCCGAGGGATGGGTACCGTCTCCCGTGGCTCTCGACGGACGGTTCCTGCGCCGCAGGGAGGTAGACCTGCACGGTTGTCCCCAGGCCGAGCGTGGACTCGATGCTGATGTGGCCGCCGTGCCCCCGGACGACCGACCAGGTCGTCGCGAGGCCCAAGCCTTGCCCGGACGGCTTGGTCGTGAAGTATGGGTCGAAGACGCGGTCCAGATTCTCCTTGGCGATGCCGACGCCGGAGTCCTGAAACGACAACCTGACGTAGGGGCCGGCCGGCAGCGGCAGGGCGTCTCCCGCCGCGACGCGCACGGGCTCCGCGGTGACCATGACGACGCCCCCGTCCGGCATGGCCTGCGCGGCGTTGATCACGAGATTGCTGATCACCTGGTTCAGCTGCACCGCGTCGGCCTGTACAAGCGAGGCCTTCTCCAGTAGGTGGATCTCCGGGCGGACATTCGAACCGCTGAGCGCGAAGCGCACCGACTCTTCCACAATCTCGCCGAGCGCAAGGGCGCTCGTGACCGGCGAGCCCCCCTTGGAGAACGTCAGGAGCTGGCGGGTGAGCTTCGCCGCCTGCTGGCAGGCGCGCTCGGCCGTCGACAGGAACGTTTCGAGGTCCGTACCGACGGCAACCTCTCCCTTCGCGAGGGAGAGGTTGCCGAGAACCACCGTGAGGATGTTGTTGAAGTCGTGAGCGATGCCTCCCGCAAGCAAACCGACCGACTCGATGCGCCGGGCGCGCAGGAGTTCCTCCTCGATGTCCTTGCGTTCCGTCACGTCGCGCAGCGTGTAGATTGCGCCCACGGTGGCACCGTTTGCGGCGTACGAAGGGGCCGCCGCCAGCAGGAAGTGGCGCCGCGCGCCGTCGGGGCGGATGATCGTCCGCTCCACGTTGCTCACGATATGACCAGTCAGGGCAGCGGCGGGCACCACCTGTTCCTCCGCCGGGACATCCCTGCCCTGCCAGTCCATGATGCGCACCCGACCGACGCGAGAGCGCGGTCCGTCCCGTCGATCGCCGACGCTGACGCCGAGTGCCTCTCGTGCGGCCTGGTTGACGTAGGTCACCTCCCCGTCGTTGCTTTCGATGACGACCGCGTCGCCAATCATCTCGAGCATGGAGAGATAGCGGTCGACCACCTGCCGCTTCTCCTCCTCCAGGCTGCGGCGCAGGCTCATGTCGACGAAGAGGGCGACGGCGCCGACGACGCGTTCCCCCTTCAGCTTCGGCGTCACCGTGTAGTCGACGGCAATCTGGGACCGGTCGTCGCGCACGATGAACTCGTTGCACGCGCGCACGGTAGAACCCGTGCTCAGCGCCACGTCGACCGGGCAGTCGCCGAAGGGGCGAAGTCCGCCTTCGGGGCTCAGCAGGCGCACAACCTCACAGAAATAGTCACCGACCGTCTCCGCCTCCGTACGCCCGATCATGGCGAGCGCGACGGGGTTGACGAAGGTGATCCGCCCGTCCTCGCCGGCACCGATGATGCCCTCGCCGGCGGAATTCAGGATCAGTTCCCTTTGGAGGCTGAGGCGCTGCAGCTCGTCCTGCGCCGTCCGCTGCTTCGTGACGTCGATCAAGTGGACGACGATCCCCGCAACGTCCGGGTCGAGGAGTAGATTCGTGCCACTGCCCTCAAACGTCCGCCAGGTACCGTCCAGATGCCGAAGGCGCGTGGTGGCATGGAACGGCATGCCGGGAGCGCCTTTGTGCAGATCAAACTGCCGCTGCGCATCCGCGATGTCGTCGGGGTGCGTCAGCCACGAGAGATTCCGGCCCACGACGTCCTCCGAAGGTAGCCTCAGGATGTCCTCGACGGACGGGCTGACGTAGCGGACCGTGCCCTGGGCATCGAGCACGTACACGAGATCCAGGGACGTCTGCAAGAGCACCTGAAACCGGTGCTCGCTGTGCGCGACCTCCCGCCGTGTCGCAATCAGCGCGAGGAGCAGCGTCAGGAACACCACCACTCCGCCGATCTCGAGAACGCTCGTCAGGGCACGCGCGGTGAGGCGCGGCTCCAGCTGCAGCAGCCCCTGGGCTGCTCCCAGCCCGCCGCCTGCGAGCTCCGTGAACACGGCGCCGATCATCGCGGCGCTGAGGGCGAGGGCCGCAGCGCCCTTGCGCAGATGGGGGGGGAGGTGGCGCGAGTTGCGCGCCTCGGTCGCAAGGTACAGACCGACCGCCGACACGGAGGCGGCGATCGCCGACGATACGAGGAAGCGAAACGGGAAGATCTGGACCGGGCCACGTATCACCAGGTGGACATAGCGCATCAGCACGATCGAGATGCCCATGACAGCGCCGCCGGCGGCGATGCCGCGCGCACTCGGACGCTGGATGGCCCACACGGCGGCGCCGGAGGCCGGGATGGCGAGCAACACGGAGAGTCCCAGCTGAGGCATGCCGAACGTGGTCCTGAAGGGGTAGCCGGTGGCGAGCAGCATGACGAGGTGGATGGACCAGAAGCCGCTGCTCATGATCAAGGCTGCGGAGAAGAGCCAGATCGGCTCGGTTCCATGCTTCCTAAGGCGATCCCTCTGCCCGAGGTCCAGGGCGGTGTAGGCGGACATGAATGCAATCGAGAAGCCGACGAGCAGTAGTTCGGGATCGACGTGCAATGCGCCACTCCTCCGAGCGTACGAGTCAACAAGGCACAGGTGAGGCCTGCCCCCGCGGATCCAAAAACCTAGTTTGGCCACCCTGATCAGATTAGTGGCAACTTGAATCGATTGGTGTCGAATTCGCAGAGGTTCGTAGGATTTTGTCAGATCTGGCATCGAAGGTCCGCTTTGGTCTGCCCGCTGCGCTCCGGGTGATGGGTCCTGGGTGAAGTTCGTGGAGCGGAAGTGGATTCGCAGGAATGGATGTCGGCCCCCGCGGCGACGCATTCCCGCTACCTGCCACGCCAGCCACAAGTGACAGGACATTGGCGTTTGGCCCCGAACCAGAGAGTGTGGCCTCCACCCGCTCACGCCCAAAGGTTGAACGTGGATATGGCACAGGAGCGAAGCAATGGGCAAGCCCTGGGTCAGGATCTTGGCAACCGCTGGCTGCGCGACAGTACTACTGGCCGGCTGCGGATCTACGCATCCGGCCAGCCACAGCAGTCCGCCGGCGTTGGGCCCTTGGAGAACCCACTACAGGCACACCGTCTTTCCGCCACCTGGCAAGCAGCCGCAACGGACACCCCAGTCCTCGCCGCCCGTGAACCCGATACAGCCGCAAGGCGGCGGCTTGTCGGCCGCCGTAGAGTACTTGGCAAAGGGTTCGCTCTTCCCCAGCGCCAATGACGCGGTTTCGCAAACGAAGGTTGCGAACGGCGTCGTCGTGTCCATATCCGTGCCTGGACCCATCACCGCGGCGTTCGTCAGCGCGGCGACAGGCCAGTGGGTAGGATTGCCGCTCGGGTTCGCGGTGAACACCTTTGAGCGGGAGACGTCGAGCGGTGGCCTACTGTTCCTGACGCAGGGACCGATGGACGACGGCACGTACTCGCCGTTCCCGGAGCAGGAACTCTGCTCTTCCGAAGCGGACGGTTCGTTCAAGTGTCAACAGGGACCAGCCTACTTCGCGCTCACCGCGCAGAACGTGCACTTCGGCAGCAAGCCAGGCGAGTCGCTGGCCAGCGTGACATCGGCCGTGTACGGTCTGAGGTTCGTCTTCGGGAATCTCCAGTACGCGGACTACCTCTCGATACCGCCCACGACGGTCCACTACAGCCCCGCCGAGAAGATGCTTTCGCTGGACTTTGCGAACACGACGCTGGGCGACGTCTCGGGCCTTTCGACGCTGCACAGCCAGTATGTCGAGAGCGTCAGCGCAGCGGCGAGCGGGAACGACGTGACGGTGAGCATCCGCCTCGCTTCGGATGTGGCGTACTACACCGGCAGCATCAACGTGCCGGCGAGCCCTACCGTATACCTCGAACTCGACTTCGCTACCGCTCCACCTGCGCCCCCGTGGGGCCCATAGGCGGATCCGCTCGCCCGCATGAGCCTGGAGCGAGTCCGGCGTTCCAGGCCCCGGGAGTAAACCCCGGTGGGAGTGGTTCGCCTGCAGGAACCGCTGCCGGCGGCGCGAAGCCTTTCCCGCAGTTCGCGACGCGGCGACGGAGGTTCACATGCAGCTCGCGCAAGGCGCTGCCCGCAGTTCAGCTTTCGAAGCTGGGTTGCGGGCGTAACGACGCGACAACTCGGTTGACGCATCGGCGTACGCCCCGCCCGAAGAAGGGTGAAGGGCTATGTGGTTGCGTCTGTACGCGTACGGCCTCGTGGGATCCGTGTACCTCGATCAGTTCCTCTGGTTCGTGTACCTGCTGCGGCTCGGATACTCGCCAGCCGCCATCGGTGTCGCCTACGCCGTCATGCAGGCGGTGCGCTTCGCACTCGACGTCCCGAGCAGCATGCTCTCTGATCGCTTCGGACAGCGACCGCTGCTGGTCCTGGCGAGCCTGCTGAAGGCCGTCTCGAGCGTCCTCTTCCTGCTCGCGGCCCACGGCTTCGCCTTCGTCGTGGTCGGCAGCGCCGTCACTGCGATGGCGCTCACGCTGCCCTCGGGCGTCGACCTCTCCTACGTAAGGAGCCTCTCGGACCGGGACCCGCACAAGGCGGGCGCAGAGCGCCTGCAGTTTCGCCTCTCGCGCTACATGGGCATGCAGGCACTGGCTGGTCTCGCCGCCGGCGTGATCGGCGGGGCGATCGCCTCCTGGTCGTTCCCTCTGCTCTACCAACTGGACGCGGCGATCGGCCTCGTTGCTGCGGCGATCGCCCAGGCGCTGCCGAACCTGCGGCCGCCCCGCGCGCCTGCTGCCTTCGGGGCAACCCGAGCGGCCCTGTGGCACGGCCTGCGGGAGGTGGCTGCAGCTCGCCCTGCGTTCTGGCAACTGGCGCTCCTCATCATCCCGCTCTGGACCTTTTCGTCTGTCGGGACGGAGTACACGCAGGCCCTGCTGCTGAGGGTCGGACTGCAGCCCTTCGGCATCTCCCTTGCCTTCGCGGGCGCCGGATTGGCGGCATGGTTCGGCACTCTCGCTTCCGGTGGCGTGACGGAGCGCCGCAGGAGCGCAGTCCTGCGCGCCATCGTCTGGCTCTACCCGCTTTCGGCGCTGGTGCGCTCGCTTGCCGTTCCCGGGCGAGGGGGAGCGCGCGTCGCCGGGATCTCCGGGATCTTCGTGGGGCGATTGGGCAGCGGGGCGTCAGGCGTGCTGGTCAACACGGCGCTGCTCGACCGGGCGCCCGAGGACCATCGCGCGACCGCGCTCTCGGCCGTCAACACGCTCCAGATGGCCTGCATGCTGGTGCTGTTCCCGGTGCTCGGGCTCGTCGCCGGAAGGGAGGGTGTCGCATTCGCCTTCGCGCTCCTCGCAGGAGGCCTCGCAGTGGTGGCGATCGGCCTGCAGTTCGCGCTGCGGCGGGGCGACGGGGAGCCTCTCGCGCCCAGAACTGACCGCGTGGAGCCGGGCGCCGAAATACGCAGGTGAAGCGCCTCGGCGGCTGGAAGAGCATGCGGATATGCACCGCCGCGGCGGCGGATCCTCGGGAGGCGAATTGATGAAGGTTCAGCGGTACGGGGACGCGGAGGACGTCCTGCGCGCATGCACGCCCTCTCTGCTCGCAATGGAGGCGGAGAACAACCTATTCCTAGGTCTCCTCGCCGGACTCGTGGCGGGGACGACCGCATCGAACGGTCCACCGTACCTCGCGGCGGTCGTCGAGGGCGACAAGGTCCTCGGGGCAGCGCTGATGACCCCGCCGCACAACCTCGTGCTGGCGCGCTGCCGAAGCGCGGAGGTGCTCTCGCTGCTCGCGCGGGACGTGCGCACCGGTTCGCGGCCGGTTCCAGGGGTGCTCGCGGAGAAGGCGACCGCGGAGCTCTTCTGCGCCGTCTGGGAGGAGCAGACAGGAGAACGCGCCGAGCTTACGAAGGCGGAGCGCATCTACGAACTTTCAGAGGTCCTCCCGGTGCACGGCGTTTCGGGCGCCATACGGCCCGCGCGCGCGGACGATCGAGATCTCCTCGTCGCGTGGACGGCTGCGTTCATGGAGGAGGCCGGTGCAACCCAGGGAGACTTCCGGGAAGCTGCGGAGTGGTCCGTCCGGGGGCGCCTCGCGGCGCGGCCCAACGAGGGGGGGCTCTTCCTTTGGGACGACGGGGGAGCGGTCGCGCTCGCGGGTTACAGTGGGCCGACGCCCACCGGGATCCGCGTCGGACCGGTCTACACGCCTCCGCCGCTGCGCGGCCGGGGCTACGCGAGCGCGCTCGTCGCAGCGCTAAGCCAAGCGCTGCTCGCCGGTGGACGGCAGCGCTGCTTCCTCTTCACCGATCTCGCGAATCCGACCTCGAATAAGATCTACCAGCAGATCGGATACGTCTCCGTCTGCGATGCGGACCAGTACGCCTTCGCAGGACCTTCGGCGCGGTGAGGGGCGGCGGGGATCAGGTGATGGTGTAGAGGGGACCCGTTCCACCCTCCGGCGGCGTCAGACGACCGCCCTTCGCGGTGATCGCGCCGCACTGCACGCAGTTCGCGGAGTTGACGATCACGTCCACGGGACCCGACGCCGGCGCACCCTCCGCGATCTCGTAGACGCCGGCGGGGCACATGTAGCGCCACGTCTCGGCGATCTCCCGGGGCACCTCGCGCTGCACCCGGATGTGGCTCGGGGCATCGTCCCGGGTGCTGTTCCCCGAGATGTAGACGGAGGAGAGCTTGTCGAAGATGTAGCGGCCGTCCGGCTCCGGGTAGGCGGTCCGCCTGTCGCCGACCTGCATCGGCGCGTCGGCGTCGGGCCGGTTGGGCCAGCGGCCTCCCGGGAAGCTGCCGCCGGTCGCGACCATCAGGTTCGCGATGGCGCCTCCGGTGAAGAAGCCGCGGTCGAAGGGCTGGCGCATATTGCGCGCGGTGTAGAGGTCGCGCGCGATCAGCGAATCCTTGACGCGCGCCTCGTAGGCGGAGAAGTCCGTGCCGCCCGTCTTGAGTTGCTCGAAGATCGCTTCGGCGGCGTAGATCCCGGAGTGGATCGCGTAGTGGATGCCTTTGAGGTTCGGCACGTTGACCATGCCCGCGCTGTCGCCGCAGAGCACCATCCCGGGCGCAGAGAGCTTGGGCATCGCCCAGAAGCCCCCCTCGGGGATGACCTTGGCGCCCCAGGCCAGGCGCTCGCCGCCATCGAGCACGCCGCGCACGAGCTGAGAGGTCTTGAAGAGCTGCAGAAGGTCGTGGGCGGACACGGTCGCGTCCGTGTAGCCGAGGCCGACGACGAAGCCGACCGACACCTTGTCCTTGCCCATGGGGTAGAGCCAGGAGCCGCCGAACTCGTGCCACTCGGCGCCGTAGCGCAGCGGCCAGCCCAGCGTGTGGATCACGCGGTCGAGCGGCCGCTTCACCTCCCACACTTCCTTGACGCCGAGCGCCCAGACCTGCGGCTCCTTGCCCTGCGCGAGGTCGAACTCCTCGATCGCCGCGCGGCCGAGGTGTCCCCACGGCCCGTCGGCGAGGACGGTCGCCTGCGCCACGATGTCGACTCCCGGTTCGAACTTTCCGGTCGGCGCACCCTCCCGACCGAGGCCCTTGTCTCCCGAGTGCACGCCGCGGACCGACCCGTCCGTGACCAGCAGCTGCTGGCCGGCGGTCTCCGTCAGGATGTAGGCGCCTGCCTGCTCGGCCTTCTCGGCGAGCCAGCGTGAGAGTTCGGAGACGCTGACGACGTAGTTGCCGTGGTTGCGGAACGTGGGCGGCGTGGGGCGCAGCCTGAGCGCGGACGTGGCGCTTCGCATCCAGTAGACGCTGTCCTGCTCGACCGCGCCGTAGGTCGGCCATTCCGAGGGGTCCATCCCCGGGAAGAGTTCCGCCAGCCCGGACGGCCGCATCACGGCTCCGCTCAGGTTGTGCGCGCCGCAGAACTTGCCCTTCTCGAGCACCGCGACGGGCACGTCGCCAAGTCGCTCCATCACTTCCGGCGCGTCCGAGAGCAGCTGCAGGAGCCGCACGGCGCAGGCGAGCCCCGCCGGCCCGCCGCCGACGATCACGACGCCCGCGTCGATCCTGCCGTCCGTCGGATCGAGCTCCCGCTTGACAGCCTCCTGGCGAAGGTCACCAGGAGGCGGGTAGTCTGCTGGCCGGACTCCGACGTGGCCCTTGGGAGATGACATGTGCCTGCGCGCCCCTTGTCTCGATCGTTTCGCTTCGCAAGAACCCGACCTGCCGCCCTTCTCCACGCGCGAAGGCGAACCCTGCTTGCCGGCGGTCCTCGGCGCAAGTGCGCATCGTCCCGGAGGGTTGTCATGTCCACGCCCCGCGTCGCATATACATCTTCACTTCGCGCCGGCGCGACGATTGGAGGTGGTGGCGGGGGCTGTCCGCGAGAGGATCGATCCGCTCCGGAGGGCCCCAAGGACGGCCGTCGGGTGACGGACAGGGTGACGCCCTTCATCCGTAAGGCAGGGTGCGGCGAGGACGGCTGGATGGCGAGGAGCGGGTGCGCCGCGCGCACGGACGGGCCCGGCCGGTGGCCGGACGAGGAGGATCGTAGAAGGACGATCTCAAGTGCTTCGACGCGTGATCAGTCTCATGTCCCGGATGCGCGCCACGTGGCGCGGCGGCGCCCTACTGCTCGCCGCCACGCTGGCCTTCGTGGCCAGCGTGGCAGTTCCCTCGACCGTTGCCTTGGCCGGGAGGGGCCTTGTGCGGAGCATCTTCTCCTGCGGCGACGGCCAGGTCCACTCCGTCGGCAGTTTCAACGTGTCCTGCGCCGGCCAAGGCGCCGGCCAGGTGACGGTGGTCGCCACCGGCACGAGCTGCGGTGGCCCGACGCAACCCGCCGGCCGCTGCGACCTGGGATTCGAAGTTGCCCTGCCTTCCGCCGGGTCCACGTCGGGGGCGCCGACCATCGTCGGCGTCGGGGTGCCGCAGTCCTCGCCGCTCAGGACATCCTCCGGCGGCTACCAGCAGATCGTCTGGACCTATGCCTTGCAGTCGCCGGGCGTCTCGCCGCAGTCCTTCGCGATCACCGTGACCGCGGACCAGGGCGTAGGAATGAACGAGGCGAGCTCGGTCATCAAGGACTCCAAGAACATCTCCGACGGCGCGGCCAAGGGCCAGGCGTCCGACTGACGGGAGATCTCCTCGATAGGGCTGCAGGTCGCGCGGGGCGCAGCCTGCGGCCACCTCTGGCATGTCATGGCCGTTGGAGGCGGGCCGCTCGACGGGCCGGAATCAGCGCTTGACAGATCTCTTCGGCGGGTGCCATTTGAAGGTACGCGGCCCGGCATCTGGGGCCGCCGAAGGAGGAGGCTCATGAGCAGGAAGCAGTTCGGCATCGGCGCGATGGCCGCCGTGCTGGTTTTGGTCGCGGGCGGCTGCGGATCGTCCCCCGCGGCATCCAATACGGGTTCAGGTTCGGGCACCGCGAAGACGCCGCCGTCCCCGGTCCGGACCGGCACGGCGACGGTAGCCGGCAAGAGCGAGGTGGTGCTCACGAACGGGGCCGGGATGACCCTCTACTACTTCACGAAGGACACGGCCACATCGTCGGCGTGCACCGGACAGTGCGCCTCGATCTGGCCGCCGGTGCTCGTGAAGACCAGCCACGTCAGTGCTCCGTCCGGTCTTTCGGGCACGCTCGCGGTGGTCAAGGACCAGAACGGCGAACAGGTGGCCTACGACGGCCACCTGCTCTACACATACAGCGCGGACACAGCTGCGGGCCAGGCAAGCGGTCAGGGACTGAAGAACCTGTGGTGGGTCGCAACGCCATCGCTCAAGGCGGCGGGGGCATCGACGGGCTCGAGCGGGTACTGACAGAAGGGCCGCAACGCTGGAGTGACCGCCCAGTCGAACAGAGCGCGGCAGAGCGGGCATAGCGCGTCAAGGAGCCAGGTGGGCGATGAGCAGGGCGATCACCTTGGCCGCCTTCGCCCGCGTGGTCGGGGCGAGGGGATGGAAGCCGCCGTCCGGGAAGCCCTGCATGTAGCCGGCCTGGGCGACCGCCGACACGCTGGCCGCGGCCCAGCCGGCGATGCTGCCGCGGTCGCTGAAGCTTGGACCCGACGTGCTTGGCGCTAGGTTCAGCGCGCGCGCCAGCAGGGTTGCCATCTCCTCCCGGGTGAGCGGCTGCCCGGGGCTGAACGTGGTCGCCGTCGTGCCCTGGACCATGCCGGACTGCACCGCCGCTGCGACGTACGGTGCGAACCAGTCGGAGGGGGAGACGTCGCGGAAGGAAGAGGTTCCACCCGTGGCGGGCACACCGCCCGTCGCCAACACCAACAGCTTGACGAACTGGGCCCGGGTCAAGGCGGCGCCAGGCCGGAACGTGCCGTCCGGAAAGCCGGTGGCGAGGCCCGCGCCCAGCAGCGCCAGCGCCCCGACCCGCCTGCTCTCAAGGCGTCGGCCTGCTGACGATACCTGCCCGCCCTGTCGGTCGTGAACCCGACGCCCGGCGGCTTCACGCTCCAGTTCAGCGTGCCCGTCCATGGGCTCACGACTGCCGAGGTCGGGCTCACCGACTCCACTGGCACCGATGTCGGAGAGGGTGAGACGCCAGAGATCGTCTGGCTCGACACCCAGGAGAGTCCCGCCGTCCGGACGACCGGAGGGGTCCTAGATCACGTCGGCGATGGTGCTGAGGGAGAAGCCCGCATGCGCCATGCTGGTGGCGACGAAGTCCACGCTGTTGCCGGTCCCGAGGGCGAGGGCACTGCAGGCGGCACCGCTCAGCCAGAACGCAGACCAGATCGCCGCGGCGTACTTATCGTCCATG
>JAJYTE010000019.1 GCA_021793215.1 Bacillota bacterium
CCGGACCACTGCCATGCTACCATATGCCATTGTTCGCGTGACTCTCCCACGACACTCCCGCGGTTGCCCAGTTGACAAGACACCCGGCCGGACCTGCTTCGGATACTGTCGGCCCATGAGCGAGGAAGAGACATTCGTGGGCTTCTGGAGATCTCAGAGTGCAGTGACAGAGGTCAATGGCTCTGGCGCGGCCATCGATGATCTACCCGCCAGCTTGTTCGCGCTGCGCGAGATCAGTCAGCAGCTTGTGGCGCACTACATGGGCAGCCGCGACGGTACGACGGGCCCGAACACCGGGGCACGCCTGAGAGAAGTCGGACACGCGCTGCGCCGACACGATGTTCGCCCGCCTACTGGAGACGGGTCCTCCGAAGCTTCAGAGGCAGCGTCCTCCGGAGGAGCGGATCGCCGGATGCTGCCGCGACTTTGCAGTGCTGGTTCGTTGCGATTGCGCGTCGCAAGGCGATCCCCGCGCGCGTCCGCGTCGGATACGCGACGTACTTCCAACCGGGCTTGCATCTCGACCACGTCATCGCGGAAGCCTGGGACACCAGCGCGAAGCGATGGCGCCTCGTGGAACCAGAGATCTCCGATGCCTTTGCCTCCAGGATGGACTTCGACCGCTTGATGTTCCCGCCGACCGGTTCGTTGCAGGTCCTCGCGCCTGACTGGCAGCGCGGTCCGCCAGGCCGATCCCGAGCGGTTCGTAGCCGTGCCGGACCTCTACGAGCCGTACACCAGAAGCTGGCTTTCCTTGCGCCACCATGTCGTCCAAGACCTCGCTGCGGTCAGTAGGGCCGAGATGCCGGTGTGGGACCAGTGGGGCATCATGAACGAGCAGGACCCTCTACAGCGATCAGAGGTTCTGGGCCGGCTTTCCCGGGACACTGCGGACCCGACCTGCGACGTCTCGACGGTGTCGCAATGGTCCGCGCAGGAAGGGCTTCGCGTCCCACAGGTGGTCACCAGCTACAGCCCGGCGTACGGATCGCCGCTCCGGGTTGACGTCCGGCGGGCCATCGAGGGCGTGGCCGGAGAGTCGATGCGCTGCACCCCGGTATCCGAGGCCGCTCCCCGTGAACACACCCCAGGTCACTCGACCTGCGTTCCGGCCCCGGCACGGCAGTGTTGGGACAGCAGCGGGCTGACCCGTCGCGCATCGCCCCGCGAGGCCTCCGGCCGGAGGGCGGGCGCCACGTGCGCGACGCTCGTGGCCTGCCAACGGTTCGCGGACCAGAGGGAACCGCCGAAGCTCTGCACCGCGACGCCCTGCACCGCGCGGGGATTGAACGCGGTCTCCACGGGCAGGAAGAACAGCGGAACCATCGGCAGGTCGCGCCGCAGCGCGACCTGCACCTGCCGGTAGTCCTTGGTGCGCGCGGCTAGGCTCATGCGCGCCTGCGCGTCCGCCGTCCACCTGTTCACCGCTGCGTTCTGGTAGCCGGAGAAGTCGCTGCCCTGCGCCGCCCGGTTGCCGACTTCGCTGTTGAACGTGGGCGCGTCGTCCGCGTCGACCGCACCGTACAGCGTGAAGAGCGCCACCTGGTACCGCCCGCAGGCGAGGTCTCCGCCCGGACCGAAGAGGGCCGCGAGCGGCAGGTAGGTCGGCACCAGCCGGATGCCGGCCTTCGCCTCCTGAGCGGTCGCCGCACGGAGGATCTGGCGCCCGAGCGCGCTGCGCGGCGACGCGACGAGCAGCGAAAGAGTGCGACCGTCCTTCTCGAAGTCGCCGCCCGGCCCCCGCTGCCATCCGTCCTGTCGCAGGATCCGACGTGCGAGCGCCACGTTCTGGCGCTGCGGGGGCCCGCCGGCCGAGAAGGCCCAACTGTACGGCGGCTGGTCCGAGTCGACGACGGCGGCCCGACCGTCGAAGAGCCGGCGGGACATGCCCCGCCGATCGAGCGCGAGGAGGAAGGCGCGCCGCACCTGCTCATCCTGGGCGAACGGGTCCGAGAGATTGAACGTGAACTGTGAAAGCGCGGGAGAGGGTGCGCTTGCGATGCCGAACCCCGCCTTGCGCAGTGCGCGAAGCTCTCCCGCCTGCAGCTGCAGGCCGTCGGCCACCGAGACCTCACGCGAGCGCAGCGCAGCGCGCAGTCGCTCTGGCGAACGGTAGCTGCGGACGACGATCCGCGCGACGCGGGGACGTGGTCCATCCTGGCCGGAGTAGTGGGGGTTCGCCCGCAGGACGACGCGGCCGGCACGGCGCTGCACGACGGCGAAGGGGCCGCTCGAGACCGGCAGCGGGTGGTGGGGCCGGTCCTTGCCGGGCTCTCGCGGCTGCAGCGGGTGGCAGGGGAGAAGGAACGAGAAGAGCGTTTGCCACGCGGCGTAGGTGCCGCGCAGGTGCACGACCGCCGTCAGCGGGGTCGGCGTGTCGACCCGCGTGATCTGGTCATACCCCGACCGGTAGGCGCCATGCTGGCGCATCACCTCACGCCACGTGAACCGGATGTCGCGCGAGGTGATCCGCCGCCCGTCGGACCAGCGTAGGCCCATGCGCAACCGGTACGCGATCGTGACGACCGCACCCTTGCCCGGCGGGCCGCTGACATGCAGCGTCGGCATCGCGGCGAGAAGGTCCGGCCGCCAGGCGTAGCGTCCACCCCTTGGCGGCCAGCCGTTCGGGCCGTAGCGCAGCAGGCCGTCGGAGGTGGCGGAGAGGATGTCCGCCGCCGCGGGTGTCGTGTACGTGAACGGGTCGAGGCTGCCGGGGTCTCCCACGACCCCCACGGTCAAGGAGGGAGGAGGACCGCCTGCAGAGGGCGCTTCCGTGGGAGCGCCGAGCAGCGACACGCCGAGCGCGATCGCGGGCAGCCATCGCGGCACAGGACCCACCCTCCCTCGCTGCGGCCCTGGCGCGCGAGGGCGTCCTTCAGCCCAAGGCGCGCAGCAGGAACTCCCGGACAGCAGCGTCCTGCGCTTGCGGCGCGCCCTGGTGGCGGAGGCGGTAGAGGAGCGCCTCGCGCATCGCCCCGATCACGAGGTGCGCGCGCAGTTCGCTGTCGCCCGGCGCGATCAGTCCGACGGCTCCCGCTTCGTGGAGGTCCTCCCCCAGCAGCGCCGCGAGGTGCTGCTCAACCGAACGAAGCCGCTCCGCCATCTGGGGCAGCGAGCCGCTGCCCTGCAGGAGCACCACCGAAGCGAGGTCCCGCTCCTCTTCGAAGGTTTCCAGCACCGCGGCGATCGATGCCTCCAGTTTGCGCAGCACGTCCGGCGCGCCATGGCGGGCACGGGCCACGCGCGCGAGGACGATCTCGTAGAGCTGCGCCACGAGGTCGAGGAAGCACTCCTCCTTCGAGGGGAAGTAGAGGTAGAACGTGCCCGTCGCGACGTGGGCTTGCTCGGCGATCTCGGCGACCTTCGCCCGCTCATAGCCGCGCCGCGCGAAGACGGCTGCGGCGGCGCGCAGGAGTTCCTGGCGCCGCCGCTCGCCGTTCGGCGAGCTCACGCGCGGTAGGTCCAGTGCCCGTGGGCGAGCCGGCGAACCATGTCCTCGCGCACTGCGTGGCCGATGCCCGGTCCCTGGGGGACGACGATCGTGCCGTGTGGCGTGACCTCCACCTCGGGGTCGATGATGTCCTCCTCCCAGTACCGGCTGCTCGCCGCGGTGTCCCCCGGCAGCGTGAACCCACCGAGGGTCGTGATGGCGACGTTGTGCAGGCGACCGACGCCGCTCTCGAGCATGCCGCCGCACCAGACGGGGATGCCCGCTGCCTGGGCGATGTCGTGGGTCTTGCGTGAAGCGCTGAGACCGCCGAGCCGGCCGATCTTGATGTTCAGCACGCCGGCCGCACCGATCTCGATTGCCTTGCGGGCGTCTTCCGGGCTGTGGATGCACTCGTCGAGACAGATCGGGGTCTTGAGCTGCGGCGCCAGCGTCGCGTGGTCGATGATGTCCTCGTAGCTGAGCGGCTGCTCGATCATCATGAGCCCCAGTTCGTCCAGCTGCTGCAGGAGACCGATGTCCGAAAGGCTGTAGGCCGAGTTCGCGTCCGCCATCATCGGGATGTCGCCGAAGCGGTCCCGCACCGCCCGCAGCGGCACGTAGTCCTTGCCGGGCTTGATCTTGATCTTGATCCTGCGGTAGCCGTCGCCAAGGAAGCGTTCCACCTGCGCGAGCAGGAGGTCCACGGTGGGCTCGATGCCGATCGAGATGCCCACCTCGATCTCCCGTCGCTCCCCGCCGAGCGCCTGGTAGAGGGGGATGCCCTGCTCCTTGGCGTAGAGGTCCCAAAGCGCTCCCTCGAGCCCCGCCTTGGCCATCTGGTGTCCGCGCACCTGGTGCAGGCGCGCCGCGAGGTCGTCCGGGTGGGCGAGCGGCGCCGAGAGCGTCCAGGGGATCAGGTAGTTGCGGAGCACGGACTCGGCCGTCTCCACGGTCTCGTAGCAGTAGAAGGGATCCCGCGACACGGTAACCTCTCCCCAGCCCACGTGGTCACCCGCGTCGGCGCGGACGAGGAGGAACTCCCGGTCCTCCTCGCGTCCGAAGCTCGTTTCAAACGGGTGGCGCAGGCGCATCCGCAGGGCGAAGAGCTCGATCTGGCGCAACTGCACGATGGTCCCTCCTGTGGCGTCGCGAAGGCAGCGCTCGCAGTAGGGTTCCACCTAGTGCGCGCCGGCTCCTGTGGCAGTCGTAGGATGGTTTCGCTCGTCGACGAAGACGATCTTCGGCTCGAGCGCAGCGCGCTCGGACTCGTCGGCGTAGCCGAACGCGAGCACGATGATCTCGTCGCCCGGCGCGAAGTGGCGAGCCGCGGAGCCGTTGGCCCGCACCGTGCCACTGCCGCGTTCCGCCGGCATGACGTAGGTCTGCCAGCGCGCGCCGTTCGCCATCGAGGTGATCTGGACCCAGTCATGCTCCTTGAGATCGGCTGCCTCCATCAGGTCGGGATCCAGCGACAGACTGCCCTGGTAGTACAGTTGCGCCTCCGTCACGCGTGCACGATGAATCTTTGATCGCAGTACAGAGTAGAGCATGCCATTCCCCTTTCCACCCGAATTCACGATAGCATATGCGTCCTGCGATGCCCGACTTGGTCTTGGCCCGCCCGCTCTCCCATAGGTTGTCTGGGGTGATGCGGGGTGCTGAACGCCGTCTGGGCACTGCTGATGCTCACGGCGCTAACCGTCGGGGGAGCGCGCGGCACGATCGCCGGCGTAGGCGGGGGTCTCTTCACGCAGGCGATGCAGGCAGCGAAGCTCGGGATCGACCTTGCAGCTGTGATGGCCTTCTGGTTCGGGCTGAGCCGAATCGCGGAGAAGAGCGGGCTCCTCACCTCGCTGTCGGCACCGTTCCTGCCGCTTCTGCGCTTCCTCTTCCGCAAGCTGCCCCCGGACCACCCGGCGTTCGCATTGATGGCGATGAACCTCGCCGCCAACACGCTGGGGCTGGGGAGCGCCGCGACGCCGTTCGGGCTGAAGGCGATGGCGGAGCTCAACCGCACGCTGCGAAAGCCTGGCACGGCGTCGGACGAGATGATCCTCTTCCTGGTGCTGAACTCCGCCGCGGTGAACCTTCTGCCCGCCGGCGCGATCGCCATGCGGGCGGCGGCCGGGTCGCTCGATCCGGCCGGCACGGCCTTCGCCTCCACGATCGTCACGGGCGTCGCGTTCATCTCCGCGCTCGTGCTGCACGCGGTCTTCCGGCGCGTATCACGGGAGAGCGCATGACCGGCGTCTTCGGGGAGCTCGCCGGGTGGCTGATCCCTGCGTTCGTCGCCGGCGTGCTGATCCACGGCCTTTGGCGACGGGTGGACCTGATCGCGGAGTTCGTGGCCGGAGCCCGGGAGGGGCTCGAGCTCTCACTGAACCTCTTTCCCTATCTGCTTGCGATCTACGTCGCGGTCGGGGCGTTCCGCCTCAGTGGAGCGCTTCAGATCGTCGGGGGATGGCTCGAGCCCCTGGTGCGAACGCTCGGGGTACCGACGGCAGTGCTGCCGCTCTTCCTCGTGCGGCCGCTCTCGGGCGCGGCCTCCTCGGGCATCGTCCTCTCCCTGCTGCACCAGCATGGTCCCGACAGCTTCATCGGCAGGCTCGTGTCGACGGTGCAGGGTTCGTCGGAGACGACGCTCTACGTGCTGACCGTCTACCTCGGGGCGGTCGGCGTGCGGCGCTCACGCTACGCGCTGCCGCTCTGCCTGACGGTCGACCTGATCGGTTACATCACCGCGGTGGCCGTCGCCCATGCCCTCTGGCGGTAGCCTGACCCCTGGGCGCTCGGCTACAATGGGCGTGGAACTTCCTGACTATGCCAAACCAATGCGGAGGGAACTTATGCATGTAAGCAAGGCCGTCGTTCCCGCTGCCGGACTCGGTACGCGGTTCCTCCCCGCGACGAAAGCGCAGCCCAAAGAGATGCTTCCGGTCGTGGACAAGCCGGCCATCCACTACATCGCCGAAGAGGTCATCGACTCGGGGATCGAGGACCTTCTGATCGTGACAGGGCGCGGCAAGCGCGCGATCGAGGACCACTTCGACCGCTCGATCGAACTGGAGCATCTCCTGGAGGACAACCCGCACCTCAGTGAGCTGCAGAGTCTCTTGGACCGCCTGCAGGTCTTCTACGTGCGCCAGGGAAGGCCGCTCGGACTGGGGCACGCGATCGCCTGCGCCGAGCGCCACGTCGACGAGAGCGACTTCGCCGTGCTCCTGCCGGACGACCTCTACCTCGGGCCCGAACCCGCGCTCGCCCAGCTCCTGCAGGCGGCGGAGGAGTTCGACGCGCCGGTCGTGGCGGTTCGCGAGGTCGAGCCGGAGGACGTGCAGCGCTACGGCATCATCGCGCCGTCCAGCGAGCGCCTACGCGACGGCGCCTACCGCGTGCAGGACATGGTCGAGAAACCGGACCTCGCGGACGCTCCGTCCCGGCTCGGCGTCGTCGGACGCTACGTCCTGCCCTCCTCGATCTTCCGCCACCTCCGCGCGACCCAGCCTGGCGCGAAGGGGGAGATCCAGCTCACCGACGCCCTTCGCGCCCTGTGCCGCGAGCGCCCCGTCTACGCGATCGAGGTGCGCGGCGAGCGCTACGACATCGGCGAACCGATCGGGCTCCTTCGCGCCCAGATCGGCTTCGCGCTCGCGCGGCCGGACCTCGCCGAGGGTGTGCGCGAGCTTCTGCGCCAGGCGTTCTAGAGGAGCCTTCGGCAAGGTCTCGGGCCTCGCGTGGGCACCAATTGACGTTATGTCGCGTAGTCTGCTCCGAGAGCGCCCCGACGCTGGCGGGCGCCGTCGGGGAGGTGCCCTGCGTGGAGGACGGCCTGGAGGCTCCGCAGACGCTGACGGGGCTCGTGGTGGACCGCCACAGTCCCTTGTACGACGAGGCTCGCAAGGACTACAACACCGGGCTTCGCCCGTTCTTCCCGAAGTACATCGTCTACTGCTACGACGTGCACGACGTCCGAAACGCCGTGCTCTACTCGCGCGCCCACCATCTGCCGATCCGCGCGAGAAGCGGCGGCCACAGCTACGAAGGCTACTCGCTCGTCGACGGCGGTGTGGTGATCGACGTGAGCCTGCTTCGGCGGGTCGAACTGCAGCCGGATTGCGGGACCGCCGTGATCGGGGCGGGAGCCGAGCTCCTGCCGATCTACCAGGAGCTCTGGGACCGCCAGAGGGTCACGATCCCCGGCGGCTCGTGTCCCACGGTCGGCATCGCCGGCCTGACCCTCGGTGGCGGGTTCGGTCTGATCTCCCGCCGGTACGGCCTCACCTGCGACGCCCTGCGCTCGCTCGAGATGGTCGATGCGGACGGCCGTTTGATCCGGGCCAGCGCCGAGCGGAACGAGGACCTCTTCTGGGCGTCCTGCGGCGGCGGGGGCGGCAACTTCGGCATCGTCACCTCGTTCACGTTCCAGACCTTCCCGGTCGACAAGGTCACGATCTTCACGCTGCGCTGGGACTGGACGGACCTTCGGTCTGTCGTCAAGGCGTTCCAGGTCTGGGCCGACCCGCGAGCGCTCGACCGGCGCATCGTGCCCATCCTGAAGCTGACGTCGCAGCTGGCGGGGCAGGTGGCCGTCGTCGGGGAGTTCGTGGGACCGCCCGAGGAGCTGCGCGCCTTGCTCGCGCCGCTCGTCGGGGCCGCCCCGCCGCGCAGCGTCGGCCTGAAGTACGTCGACTACATCGACGCCGTGTACTTCTTCGCGGGCGTCGCTCCGCCGCCGCCGGAGCTCGGGGGACTGACAGGCCTACTGCTGCCGCACCCCTTCAGCCACGAGCAGCACGAGAAGTTCAAGAACAGCTCCGCCTACCAGTTCGACCTCTTCCCGGACGCCGCGATCGACACGATGATCCACTGGCTCTCGATCGCGCCGCAGCCGGCGACGCTGGTGCAGCTCGACGCCTACGGCGGGGCCATAAGTGACATCGGCGACCACGCGACGGCCTTCTCGCACCGAAGGGGCGTGCGCTCCAGCCTGCAGTACCAGGCGTACTGGGAGAGCAACGTCCAGGCGGAGGAGAACATCCGCTGGGTGGAAGGCTTCCGCCGCGCGATGCTTCCCTGGGCGCACGCCGCCTACGTCAACTACATCGACCAGAACATCCGCCGCTGGCCCGAGGCGTACTACGACGAGAACCTGCGTCGCCTGCTGCGCGTCAAGCGCATGTACGACCCGCACAACGTCTTCAACTTCCCCCAGGGCCTCGGTCAGCTGGTGAGGTAGACGGCGAAGCCGGAGGCAGATGCGAAGACGGCGGAGGGACCAGGGCGAGCGCCCTGGTCCCTCGCTTCTCCGCCTAGTTGCTCGGGTAGGGGTAGGGGAGCGTCCCGATCGCCTGCGACTCCTGCGGCGTCATCGTCGGCAGCCGGTAGAACGAGAGGCCGATCGCCCCGGCATCGCTCGCCGCCTGGAAGGCGGCCTCCTCCTCGAATTCGCTCGGGCTGAAGATGCCCTTGCCGCCGCTCGTGAACATGTCGTACGTCTGGCCGATGACCGTCACGGGGATGTTCGGGTCGCCGGAGAGCTGGTGGATCAGCCCGACCGTCTTGTAGACGTAGCTGTAGGCGCTGAGGAAGTTCTCGCCGAGCGCCTGGTAGTGCCAGTAGTCCATCGGCGCGTAGGCCGTGACGTACGGGGCCAACGCGGCGAACGGGTAGCTCTCGTGGTAGATCGGCGGGTAGGTGACGGCGACCAGCACGCCCTGCGGCCCGAGCGCCTGCCGAACCGACTGGGCGTACGCGCCGACGGCGCCAGCCGACGTGTTCTCCTCGATGTCGGCGGCGATGCCGTCAGGCTTGTCGCCCGTCGGCGCGACGTACTGCGCGACTTGCGCCGTGAGGTTCTCGTCGAGCGACAGGTTGTTCAGGTAGGGGTAGACCCACGCCACCACCGCGATGCCTGCGTCGTGGGCGCGGTAGAGGAAGTGGCGCAGCGCCGAGCTGCCGTAGAAGCCCCAGGTGCCCTGCACCTCGAGGTAGACGTGACTGATGCCGAGCTGCTGGAGCTGGGTGATCAGCTGGGTCTGGTTCGCCTTGGCCCAGTCGGTCTCGAGCAGCCAGGCGCCCTTGCCCTGCACGACGTCGGCGGCGGTCTGCACGACGCGGAAGGTCACCGTCACGGGCGCGAGGCTGGGGGTGGAGGTGGGGGTGACGACGACGCGCTCCGTGCCCACCTGCGAGGGCGTGAACGTCGCAGCCGATCCGGGACCCGGCAGCGACGCGTTCGTCTGGGAGAGCGCTCCGGCGCTGCCGCTCGCTGCGAGCGTCACCGAGACGGGCACCGGCACGGGGTTGTCGTACGCGTCTGCCGCCATGACCTGCAGGTCGGTCGTCTGGCCGAGCGCGACGATGGTCGACGGCGCGCCCGTGGCGATCAGTTGGGTCGGCGCGCCCGGCAGCACCGTCCAGGTCGCCGTCGCACTCTGGTAGCCGGGGGCGCTCGCGGTGAGCGACCACTGCCCGGCCTCATCCTCCTTGAGGTTGAAGGAGGCGGTCGTGCCGGACGCCGTCTGGTTTTCAGTCGCGAAGGCGACACCCTGCGGGTTCGTGAGGGTCAGGGAGACGTCGGCCGCGGGGGCTGGCGTACCGTTGCCGACCACCTGCACTTGCACCGCCGCCGATTGCCCGGCCTGCGCGGAGGGGGGAGGGGCGATCGCGAGCGAGCCAAGCGCCGGCACGACGACGGTCCAGGTCGCCTGCGAGTACGCGTTCAGGGGATTCGCGACGGTCAGGGTGGCCGTGCCGGTTCCGACGGCCTGCACCTTAAGCGTGACGCCGGATGCGCCGATGCTGCCCTGGCCGCTGCCCTGCACCGCGAGGACGGTTGGGTCCGACGAGGTGAGGATGATCGGAGACGACTCGCTGGCGCCCGCGGGCGGCGCCACCGTCACCGTCTGGGTCTGCCCGGGCAGGATGGTCGAGGGGCTCGTGAGCTGCAGGGCGCCGAAGGGCTGCGCGAGCACGTCGAACGCCGCCGAGGCAGGGGTGACGCCTGCCGCCGTCGCCTCGAGGTGCCAGGCGCCGGGAGCGGTTGGCGTGAAGGTGAAGGTCGTCTGCCCGCCCGTCGCCGTGGCCGTCAGCGTGTCGGTCGCGGCGCCGTTCGTCGCGGTGACCGTAATGGGCGTCGCGGCGGCCGATGTATCCCTTGAGCCCGTCTGGTCGAGGACGGTCACGGTGAACCCGACGCTCGAGCCGACGCCGGCGACCTCCGGGAGCTGGTAGATGGCGAGCCCGGTCGGCTGCTGCACCGTGATCGTCGTCGCGTGTGAGACCGAGGTTCCCGCGACGGTGGCCGTCACGGTGTACTTGCCGGGCACGGGCGCGCTGAAGGCGTTCTGGTCGATCGACCCGCCGGCGCTGGATGTCCAAGTGACGCTGGCGGGGATGTCGTTGCCGAGCTTGTCACGCGCCACCGACCAGAGGGTCGTCTTGGCCCCGACGGCGATGGTCGTCGCATCGGCTCCGCTGCTGATGCCGCCAGCCTCGCCGGCGGCCGCCTGCGAGATCTGGGCGGAAGTGACGCCCAGCAGGCGGTAGATCACCGCGGCCGCCTGGGCCCGGTCCAAGAGGCCCGACGGGTCGAAGTCACCATTCGAGAGCCCCTGCATCAGGCCGAGCTCGCGCGCGACGTACACGTCGCCGGCAGCGTAGGCGGGGATCTTCGCCGCGTCACGGAAACCGCTCGCCTTGCCCTGCGCGTCCGCTCCGACCGTACCGAGCCCGAGCGCGCGAACGGAGATTGCCGCGGCCATGGCGCGGTTGATCGTGGCGGAGGGGGCGAAGGTCTCGAGGCTCGTGCCCAGCATCAGGCCGTTCGCCGCCGCCGTCTCGATGTCGCCTGCGAGCGTCGAGCTCTTGGCGACGTCCTGAAAGCGCGGGCCGGCGGCTGCCGGCGCGAACTTCAGCGCGCGCACGATCAGGGCGGCGAACTGCGCGCGGGTGACCGGCGCGGAGGGGTGGTAGCGCCCGTCCGTCTCGCCCGAGATGACGCCGCTTTGGGCCAGAGCGTAGATCGCGGGCGCGGCCCAGTAACTCTGCGGGACGTCAGGGAAGGAAACACTCGCGGCGCTCGCTGCCATCGGCCAGAGCGGCAGCAGCAGCGCAGCGAGCAGAGGAGCGAATCTCCGCATGCGGGTAGCCCCCAAAACTGGATTGAGCACAACTACCTTCCATACGGGGTTGGCTCTTCCTGTTCAGCGCATGGGGGAATCTATGAGGGGAATGCTGGGCACAGGAGGAGTTCACGTGCGAATCTCGCCCAGGATTACGCTCTCGTTGCTTGCTGCGATGACCATGCTCGGAGGCCTGATGGCCGTGCCGCGCCACGGGGCGGCCGCGAATGGCGCCACCCCTTCCCTCTCGCGCTCCGTGACCGTGACCGAGGAGGAGCCGATCGCGGCCCAGGGCCAGGGCGCGATGCTTCAGCTCGGGCTGCAGACGCAAGCGGCGGATAGTCGCTCCGCCCAGTCGGACGCCCAGCAAGCGCTCGACCGACTGCGGCAGGGACTCAGGGCGGCAGGCATACCCACAGCGAACGTGCGGGTGATGGGCTACCGCATCGGCGCGTCCACAGGCGGTCAGACGAGTGGCACCACGGTGTGGCAGAACCTGCAGGTGCTGGTTGAGAGCCAGGACAAGCTCGGGTCGGCGATCGACGCGGCCGTCGCGAGCGGCGCGACAGTCGTCCAGGGGTTCATGGGGCAGGGAGCCGCCCCCAGCGCGTCGGAGCGCGCCTTGGCCGTCGCGAACGCGGTGCGCTCGGCGCGCTCCGACGCCCGCGCGATCGCGCAGGCACTCGGCGAGCGCCTCGGGCGCTCCACATCGGTCGAGGTGCACATGCAGCGGGGGACTCCCGCGGGCGGTGCCTACGTGATGACGGTGCGGGTGACGTTCTCCGGCTAGCGCGGTGACTTGAGGCGTCGGGAGCCGCCGCGCGCTCCGGGGGACCAGGGCTCGACGACGATGCGGCCGTCCTCTACATGCGCGTACTCCGCGGCGGCGCCGTCCGGCGCCACTCCGCCCTGGGCGATCACGCCGCCGATCCGCACCTGCGTCGGGTGCATCGGTTGGGCGTAGATGATCGTGTTCTCGTTGCCGTCAGCGCCGGCCCAGGCGAACCCGCGGAGCGTACCGACGACGATCACGTCGCCGGTCGCCACGACCCGGCCGCCGACGTGTACGTCGCCGAGCACCACCAGGTCCCCGGAGTGCATCGCCTCCTGGCCGGAGCGAATCGTCTGGCGCAGCACCTTCGGCTCCTGCTCCGCTTGGCGAGCGGCCGACGGCTTCGGTGCGCCGATGCCGGCGAGGGAGAGGTGGGGGAATCTTCCGAACGCTTCGGCGATGGCGGTGACAAGTGCCGGACTGATGGCATCCCCTTGCACTTCCACCGAGATCTTCGTCTGTCCGAGGAACTGCGCCGCGCCCTGCAAGGCGGCCGCGACCTCGTCGCCGACCGTCGCAGGGTCCGAATCCTTGCCGAGGACGACGCGGATGCCTCCGCGACCACCCTTGAGCTGAACCAGGCTGAGCACCTCCGCGCGCCGTAATTCCGTGCGGCCGGCGTCGAATCCTGCGAGAGGCTTGCGGTGCCTCCGCGTCGAAGCGTAGGTGACCATGGTCAAGTTCTTACGTCCTTCGCTCGCTGTCGTCTGCCTGCCGCTGTCGATCGCCGCGCTCATCCTCTTCAGTCAAGGGCAGTGGCCCTGGTACGCGGTGCTGGTCATCGCGGTCCTCTACGCCTGGGCCGTTCAGCCCCTGCCGTGGCTCAGGCGGCTGCCGCCGCTCTACACGGCGTCCATGCTCTACCTCGTGCTGGGCCTCTTCCTGCCACCGCTGGGTCACGCGCTCGGCCTCGCGAACCAGCGAGGCTTCTGGTTCCTGATCTCCTTCGGGGTCGAGGTCGGGATGGCGCTCGTGATCTGGGTCTGGGTGCGCCCCCGCTTCGTCAAGCCGGGTGGGGTGCGCCTCGGCAGCACCGTCGGGCTGCGTCGCCCCGTCGAGATCTCTCCAGCAGACCGCTTCCTGCACCTGCACGTCCTCGGCCCGACCGGCAGCGGCAAGACGGTCGGGGTCCTCGGCCCGCTCGTGCGCCAGGACATCCGCATGGGCAGCGGCATCCTGCTCCTGGACCCGAAGGGCGACCTCTGGGACATGGCGCGCGGCGAGGCCGTCCGCGCCCACCGGGAGGTACTCGCGCTCTCGCCGAAGGAGCCGCCCGCGGTCGGGATCGATCCGTTTGCCGGGCCGCCGCAGCAGGCGGCTGAGACGATCGCCTACGCGCTCTACGGCGCCTTCCCGAGCGGGCATGAGTTCTACCGCACCGTCGGTCAGGCGATGCTGCGCAACGCGGCACAGGCGGTGAAGGAGGCACGTGAGGACCCGACCCTCCAGGACCTTGAGGACTTCCTCCAGAGCGAGGATGCGCGCCGGGACATTCTGCTTCACACCGAATCCGCCCACGTGCGCGCGTACTTCCGCGACCAGGTCGGCGGCTGGAGCGCGCGCTTCCGACAGGACGCCTTCATCGGCGTGCAGTCCGCGGTCGCTCAGCTGACGGCCCACCCGTGGGCGCGCGAGCTGTTCGCGGCGCGGCCGAGTTGCGACTTCGACCAACTGCTGCGCGATTCCGGCATCTTGCTTCTGGCGCTGCCCGAGGGGGAGATGGGCCTCGCGGCCCGTGCGGTCGGCTCGTTCGCGCTCCTTCTGTTCCAGGCGGCCGCCCTGCGGCGCGATGCAAGCGGGGGACCCGCCTACGTCTACGCCGACGAGTTCCAGACCTTCGCGCAGCCGGGCTTCGGCACGTTCCTGGCGGAGGCGCGCTCGCACCGGGTCGGCGCGGTGCTCGCGCACCAGCACCTCGGGCAGCTCGACCCCGACCTGCGCGCGGCCGTGCTCTCCAACGCCCGCAACCGCGTCCTGCTCGGCGGCCTCGCGCGTGAGGACCTCGAACATCTGCGCGACTCGTTGGGCCGCCGTTTCATGAGCACGCCCTCGGGACTGCGCGAGGCGCCGCGCTTCGACTACGAGACGCTGAGGCGCTTGCCGCGCGGCGAGGCGATCGTCGAGGTGGCGAGTGGCGGCCAGCTGCTGCCGCCCGTGCGCATCCGTCTGCCCCGGCCGTGACAGCGCGCATGGACCTCACGCAGCGCCTCCTGACGCTTGGGCCGCCGGAGCGTGCGCTGCTCGTGGATCTCTACCAGGCGCGCTTCGTCGATGGCCCGCTGCTCGCAGAGCTCGCGGAGCTTTGCGGGGCGGATCCCGAGGCGCTGAGATCTCGCGGCCTCCTGCGCACGGCGGTCGGCCCGGACGGAGAGACGCACTACCTTTCGGGCAGCGGCCAGCGCGCCGCCCTGAGCCTCCTGCCGCAGGCCCAGAGCGGGGGCAGGGCGTACGCGGCGCTGCGCCTGGAACATGAGCTCGCGCGGGCGCGCCTGTACGGCGCGCTGCGCCGCCGCGGCATGCAGCCTCCCGACTACCGCGCGGAACCGCGCCTCACCTTCCGCAGCGCCGCGGGCCTCGGCACGCGGACGCTCGTCCCCGACGCGCTCTTGGAGTCGGACGCCATGTGGCTGATCGAGGTGGACCGCGCCACGGAGCGAGATGCCGCGCTGCGCGGCAAGTGGCTTCGGTACCGCGAGTGGCAGATCGATGCGGGCGGACCGCGCCGCGTCGCGGTGCTGCTCGCAGGCGGGGCATCGGCTGTCGAGCGATCGCTCGCCGGGAGCGGGCTCGCGGCGACACTCTACCGCACGGCAGAGGAGCTCGCCGCGGCCGCCTGGCCAGGTGATGGACTGGCTGCGGCAGGTCGGGCAGACTTCAAAGGAGGTCCTTGATGCCGATCAGGATCAGGAGCAGCCCTGCGGCCAAGCTGGCCCGCTCGCCCAAGAGGTGCCCCACGGTCCGCCGCCCGAGGTGCTCTCCGGCCCAGAGGGTGAGGTAGCTAAAAAGCCCTGTCGTGAGCGCGAGCGCCCAGGGGGGCACGCCCACCAGCCCACCGCCGAGGCCGCCGGCCCAGGCGTTGATGCCGAGCGCCACGGCGAGCGCCAGGGACTCCATCAGCGAGATGTCGCCCGAGCTGTCCTCGTCGGCCCGCTCGGGGTTGTGGATCAGTCCGATCGGACCGCGCGCGGGGTCACCTGCTGCACCCTGGGCCCGGCGGGGCCACAGGACCCACACGCCGACGCCGATGATGCAAAGAGCCCCGGTGACGTTTGCCACCTCCGGTGACAGCGCGACGCCGATCCCGAAGCCGGCGTAGCCCATCAGAAACGCGCCGAGAGCGGCCACAAGGGCGATGAACAGGTTCGGCAGCGCCGGGATGCCGATGCTCCGCGCACCGTAGGCGACGCCGACACCGAGGTTGTCGAGATTACCGGCGATGCCGATCAGCACCGCAGGGAGGATCCAGTTCGCCACGCTGCTACGCCCCCTGCGCTCCGTGTGCCCTGCATGGTATGGGGGCACCCCTGGGGATGTGCGGTGGCGAAACGTGGCGAGGCCCTCATCGATCGATCGGTCCATCGAAGGGGGAGAACCGATGGCGAGCCAAGTGTCGAACGCCGAGGTCGCGTTCACGGCGCAGGATTTCCGGGTGCTCGAGATCCCCGGGTTCTCAGACCGAATGTCCGCGCTGCGCGAGCGCCTCTCGCCGAAGCTGCAGGCGATCGGGGAGGCGCTGCGGCCCACGATCGAGCAGGAGACCCATCAGAGCTTCCACGTGCACGTCGCCCGCCACGCCCGGCGCACGACGAACCCGCCGACCGACACGTGGGTCGCGCTCTCGGAGATGCGGCGCGGCTACAAGATGGTGCCGCACTTCTCCGTTGGACTCTTCTCCGATCGCCTCTTCGTGCGGGTCGGCGCGCTCTACGAGGCGCCCGAGCGCGCCCAGTTCGCGGCCGCCCTGCAGTCGGCGCTACCGGGCCTGCCCGCCGACGCCGAGGTCGTGTTCGACCACCAGCGGCCCGGCGGCATCCCTGCGGCGGAGCTCCTCTCCACGCCCGGGCGCATCGCGCAGGCTGCCGGACGCCGACAAGGAGAGATCCTTCTTGAGCGCAGCCGCCGCGCGGCGGACGTGGCTGGAGAGGACGTCGTCGCACTCGCGCGGCGCCTCCTGCCGCCGCTCTCATCGCTCTACGCCGAGTGGCGGCAGGGCGCGCAGATCGGCTGAAAGACGGCAGCGAGGCGGGGGGCAATGCCTCCCGCCTCGCTGCTGCGGTTCCTACTCTGCGGCTTCGACTGCGGCTGCCTCGATTTGCTGCTGCACCGAGAAGACGTCCACGTTCGCTGGAGTGATGGCCTGGATGAGCTTGGACTTGAGGTCCGAGTACTCCTGTAGGCGCACCTCGATCTGGCGGTCGAGGTCGCGGCGCCGGCGGCCGAGTTCGTCGAGCTCGCGGGCCAGCAGGGCGAGCCGCTGGGTGAGCGCCGTCATGTCGCGCCCGCGACCGAGTGCGCGCACGCGGCGCTGCCGCGGCCTGCGCGGGTTCTGGCGCGCGAGTTCCCGACCGATGGTCAGGGCGAGGCCGCGAGAGGAACGGTTGAGCTGCTGCGCAAGGTCCTGCGCGAGGTCGCGGATCTGTGCACCCTCACGGACCCTTCCAGTTGCCTTGCGGATCTCTGAAATCTCGTCTTCCGTATACGGGCCTGTGCGAACCGACACGGCTGAGCCCCCTTCGCGTTTTACACCCCGAGTATGCACAAACAATACATTACCGCATACATTGTTCTGTGTCTATTGACTTGCGATGCCGTAAGAGAAGAAGAACCGTCGTGGAAAAACGTTCCCGACAGCGTCAGAAGACGACAGAACAAAGTAACTTTGTCGATTAGACGCACTGAGTGTTGCCTATTGGGACAACCAGCAAAGCGATGGGTCTATATGTAGACGAAGCCGCACACCGGCCGGGCAGGACGCCGTGGAGCGCGGAAGGAAGGCGGGCCAAGCCGTCGAACGCCGTCGGATATGACCAATCGATCTAGTGTCCTCGGGGCGCTCGTCCTCGTTGCCTGCCTCTTCGCGCCGACGTCGGCCGCGGTGCAGGCGCAGGGAACCCAGATGATCCGGGTCGGACTCTACTACGGCTCGAGCTCGCTCGCGGCCGCGACGCTGTCGCCGGCAGGGCCGAGCGCGAACACGGTGTACACAGACGGCGCCGCCGTCGCGGACGTCCCGGGCCAAAGCTACGTGCGGGACTTCGCCTACCGCGTGCTCGCGATGCAGACGCCGAATCTCGCCGCCGCCCAGGCGGAGGTGGCCACGCTCGCCTCCCAGCACCTGCCGGCCTACCTCGAGGAGCTGCCGAACGCGAGTTACGACGTCTTCAGCGGCCCGGACGCGGCGATCTCGACGGCGCAGGCGGCCGCCGCCGCGCTGCCGGGGTCGACGGTGCTGGGGCCCTACGGCGTCCTGATCCCGGGCCAGTCGTCGCTCGCCGCGGCGCAGGCCACGGTGCAGGCGCTCTTGCCCACGGGGCAGATCGCCTACCCGATCGCCCTGGCGCAGGGCTGGGGAGTGCTTGTGGGTGCGGAGACGTCGCAGGCGGCCGCGCAGGCGCTGCTTCCCTCCCTGCAGCCGACCTACCCGACGGCCGCACTCTACACGCCGTCGGGCAGCGAACTCGAGGTGCAGCTGCCCACCGGTGGCGTCGCGTTCCTCGCGCAGAGTTCGAGCGGACTGCAGGTGTCGGGGGACCAGGGAGTCGTGGGGATCCAGGGCAAGGCGTACCGCGGCGCCCTTCAGTTCGTGCTGCGCGGCACGGCGCTAGAGGTCGTGAACACGCTGCCGCTAGAGCAGTACCTGTACGGCGTCGTCCCGTCCGAGATGCCCGCCAGCTGGTCGCCGCAGGCGCTGGAGGCCCAGGCGATCGCGAGCCGCACCTACGCGCTCTACCAGGTGGAGCACGCTGCGCAAGGCAGCCTCTTCGACGTCTACCCGAACACGCAAAGCCAGGCGTACGGCGGATACGCCGCCGAGCAGCTCTCCTCGAACGCCGCCGTGGACGCCACAGCGAACATCGTGATGACCTATAGCGGCCAGCCGATCGACGCCGTGTTCTCCGCCGACTCCGGCGGGGCGACCGAGAACTCGGAGAACGTCTGGGGCACTGCGCTGCCGTACCTGCGCGGCGTCGACGAACTCGCAGGCTACCAGCCGGGCACATGGACGATCACCTACAGCGCGGCCCAGATCGCGAGCCTCGTGACCGCCTGGAGCGGACAAGCCATCGGCGCCCTGGAGCAGGTCGCGCTGCAGGGCGTCGCGCAAACGTTCTCGGGCCGACCCCTGGACGTCCTGTTCGCCGGCAGCGGAGGGCAGTACACCGTGTGGCGAGACAGCATCCGCGGGCTCTTGCGCCTTCCGTCGACGCTGTTCACGCTGGCGAGCAACGGGCAGGTCTACGCGCAGACCGCGGACGGAGTTTCGACGATCGCCAGCTTGTCCGGCGCAAACGCGCAGGCGGCCGGCGGACTCGGCCCGCTGCCGGCAACGGTGCAGGTGGAGGGTGCGAGCGGGGAGACGGCGTCCTACCCCTTGGTGCCGACGACCTACACGCTGAACGGCCGCGGCAACGGGCACGGGCTTGGCATGAGCCAGGATGGGGCGCAGTACATGGCGGAGCAGGGCCTCTCGTACCAGGCGATCCTCAGCCACTACTACACGGGAGTGGCGTTCTCTCCGGACAACTGAGGCGCCGCGCTGCGCAGGCCACGCAGCACGCGGCCGAGCCAGGTGTGGATCGTGTTGGCCGCGACGGCCGCCCGCAGTCTCTCCATGCGCCGCTCGCGCTCCTCCTCGGTGGCGAAGATGGCGCGCGCGAGTCCCTCGGCGATGCGCTCCGGACTCAGCGGAGAGAGTGGGAAGGCGTCGCGCAGCTCGTGGTACGCGCCCGCCGTCTCGCTGAGGCAGAGCGCCCCTCCACCGTCGACGCGCGCGGCGACGTACTCCTTCGCCACGAGGTTCAGCCCGTCGTAGAGCGATGAGACGACGGCGACGTCCGCGAGGCGGTAGAGCGCGACGAGCTGATCGAGCCGCAGGTTTCGCTCGACCAGCCGAACCGGGAGCCATCCCGGTGTGCGGAACCGGCGGTTGATCTCCGCGACGCGTCGGCGCACGGCGCTCGCAAGCCGGCGGTAGTCCTGGATCTCTGTCCGGGTCGGGACGCCGATCTGCACGAAGCGCACGCGGCCGTGCAGCGATGGGTAGCGGGCGAGCAGGCGGGCGAACCCATCCAGCCGCGCCGGGATCCCCTTGGTGTAGTCCAGCCGGTCGACGCCGAGCATGAGCGCGGAGTCGTGCAGGCCCAGTCGTGAGCGCAGCTTGTGGATGCGGCCTTCGGTCAGCGGGTCGCGGGCGATTTCTTCAATCCGCTCCGTGTCGATCGAGATGGGTACCGCGGCGACCTGCGTCAGCCGACCCTCGTAGAGCAGGCGGACGCCGTCGGCGTCGCGCAGGATGCGGGCGCCGAGCTCCTTGCGCGCGGCGGAAGCGAAACTGTCGACGGAGTCCTCCGTCTGGAAGCCGAGCCAATCCGCCTCGAGGAGACCCTGCAGCAGAAGCCGCCGCTCCGGGAGCAGGCGCAGCACCACGGTGGGAGGCCAGGGGATGTGCCAGAAGTGGGCGATCGGCCCGGTGTGGCCGAGGCTGCGCAGGTAGCCGGGCACCAGCGCGAGCTGGTAGTCATGCAAGAATACGACGTCCTCGGTGCGCGCGACCCGCGCGATCTGCGTGGCGAACATGTGGTTGACCTGCCGGTAGCTGTGCCAGTCGCTTGGACGGAAGTGCGCACGCTCGACGAGGTTGTGGCAAAGCGGCCAAAGGCCGCCGTTCGAGTAGCCGTTGTAGTAGGCGCGGTAGGTCTCGGCGGGCACGCCGAGCACCTCTACCTGGTAGGTCGGATCCTCCGGCGGCACGTCCAGTTCCTGGCCGTCGCCGCTCTGCGCGGCGACCCAGACCCCGCCGAACCGCTGCATCAGTGGGTCCAGGGCTGCTGTCAGGCCGCCGGCAGGACGTTCCCAGTGCGACTCGCCGTGCACACCCGAGACCAGCCGGTACGGCGCGCGGTTCGCGGCCACGATCAGGCGGGCACCCGGAAACAGCGATTCCATCAGGCCTGCAGCATCAGACTCTGACTCTGGTGCGGACATCGACAGCCCTCCTCCAGCGAAATAGTGACGCGAAAGGCCGCCCTGGTTGCTCCAGAGCGGCCCGCCCGAAAGATCGCGTACCTTTGGCAGGGAACCCTCCACTTCATGCGCTTACGGGGTTAGCTGTCGGGCTCGGGTGGAAGCAACACCCGGCTCGCGCGATGCGAGCTTCGCCCCAGGGCGGTCTGGTTCCCCCGTTCCCTAGATAGGGATTCAGCAGATGAGAGCAACTCCCGATTTGTATGTTACCAAACGCGCGGTGGGAGGTCAAAACCTGCCCGTCCTGGCATTGAGCCTCAACGCCTCCCAGCCCTCTCCTCGCGCTCGCCGCGCAGAGAGGGCTGGGAGGCGCCGCGGCCCAGTTCCGCGACGGCTGCCGCGAAGCCGGCGTGCGGGAAGAGCTGAGGGAAGTTGCCCCGCTGCTCGCCGTCCTGCGGGTCGACGTGCTCTCCCCAGAGCAGGAGCGGTGTGGCCGATGCGACGAGGCGCTCGAGCGCGGTCGTCGCGCGCGGCAAGTCCCCCTGGCGCAGGTAGGTGCGCGCGAGCCAGGTGCTGCCGAGCGTGAAGGGGTGGCGAGCCTTGCCCATCTCGTCCTCCCGGTAGCGGTAGACGAGTCCGTCCTCGACGAGTTCCGCCTCGATGGCATGCAGCGTGCGCTGCCAGCGCGGGTCGTCCGGCTCGAGGAAGCCGTACAGCGGAAGGCAGAGCAGCGCCGCGTCGATGCCTGGCAGTCCGACCCCCTGGGTGAACCGGCCGGATTCACGATCGTAGCACGCGGACAAGACCTCCTGCGCGACCTCGTCGGCCGTCGCCTCCCAGCGTCGCGCGGCGTCCTCGCGCCCCGCGAGGTGGGCGAGGCGGGAACCGGTCTTGATCGCGACCCAGCACATCACGAGCGAGTGGGTGTAGCGGCGCGGTTCGCCGCGGAACTCCCAAAGGCTCGCATCGGGACGCTGCCAGTTGTCGCAAGAAAAGGCCACGAGCCGCTCGATGCCCCACCACTGCTCGCGCGCGAACGTCGCGTCGCGGCTCTCGCAGACGTAACGCCAGATGGCCCACAACAGGTCGCCTTCCACGTCGAGCTGCAACTGGGCCGACGCGGCGTTGCCCACCCGCACGGGCCGGCTGCCGCGGTGTCCGGAGAGCCAATGCAGTTCGCGCTCGCCGAGGCTGAACGTCCCGTCCACGCGCATGAACGGGGAGAGGAACGGCTTGCCGGTCATCTGCACGGCGCTGAGCAGGAACTCTATGAGCCGGCGCGTCGCCGAGAGGTCACCGACCAAAAGGAACGCCTCGGCGGCGTAGGATGCGTCGCGCACCCAAACAAATCGGTAGTCCCAGTTGCGCGACCCGCCGATCTGCTCCGGCAGGCTCGTGCTGGGCGCGGCGAGCACCGCACCGCTGGCGCGCGAAGTGAGCCCTCGCATGGTCAGCACCGATCGCTCGAACGCGGCGCCAAGCGGGCCCGGCACCGAGGGCATCGGTGCGCTTCGCCAGTAGTGGAGGGCATCGTGCAGAGTCGCCTCCGGATCGTCGTCGAGATGCAGCAGCTCCTGCTGCTCCTTCTCGAGGTCCGGCGTGTGGCGCAGCACCAGCTCGTACTCGCCTGGCGGCAGCAGCCAGCGCTCGCGGTCTATGAGGCCGGCGCGGCCGCCGCGCAGGAAGAGCAGCACCGCGCCGGCGTCCTGCGGGTCGCGGTACACGGCTCCTTCGGGGCTCGACTCCTGCGAGGCCAGCGATTGGCCGTAGCGGAAGCGCGGGCGGCACTCGACGATCAGCGGGATCTCGCTGCGCACCAGGCGCCGCAGTTCCGCCCTCCCGATCACGAGGTAGTCCGTGATCGCCGCGGTCCCTGCGGGGGTCACAAGGCGCGTCTCGAGTACGTTCGTGCCCTGGACGTAGGACTGGTCCGCGCGGAACGTCGTCTCCGGGCGCAGGGAGAAGTGGCCCCCGACCTCCGCGTCGAGCATACGGCTGAACACCGCATCGGAGTCGAAGTGCGGCAGCGGCAGCCAGTCGATTGACCCCTGCGGCGAGACGAGCGCAGCCGTCTGGCCGTTCGAGATGAAGCCGTAGAAATGCTTCAAGTTACTCTCCTTGGATCGGCGGTCTGATGAAGGAAGACTGCTCCTAGTCTATCCGCCGACCACTGCGCGCGCCAGCGCGGCGCACGAGTTCTCATGGCGTCCCCGCCTCGAACGCAGAACGAACGAAGGAGGCGGGGCATGCCCTGTCTCCTTCGTTCAATCAAGCGCGTCGAATCGATCCTCAGTCCGCCCCGATGCCGCGCGGCTGCCACTTGCGCGGGTCCTGGTTCAGCCGGTGGGTGCCACCGCCGCGCAGGTGCGAGTCCTCGAACTCCTTCGGTTCGATGGCGAGCGCCTCGCCGGCCAGCAGGCCGGACACACCGCGCTGCCCCGGCTCGGTGCGCACCCACTCCGGCGGCACGGCCATGTCCGGCCCCGCGTAGTCGAGCGGTTCGGTGTAGGTGCCGATGTAGCCCTCGAAGTTGCGCAGCACGACGCGGCTGCGGCTTTGCGAGACGATGTAGTTCGGCCCGACGGGCACTTTGCCACCGCCGCCCGGCAGGTCGACGACGTAGGTCGGCACGGCGTAGCCCGACATGTGGCCGCGCAGCGACTCCATGATCTCGATGCCCTGCGCGACCGTCGTGCGGAAGTGCCCCGCACCGTGCACCTCGTCGCACTGGTAGATGTAGTAGGGGCGCACGCGGTTGCGCACCAGCTCGCGCATCAGCTTCTGCATCACGACGGGGTGGTCGTTGATGCCGCGGAGGAGCACCGTCTGCGCGCCGAGCGGGATGCCCGCGCGGGTCATGCGGTCGAGCGCGTCGGAAACCTCGGGCGTCAGCTCGCGCGGGTGGTTCACGTGGACGTTCAGCCAGAGCGGGTGGTACTGCGAGAGCATGTCGCAAAGCTCCTGGGTGATGCGCTGCGGCGCGAAGATCGGCACGCGCGAACCGATGCGGATCACCTCAATGTGCTCGATCTTGCGCAGCTCGCGCAGTACGCTCTCGAGCACCTTCGGGTTCAGCACCAGCGGGTCGCCGCCGGACAGGAGTACGTCGCGCACCTGCGGCGTGCGTCGCAGGTAGTCGAGCTGCGCCTCGAACTCCGCCGGCGAGAAGTTCGCGTGCGGGTCGCCGACGATGCGGCTGCGCGTGCAGTAGCGGCAGTAGCTCGCGCACTGCGTCGTGATCAGCATGAGGACGCGGTCGGGGTAGCGGTGCACGAGGCCGGGCACAGGGCTGTGCCGGTCCTCGGCGAGGGAGTCGGCCATCTCCGCGTCGAACGGCACCAGTTCCTGCGCGGTCGGCAGCACCTGGCGGCGGATCGGGCAGGTCGGGTCATCGGGGTCGATCAGCGATGCGAAGTACGGCGTGATGTCGAGGCGCAGACGGCCGCTTGCGCGGATGCCCTCCTCCTCGTCCGGCGTCAGCCGGATGATCTCAGAGAGCTCGCCGATCGAGTTGAGCCGGTTCTTCAGCTGCCAGCGCCAATCGTTCCACTCGTCGTCCGGCACGTCCCGCCAGCGGGGTGCGCGCGTGTTGCGCGGCAGCTGCAGCTGGCTGCGCACGGAAGCTTCGGCGTGCTGCATCAGGTCATGCTCCTCCCATGGTCCGGTTCAAAGGCGGGCGCCCGGCGCCTCGCCGCAAAGGGTCGAATTGTCGGCGGTTCTTTGAGCGCCCGCGCGTCGAAGCATCGCCGCGCGAGGGTGACCGGGGCGCTATGGAGTCTATAGTGCTACAGAATTCGCTGGTTGCATAGTACCGGATGAATGCAGGCGGGCAGGGCGCTGTACGGCGCCCTGCCCGCGGACAGGCGGCTCAAAGGTTCGGTGTGAAGTACCGCGCCAGTTCATCCTCGATCGCGATGACGCGGCGCATGATGTGGTTGCGCTCCTTGTACGGCTTGCGCCGAGCCCGCTCCACGAGGACCTGCTTCTCGCGCTGCAACGTATCAATGCGCGCGATCACATCGGGCGGGTACGGCAGCGCGTTTGGCTCTGCCATGGCAATCTCTCCTTCGCTTCCGGTCATCAGCATAGCCGCTCAGGCAGGCGTGGGCAATAGGCGCGCGTGCCTGCACTGCCATTGGTTGGCCTACGCGTGCACGAGGCGGCGGCGGACGAGTGACACGACCCATGCGACTTCCTCTGCGCCGAGGAAGTGCGCGATGGCGAAGTATGAGATGGAGCCGACGAGCATCGGCAACAGCAGAACCACGCCGTCGCGCACGAGCTGCGGGCCGAACATGAGGTATGGCAAAATCTGCAGCACGCCAAGAACGAAGAACGCCATGCCCAGAGACGAGAGCAGCGCGGCGAGCGACGTCCTCAGGATGCGCCGTCCGTCGAGCGAACCGACGCGCCGCCGCAGCGCGTAGAGCAGCAGGACGGCGTTCAGGATTCCGGTCAAGGAGTACGCGAAGGCGAGCCCGTTGGCGCCGCCCGCGCCGTGCGGGCCGCTGAAGAGGTGCAAGAAGGCGAAGTTCATCGCGACGCCGACCGCAAGCGAGAAGCCGCCGATGATCACCGGGGTGCGCGTGTCCTCGAGCGCGTAGAACCCGCGGCTGATGATCTCGTACGCCGCGTAGCCCGTGATGCCGATCGTGTACCAGAAGAGCGCGTTCGACGTGGCGTCGGTCGCGTGCTCGCTGAACTGCCCGTGCTGGAAGAGCACCTGGATCAAGGGGTGTGAAAGGAGCAGCAGGCCCACCGACGCCGGGATCGTGACGAACAGGACGGCCCGCAGCGAGTCGGAGAAGGAGCGCCGAAAGCCGAGGCGGTCCGCGAGCGCCGCTTGGCGGCTCAGGTTCGGAAGCAGCGTGATGCCGATCGAGATGGCGAACATCACCGGCACCAGCATGACGCGCGAGGCGAGCGACAGCGCGTTCACGCTGCCTTTCGGCAGTGTGGAGGCGAGGAAGGACTGGTTGATCAGCAGGTTGATCTGCGCGATCGAGAGCCCGATCATCACCGGGATGATCAGGCGGAAGATGCGCTGGATCCCCGGATGGCGGATGGCGAGGGAGAGGTAGTAGCGCGGGCGCAGGCGCAGAACGCCGATCATCTGTACAAGGAAGTTGAGCGCCGCGCCGATCAGGGTGGACCAGGCGAACGCGGCGATGCCGAAGCTGCCTGAGAGCATGATTCCGATCACGATGATCGCGATGTTGTAGGCGAGGGGGCCGGCGGCGGTGCCGATGTACGCGTTGTACGCGTACTCGGTGCCCAACAGGACGCCGTTCAGGCTGTGGAAGAAGATGCTCGCGAGCGTGATGCGCGTGAGCGACACGGTGAGGGCGATCTTCGCCGGTCCGAAGCCCGGCAGGATGAGGTGCATGTACCACGGGGCGAGCCAGAAGGCGATCGCCAGGACGATGGTCATCAACACGAGGATAAAGTTGAAGGCGATCGAGATGACGCGCCAGCCCTCCTCCTCCCTGCCCTCCGTGAGGTAGCGCGTCAGGGTGGGGATGAAGGCCGACGAGATGCCGCCGCCGATCAGGATCATGTAGAACGTATCGGGGACCAGGAACGCCGCAGTATAGGCGTCCGTCAGGTTGCCCTGGCCAAAGAGGTCCGAGATGACCGAGTTGCGGAGAAAGCCCAGTACGCGCGAGAGGACCATGGCCGCCGCGACGAGCGTCGTCGCACGGTGAAGGCTCTGCACTCCCCGGCTCATCCGCAGTGCACCCCCGGCGGCGCCTCGTGTTCGCTTTGCACGCGCCTATTATGGCACATGGAAGGCCGGGTTGAGGCGCCCACTCGGGTGGGATACGATGGCAGGGTGAACCTGCGCGCCGCTGGGCGCTGAAGGAGGTCGGCCGCGACCGCGAGTCGCGGCATCGCCATGACGTGGAAAATCGGAGTGCTCTGGGGGATTCTCCTGACGGTCGTCGAGTGGCTCGGCTACCTCGCCTCCCGCGGCGGCGTCGCCTGGGCGACGCAGGCTGTAAGCATCCTGTCGGTAGTACTTCTTGTGTACGTGGGCAACAGTGTATTCCGAATCACGCGCCGGGTTCTGCCGGCACTGCTGACGACGCTCCTTTCGGCGCTGATGGCCGGATTCTTCGGAACGCTGGCTTCGTTCCTGGTGCCGGGTGCGGGCGTCATCAACGTCATCGAGTCTGCGCTGAGCGACGCCCTGGTCTTCGGGCTCTTGGGCGTGCTGCTTGGTCTGATCGGCGCGCTTTGGGCAAGGATCGGACTGATCACGAAGGGGGGGACGCAGCGGTGAGCGAGGCGGGCACAGGGACGGTCGGCGACCACTGGGCGGATTTTCTCGACGTAGCGGAGGAAGCGGCCATCGCGGTACTGGCGCAGGTTGGCAAGGGGGACAAGGTCGCGGCCGACCAGGCGGCCGTTGACGGTATGCACCGCGCCTTCGGCGGATTGCCGCTTTCGGCGCGCGTCGTGATCGGCGAGGGCGAGATGGACGAGGCGCCGATGCTCTACATTGGCGAACAACTCGGTCTGGGCGGCCTCGAGTGCGACATCGCGGTCGATCCCTTGGAGGGCACCGGTCTGACGGCTGCAGCACAGGACGGTGCCATGACGGTGCTCGCCGCGGGCCCGAAGGGCAGCCTGCTGCACGCGCCAGACATCTACATGGAGAAGATCTGCGCCGGGCCCGCCGCTGCGGGGAAGCTGCGCATCGACGCTCCACTCGAGGACAACGTCCAGGCGCTTGCAAAGGCGCTCTCGCGTCCGACCAATCGACTCGTCGCGGCCGTGCTGGACCGCCCGCGTCATGAAGAGATCATCGCGCAACTGCGTCGCATGGGCCTCACTGTGCGTCTGCTCTCGGCCGGGGACGTCGGACCGGCGGTCGCCACCTGCTTGCCTGACGGAGATGTCGACCTCGTCGTCGGAACGGGCGGCGCGCCCGAGGGCGTTTTGACGGCTTGCGCCGTGCGCGCCCTGGGCGGCACCTTCTGCGGCCGGTTGCGGCCGGAGAACGACACCGAGAGACGGCGCCTTGAGGAGATGTTCGGGCAGGACGCAGAGCGGCCCCTCGGGATCGAGGAGATCGTACATAGTGACGACGTCGTCTTCGCGGCGACCTCCGTGACGGACTCCTTCGTCGGACCCCGGCCGCGCCGGCAGGGCGGCGGAGTCTGGCTCTCCTCGCTCGTCGTGTGTCGCAGCGGCGTGCGTCGTGTCTGCCGCTTCGTCGCCCTGGACGAACACTAGCGCGAGCAACCCGCGGAATGGAGGCTGATCACTGTCTACTGGCAACTGTCGCTGCTCGCGCTGTCGCTTGGGCTCGACAATCTGTCGGTGGCTGTGGGCATCGGGGTGCAGGGGGTCAGCCACCGCCGCGCACTCTTCATCGCGCTAACCTTCGCGCTCTTCCAGACGGCACTGCCCGCAGCAGGCATCTGGGCCGGCAGCGCGCTCGGTCCCCAGCTGGGTGACTACGCAGGCTACGTCGGGTTCGCGGCGCTGTTCGCGCTCGGCGTCCTGACCGTGGCGCTCGCGCTGCGGGAGGGCAAGTCGGGTTTCGAGCTCGGTCGCGGGCCTGGCCTCGTCCTCGCGGCGGCGGGCGTCAGCCTCGACTCGCTGGCGGTGGGTTTCTCGCTGGCGCTCGTCGGCTTCCCCCCTGTGACGACGATCGCCGCGCTCGGCATCTCCGCCTTGGTGATGACCTGGGCCGGGCTGCTGTTCGGCCGCCAGATCGGGAGCCGGCTCGAGGCGTGGGCCGAGCTCGCAGCGGGCGGCGTGCTCGCACTGACAGGACTCGTCCTGTTCCTGCACAAGCTGCTCGGCTGACGCGCAGGGATCCGCCGGACGCCGCTTCTTGACCGGCGTCTCGGCGGGTGCTATCCTTCGTAGAGCCGTGCCCTGCGTGCAGGGCGCAATTTTTCTTGCGCGACGAGCGCATGGGCGACACAAGGTGGTGACATCGATGAAGCCGGGCATTCACCCGACGTACGAGAAGACGACGATCACCTGCTCGTGCGGCGCGACCTTCGAAGTGGGATCCACGAAGCAGAACCTCCGCGTCGAGATCTGTTCGCAATGCCACCCGCTGTTCACGGGCGGCCAGCAGCGTATCGTCGACACCGGCGGGCGTGTCGAACGCTTCAAGAAGCGCTACGGCCTGTAGGCAGGAGGCGGCCACCGCCTCCTTTTTCGTTGCTGCGCGGCTCAAGCGAGGCGGGCGGCGCTGAGTTTACAATGTAGTCGACTATCGATGGGACATCCGCGTTGAGTCAGCCGGAGGGAACGCGTCTTGGACGAACGAGTGGACGAGTTGCTGCGCGAGTACGACGAACTTCAGAAGGAACTCGCCGACCCCGAGCTCTGGAAGGACCCGCCGCGCGCGGCGGAGCTTCGCCGGCGCGCGGGCGAGATCGAGCAGGCCGCGCTTTGCGCCCGCGCGCTCCAAAAGGCGCAGTCAGACTTCCGGGAGGCGCAGCAGCTCGCCCAAGGGGACGACGGGGAGATGCGCGAGCTGGCGACGGAGGAGCAGGCGCGCCTCTCGCAGCGCATCGAGGAACTCCAGGCGGAACTGACGGAACTCCTCGCAGTTCGCGATCCGCGCGACGACAAGGACGTGATCGTCGAGGTCCGCGCCGGCGCGGGCGGCGACGAGGCGGCGCTCTTCGCCGGGGAACTCTTTCGGATGTACGGCCGTTACGCCGAACGCCACCGCTGGCAAGTCGAGATGATCGACGAGAGCGCGACGACGATCGGCGGGTTCAAGGAGGTCATCTTCGCCGTGAAGGGACGCGGCGCGTTCTCGCGCCTGCGCTTCGAGAGCGGCGTGCACCGCGTCCAGCGCGTTCCGGAGACCGAGGCGCAAGGGCGCATCCACACCTCGACGACGACGGTCGCCGTGCTGCCGGAGACGGAGGACGTCGAACTGCACATCGACCCGCAGGAGCTGCGCATCGACACCTACCGTGCTGGCGGCGCGGGCGGTCAGCACGTGAACAAGACGGAGTCGGCAGTTCGCATCACCCACCTGCCGACCGGCATCGTCGTGACGTGCCAGGACGAGAAGAGCCAGCACAAGAACCGCGACAAAGCGATGCGCGTGCTCAGGGCGCGCCTGATGGAGCGCTTGCAGTCCGAGGCCCACGCCGAGCTCGCGCAGGAGCGGCGCAGCCAGGTCGGGACCGGGGACCGCTCGGAACGCGTGCGCACCTACAACTTCCCGCAGGGGCGGGTGACCGATCACCGCGTCGGCTTCACCTCGCATCGGCTCGGTGAGATGCTCGACGGCGACCTCGATGAGTTGTTCGACGCGCTGCGCAAGGAGCTCGCGTGACGCGCGGCGAGTTCCTGGGCAAAGCTGAGCTGCCGCGGCCCGAACTCGTGCAACTGCTTTGCGCCCAGTTGGGGCTCGAGCGTGCGCAGGTCTACCTCGCGCCGGAGCAGGAGATCCCCCCCGCAGACCTTCGGCACCTCAGTGAACAGGTGACGCGACGCCGGGACGGCTGGCCGCTGCAGTACCTCGTCGGCAGCGCATGGTTCTGGTCGCAGCGGCTGCGCGTCGGCCCCGGCGTCCTCGTGCCGCGTCCCGAGACGGAGACGCTGGTGCAGGAGGCGATCGAGCGTGCGCCCGTCGGCGGGCGCGTCGCCGACATCGGCACAGGCTCGGGCGCGATCGCCCTGGCGCTCGGGATGGAGCGACCCGATCTGCGCATCACCGCTGTCGAGAAGTCCCGGCTCGCGCTGCGCTACGCCCGGGAGAACCTCGCGGGGATCGCGGACGTGCTCGAGGGAGATCTGCTCGCACCACTGCGCGAGCCGCAGGAGATGATCGTGTCGAACCCGCCGTACGTTGCGCTCTCGCAGTACGCCGAACTGCCGGCGGACGTGCGCCGCGAGCCGCGCGGCGCGCTCCTGGGCGGAGCGGACGGGCTCTCCGTGGTACGCCGGATCGTGCGAGGAGCGCCGGGGCGCCTCGCGGGAGGCGGCTGGCTGCTGCTTGAGGTGGGTCAGGGCCAATCCGCCGCGGTGCAGGAGCTGATGGCCGGCGCGGGATTCCAAGACCTCTTCGCGCAGGCGGACCTCGCCGCCATCCCGCGCGTCGTGGGAGGGCGCCTGCGGTGAGAACGCTGCTCCTCGCGCCCGATGCCGTCGGCATCGCGCGCGGCGCCGCCCTGCTGCGCGCGGGCGGCCTCGTGGCGTTCCCCACGGAGACCGTCTACGGCCTCGGTGCGAACGCCGCAGACCCGAGTGCCGTCGCGCGCGTCTACGCTGCGAAGGGGCGCCCCGCCGACAACCCGCTGATCGTCCACGTGCCAAGCGTCGAGTCGATGGCCGAGTGGGCCGTCCCGGACGAGCGCGCGCGCGAACTCAGCAAAAGATTCTGGCCCGGACCCTTGACGCTCGTGCTGCCGGGGCGCGGTCTGATGGCCGCGCAGACCCTGGCGCTGCGCATGCCGCGCCATGAGCACGCGCTCTCGCTGCTGCGTGCGGCGGATCGACCGATCGCCGCCCCGTCGGCGAACCGCTCCGGCCGGCCGAGCCCCACGTCGGCCCGGGCTACGCTTTCGGAACTCGGCGGGCGCATCGAGGCGGTCCTCGACGGGCAGGACGCGGAGGTCGGAATCGAGTCGACCGTCCTTGACTTGACGGAGCCGCAGGCGGCCATCCTTCGCCCGGGCGGCATCTCGTCGGAGGAGATCGGCCAGGTGCTCGGCGAGAAGGTGGGGCAGGCGGCGCGCCACGCGCGCTCACCGGGGGTGCGGTACCGCCACTACGCGCCGGACGTCGACGTGCTGCTGCTCTCGGGCGATGACCGGTCGGCGCTGAGGGCGGCCGCGGAGCAGGCCCTTTCTGCGCGCGGCGGTTCTTGGTACATTGGCCTTGCGGACACGGCCCCTGCAGGAGCGCGCGGCCTCGTGGCAGCCAGCGTCTCCGACCTGCAGAAGGCGCTCTACGCTGCCCTCTTGCACGCAGAGCGCGAGGGGGCGCCGCTGGTGGCGGTTCTGCCGCCCGCGTCGCCCGAAGCCGCCGGAGTGATCGACCGCATGGTTCGCGCTGCCGGCAAAGAAGTCCGCGCACGTGAGGATCTGGAGGAGTGACGGCGATGCAGCGCGTCGTGTTCCTTTGCAGCGGCAACACCTGCCGCAGTCCGCTTGCGGCGGCGATCGCGAAGTCGCTCCGGCCCGACGCGGAGGTGCTCTCCGCGGGCCTCAATGCGAATGACGGCAGCCCGGCCGCGGAGGCGGCGCGCCAGGTGGCGCGCGAGCGTGGGCTCGACCTCGAGTCGCATCGCGCGCGCAGCGCGGTCGCGACGCTGTTCGACGGCGCGGCGGTCGGCCTCGCGATGACGCGGCGCCTGGCAGATGAGGCGCGCCGCCGTTTCCCCGACGCCGCGGATCGCATCTTCAGCCTCGGAACCTACGCCGGCGCGCCCGCAGAGGACGTCGACGACCCGATCGGCCAGTCCGAGGGGGCCTACCGCATGGTCGCCTCACAGGTGTCGGACCTCCTTCGGGCGGCGCAGACGCGCAGCGGCTGGCTGTTCCTGCAGTCGGTCGGCATGGGTTCGGACCACGCAGGGCTCATCCTGCGGCGCGAGGTGCTCGCCGCGCTGCGCCAAGAGGGCATCCCGACGAAGGACTACGGCACCGACAGTGCGGAACGCTGTGACTACCCGGACTTCGCGAAGCTCGTGGGCGATGCGGTCGCGACGGGGGAAGTCGGGGCGGGGATCCTCGTTTGCGGGACGGGCATCGGCATGTCGATCGCGGCCAACAAGATCCTTGGGGTGCGCGCAGCGGTGGTCGCGGAAGGACTGGGCGCCGAACTCTCGCGGCGGCACAACGACGCGAACGTCCTCTGCCTTGGCGCGCGCCTGACCGGTACGGAACTGGCGCGTGAGGCGGCGCTTCGCTTCCTGCGCACCAGCTTCGACGGCGGCCGGCATGCGGACCGGGTAGCCAAGATCTCGGCGATGGACGTCCAGGGTTCCTGACGGCGGGAGGGTAGGGCGGCTCGGGCCGCCGGCGACATGGAAGGCATGGACTTTGCGGGGGGCGTCGCGAACTTTCAGGAGCTGGCCGGGGCGGCGCGCGCGGCGCTCGCCGAACTCGTCGCGTCGGCGGGGCTGCGGCCGGGCGACCTCGTCGTGGTGGGGGGTTCCACGAGCGAGGTCATGGGCAAGCGCATCGGCAGCGCGCCGGGCCTCGAGGTCGGGGAGCAGCTGGCGCAGGGGCTCATAGAGGCGGCCGAGACCGCTGGTGTCGAGCTCGCTGTGCAGTGCTGCGAGCATCTGAACCGCGCGCTCGTCGTGCCGCGGCACGTGCTCTCAGTCCGCGGCCTCATGGAGGTCACGGCGGTGCCTGTCCCGGGGGCGGGTGGCGCGCTTGCCGCGGCGTACTACGGATCGCTCGGCCGACAGGCATGCCTCGCGGCCTCGATCGCGGCCGACGCGGGCCTCGACATCGGGCAAACGCTGATCGGAATGCACCTGAGGGCGGTGGCCGTCCCGGTGCGCCTCAGCGTGCGCAGCATCGGCGCGGCGCATCTCACCGCTGCGCGCACTCGGCCTCCCCTGATCGGCGGGCCGCGCGCCCATTACCCGGAGGGCACGGCGCGATGAGTCGTCCGAGGCCCAGCTGGGACGCCTACTTCCTGCGCATCGCCGACACCGCCTCCGAACGATCGACGTGCCTCAGGCGTTCGGTCGGGGCGGTGCTCGTGAAGGACCGCCGCATCCTCGCGACGGGTTACAACGGTGCGCCCGAGGGGCTGCCGCACTGCCTCGACGTAGGGTGCCAGATGGTGGACGGTCACTGCGTGCGCGCCCTGCACGCCGAGCAGAACGCACTGCTGCAGGCTGTGGCGCACGGGGTGCCGACAGACGGCGCGACAGTCTACGCGACGTCCGAGCCATGTCACCAGTGCACGAAGATGCTCCTGCAGGCGCACGTGAAGCGCATCGTGTACCGCGACCCGTATGAGGACGAGCTGGCACGCGGGTTGCGCGCCGAGGCGGGAATTCCCTGCGAGCGGATCGAAGAGTCGGACGGGGAGCGCTAGCCGCTGGAAAGGCGAGTGGACATGGCTGACACGAAGCAGGTACACCTTCCGAAGCTCGACGGGCTGACGCCGACGCTGGAGTCGACGGCGCTGAAGGTCATGGAGGAAGCAGGGGAGCTCGGCGCGGCGATCGGCAAGGTGCGGGGGCTCTCGGGCGAGCGCGTCGCGCTTGACGACCGTGCGGCGATGCGTCACGTGGCGGAGGAACTGCTGGATGTTGCGCAGACGGCCGTAACCATGATGTTCGTTCTCGAAGAGTCTTACGGAGTAGAAATCGGTGAGATCGTTCAGGCGCACGTTGAAAAGCTTGTTAGGAAGGGATACTTGCGCAAAGATTGACTCGACGATGCGGGCACTTCTACGCAGATATATCCTTTGACGCACTTTGGTGACGGGCTTACGATAATAGCCGTTTGACTTCGTCACCAATTGAGGAGTAATCGCATGCCACAACTTTTCGCGGCTCTACTGGCCGGCGCCATTGTGCTTGCGTTGACGCCACTCGTGCGTCGCTTTGTGGTCGCGCATGGGCTTCTCAAGCAGCCGGGTGCGCGCACCATGCATCGTCGCCCGATGCCGCATATGGGCGGACTCGCGATCGTCGGTGGCTTTACGCTGACGGCGGCTGCCACGTCCTGGCATACGCCAGGCGTCGTCGGCCTCATTGCGGGCGGCCTTGTCATCGCGTGCATCGGCGTTGTGGACGATATCTGGAGCCTTCGCCCCTGGCAGAAGCTATTCGGGCAGATCCTCGCGGCGATTGTGCTCGCCGTCTTCGGCGCGCACATCGGCTGGATCACCAACCCGTTCGGCGGCATCCTGTTCACCGGCCTCTGGGGCTACGGCCTGACGGTGGTATGGGTGGTCGCCGTCACGAACATCCTGAACCTCGCGGACGGTCTTGATGGCCTCGCTGCGGGACTGACCGCGATCGCTTCGCTCGCGCTTCTCGTGGTGCTGCTGCACCAGGGTGAGGGTGAAGTCGCAATCCTCGCCGCCGCTCTGGCCGGGGCGACGATCGGCTTTCTGCGAGACAACTTCGCGCCTGCCAACATCTTCATGGGAGACACGGGAGCGATGTTCCTCGGCTACGTCCTTTCGGCCCTCGCGGTGATCGGCACCGACAAGCAGGCTGCCGCGCTCGCGGTCGGCGTACCGATCCTCGTGCTGGGCCTCCCGTTCTTCGACACCGCCTTCGCCATCGTCCGCCGCCTGCGTTCCCATCAGCCGATCGGCCAGGCGGATCGCGGGCACCTGCACCACCGCCTGATCGACCGCGGCCTCTCGGTGCGCCGCGCCGTCATCCTGCTGTACCTCGTGGCGATCGCCTGCGGCCTTGGCGCCGTGGCGCTCGTGCTGATGCCGCACGACATCGGCCTCGTGATCGTGGTCCTTCTGCTCTTCGCGCTCGTCGTGGTGGGGTCCCGCTCCGGACTACTGCGCGACCGGGGGGACGAGGCGCCGCACAAGCAGCGCGGCGTGGCACGTTGAGTCGTCGGGTTCTGGCCGTCTTCGGCACGCGTCCGGAGGCGGTCAAGATGGCACCCGTCGTGCAGCGCGCGGGCGAGTTCGGCGTCGACTGCCGCGTCTGCGTCACGGCGCAGCACCGGGGGCTCCTCGACGCGGTGCTCGACACATTCTCGATCACGGCGGACTACGACCTCGACATCATGCGGCGCTCGCAGTCCCTGACGGACATCGCGACGGCCGTCCTCGCCGGCATCGAGCCGGTGCTCGCCGCCGCGAACCCCGAGCTCGTGCTGGTGCACGGCGACACGTCGACGACGCTCTACGCGGCGCTCGCGGCCTACTACCGTCAGATACCGGTCGGCCACGTCGAGGCGGGTCTTCGGTCGGGGGACAAGTACAGCCCCTGGCCGGAGGAGATGAACCGGGAGCTCACCGACCGCATCGCCGACCTCCTGTTCGCGCCGACGCCCGGCGCGCGGCGGGCGCTGGAGCGCGAGGCGTGCGGCGGTCGCACCATCGTGACCGGCAACACCGTGATCGACGCCGTCCGCCAGGTGGCGGGCTCCGCGCGCGAACTGCCTTCGCCCGAGCTGCGCGCGCTCGCGCGCGCTCCCTTCCTCGTCGTCGTCGAGACGCACCGCCGGGAGAACCTCGGCGACCGGCACCGCGCGATCTTCCGCGCGATCCGCCGACTGGCGGAGTCCCGCGAGGACATCGTCGTCGCCTTCTCCGTCCATCCGAATCCCGCGGTGCAGGAGCCTGCCCGCGAGATCCTCGGCGGTCATCCGCGGATCAACCTTCTCGAACCGCTCGACTACCCGGACTTCGTGCAGCTCATCGCCCGGGCGAAGCTCGTCATGACCGACTCGGGCGGACTCCAGGAGGAGTGCCCCGCGCTGGGCGTTCCCCTGCTCCTGCTGCGCGACACGACGGAGCGCCCCGAGGCGATCGAGGCGGGCGTGGTGGAGATGGTCGGGTGGGACGAGGAGCGCGTGCTCGCCGCGGCACTCTCCCTGCACGACGACCCGCAGCGCTGGGAGGCCATGGCCAAGGCGCGCAACCCGTTCGGCGACGGCCGTGCGGCCGAACGAACCTGGCAGGCCATCCTGCATTGGTTCGGCGATCGTCCGGACGGACCAGAGGAGTTTCACTAGCTGCGGCTTGTTCGATGGGATGAACTGACTGGTCCATAAGGCCCTCGCGAGGCCAAGTGTCTCTTGTCACAAGGCCGTAACATCTCTTATACTGGGGAAGGAGGATGGCCTCTGACGCGGAAATTCGGTATATGCGCTGGTTTGAGAGCATGGCGAAGGATTAGATTAGAAGAATTGCACGTCGCTCTCAGAATCATCGCGAGAGACGCAATGGCTCAGGCGGACGAGGTAGACCTCCTGCTCCGGGCGCCGACAGGACCGTGATGGCGAGATCAAAGCGCCGGATGGCCTTCGCGGTCGGGTTCGCGCTCGTCGCAATGCTCGGCGTGCTCTGGGGAATCGGACCGCAGGATGCGGTTCGAACGGGCCTATGGGTCGGCTCTGCCGCCGGCCTCGTCAATCTGCTCATGCTCTGGCTGCGCCAGCGCGCTGTCTCGCAGATGAGCTTGGCGAGGGCCGGGTCGTGGATGCGCATCAACCTCGCCTCACGGATGGCCGTGCTGGTTCTGGTGCTGCTCCTCGTGCAGCGGCAGCTGGGCACGTCGGGGGATATCGCGTTCCTCGGCGGTTTCTTTATGGTGGAGGCCGCGATCCTGATCTTGCTCGCGAAGGAACAGGGGTGACGCATGGAGCCGCAGTTGCAATGGAACATCGCCGGATACATTGTGAACGCGGACACGATGCTGTTCAGTTGGGCCTCGATGATCCTCGTCTTCGTGCTGTTCCGCCTTGCGGCGCACCGCGCGAGCGTCGAGAAGCCCCGTGGGCTGCAGAACATCATGGAGCTCTCGTTCGACTTCGTGCACGGGTACGTGCGCGACCAGTTGAACGACGAGCAGGGTAACCGGCTGCTCCGGTTGCTCGTGGCGCAGCTCATGTACCTGGTGGTGATCAACGTCTTCAGCCTTCTGCCGTTCCCGTTCTTCCACGCCCCGGCCGCCGACATCAACACGGTCATCGGGCTCGCCATGATCGTCTTCGTCCTGATCCACTTCTACGGCATCTTCTACCGCGGCGCCTTCGGCCACCTGAAGAGCATGGCGCAGCCCTGGGGGCTCACGCCGTTCCTCTTGCTCGAGCAGTTCACCAACCCGATCACGCTCGCGATGCGACTCTTCGGCAACATTCTGGCGGGAGATCTTCTGATGAGCATCTCCGCCAGCATAATCCCCAAGGTCGCAGCCCTGAGCCTTGCCTACGGACTGGCGGTCGTGGCCACGATCGTGCTGCAGATCGCCGTGCTCGGGTTCAACTCCTTCATCGCGATCATGCAGTCGTTCATCTTCATGATCTTGACGCTGTCCTACATCAGCCACAGTATGCAGACGGCGCAGGAGCACTAGGACGAGCGTGCATCGGGTGCCTTGAAGGGGGGTGAGCGGGATGTTGTTGACTTCACACGCAATCGCACTGATCGGCGTTGGAATCGCGGCCGCAGGCGCGGCCATCGGTGCCGGTATCGGTGACGGTCTTCTCTTCGGCCGCGTTATGGAGGGGATTTCGCGTCAGCCGGAAGCGAGGAACCTTCTGATGGGCACGGCATGGGTGTACTTCGCCCTGGTCGAGGCCATGCCGGTAATCGCGCTGGTTTTCGCCTTCTTGCTGCTTGGGCAAAAGTAGGGACGGAAGCTTTAGGAGAGGCGCGAACCGGGTAGGTTCGCGCCGACCGCCTGAAAGGAGATCAACGTGGGGCTAGGACTCAACCTAGGAACGATCGTTGTTGAAATCGTCTCCTTCCTTATCTTCCTCTTCTTCATGTCCAAGTTCGCTTTCCCGCCGATCGAGAAGATCCTTCGTGAGCGGCGTGAGCGCATCGAGGGCGCGATTGAGGAAGCCCGCAAAGATCGGGAGGAAGCGGCCCGCCTGAAGCAGCAGTTCGAGGAGCAGATCGCGAGTGCGCGCCACGAAGCGCAGTCGCTGATCGAGCGCGCCCAGCGCACCGCGGACCTTCAGGCCCAGGAGACGATCCAGAGCGCCCGCGAGGAAGCGACTCGCCTCGTCGCCATGGCGCGCACCGAGATCGAGGGAGAGAAGCGCGAGGCGTTGCGGGAGATCCGCAGCGAGGTCGCCGAGCTGTCACTCGCGATCGCGGGCCGGGTGCTCCGCGAGGAGTTGGACACGGCGCGCCAGCGCAAGCTGGTCGACGAGTTCCTCAGTACGGCGGAATCGGGCTCATGAGCCAGACGGCGGTCGCGCGTCGCTACGCACAGGCGCTCTTCTCCGCCAAGGGCGGGGACGCCTCGGCCGTACGCAGCGCATACGGAGAACTGCTCGACATCTACCGCGCAGAGCCCGCCCTGCGCGAGGCGATGGTGAGTCCCCGGATCGCGGCGGCGGAGAAGGAACGCGTGCTCAGCCGACTCATGCCCGATGCGCCTCCCGTGCTACAGAGTTTTCTGCGCCTCGTCTTCGAGCGCAGGCGGGAAGCGGAGATCGAGGCGATCTACGAGGAGTATTGCTTGATCGCCGACGCGCGTTCCGGGGAAGCGGAAGCGGTGATCGAGACGGCGGTGCCCCTGGCCGAGGGCGACATTGAGCGGATGCACCAGGCTCTGGAGCGTCGCTTCGGCCAGAAGCTGCGCGTCTCCCACGCGATCAACGAAGCCCTGCTCGGCGGTGTCCGGGTACGGGTGGGCGATCGGCTGCTGGATGATACCGTGGCCGCACGCGTTCGGCGCGTTCGCCGCATGCTGCTGTCCGAGAGCGAATTGGGGGGACAGGCGTGAACCTCAGACCCGAGGAGATCACCTCGGTCCTGAAGCAGGAGATCGAGGGATTCGAAACACGTACCAGCATCGAGGACGTCGGCACGGTACTGAACGTCGGCGACGGCATCAGCCGCGTCTACGGCCTGCGCAGTGCCATGGCTGGCGAGCTCTTGGAGTTCGAGAGCGGCGTGAAGGGCATCGCCCTGAACCTTGAGGAGGAGAACGTCGGCGTCGTGCTGATGGGCTCCGACACTGACGTGCGCGAGGGAGAACTCGTTCGCCGCACGGGACGCATCATCGACGTGCCGGTCGGCGACGAGCTCGTCGGCCGCGTCGTAGACGCGCTCGGCAACCCCTTGGACGGCAAGGGCGCGATCAACGCGCAGCGGCGCCGCGGGGTCGAGTCCGGCGCACCGGGCGTCGTCGACCGCAAGCACGTCTCCGAGCCGCTGCAGACCGGACTCCTCGCGATCGACTCGATGATCCCGATCGGTCGCGGCCAGCGCGAGCTGATCATCGGCGACCGCTCCACCGGCAAGACGGCGGTCGCGATCGACACGATCCTCAACCAGAAGGGTGAGGACGTCGTCTGCATCTACGTCGCGATCGGCCAGAAGGCGTCGACCGTGGCGAGCGTGGTGCGCACCCTGGAGGAGCACGGCGCGATGGAGTACTCGATCGTCGTCTCCGCGACGGCGGCCGAGCCGGCCCCGCTGCAGTACCTCGCACCGTACGCGGGATGCGCGATGGGCGAGGACTTCATGTACCGGGGCAAGCACGCCCTGATCATCTACGACGACCTCTCCAAGCACGCCGTCGCCTACCGCGCCATGTCGCTGCTGCTGCGCAGGCCTCCGGGTCGCGAGGCATTCCCGGGCGACGTGTTCTACCTGCACTCGCGCCTCCTGGAGCGTGCGGCGAAGCTCTCCGACGACCTCGGGGGCGGCAGCCTCACGGCACTGCCGATCATCGAGACGCAGGCGGGCGACGTGTCCGCATACATCCCGACGAACGTCATCTCGATCACCGACGGCCAGATCTACCTCGAGAGCGATCTCTTCTTCGCCGGCGTGCGGCCCGCGGTGAACGCGGGCATCTCGGTCTCCCGCGTCGGCGGCGACGCGCAGATCAAGGCGATGAAGCAGGTAGCGGGCCAGCTGCGCCTCGACCTCGCGAGCTTCCGCGAACTGCAGGCCTTCGCGCAGTTCGGCTCCGACCTCGACCGCTCGACGCAGCAGGCCATCTCGCGCGGCCAGCACATGACAGAGCTGCTGAAGCAGCCGCAGTACAAGCCGTATCCGATCGAAGAGCAGGTCGCGCTGATCTTCGCCGGCAGCCAGGGGTTCATCGACGACATCGCGCTTGACCGCGTGGGGGCCTTCGCGCATGGCCTTCTGGCGCACCTGCGCGCCTCGGGCAGCCTGCTCGCGACGATCCGCGAGGAGAAGAAACTGTCCGACGAGACCGAGAAGGCGCTCAAGGACGCCATCGAGGAGTACCACAAGGTCTTCCAGGGCTAGGGGGAGCAGACATGCCGCAGGGACTTCGCGACATTCGGCGCCGCATCCGCAGCGTCGAGAGTACGCGCAAGATCACCCAGGCGATGAAGATGGTCGCGGCGGCGAAGCTCCGCCGCGCCCAGGAGAGCGCCGAGGCCTCGAGGCCGTACGCGGAGCGCATCGAGGACGCGCTTCGCTCGGTCGCGGCGGACGCGAGCGCGGGACGCATGCCGCTTCTGCGGGCGCGTCCGGTGCAGCGCATCGGATACGTCGTCGTCACAGGCGACCGCGGCCTCTCGGGGCCGTACAACGCGAACGTCCTGCGCCGCCTGCAGCAGGAACTGGCGGGCGGCGGCGGCGAGGCGACCTTCTTCGCGGTCGGCCGCAAGGGCAGGGACTACCTGCGCCGGCGCGGCCACACGCTCACCAAGGAGTACATCGGCATCGGGGACTACCCGCGCTACACCCAGGCGCAGGCGATCGGCGAGGACATCGTCGCCGCCTTCACCAAGGGCGAAGTGGACGAGGTTCGCCTCGTGTACGCCCAGTTCGTGACGGTGATGACGCAGAACCCGTCCGTGCAGGTGCTGCTGCCGCTCAAGCCACCGGAGGGCAAGGCGGCGCGCCAGTACATCTACGAACCGGACGCGGAGAGCGTGCTCGACAAGCTCGTGCCGCACTACCTGTACGCGCTCCTCTACCGCTCCCTCCTGGAGGCCAAGGCTTCCGAATGGGGCGCTAGGATGACGGCGATGGATTCCGCGACCCGCAACAGCGAGGATCTTATCAAGGGCCTCGTCCTACGACTGAACCGCCTGCGCCAAGCCGCGATCACCAACGAGATCGCCGAGATCGTCGGCGGCGCGAACGCACTGCAGTAACACGAGGAAGGAAGTGATGCGCCCATGGCAGTCGGCAAGGTAGTTCGCGTGATCGGACCGGTCGTCGACGTGGAGTTCCCGTCCGGCGAGCTGCCGAGACTCTACAACGCCGTTCGCATCGAGGGTGAGCCTGAAGGCGACCAGAAGATCGCGCTCACGGCGGAAGTCATCCACCAGCTCGGAGACAACCGCGTTTCGTGCATCGCCATGTCGTCGACCGACGGACTGGTGCGCGGCATGGAGGTGCGGGACCTCGGCGAGCCGATCAGCGTCCCGGTCGGCCCGGAGACGCTCGGACGCGTGTTCAACGTGCTCGGCGAACCGGTCGACAAGCTGGGCCCCGTGCAAACGAAGGAACGCTCGCCGATCCACCGCGAGGCGCCAGGAATCGAGGACCAGGCGGCGACGACCGAGATCCTTGAAACCGGCCTCAAGGTCGTCGACCTTCTCGCGCCGTACCCCAAGGGCGGCAAGATCGGCCTGTTCGGCGGCGCGGGCGTCGGCAAAACCGTTCTGATCATGGAGCTCATCCACAACATCGCCACCGAACACGGCGGCATCTCCGTCTTCGCGGGCGTCGGCGAGCGCACGCGCGAAGGCAACGACCTGTGGAACGAGATGCGCGAGTCGGGCGTCATCGACAAGACCGCCATGGTCTACGGCCAGATGAACGAACCGCCTGGCGCGCGCATGCGCGTCGGCCTCTCAGGGCTCACGATGGCCGAGTACTTCCGCGACGTAGAGAGCCGCGACGTGCTGCTGTTCATCGACAACATCTTCCGCTTCATCCAGGCAGGATCCGAAGTGTCCGCGCTCCTCGGGCGCATGCCCTCTGCAGTGGGCTACCAGCCGGTGCTGGCGACCGACGTCGGACAGTTGCAGGAGCGCATCACGTCCACCAAGCGCGGTTCCGTCACGTCGATCCAGGCGATCTACGTACCGGCCGACGACTACACGGACCCTGCGCCTGCGACGACCTTCGCTCACCTCGACGCGACGACGAACCTCGAGCGCTCCATTGCGTCGCGCGGTCTCTACCCGGCGATGGACCCTCTCGCCTCGACCTCGCGGATCCTCGATCCGAACGTGGTGGGTGAGGAGCACTACGGCGTTGCCCGTGGCGTGCAGGCCGTGCTGCAGCGCTACCGCGAGCTGCAGGACATCATCGCGATCCTCGGTATGGACGAACTCTCCGAGGACGACAAGGTGACCGTGACGCGGGCGCGCAAGATCCAGAACTTCCTCTCGCAGCCGAACTTCGTCGCGGAGCAGTTCACCGGCGTACCTGGCAAGTACGTACCGATTAAGGAAACGGTCCGTAGCTTCAAGGAGATCCTCGAGGGCCGCCACGACGACCTGCCCGAGGCCGCGTTCCGGTACGTCGGCGGCATCGACGAGGCCGTCGAGAAGGCGAGGACGCTCTAACATGGCCACCACCTTCGCGCTTTCCGTCGTCACACCGGAGCACGAGGTGCTGCGCTGCGACGCAGAGCTGGTAATCGTGCGTGGCGGTGGGGGAGAGATCGGGGTGATGGCGCGGCACATTCCGCTCGTCACTTCGATCGAGCCCAGCATCCTGCAGATCAAGAAGGCGGACGGCGACGACCGCCTGGCGATCACGGGCGGATTCCTCGAGGTGCGCGGCGATGCGGTGACGGTGCTCGCGCGCACCGCGGAGCGGGCCGAGGACATCGACAAGAACCGAGCGCTCGAGGCGAAGGAGCGCGCCGAGGCGCGCCTTGCGGAGCGTCACGGCGAGATCGACGAAGCGCGGGCGAAGGTGGCGCTCGCCCGCGCACTCGTTCGCCTGCAGTTGGTCGAGGAGCAGGCCCACAGCGCCGTATAGCAATCACGCCCTGAGGCAAGGCTCCGTTCCGGGGGGACCCCGGAATGCGAGCCTTGCCTGTTCTTTTCTCCATTGGACTGATGACAGTTGGCGCGACGAGTGCGCCCTTGACCGCCCCCACCCGCGAGAACGCGGCGGCCGCGTTGGTGCCGCTCGCCTACGCCTTGCACGCGAAACCGACCGTCGCGACGGTCGAGGTGTACGCGACGGAGATCCTTCCGGGCAAGGCGGCGCTTCGTCGGATTGAGCAGGCGCTCGCGCCGGGCGCCCGCTGGTCGGCGTCACAGTTTGGGCGCGGAGAGGTATACCAAGCGACAGACGGAGCGCTGCGTGCGCGGATCTCCGATCTGCCCCTGGCGCACGGCAGTCACTTCCTCAGCTGCAGCCGCGTAGAAGAGGTGGCACCCGCGAAAATCGCTGCGGCGCTCGAAGAACTATGGGGGACTCCATGCGGCACCGATCATTCGTCCGTAGAGCTCACGGCGCATGCCGAGGCGCAGCCCACATCGAAGGAGATCGCGCTGGCGATCCGCACGGTGGGGGCGAAGCCGCTCGGAGTATTGGTTGGTCCTACCGGAGCCTTCGCACTCGCAGACCTTCCTGGCGGTTCGCCAAAGGTCTCGGTCGGGGGCCGCACGATGAACCTAGCGCTGCGGATTTCGTACGATATGGCACACCACTCCGCCGATATCGTCATCGGGACGCCGACGCTGCGTCCCGGTGGGTAGAGCGAATCGCTCGCCGCACTCTGCGCTGAAGGGGACTGACACTACGTTGGATCACGACGAGTTCGAGGAGGCCGTGGCCGCCGAGCCAGACCTCTACATCGATGGAGGTCGCCCACTTCAGGGCGACGTACAGATCGAGGCCTCAAAGAATGCCGTGCTGCCGATCCTGGCCGCTACACTGCTCACTTCTGATCCCGTCCGCCTGCCGGGCGTCCCATGGTTGCACGACGTCGACACGCTCTGCCGCGTCCAACGGTCGCTCGGTGTCGACGTGTCCCGCGAAGGGCGCGACCTCGTGGTGCAGGCGATCGATGTCGATCCGTTCGCCGCGCCGGAGCACCTCGTCCGGCGCATGCGCGCCTCGTTCCTGATCGCCGGACCCCTCCTCGCGCGCTTCGGCGCGGCGCGCGTGCCGCTGCCGGGAGGCTGCGCGATCGGGTCGCGGCCGATCGACCTCCACCTCAAGGGCCTCGTCGCGCTCGGTGCGGACGTGCAGGCCGGCAGCGGCTACATCGAGTTCCGCGCGCCCCGACTGCACGGCGCGAACATCTACCTCGACTTCCCGAGCGTCGGCGCGACCGAGAACCTGCTGATGGCAGCCGCGGTGGCCGACGGCTGGACTACGATCGAGAACGCCGCGCAGGAGCCCGAGGTTGTCGACCTCGCGAACTTCCTCTGCTCGCTCGGTGCGGAGGTGCGCGGCGCGGGCACGACGGAGCTGCGCATCCACGGGGTACGCCGGCTGCATGGCACCACGTACCAGGTGATCAGCGACCGGATCGAGGCCGGGACCTACCTCGTGGCCACTGCTGCCACCGGCGGCGACGTCACGGTCGGACCCGTGCTCCCCGAACATCTCAAGCCGCTGCTTGCGAAGCTGCGCGAGGCCGGCGGGGAGGTCGACGTCCAGGGTGACGCGGTCCGACTGCGCCAGCGCGGCAGGCTTCGGGCGATCGACCTCAAGACGATGCCTCACCCCGGATTCCCCACCGACTTGCAGGCGCCCCTGATGGCCGCCCTCTCACTGGCCGAGGGGACCTCCGTGATCACGGAAACCGTCTTCGAGAACCGCTTCATGCACATCCCGGAACTGCGCCGCATGGGGGCCGACGTGAAGATCGACGGCCGCACCGCCCTCGTCACCGGCGTCGACCACCTGACCGGCGCGACCCTGCACGCGAGCGACCTGCGCGCGGCCGCGGCCCTCGTGATCGCAGCCCTCGCGGCCAACGGCCGTTCGACCGTCGCCGACGCGTTCCACCTCGACCGGGGCTACGCCGACCTCGAGGAGAAGTTCGCCCAGCTCGGCGCCCAGATCGAGCGGCGCTCATCCTGCTCCGAAGTGCTCTGATACTCGAAAGGGAAGCGAGGGGAGCGCCCGCATCGGGCGCTCCCCTCGCTTCCCTTTTTCTCCTACTGCGCGGACGGAACGGCATAGCGCTCGACGATCGTGCGCGTCCTGTAGTAGGACGCCGGATCATCGGGTTCGCGCGGGTTGCCCTGCTCGCCGAGCGGAGAGCGAACTCCCGCGAGGGGGCCCGTCGACGCGCCGTTCAGGTAGAGGGCGTGCGCCTGCAGGTGCTCGCGGATGAACTGCACCTCCCGCGCGTCGCGCGTGAAGGCGGCGGCCGCAGGGGCGGTGCCGGCGCCGGTCGCGAGCTCGACCGCGCGTGAAAGCGTTCCGGCGCGCATCACGCTGAGCAGTGGACCGAAGATCTCCTCGCGGCCGAGTCGGCTGTCCTCCGGCACGTCGTCCACGACGACAGGCCCGATGAAGTGGCCGGGCCCCTCGTGGTCACCCGGTCGCAGAACGGCCGCGTCCCGCGCGGCGCGGGCGGAGAAACCGCGCACCCGCGCAAGCGCCGGCGCGCTGACGAGCGGTCCGTAGCGGTGGTTCTCCCAGGCCGGTCCGCGGTCGGCGGCGTACTCGTCGATCGTCCGCAGGAGCGCCTCCAGGAACTCGTCATGGATGGAGCTGAGCAGCACAAGGTGGGCGGTCGAGGTGCATTTCTGACCCTGATAGCTGAATGCGGACCGGACCACCTCGCGCACAGCCCACGGTATGTCGGCGCTAGCCGTCACGATCGTCGCGGCCTTGCCGTCGGTCCTGGCGAGCAGGCGCCTCGGGCGCTCCTGGCCATCGCTCCAGGTGTTCGCGGCGGCAGCAACGGCGGCGCCGCCGTTGCGGGAACCGATGAAGGAGCAGAATCGGGAGGCCGGGTGACGCACCAATGCATCCCGCAGCCCGGGGCCGTCGCCTGTCACCACGTTGAGCACGCCGGGAGGCAGGCCAGCCGCCTCGAATGCCGCGAGCGCCTCGTACGCGGCGACTGGCGCGACCTTCGATGGCTTGACCACGACGGCGTTGCCCATCGCGATGGCGGCGGCGGCGATGCCGAGCGGCAGGGCGGCCGGGAAGCTGAAGGGTGTCAGTACGACGCCGGCACCGATCGCGCCGTCCGCAGCCTCCACGACGACATCGCTTTGCACAGTGGCCCAGCGCACTGGACGCGCCGCCATCAGCCGCTCGGCGATCCAGGCCATGTGCATGATCGCCTCGATGAGCTCCGCGTCCGCCTCGGCAAAGCTCTTTCCGGCGTCGAAGGCCATCCAGGCCACGAGTTCGCGACGGCGGTGCAGCGTCGCGTCGCACACCCGGAGCAAGAGCGCGGCCCGCTCCTCGGGCGCCACCTGGCTCCAGCTCTCGGCGGCGCGTGCCGCCGCGCTCACCGCGATGTCGGCGTCGGACGCGTCGCCCGAGGCGACCTCGCCCACGACGCACGTGGGGTCTGCGGGATCGGTCGAGTGGAATGCCGCCCGGATCGGGAGCGGCACCCCGTCGATGCGCAACGGGTAGCGGCGTCCGAGTTGCGATCGGACCGCCTCCACCGCTGCGCGCATGCGGGCTTGCTCCTGCGGGTCGCGAAAGTCCAGTGCGGCGAGATCCTGGTACGGACGCACCATCTGCACTCCCCTTTGGCGCGAAGGGATCAATGAAATGACTGCTCCTATAGATTCGCCACCATTGCGCATGGCGTCAAGGCATGGGCTTCCAGCGGGCCCCGCAGCGCCGAGCGCGTTTGAGTATGGGCATTGCGGCGCAGACTATCCCCAAGCGTGCACGGAAGGAGTCTTCGCACCATGCCCACTCGGGAACCCGTGTGGCGTCGACCCTACGCGTCGACCCGGACGAGCCTTCGCCGGGCAGCCCAAGCGGTGCGCCGCGAACCCTGGCTGGCCGTCGGGTCCGCCGCCGCAGTCGTCATCGCGATCGTCACCATCGCATCGCATGGGCGCGCCACTCCGAGCGCCCCTGTGCAGAGCCTGAACGGCCAGGCGGCCTGGAGTGGCCGGCGCACCAGGGGACCAGGCAACCTACCGGCGCCGATGGACCCCGAAGTAGAGTCCTCCCAAGCCCAGGCTGCGGCGGCGCCCCCGCAGGCCGTCGTCACGCCCCCACCGCCCGCCGCGCCGGCCCTGACGACCGCCCCGACCCACGGGCTCTGGCCGCTCGCCGGCCAGGTGACGCAGGGCTACGGGTGGGCCTATCAGCCGAACGGAGGCTACTGGTACTACAACACCGCTTGGGAGATCGCGGCCTCCGCCGGAACGGCGGTGCGCTCCGCGTTCGCGGGCGTCGTGCAGACGATCGAACCGGACCCGACCCAGGGACTGAGCGTCGCCGTGGAGAGCGGCGGCGAGCTCGTCGCGGAGTACACCGGGCTTTCGAAGGCGCAGGTCGCGGTGGGGCAGCAGGTGAGCGCCGGCACCGTGATCGGGCAACTGGGCAACGCGCCGTCGGGCTCCGGCAAGCCGCGCCTGCGCTTCGCGCTCCGCCATGGAAGCCAACCGGTGGATCCCTCGGCGTACCTTCAGGCGACGGCCCGCTAGCGGCGGCACGGCATGGCACCGCGAAACGCCGCATAGAGATGGCGCGAACGTTGCCGAGGAAGGGGCCGGGTGCGGTGAAGGACCACATCTGGAAGCGCGCGTTGGACACCGCGCGTACGCTCGGCAGACGGCGGCGATAAGATGTGCGAGTGCCCTGGAGCGAAGGCTCCAGGGCACTCGCGTTCGCGGGCAGCGCCCGCTGCCCATTGGAGCGTCGGGCAAGCCGACGACCGCGCGAGGACTAGGATCGGCGACTCGACGGCGAGAGCGCACAGTGCCAGGGGGAGCTTTGGCCACCGAGCGCATGTGTGCCGGAGTCGCTGTCTAGGTTCCGTCCGGGGCAGATGCCGCGGCAATTACGCCCTGGGGTGCGCGGTGCTGTCTCGTTGTCTGCATGCCGACTGTCCGGGTTCGCCGCGTCTGCCGTGACAGGAGAGAACCTTCCGGCCGAGAGCGGCGAACGATCGGCAGCGACGACGGACGCCTCCATCGAGATTGCCACCCCGCCCAAGACGGGCGATCGGGTGGTCCGCGGCCTACCTTCAGCATGCTTGTGCGGGCGAATCGGGGGAACTGCCGAATGGGCCGGCGGCGCTGGGTCCGATGGACCTGCGCGCTGTGCAGCCAGGAGACTTCGGCGCATACACTCGAGCGGACAAGCACTGGAGGAATGGACATGGAAGTCCGCTGGGTCGCAAGTGAGGACGACGTCGCCGCCGCCCTGCGCGCGCTGCTGCGGCTGCTGCCGCTGCTACGGGACCCGAGCTAGATGCGCATCGCGACCTACGCACGCGTGTCAACCGAGGAACAGGCGCAGCATGGGACGTCCCTCGACGCCCAGACGAGCGTCTGCCGTGAGCGTGCCATCAAGATCGGGGCGACGAAGGTCGTCGCGTTCGCGGACGCAGGGGTGTCTGGCACCGTGCTCGAGCGCCCCGGTCTCCAGGCGCTGCTCGCGGCGAGTGCTGCCGGCGAGATCGAGGCAGTGGTGTGCCTTGATCCAGACCGGTTGGCGCGCAACCTCGCGCACCAGCTGATCCTCACGGACCGCTTGGAGTCGCGCGGCGTAGAGCTTCATTTTGTGCAGTTCGACCGCGCGCGCACACCGGATGGCAGGCTCCTCTACGCCATCCGCGGTGCGATCGCGGAGTTCGAGGCCCACAAGATCCGCGAGCGCACGCTGCAGGGAAAGCGCCAGCGCCTACGCGAGGGGCGCGTGGTCACGGGAACGCGCATCGTCGGCTATGCGTACGACCGCAGCCGCCACCGATTCGTCGAGGACCCTGCGGAAGCCGCCGTCGTGCGTGAGATCTTCGCACTGGCGCCCCAGATGGGAACGCGCGCGATCGCCGAAGCGCTCAATGCGATGGGGCTGCGCGGAAAGAACGGCGGCCCCTGGCGCCAGTCGGCGGTCCACGGCGTCCTGCGCAACCCGAGCTACCTCGGAGAGATGGCGCAGTTGCGCGGCCTGGGACGCGTCACCCTGCCCGAGCTCGTCGACCAGGCGACCTTCGCACGGGCGCAGCAGGCGCTCGAGGCGCGGCGCCGCAAGCCCGAAGGACACGGCAGGGTCTACCTCCTGACGGGCGTCGCGCACTGCGCCGTCTGCGGCAACCGCATCACAGGCAGCGGCGGCAGCCGGCACTACTACGCCTGCACCGGCAAGCGGCTGGTGCCCCGGTGCCCGACGCCCTACTACGTTGCCGAAGAGCTTGAGGCCGCCGTCTGGGCCAAGGTGGCGAGCGAGCTGCAGACGGAGGCCCTCCGTTCGCAAAGCCCCGTCACCGACATGGGGGCCGCTGCCCGGCGGGCGGAGCGGGAACTTCGGCGCCTCGCTGGGCAGCGGCGGCGGCTCGCGCAGACGGCTGCCGCCGGCCGATTGCGCGCCGAGGACCTCGCGAGCGCCCTTGACGCCATCACGGCC
>JAJYTE010000060.1 GCA_021793215.1 Bacillota bacterium
GAAAACGTCGTGGTCGATGGCGTCTCGCAAGGTGCGCGCGGAGAAGAACAGCGACACCGGCCGACTGGGGTGCTGTGCAAGCGACGCCTCACCGATCGCGCGCATCGGCGCGAGTCCGGATCCGCCGGCCAGTAGCAGAAGGGGAGGCGTGGGGTCCGGGTTTGGGACGAACGTGCCGTACGGCCCCGACAGCGACACCTCGTCGCCCGGCCGCAGCCGGTCGTGAACCCAACTGCTGATGGCACCTCCCTCGACCCGCGTCACAAGGATGGTGACGCACCCATCGGGGCGCGGCGCGTTCGCGATGGAGTAGGAGCGCTGCGGCAGCGCGCCGGCGGCGTCGCAGAGCAGCACGTACTGCCCTGCGCGGTAGGCAAGCGGCTCCGTGCGGGGTCGCAGCCGGATCTCCGCGATGGCAGGTGTCACCCGTTCGCTCGCGACGACTTCGTAGCGCACATCGTCCCGCCGGATGGGCACGGAGAGTCGCCTCTTTCAGCGTCAATCTGCCAATGGAGGGGACTTCGCTCGGAAAGGTGCAGGTAAATTTGACGGTGCCGCCCCGTCGGCCCGCCGGGAACTGTAGTTCGTCGCACCGCTGGATCCCAGTTGACGGTGCTCCACGACGACGGCGCCTGCGTGCCCCAGATACCGTGTGGTTGCCGCCCTGCGTAGCGCGCCGGTCGAAAGGACACCCGTAGCCGGATGCCCAGGGGTGCGGTCCCTCGGTCAGCCCTCCAGAAGGTGGTGCATCTCGCCGAGCAGGTCCTGTACGCGAACCCCCGGCTCGCGCGCGAGCCTTGGAACGAGGAGGTCGTTCTCCTTGTCGGCGTGCAGCGCGAAGAGTTCTGTGATCGTGAATCCGATGGCGGCAGCCCTCTGGGGCGACTTCTGGGTTTCAAGATCGTTCGTCAGCGCCCGCAGGTGCCCGTGTTCGGCGACCATCGCGTCGAGCAGCAGCGTGAGGTCCGCGATCGTGTGGCCGCGCTGGTAGAGCGTCGTCTCCTCCGCCTCCGCGTGCGGAAGGATCTCGTCTGCGAGGTATATGAGCATGGCGCCGCGCGCTTGATCGACCGAATCTCCGTCTGCGGATGCGTCAAGAAGGTCCTCGCTGCTCTTGCGCAGTCCTGCCAAGAGCGCGGCATGGTGCCTACGGATCGCCAGCACCGCCTGGTCGTTTGTTTCCATCAACCGAATCGCCTCCCCGCCCGATTTAGGACATGCCAAGTTCGCGTCTCGCCTCGTCGCTCATCAGATCGGGCGACCATGGAGGCGACCACGCCAACTGAACCTCGACGTCCTCCGCCGCAGGTATCAGCATGAGCCGGCGCTCGGCACCGCCCTTAATGTAGTTGGTCGCCGGGCAGCCCGGTGTGGTCATCGTCATCAGCACCCGGATGCGCCGACCGTCCTCGACCGTCACCTGGTAGATCAGCCCGAGGTCAACGACGTTGATCCCGAGCTCTGGATCAATCACCTCGTGCAGGGCGCTGCGAACGTCGTCCTCCGTGATCTCGAGCACGATACCACCTCACTGTGCGTCTTGGCAGCGGCCGCCGCGGCTCCACCGTCATTTTCCCACCTGCGCGCTCAGGATCTGTGTTCTGGGTCACATCGGTACGGCTTCATTTGGCACAGGTGGTCCTGTCGGCTGGTGGTACCGTGTCGACGGGGAGTTGATCAACTTGTCAGATCGAGAGCTCGACGTTCGCGCACTCCAGCCGATGCACCGCCACACCGCGATCTTCGCGACGTTCGAAGCGCTGCCCGAGAAGGAATCGTTCGTTCTCGTCAACGACCACGATCCGAAGCCGCTGTACTACCAGTTCCAGGCCGAGCACGCGGGGCGGTTCGACTGGCAGTACCTCGAGGAGGGCCCTGAGGTCTGGCGCGTACGCATCGCGCGCACCGCAAAGTAAGGGCCTGCGCCCGCGGGCCCTTTCTGTCGCGGAGGAGGAGAAGAGATGGCCTACGTCATCGCCGAACCCTGCATCGGGGTGAAGGACAGGGCATGCGTCGACGTCTGTCCCGTGGACTGCATCCACGAGAGCGCCGACTCGCCGCAGCTCTACATCAATCCAGACGACTGCATCAACTGCGGTGCCTGCGAGGTGGTGTGCCCTGTGCAGGCGATCTTTGAGGAAGGCGCGCTGCCTGCGCAGTGGAGCCACTACACGGAGATCAACCGGGACTTCTTCAAAGACCGGTAGGAGGCGGCAACGCGATGACGTCTCCCTACGAGGAGAGCCCTTTCATCGTGATCTGGGAGACGACGCGCGCGTGCGACCTGCACTGCAGGCACTGCCGCGCCGCGGCGATCCCCATGCGCAACCCTGCGGAGCTCAGCACAGATCAGGCGATGCGCCTGATCGACGACGTCGCCGCGCTGAGGCCGCAGCCCCTCTTCGTACTCACGGGCGGCGACCCGATGAAGCGTCCGGACCTCGTCGAGATCGTGCGGTACGCGTCAAAGAGGGTGCGCGTCTCGATCACGCCGTCCGCGACGCCGCTGGTGACGGACGATAAGATCAGGGAACTGGCCGCCGCAGGTCTCAGCCGCTGGGCGTTCTCGATCGACGGGGCGACCGCGGACACCCATGACTGCTTCCGCGGGCAGCCAGGATCGTTCCAGTGCACGCTCGACGCAGTCTCCACACTGCAGGAGATCGGGCTGCCGCTGCAGGTGAACACGACGGTCTCTCGCATCAACCGCGAGGAACTCGCGGAGATCGGACAACTCGTCGAGTCGATGGGGGCCGTGCTGTGGAGTGTGTTCTTCCTCGTGGCGGTGGGACGCGGCCACCTGGAGGAAGCCCTCGACGCCTACGAGACGGAGGAGATCCTGCGCTGGCTCGCGCGGTTCTCGGAAACGGTGCGCATGGACATCAAGACGACCGAGGCACCGCAGTACCGACGGGTCCTCAAGCAGCTGGGGGTCGCGCCGCGCGCCCGGGGGGCCAGCAGCGGGATCGGCCGCGCGCCGCGGCCGGTCGCCGACGGCGATGGATTCGTGTTCGTCAGCCACCTCGGGAAGGTCTACCCGAGCGGCTTCCTGCCAGTGGCCTGCGGCGACGTGCGGGAACGCCCCCTCAGCGAGATCTATCGCACCTCGCCCCTTCTGCGTGACCTCCGGGATCGCAGCCTCCTGCGCGGCAAGTGCGGTTACTGCGAGTACCGCGAAGCGTGCGGCGGGTCCAGGGCGCGCGCGTACGCCGTGACCGGCGACGCCCTGGAGAGCGACCCCTACTGCAGCCACCTGCCGGATCCGGAGTTCGCCAGGCAGCAGCGGCGAGAGGACGTGCGCGCGATGCGGGTCGCCTCGTCCTGAATCGAGCGCATCGGCAAAGCCGTACGCGACGTTCGCGCCGATGCTGGCCGGACCGGTATCGGCGGAACGATCTAGAGCGCTGAACGGGTGGGAGCACGATGATCGATCGCAACTCATCCTCTGTGCCGCATGTGGTGGTCGTGGGCGGCGGCTTCGCTGGTCTCTACGCCGCGCGCAAGCTCTCGAAGGGCAACGTTCGCGTCACCCTCCTGGATCGGCAGAACCACCACCTCTTCCAGCCGCTGCTGTACCAGGTGGCGACCGCCGGGCTCGCCCCCGGCGAGATCGCCGCGCCGATCCGGCACGTCCTGCGGGCGTATCCACGCACGCGCGTCCTCTGGGCGGATGTCGAGCGCGTCGACGTCGAACACCGCGTGGTGCACTACGACGGAGGCGAACTCCGGTACGACTACCTGCTGATCGCGACCGGTGCACGGCACAGCTACTTCTCACATCCCGAGTGGGAGGAGCTTGCGCCTGGACTGAAGACGCTCGACGACGCGATCGAGATCCGGTGCCGGATCCTCGAAGCCTTCGAACTGGCCGAGCGCACGCAGAACGCCGAGGAGCGCCAAGCGCTTCTCGACTTCGTGGTGGTCGGAGCGGGTCCAACCGGAGTGGAACTCGCGGGAGCCATCGCGGAGATTTCCCGCGGGACGCTGCGGCGGGAATTCCGCAGCGTCGATCCCTCCGCGACCCGCGTGCTTCTCGTAGAGGCCGCGGACCGCGTGCTGCCGGCGTTCCCCGCGGACCTCGGCCGGCACGCGCGAGAGGCGCTGCGCCGAACGGGGGTGGAGATCCTGCTGAAGACGCGCGTGGAGGAGGTCACCTCGGGAGGCGTACGGCTGTCGGATGGCTTCCTGCCTTCGCGTACGGTGCTCTGGGCTGCGGGGGTAGCCGCCTCGCCCCTGGGTGCGTCGCTCCCAGGCGAGCGAGACCCTGCGGGCAGGGTGCGCGTCCTGCAGGACCTCACGCTGCCCGGCCACCCGGAAGTGTTCATCGCGGGTGATCTGGCCCTCGTGTCGGATGCCGCTGGGCGTCCGCTGCCGGCCGTCGCTCCTGTCGCCATCCAGGAGGGGGACTGCGCGGCGAGGAACATCCTGCGCAGCGCGGCGGGCGAGGGAAGACGCCCGTTCCGCTACCGTGACCGCGGCGCGTTGGCCACGATCGGGCGCAGTCAAGCGGTCGCGCGGCTGGGGCGAATGCATCTGCACGGCTTTGTCGCCTGGGCCGCTTGGCTCGCTGTCCACATCATGTCGCTGATCGGATTCGGCAACCGCGTTGCCGTCCTCTTGCGCTGGATGCTCGCGTACTTCACGTACGAGCGCGCGGACCGGCTGATCACCGGGGGAACACAGGCGCTTGCCGCCGTCGTTCGGCGCGAGGAGGCCAGTGCTGCCCGACACATCTCAGAGGGCGAAGAACGCCACGATGCCGATCGCCGTCAGCAGCACGGCTGAGACGCTGTCTCCGCTGCGCTCCAGCCACGGCCAGTCGACCAGGTAGCCTCCCATCGTGCCAAGAACGGAGAGAACGAGGAATGTGACGAGGGTCCCCGCCGTGAACGCGAGCAGCGCAAGCAGGAACGGCGTCCACCCGAGAACGACGGACGCGAGGATGATGGGCACGATCGCGAGGTTCGGTGAGGCGGCGACGCCGAACGGCACGATGAACTGCCCGAGGGAACGCGGGTGAGGAACCTGCGCACCCGAAGTCCGGCGGCGCCGTGGCAGGTGACCGTAGGCGTAGAGCGCTACCCCGGTGGCGATCAGCATGACACCGATCACCCGCCCTTCGCGCAGCGCAGCCCACTCCCGCAGCGGGCCGACCGCGCCGATGGCCACGCCGAGGACGAGCGAAGCACCAACGTGGCCCAGCGCGGCGACGAGGCTGATGCGGGCGGTGCGTCCGATGCTCCATCGGCTGCTGCGCGCGACGATCGCGAGGGGCACCCAGTGGTCGGGCATGGCGGAATGGACGACTGCGATCACGAGGGCCGCAAGGGTCAACACGACAAACGCATCGGCGCACGCCCTCCGCTCTCGGTCGGCGCGAGAGCCTATGCAGGAAGCGGCGCGGACATGCGCTCCGTTCCACTCGTCCATCGCACCGTACCCACTGCGCGGTCGCGCAATGAAGGAGCGGCGCCACGACCTTTGCCTCTGCCTTCTCGCAGCGTCTATGTACCGCGCGGGCTACTCGACGTACCTTTGGAGATTCCGAGGGTAGACAGTGAGTCGACCGTCGGACCGCGTGGCCACGGCATCCGCGTCACGGAACTCGCCCAAAAGGCGCGTCACGGTTTCCCTCGATGCGCCGATCAACTGCGCGAGATCCTTGTGCGTAAGGTGGAGATCGACCGTCAGCTGGCCTTGCAGTTTCTCGCCGGCGTCGGCGAGTTCGAGCAGTGCGGCGGCAAGTTTGCCCGCAGCGTCGCGAGTGCCCAGGTCGAGCACATGGCGCGACGTTCCCGTCAGTCGCAGCGCGAAGTTCTCAAGGAGGGCGAAGGAGAGCGCGGCCTCGCGCTCCGCGAGCGCCCTCAAGGCTTGGTTTCGCACACAGCCGATCCAACTGTCCTCGATGGTCTGCGCTGTGCCGGGGTACGGGGCCGGGATGATGAAGCCGGTTACGGCGAAGAGTTCTCCTGGGCGCACGAGGTGCAGTGTCTGCTCCTGGCCGTCGACGGTCGTCTTGAAGACCTTGACGGCTCCGGTGTGGACGAAGCAGAAGAGTTCCGCAGGCTCGCCTTCCCCGAAGATGAACATGTCATGGCGATAGTGGCGCATGCTCGTCGACTCCGCCAGCGCTCCGACGGTCGCATCCGACAGGGCGTGGAACGGCGCAACCCCGCGGAGCGCGGCGGCAGGATCCGGAGCCGGACCGGAAGCCATGGCAGTGCCTCCCCAAGCCCAATTGCACAAAGAGTAACGCAGTGCCCTGGCGGTTGCCAGTGGCACTGACTCGTTGGCGCCCTAAACGAGGTGAAGCGACTCGCAAGTCGGCCCTTCGGGCGTCAGGTTTTGTGTGCTGGGTCACACCGGAGCTGATGCAACGCGCACTGGCGGCCAGGTTGGCAGATGGTACGTTTCTACGGAAAACCGAAAGGAGTCGATCCAGATGGCGGACAGGGAACTCGACGTGCGCCAACTCCAGCCGATGCACCGCCACACCGCGATCTTCGCCACCTTCGAGGCACTGCCCAATAGCCAAGCCTTCGTCCTTGTGAACGACCACGACCCCAAGCCGCTCTACTACCAGTTCCAGGCAGAGCTATCTGGGCAGTTCGACTGGCAGTACCTCGAGGAAGGCCCCGAGGTGTGGCGCGTTCGCATCGCGCGCATCGCCGGCTGAATCTCACGGCAGGCGCGAAACCACGAGCGGCGCGGGGGATGGTCCAGGTCGCTGCCGAGCCCTGCGGTCCGAAGGATCGGGCTTGCGTCGGCGTCTACGCGCCTCAGGTCCCATCGGTTGGGGCTCCTCCCGTGGCCCGCGCAACATGCTCCGTGCGAGGGGGTGCTTCGTTTTGATCGCAGGCAAGCAGCTGATCATCCTGGTCCTCGACATCGCGCTCTCGGCCATCGTGATCGTCGCCTTCGCATGGGTGGTGGCCAGCACCAGGCGGCCCACCGCCCAGTCCGCCGTCCAGTCAGGCGGCTATCGGCTGCGCAGGAGCTGGGGATGGTTCTACGGCGTCCTTCTGGCGGGAGCCTTCACGGCTACCATCTGGTCGATTCCCTACGCCTGGGCCCAGCCCGCACAAGGGTCGTCTGATCCACTGGTGGTGCACGTTGTGGCCCACCAGTTCAGCTTCACGATGCCGCAGCGGCTGCCCGCAGACAGGTTGATCAAGTTCGTCGTGACCTCGTCGGACGTGAACCATGGCTTTGGCATCTATGACCCTCAAGGACGGCTGCTCGGACAGGTGCAGGCCATGCCGGACTATAGCAACGTGTTCTACTTCACGTTCCGGCAGCCAGGCACGTACACCATCCGCTGCATGGAGCTTTGCGGCGTCGGCCATTCCGACATGTTCCAGAAGCTGGCCATCTATCCCACGCAGACCGGGTCCTCGGCTGCGTCGCTCCCGGGGGAATGAACATGCAGGCGATCGCACCGGAGCCCATTGAGCTTCATGGAGCCGAGGCAGGCCTCACGCCCCGTCGCATGGTCGGGATCGGACTCGTCGTCGGACTCATTACGATCTATGGACTCGCGATGATCGGTGGAACGATGAAGGCGGCGCAAGGGAACCTCGTCCATCTGGCGCCGCAGACTTTTTACGCGCTGCTGACCCTGCACGGTGCGGGCATGATCTCCGTCGTGGTGCTGCTGACGGCGGTGGCGCACTGGTACTTCTTGCGCAACCTCCTGAAGCTTCGGGTGGAGGTGCTGTTGTTCTCGGTCGTCGCCACGGTCTGGGGTCTACTGGCCGCCGGGGCTGCCGTGCTCGGCGGCGGATTCGGGCCGGGGTGGACGTTCCTCTACCCGCTTCCCTTCATCGGTACCACCTGGCCCGCATGGTCCACCGGACTCTTCTTCATCGGCGTGCTGTTCGTCGGGATTGGGTTCGCGATATTCCTCCTGGACATCTTGGCTGGAGTCATCCGGGAGTATGGCGGCATTCTGCAGGGACTCGCCTTCGATACCTTCTTCCCGAAGCTGCGGCGGCCCGGCAAGGAGGTGGCCCCGCCGACCGTCATCGCGGCGACCATGGTTGCTTTGGACGGGCTGCTCACGGTGGCCGCCGGCACCGTCCTGGTCGTCGCCCTTCTGGCGCGCTGGGCGTCACCGACCTTTCCGATTGATCCGCTGTGGATCAAGAACTTGACCTTCTTCTTCGGTCACACGATTGCCAACCTGACGATTTACCTGTCGGCCGGGGTGATCTACGCGGTGCTGCCGGCGTACACCGGTCGCCCCTGGAACACGAACAAGATCTACACCCTCTCGTGGGCCACGTCGCTGCTGTTCGTCCCTTGGGCCTGGCCGCACCACCTCTACATGGACTTCGTGCAGGCGCCCTGGCTGCAGCTCTTCGGCGAGGCGTCCACGTACATCGCCACCATCCCGTCGGCGGTGGTCACGATCTTCGGGGCGCTTCTGCTCGTCTACCGATCGAACATGCGCTGGCGCATCGGTTCGGTCTTCTTCATGGCGGGCCTGCTCGGCTGGCTCGTGGGAGGGATCGCCGCCATGCTGGACGCGACCATCCCGTTCAACGACGTCCTGCACAACACGCTGTGGGTGCCGGCCCACTTCCACACCTACCTGCTCGGCGGGGTGTTCCTGTTCGTCATCGGCTTCGCCTCGTACTTCGTCGGCGAGAAGGCGCCGCCGCGCGCCATCGTCAAGGTCTGGGAGTGGCTCTTCTTCATCGGCCTCGTGGGCTTTCTGCTGATGTTCTACGCCGGCGGCATCGACGGGGTCCCGCGGCGGGAGGCCACGCCGCCCACGCCCGGCCCGCAGCTTGCAGCGATCGCCACGGGGTTCGTAGTCATACTGCTTCTCGGCATGACGGCGCTGCTCATCGAGATCTGGATGCGCGCCCGTCGTCACGCCATCACGGGGGAGGGAGAGGGACTGTGAGGAGCAAGCCGTCCTTCTGGTACAGCGTGCTCGCGGTGTTGATCCTGCTCGACGTCTTCGGACCGGCACTCCTCGGCGCGGGTGACCCGCCGCTCTGGCTCCACCACCTGGAGCACGCCTTCCTGCTTGCCGCTGGCGGTGGCTTCGGCGTCCTCTACGCCCGCAGGCATCCGAAGCCCTACGGCGATCCAGGATGGCTGTTCGCAGTGATCGGGCTCAGCGCAGCGTCACTGCTGCTCATGCTCCCAGACGTCTACGGCAACGTAGACGCCTTCCCGGTGCTGCACTCCCTCTTGCACCTCGCCTTCGTCGGCATCGGTTACGTGGGCGGCTACACGGCGGAACGCTACTCGCCCCGCTCGGGCGTGGCCTGGACGCTGATCGTCGTGATGATGGGCGTGATCACGGCGACCGGGTTCGGGGCGCCTGGGCCGCACGTCTAAGCAGAGATCGGAATCGGCGAGGCGGTTGCCGGTCCTAGGCCGCCTCGCAGGCGGGAGCGGTCCCTGCGACGGCACGCTGCGACTCCACCGGGGAAAGCGCCCGCACCGACATGGCCACGTCGCGGCGGCGGGGCTCGGCATGGTCGAAACGCAAGACGCGCAGCGCAGCCTGAAACGCTCCAAGATCACGTCACCGGGTGCGCACCTCTTCGCAGGGCTCACCACGAGAAAGGAAGCGCAAACGCCTGCCCTATGCCCCATCCGTCCTCAGGGCGGAGGCAGGCGGAGCCAGTGGAGCCCCTGGGGAGTGAGGTAGGTCAAGATGTCGCCGTGGACGACCGGCTGTTGTCCGGGAACGCGGTACAACTGATCCGTGCGGAGGTCGAGCAGCCCGGGGCTGTCGCCCCACCACGCCACGTACCCGTCGCCGTAGCTCGGGTCGGAGGGGAACTCCGACGGCGAGGTCAAGCGCATGAGGCTGTGCGCGCGCCAGACGTAGAGCCCGTCGTCGATGCCCACGACCTCGGTGAACAGGAGGAAGTCCGGGCCCGCGACGATCGAGGTCGGAATGCCCGTTGTGCGCTCCAGCACATGCAACTTGCCGCCGGACTGCCCGACCCAGGCGATCATGCCCTGGGTCGCGTCCTCCGGATCGGCGGGCTTGAGTGCGATGTAGACCCGCTTGCCCCTTGGTGCAAGCGCGATCACATCCAAGCCGGTGCGGCTGCTGTGCTCGGACTGCAGTACCCGACACGGTCCTTTGGGGAGCGCGCACGACACGGCGCTCGTGACGTCGTTCTCGCCTCTTGAGCGGGTCGCGATGAAGTCGAGGTAGCCGGCTGCGAACGCGAGGCTCGTGTAGATCGCGCTTGCGGTGCCGCGCGGCATGGCCAGGGTGAGCTGGTGAGCAGCGAGCGTATCGAGTTGGAGCGGCGCACGGCGCGGTCCCGACTCGGGACCCGCCTGGTACGCGAAGTAGCCTTGTCCGAGTGCTGATGCGGTGACGACGTGCTCGCGGTTTGACGGAAGCAAAGGCGCGAGCGGGCTCATCCGCCCGCTCGCAGGATTGAGGAGGTATAGCCCGTCCCGTGGACCTGCTGGAGTCGGCCAGACGGGGATGAGCAAACCCTCGCCCGGCAGGTATCCGCTCGCAGGCTGGGTGATGGCGGCTAGGAGGCCGCCGCGCACCCCGTATG
>JAJYTE010000020.1 GCA_021793215.1 Bacillota bacterium
GCGCAGGACGCCTGGGCGGATCATCCGTATCGACGGTGATCGAGACGAACCAGCGATCCGCCGTCCGCGATACCGTCGCCGACACGATCTTGCCGGAGAAACGCAGATCTTCCCGCATGCGCACCCATGCCCGATCCGAGGCCAGGCACCACCTCGAACGTCCAGCCCTGGCTGGCGCAGTACAATTCCAAGACCTGCTTCACCGTGGCCGGCCTCCCATCCTGCCGATGAAAGCGACTGTTCCATGCGACACGACATAAAACAGAGAAAGGGCGCTTGCCTTCGAGCGTCGCAACGAGAGGAGGTTCCCCTTGGCAACGACTTGCGGCCCGGTGTACGAGGTCAGTGCGAAGTACACGGAACAGCTCAACTACTCGAACCCGGTCGGTCGGCCGGTCCAGCCGATCAGGTTCGAGGAGGAGCGGTTCTTCATGCTCAACACCGACTACGAGGAGTTCTGGACCCACCCTCCCGACGTGCCGCCGAAGGAGTACGTGTTCCGCTACGGAACCAAGGCTGCGCCCGGTGGCTACTTGCCGGGTCATCTGCCGATCTACAGCCTGATCCCGGGCAGTTACCACTACCAGCCCCTCGTCGAGGTCGTCGAGGTGTACGTTCCGAGTACCTACATCGCGAACAGCCTGCGCTCGGCGCACGCCGTCCTGACAAGCGACTATCCGACCAACGAGGCCGGAACCTACTTCGTTCGACCAGTTCTGTAGAGAGGAGGACTGGCGTTGTCCGATGCCCTGCCCTGCCGCCCCGTGACCCGTACACCCGCGGACAAAACGTGAAGGCCATCCAGAGCTCCCTGACGGGGCACGGCTTCGACTTCGCTCCGATCGACGGGATCTTCGGACCGCTCACGGCGGACGCGGTCGAGCGCTTTAAGCAGTGGCGCGGCATCACACCCGTGAACCCGTACGTCGACCTGCCGATCTACTACGCGCTCGGCGTGCGCTGCGTCTCGACCCCGGAGCTGACGGAGCAGCTCGACTACAACAATCCGCTCTACCAGATCATCGATACCGCGTGATTCGACGGCAAGAAGTACTGGGCCTACGGCCAGAACATCCCCTTGCCGATCGACCCGACCAAACCCAAGGTCGCGCAGGAGTACGTCATCGCGTACTACGTGAGCCCGCACGGAATTCCGCAGTCGGTGCCCCTGCAGCTGAACATCTACGACGCGATCCCCGGGATGCCGGAGTACAGCCCGATCTGGCACCTCAACTACGTGATCGTGCCGAGGGACTACTTGCCGAACACGCTGCGCTCGGCGGAGCAGGCCAAGTGCTCCGGCTACTCGATCGTCAGCAGCGACACCTACGTCAACTGACCGATCCTCTAGGCCGGCGTGTCCGGCCTCCATGCAGCGCGGTCCCGAGACGCCTCGTCCGCTGGCAACACACCGGGAGCCCCGCAGTGCGCGGGGCTCCCGGTGTGTTCACTTCTCTTCGCGGGGCGGCTTCCACCAGTAGTGGCGCCGCTCCGATGCGAGCTTGGCCCGGTCAGCCATCGCAAGCGCGACGCCAGCCCCGACGGAACCGGCCATCTGCACCGCCTCCGCGATCTCCTCCTCGGTCGCACCCAGTTTCTTCGCACCTGCGAAGTGGGAGACCGCTCAGGGCTCGCAGTGGTAGGCGAGCACCAGCGCCAAATGGATCAGTTCCTTCGTCTTCGGGTCGAGCGCGCCTTCGGCGTGCGTCTCCCGGAAGTAGGAGACAAAGTTGGGATTGCCGCTGAAGTAGGTCGGCAACTCGGGCATGCGATCGCCTCCTTCGCGCCAGGGTTCTCCTCAGCCTTCCGTACACCTGCCGATTCGGTTCAGGCGCCCGCCGCTCTGCCGTCCGTCACCGGTGCGCTCCGTGCACCAATTTCAGCAACCTCTCCCTCCCGGGACGGGGGCGCTGCCAGCAGTCGCTGCACGGACGCCGGCAGAACGCGCCCGACGTCGATGTTCCCGCCTGTCACGAGGACTGCCACCTTGCCGGAGCGCGCACCGACCGCCCGCGCCAGAACGGCTGCCAGCCCCACCGCACCGGCTCCTTCGACCAACATCTTCGCGCGTTCCAAAAGGAGCGAGATGGCATCCGCGATCTTCGCCTCGTCCACGGTGATGAGGTCGTCAAGATATCGCTGCAGGAGGGGGAACACGATCTCTCCGGGACGTCCCACCGCAAGGCCGTCGGCCAAGGTGGGGGTCACCGGGCGTTCGACACGTCGGCCGCATCCCCAGGAGTCGGCCATCGCCGGCGCATGGGCGGCCTGGACGCCGACCACCCGCGTGCTCGGCGAGAGAGACTTGACCACGAACCCGATGCCGGCCGCGAGTCCACCCCCGCCGACCGGCACCACCACGGTGTCCAATGCTTGGAGCTCCGTGAGCACCTCGAGGGCGATCGTACCCTGGCCGGCGATCACGTCGTAGTCGTCGAAGGGGTGCACGAACGTGGCCCCGAGCTCTGCCTGCAGCCTGCGCGCCTCCGCGTAGGCCTCGTCGTAGTTCTCGCCGTGCAGCACCACCCGCGCGCCGTAGCCCTCCGTGGCCAGCTGCTTGGCCCTCGGAGCGCTGGCCGGCATCACGACGGTCGCAGGAACTCCGAAGACGCGCGCGGCGAACGCGACGCCCTGGGCGTGGTTGCCGGCCGAGGAGGCGATCACGCCCCGGCTGCGGCACTCTGGTGCGAGGTTCGCGATGCAGTTGTAGGCCCCGCGGACCTTGAATGACCCCGTCTTCTGCTCGTTCTCGAGCTTGAGGTATACCTCGGCGCCGCCCAGTGCGCTGAACGTCTCCGAGTAGGCGAGGCGCGTGCAGTGCACTACCGGTGCGAGCACGCGCTCGGCGGCCCTGACGGACTCCAGTGTCAGTGTCGAATCCCCAAGCGATCGCCTCCGTTGTCATCTGTGCAGGTGGGCGCCGGACACAAAAACACCCGTCCCCCAAGGGACGGGTTTCCCCGCGGTGCCACCCTCATTGCAGACTGCCGCCTTGCAGGAGTCTGCCGCTCATTGCGGTCTCGGCACGCATGCGCGAAGTCCGCCGTGTCGCTAACGTGACACGACCCCGCTCAGCTCTACTGGCGGCGAAGTTCGTCGCGTTCGGCTGAAGGCTCAGGGAGGATGCCTGTGCTGGCTCGCCCGTCCGGTTTCAGCCACCCCGGACTCTCTGTTGGGCAGCGGCCGCGCACGACCTGTTCCCCTCATCGCGGTGTTGCGACGTATGCTACCCGCTCTCCGGCGTGTGGTCAAGGGCAAGTTGCGTGGCGCGACCGCGCAGCGGCCCGCTCCTCGGTGGGGGCGGGCCGCTGCGGCGCCGGCTCTACGGCAGAAGGATCGGAGGCTTTCGGTAGACGTCGGGCCTGAGGTCTCGGAGTCCCGTCAGGTCGGAGAAGCGCGTGGGCCCGACCGCGTCGAGGTCGAGCTGCGCTACCAGCACTCCCTCCGCGGCCGCGCCCAGGAAGCCAAGCGGGTCCCCTCCCGGTGAGAGTACCTGGCTGTGCCCCCCGAAGGCGAGATCGCCGTCGCGCCCCGCGCGGTTGCACGCGATGACGTAGCAGCCGTTCTCGATCGCGCGGGCGCGTAGGAGCGCGTCCCAGTAGCGGATGGACCCCTCATCCCAGGCCGAGACGACGAGCAGAACCTGCGCACCCGCGAGCGCGCTCGCCCGTCCCCACTCCGGGAACGCGATGTCCCAGCAGATGCCGAGTCCCATCGTCGCGTCGCCGACGCGCGCGAGCCGGAACTCGTCGCCCGCTGCGAAGTACAGCCGTTCCTCTTGCCAGAGATGCACCTTGCGGTAGGACGCCGCTGCGGACCCGTCCGCGCCGATCAGCAGGAGCCCGTCGTAGAGAATCCCCTCACGGTTCGGGTCACGCTCGGGAAGTCCGGCCGCGATCGGCGTCCCCACGGCGCGGGCGGCTTCCTGCAGGGCCAGGAGCGCTCCCGGCACCTCCTCCGACATGGGCCAGAAACCTGACCTGGCATCGTAGCCCGTCAGCGCCAGTTCGGGGAACACGATCAGGTCCAGAGGACCGTGCGTCCGCCGCACTGTGCGAACGATTTCCGCCATGCGCTGGGCGTTGCCGTGCACGTCGCCCAGTACCGGTGCGAACTGGGACAGGGCGACCTTCATCGTCCGCGCCACGGGATTAGGCGCCGCCGTCTTGGCCGATCGTCGCGAGGCTGGCGTCGATGGCGGCGGCGCGCTCCGCACTGCGGGCACGGATCGACCGCACCTGCGCGAGGCCGACGATCACGGCCACGATCGCGATCAGGGCAGCGATCCAGACCGGGAACTGAGGCGGCACGAACGTCGTCCAGAGTCCGACGAGAATGGTGAGGATCGACAGTGTCGGCAGCAGTCCGTGCCGGACGAAGCCGAACTTGCCCAGTCGCTTGTAGAATGTCATGAGACCGGCGTTGCCGATCAGGTGGGCCAGGAACTCCGCCATCGTAGCTCCGAGCAGGAGGAAGATGAAGCCGTTCCCTGGTCCCTGCCAGAAGCCGACGACCAAAACCAGCACCAACGCCGCGAGGGTCAGCGCCCGAATGGCGTTGATCGGCGTGCCGCGCCGTTCATCCACCTTGGCCAGGCCCGCGGGCAGGAGGCCCGCCTTGCCGAACGAGTAGACTAGGCGGCTCACGACGATCGTCGCCGCGACGTTGATGCCGACGACGCTGTTGAGCGCCAGGAGGCCGACGATGAGTTCCGGCCCCGCACCGAGGTAGTTGTGGATGACGACCAGCCCAGGGATGTTTGCGGAGGCGAATGCAGCCATGTGCAGCGGTCCCCAGCCGATCGTGAAGGCGTAGGAGACGAGGATGTACAGGACCGCCACGATCAACGTGCCGATCACAAGCGCCCGCTTGATGGTCTGGCGCGGCGCCTGCGCCTCCTCTCCCAGGTAGACGGTCGCTGTGGAGCCGGACATGCCGAAGGCCGCCACGAGCATCGCGATCCCGAAGCCGGAAATGCCGCCGGTGGCGAAGTGCGGCGTGAAGACCGCCAGGGTATTGTGGTCGCCGGCGCGCGCGATGATCACGACGCTGACGATCAGCAGTACGACGAGTTCGAGGAGTACGGTCGCGATGCCGTAGTTGAGCGACAGTTTGATCCCGTTGACGTTCAGGAGATAGACAGGGACCAGGAAGAGGATCGCCAGCGGCAGCCAGAACCACGCCGGGAGCGTGACGCCAAGCAGTCCGAAGAGGAACGGGACGAGCAGTCCGAAGAAGAGGCTGTTCGCGGGGATCAGAAATAGGTAGTAGATCGCGTAGGAGATGCCGGCCATGTAGCCGGCCTCGGTGCCTGTGCCTTTCGCGACGAAGTAGTACATCCCGCTCGCGCTGGAGAGACGCAGCGAGAACTGGTAGGGCGTGTTGATCCAGAGGAAGACGATTACGATGCCCGCGACGTAGGCGAGCGGCAGCGACCCGAGGCCGAAGGCGGCCGCCGCCGTCAGGGCCGTCGTTGCGGAGCCCAGCGGACCGTTCGCCATGAGGCCCTGGGCGAGCACGTGCCAGAAGGAAGCCGACCCCTTGCGCAGTGATCCTGTGGACATCATTCTCCCCCCAAGTCTAGAGATTCCCGCCCCCGATGGCCCCTTACACCTCCTCCCGCCGACGGCTAAGGAGACAGCAAACTGCATAAGTAGTCCGAAGGCTGCCAGTGGTTCAGGCCTGGACTCCTATGCTGCACTACGTTGGCCTGATCAGGTTCTCTGGGTCGCACCCGCTACCTGCTACGCTGGGCGGAGGATACGAGTTGTTCGAATGATTATGCTGAGGAGAGCGGTGTCGCACCGTGCAATCGCCCGGAGATCTCCCGGGCGGCGGAGACGATCTGCGGGGCGCATGAAAGGATTTCGTCCATCCCCTTGCGGTGGCTTGGCACGGTGAGAGACAAGCTCGCAACGATCAGGCCGTCCTGGAAGATCGGTGCGGCGATGCAGTTGATGCCAATCTCCAGCTCCTGGTCGTCGATCGCGAACCCCCGCCGCCGGGTTTCCTCGAGATCTCTCTCGAGTGCCCGGCGATCGGTGATCGTACGCTGCGTGAAGGCGCGAAGCGACGTACGCGCGATCAGGTCGCGGCGCGCCGCCTCCGGCATGTGGGCGAGCAGCACCTTGCCCATGGCCGAGGCGTGGATCGGGGCGCGGAACCCGGTGTTGAACGCCACCTGCAGGAGGTGGCTGGACTTCAACGTCTCGATGCACACGGCGGAATCCGCATCGAGCGTCGCGACCTGCACGTCCTCCTGAAGCGCCGCGGTCAGACGCTGCATGACGTCGCGCGACGCCAGGCGGACGTCCTGCGCAGCGCCGCCCGTGTAGCGCTTGAACTGCTCCGTCAGCCGGTACCGCCCGCGCTCGTCCGTTCGGACGAGCCCCAGTTCCTGCAGGGAACCCAAAAAACGCAGCAACGTGGGGTCTGCGAGCGCTACGCGGCGTCCGAGCTCGAGCAGACCGAGTCCTTCGGCGCTGGCTTCCGCAAGCGCGTCCAGGATCTGGAACAGACGGGACACGGCCCGCATCATCAGCGACCGCTCGCCTTCGCGATCGCGTGGTCGAGGATCTCGATGCCCTGCGAGAGGTCCGATTCGCTCACATTGAGCGGCGGGATGAAGCGAAGCACGCTGCCGGCGATGCCGCACGGGTAGATGACGAGTCCGAGGTCGAGGCAGGCGCGCAGTACGTCCTTCGTGAACGCCGCGTCGTCAGGGCGCCGTTCACCGAACTCGACGCCGATCATCAGCCCAGGCCCGCGGACCTCTGAGATCTCCGGGTGCCTCGATTGCAGCGCGCGCAGCGCCTGCGTCGCAGCCGCGCCCATGCGCCGCGCGCGCTCCGGCAGCCCCTCCTCGCGCAGCACCCGCAGCGTGGCACGGGCCGCGGCAGCCGCGACCGGGTTTCCGCCGAACGTGGTGCCGTGGCTCGCCGGCGTCCAACCGCGCATGATCTCTGGTGTCGACGCCGTGGCGCCAAGCGGCAGACCGGATGCGATCGCCTTGGCGACTGCCATCACATCCGGCGTGACACCGAAGTGCTGCGCGACGAACATCTCTCCGGTACGGCCGAATCCCGTCTGCACCTCGTCGTAGATCAGGAGGGCGCCGGCCTGATCGGCCCTCTCGCGCAGGCCGAGCAGGAACTCGCGCGTGGCAGGGACGTACCCGCCCTCTCCCTGAATCGGCTCGACGATGATCGCAGCGACATCCTCTGGGGCAACGACGTGAACGAGGATCTCGTCCAGATCCTTCAGCGCGCGCTCCGCCGCCTCGGCGGCAGAAACTCCGTCGCGCAGCGGGTCGGGGAAGCGGCCGTGCACCGCACCCGGCAGCGGATGATAGCCGTGGCGGTACTTCGCCTTCGAGCCGGTCAGCGCCAGCGCGCCGAGCGTCCGTCCATGGAAGCCGCCCCGGAAGGCGATCACCATCTGCCGGCCTGTGACGTGGCGCGCCAGCTTGACGGCGCCCTCCACGGCCTCGGAGCCGGAGTTGCCAAAGAAGAACATCCCGATGTCTCCCGGCATCACCGCAGCCAGATCCTCAGCCAGATCGAGCAGCACGTCGTACTGATAGACACCGACCGGTGCGTGGATCAGCAGGCCTGCCTGCTCGCGGATCGCGGCGACGACGTCCGGATGGTTGTGCCCAAGCGGCAGTGCGGCCATCCCCGACACGAAGTCGAGGTACACGCGACCGTCCTGGCCGTAGACGCGTGTGCCCTCGGCTCTCACGACCGGCATGTTCGGCCAGTCGATCGATAGGGAGGGAGCAAGAAGATCATGCATCGAACGGTGAGCCATGGCGGTTCCTCCTCGGCGGCGGGCCATCGGCCCGGCGTTGCTCCGAGGTTTGCCGCCGTTCTCCGGAGTACCTGCTACGGCAGACGGAGTGGTGTCTGGAAAGACATGGCAGTCGCGCGCACTGATGACCGCACGACTCCGGCACGCGGGGACCGGTTCGATGTTCCCCCGCTCAGCCACCCCTCAAGATCCTCGGGCCGAGGACGCAAGTCCGGACGATCTCGCACGCTACCTAGACGCGCTGATCGCGCCCGTCCAGGTCGACGCTGGCGAGGCTTGCGAAGCGAAAGCCCGTGGCAGCAGGCGCGACGTCGTGCTCGACTGCTCCACGCTAAAGCTGTCGGCCGCCGCGTTCTCCGCACTACGCGCCGACTTCGAGCGCGCGGTGGAGGACGCCACAGGGCGTAGCACCGACGGTCCTTTGGTCCGGATCATCTGGGGCCTGATCGACCGTGAGGACCGCGAAGGCGATCCGGCGGTCCGACCGCGGTCATGACGCAGGAAGCGCCCCCTGCAGCGAGCGACGGCGTCGCCCAGCGTCCCGTAGCGCCGAGGCTCTTTGCCAATCGCAACTACACTTTGCTTCTCAGCGGCCAGACGATCTCGCAGGTCGGCAATGCCCTCTTCCCGCTGGCGGTCTACTGGTGGACCTTCAGCCTCACCCACAGCAGTGTGGACCTCGGTTATATCGCGACGGCGGAAGGCCTGACTGCCCTGGCGGGCATCTTCGCAGGGGTCCTGGTCGACCGCTCGGACCGGCGATGGACGATGATCTGGGCCGACGTCGCGCGACTGGTCCTGACGGGCGTCCTCGGGCTCGCGGCGCTCACCGGGCGGCTATCCTTCGCCTCCATCCTGGTGTTCGTCCTGCTGCTCGGATTGGTGCAAAATCTCTTTTCCCCGGCGCAGGCCGCTCTGCTGCCCAGTGTCGTCGAGCCTAGCGAACTCGACGCGGCGCTCTGCTCGGGCTCTTCGGGGCGGCGTTCCTCGTACTACTGGACTCCGCAAGTTTCCTCGTCGGCCGACTCCTCAGACCGTCATGCCGGAGCGCCCGCAAAGGAGCGCCCCGCTTCTGGCCCCGACTTGCCGGCGGCCAGGAGCGGGGCGCATCGCCCGTCTCCATCCGCTAAAGGGGGCGTCCGCGATCATGTCCACGTGCTCGTCCACGTCGGTCCTGCGCAGTGAGCGTCATCGCCCACAATCTACACGTCAAGCCGCTAGTAGACGCGGCGAGGAGCCGCCGAGGCCATCGGATCTGGACCCTGAGATGGCTGCAGAGGCTTCACGCCCCATGGGTTCCACCGGTGCGGGACAGTCATAGAGACGGTAATCGGAGGCACCTCAGCGATCAAGGTCTGGTCCTTCCCTCTTGTTCTGAGGAGCCCGCCGCCCTGAGGGAGCCTGGCGGGCGATCTCTGGATGGGTCCTCTCCAACAGAGCTGTCGCCATCCGCTCCACATTGGGCAGGTCCTTTTGGACAGCATCCCACACTATGCGCAGATCCACGTCGGCATAGTTGTGGATTAGTACGTTGCGCATCCCTCTCATGTGCTTCCAGGGGAAGTCGGGGTGGGCATCGACGAACTCGGCGCTGAGTTTGGTGGTAGCTTCACCGATGATCTCGATGCCGCGAATGACCACCCACTGCTTTTCCTCGTTCCCGAGAAAAGCCTCATAGGAGAGCCCCCGCGTGAACCGCATCACCTTACTGACGGCGTCCCGCATGTGCGCAACGTACACCAGGTCATTGCGCAGCGACATAGAACACTCGCCTTCTCCTTAGGACATCATCACGGATGTACTTGTCGAGGAGGTCCTTATACACTAGGTCGACCTTGCGGCCGAACAAGGTCGCAAGCTCTTCCTGCATGGTCAGCAGCTCGTCGAGTGTATGCTCGTGGTCCGGATCCGGTTCTATGAGCACGTCGACGTCGCTACGCTCCGTGAAGTCGTCGCGCAGAACAGAGCCGAAGAGCGCAAACTCCCGCACACGGTGCCGCCGGCAGAAGTCGGCCACCACATCCATGGGAACGGGAATGCGTGGCGCTTCCCGCGCGCTCTCCATGAACCTCACCTCTCATCTGCATTATAACCCCAGAAGTGCTGTACACGTCCCGTCTGGTCCAGTGTGCGGCGGTGGACCCTGTGGGGCTGAGCCTCCGGTGGAGGCTCAGCGGCCGTGCACAAGTCCACGGCCGCCGGAATGTGCGCGTAGGGCGCCTTTGTGTGTAGATCGCAGCGCAGGGGCCGGGTCAGACCCCGGCAGCCAGCATCCTGCGCACGCTCTGCTCTGAAACGTGCAACAGCCGCGCCGCTGCACGCCGGCTGATCTCCCCGCTCTCAATGCGGCGTCGCACCACTGGACAGTCCCGCGCCACGTTCGGCATGTCGGCAACCCTGGGTCCCCCAACCTTCTCCCCTCTCGCCGAGCCCGCTCCATGCCCGCCTTCACACGCTCTCGGAGAATGGCGCGCTCCAGTTGCGCCCAGCCGTGATGCCGAACATGGCCTCGCCGAAAGGCGACGTCGTGTCGATCCACGGCTCCTGGTAGCTGCGAATGCCCAACCTTCCACCCGCGCAGCCGCTCCAGCGTCTGCGCCGCGTCGAGCAGGCTCCTGAACGCTCTGTCTTTCGCGACATTAGCCTCGGGGGGGGTACGGACCTCGTACGGGCGTTCAAGGGTGACCTCATCCGGTTATCAATCTCGGACGCAACAGGACTAGGCTGCATCACGCCTCACGTTCTCCAGTGCTCCGGAAGGTCTCCTTGGGAAGGCTGCAGGTCGCTGGAGAGCGCTCCAGGGGCCCTGGGCTCAGCCCAGGGCCCCTGGAACAGACGGCAGGTCAGGCGATCAGCTTCACTGCCACACCGAGAAGCAGGATGCCGTAGAACCACTTCACCCAAGACGGTTTGGCGCGATTGGCCATGAACCAGGAGCCGAGCAGCGAGGCGGCGATTACTGCGAGCACCACCGAAATGAGGAGAGGCCATTCGATGGTCATGTGCGCCACGTGGCCGAGAAATCCGGAGAAGCTCGAGAATGTCACGATGTAGGCGGTCGTCGCGGCCGCGCGCTTCGTGTCGTAGCCGACCCACATCAGCAGCGGGCCGATGATGAAACCGCCGCCGATGCCGAGCATCCCGCCGATGAAGCCGGCAGCAGCGGCGACGGTGCTGCCAATCAGCATGCGCCGCCGTAGCGGCATCAGTTCGGTCGGGTCCGTCTTGCCGGCGACGAGCAGGGTGCGTGCCGCCGCAACGAGGACGGTTGCAGCGAACAGCCAGAGCAGCACCCTGTCCGGCACGTATGGCGCCACGAGCGCGCCCAGAGGCGCGAACAGGAGCGCCGCGACGGCCATCGGCAGCCCCCCTGTCCAGTCGACGAGACGCTTGCGCCCGTACGGGATCAGGGCGAGCAGAGTGTTTAGGCCGTTGAGCAGAAGCCCGAGCGGTATCACCATCGACTTCAAGCCGAAGCCCAGCCAGTGGAAGATGGGCACGTAGAGCATGCCACCGCCGAGGCCAAGCATGGCGAAGATCGCGGAGACAATAAAGATGAGCAGCGTGACCACAGCGACCATCCGAATGGGCCTCCTTCGTTGCGAGCCGGGCTCGCCCAAGACGATCACCCTCCCGCCATCGCCTTTCGGGAATGGCGGGAGGGTGACTTTGCCTCTGCTCAGCCCTTGTAGCCGGAACACGGGATGCAAACCGGCTGACCGTCCTTGATGCGCACGTACCGTTCGAACACGTACTCGCCGCAGACCGAGCAGGCAGTCCGGTTGAACGAGCCCTTGGGTGGATCATAGGAGAAGTCGGGGCGCTCCAAGACGGCGAACAAGGCTTCATCTGGCTGCGCGAGCGTCCACGCTATCGCCGTGTCGGTCACCGTGGTCGGGATCCCGGACGGCTCGGTTCCCCGCTTGCGGTAGGCGAAGAACTCCTGGTTGCCGAAGGCGTCGAGGAAGGAAGGACGCAAGGCGTAGCGCACCGCCGTCTTGCCCGGGTACCAGAAGGTGGCCGCAAGCTTGCCCCAATACGTCTTCTCGATCAGCGTCTTGCCGAAGGTGGCGCCGGTGGCGGCCTGGATGCCGTCCATGAGGCAGGTCTGCGGATGACCTTCGCCGAGCTCGCAGATGACGTGTAGGGTGTGGTCCATCTCGCGCCCAACCGCGAGCCGTTCCAGCGCCATCACGCCCATGCGGTATCCGAGCGGCATGAAGGGGCAGTAGTGACCATGAAAGTCGAAGGCCCAGGCAGGCGGCGTGTAGCGGTCCTCGATGTCGGCGGGCATGCGTTCCCCTCCCAAAGTCGGTGCAGCGAAGCGTTCAACGTGATCTCATCTTCGGCCTGGCTCTGGCTGAGCGGTCTAGGCCCTCACCGCATCTGCAAGCCACGCGGCGATCTCCTGCTTCGAGGGAACCCGCCCGACGGACTTGAGTTCGCCCTCGATCACGAGGCCTGGTGTGTGCATCACGCCGTAGGCCATGATCTCCCCGATGTCCGTGACCTCCATCACGTCGGCCGCCGCAGAGGTCTCCCGCACCACATCCCGGACAAGCGCTCCAGACGCCTGCAGGTCGGGCATCCGGTGCCCAGGATCTTGATCTCCATGATTCTCGCCGCCATGGGATTACTGTTCGGAAAGCTAGACCACCGCGTTGAAGACATAGCCGATGAGGATGATCGCCAGGGCCACAACAGCCACGACGATGCCGATCAGTTTCGGCTTGATCACCTTGCGCAGGATGATCATCTCCGGCGTGGAGATGGCGGTGATGGCCATCATGAATGCGAGCGCCGTGCCGATCGGCAGCCCCTTGCTGATGAGCGCCTGCACGATCGGGATGGTCCCTGCCGCGATCGAGTAGAGCGGGATGGCGATCAGCACGGCGATCAGCACAGCGAAGGGATTGCCACGGCCCGCGTAGCGCGCCACGAGGCTCGTCGGCGCGTAGCCGTGGATCAGGGCGCCGAGCGCAATGCCTCCGGTTACCCACGGGAAGATGCGGCGCAGGAGGTCCAGGGTGTAGGTGATGGCGTCGCGGACGCGCTGACGGAAAGTGGTTTGGCCTCTTCGACCGTCCCGACCTTGACCTTGTAGACGTAGTCCTCCACCTGGTCCTCCAAGTGGAACCTGCCGATGATGTTCCGCCCGCGATGGCCACCGTGAGCCCCAGTCCCACGTAGAGCAGAGCGACCCACCAGCCGAAGAGACCTGCCAGGAGGATGAGCGCAACCTCGTTCATGACGGGCGACGAGATGAGGAAGGCGAACGTGACCGCAAGCGGCAGTCCCGACTCGACGAAGCCGATGAAGAGTGGTACCGCGGAGCACGAACAGAACGGGGTCACGACGCCCAAGAGCGCGGCGAGGACCGTGCCGGCGAACTCGCCCTTGCCCACCAGCGCGGCCTTGACGCGCTGCGGCGAGAAGTAGCTGCGGATGACGCTGACCGCCGTGATGATGCCGACGAGCAGCAGGAAGATCTTCGGCACGTCGGTCGCGAAGAAGTCGGCGGCCATACCGATGCGCGTCGCGGGCGAGAGATGGAACACGCGTGAGCCAGTTAGCGAACACCTGCAGGTTCACATACAGCAAGATCCACAGGGCCGCTACACCGGCGATTTCCGCAAGCAGGGGCGTGTCGACGGGCCGCCGGCCGCGGCGGTCCTGCTGGACCTCCGCCTGCTCCTGCAAGAGGGCAGACGGAACCTCCTCGGACATCCACGACACTCCTTTCTGATCACCCGCACCGGTTTGGGCGCAGTCGCGCCCCGGCTTCAGCCTCGCCCCGTGGCACGCAGCGCTGCGGATGCTCAACCCGTGTCCCTACGGCGTCACCAGCGCCAGGCATGCCTGTCGTGTCTGGGTCATCCTGCGCGGTAGGCGCAAGCCGGGGAAGACTGGCACGCAGATCCTCGAAAGCGGCGTACTCCAGCTGGTAGTCCATCCAGCGCCCCCTGCGCTGCGCGCTGACGAGCCCGGCATTGCGCAGGGCGCTGAGGTGGTAGGAGAGGAGGTTGGCCGCGATCGAGCCGACGACCGACTGGATCTCGCAGACGCAGCGCGGCCCCCGCTGCAGCACCGCCACGATCTGCAGCCGCACCGGATCCGCCAGTGCTTGGAACTGAGCTACACGGACGGATTCAAGATTCCTTGCATCAATCATGCTTGAAATGTAGATTGCAACCGAGCCATGCCGCTACGGCCATTCGTCCCTGTATATGTGACACGGGATGATCCGCCGGGATGGGCTGCTTGATCCTCGTTACAACCGCTAGGCCCCGCGCCGGGCGCCACCTTTCGCAAAGCGGAGGCGAGGTGCGACGATGCCGCTGCAGCTGGGACCGGCACAGATCAGCACATAGACCTTCAGTGTGTTTCGGTCACGATCGTATGGAGAGTCTAGTCAGGCGGCAGACCTCGCCCGCCCGCAGGCCGGCCGTATAAAGGAACACCAAAATGGCGCGGTCCCGGCGCCCAAGCACAGAGTTCTCGTCCGGCGCGGCTGGCGTCCGTCGGTCAGTTAACCCGGCCCACCGTAATCGTCGGCTTGTCTGCCATAGCGTCGCCATCTTACGTCGGGCAGCTCCGGCACTTCTAGCTCTGATCGGCGCTCGCAACGACGCCGGTCATCAGAGATTTGCCCGGCGCATACCACCGTTAGCCGCTGCTCGTCGCGCGCAACGGCATACCAGGATGGCGCCAAAAGGGCGCCACAACGCCGAACCGCTCCCGATCATCCGATCAGGAGCGATTGCTGAAACCCGCTATCTTATGCGGTTTTCTTTGGTGCCGGGGGCGGGACTCGAACCCGCATGGGCTTGCGCCCGGAGGATTTTAAGTCCTCTGCGTCTGCCATTCCGCCACCCCGGCCTGAGCAGAGTATAGCACCGCTCGGGTAGCCGTCCGCACCCGGCCACAGCTCACGGAATCTGCCGTTTCAGACTCAGTACCGGTCCCTCAGCGGTTTAGAGACTGCATTGAGTGCTCCGGGTATCGAAGGCCCGCAGCCATGCCCACGGGGAACGCGTCGCGGATCTCCTCGAGGTCGGACGCGCTGAGTTCGACCTCAAGCGCTCCAAGGTTCTCCTCGAGGTACTTGCGGCGTTTCGTCCCGGGGATCGGCACGATGTCCTCGCCCTGGGCGAGGACCCATGCGAGCGCCAGCTGCGCGGATGTGCAGCCCTTCTGCTTCGCCATCTGCTCGACGCGCTCTACGATTCGCATGTTCTGCCGTAGGTTCTCCTCCTGGAAGCGCGGCGACGTGCGCCGGAAGTCCCCCTCGGGGAGGTCCTCGACCTTGCGGAACCGCCCGGTGAGGAAACCGCGGCCGAGCGGGCTGTACGGCACGAATCCGATCCCCAGTTCCCGACAGGTCTGCAGGATCTCCGCCTCGACGTCGCGCGTCCACAAGGAGTACTCCGTCTGCAGCGCCGTGATCGCGTGCACCTTGTGCGCCCGACGGATCGTCGCTGGTGCGGCCTCCGAGAGTCCGAGGTACCGCACCTTCCCCTGGCGCACCAGATCGGACATCGCACCGACCGTGTCCTCGATCGGCACGGTCGGGTCGACGCGGTGCTGGTAGTAGAGGTCGATGTGGTCCACCCCGAGTCGCCGCAGGCTCGCTTCGCATGCGGACCGAACGTACTCCGGACGTCCGTTGACGCTCATGGTCTTGCCGTCTGCCGACCGCACGTTGCCGAACTTGGTCGCGAGCACGACCTGGCTGCGATGTCCCTTCAGCGCCTCGCCGACCAGCTCCTCGTTGCGGCCGAGGCCGTACATGTCGGCGGTGTCGAAGAACGTGACCCCGAGCTCGATCGCACGGTGAATCGTCGCGACGGACTCCTTGTCGTCCAGCCCGCTGTAGAAGGCGGACATTCCCATACACCCAAGACCCAGCGCGGAGACGCGGAGATTCTGCTTGCCGAGTTGTCTCGTCTGCATCCGTAAGGTCCCTCCTTGTGTGCGTGGGCGCAGCCGAGGATCTCTTTGGTGCGCCACGGCAGAAAACCTTCCCAGGCCCGGTAGTCTTCCCTGTCATGGGAGCGCCGCGACGCAGCGTCGCAATTGGCGCCTCGCGAGCGGCTCACGTCGATGCCCCTCCCTTGGGTGCGGCGGCGCGGTGTCTTAGACGTGCTCTTTCAGAAAGTTCGTCCTGGACTCCACCACGAGGCGCTTCCAGGCGAGGCCGCGCACCGCGTGGCGCGACTCCGGCAGCACCCGCAGGGATACCGGGCGGTTCGCCTCCACGAGGGCCGCGATCATCCGCGCGGAGTGCCGAAAGTGGACGTTCTCGTCGACGAGACCGTGGATGATCAGGAGATCGCCCTCGAGCCGTTCCGCGAGACGGCAGAGCGACGCCTCCTCGTAGCCTGCGGCGTTTCGGTCCGGCAAACCCATGTAGCGCTCGGTGTACGCCGTGTCGTACCAGCGGAAGTCCGTCACGGGTGCTCCGGCCACGCCCGCCTTGAAGACGTCTGGCGCCTTCAGGAGGGCCGTGAGGGTCATGAACCCGCCGTAGCTCCAGCCGAAGATGCCGACCCGCGCAGCGTCGACGTTCTCCCGCTCGATGAGGTGGCGCACCCCCGCGACCTGGTCGTCGAGCTCCACCGTGCCGAAGCGCTCAAAGAGCGGCGACTCGAACCGAAGGCCACGACCGAAGCTGCCGCGGTTGTCGAGCTTCCACACGACGTAGCCCTGTTGCGCCAGGTACTGCGCCTCAAGGTCTGCCGTGAGCTGCTCCCAGGTCTGGGTCACCATCTGGGCATGGGTGCCGCCGTACACCGAAACGATCGCCGGCAGCTTCCCAGGGGCCGGATTCTCGGGACGGTAGATCGCGCCGTAGATGGTCGTCTCCCCGTCGGCCGCTGTGACCTTGACGATCTCCGGCACCTGCAGCCCGAGTTCCTCCGCCGACATCCCGGGCTCTTCGTAGATGACCTTTGCGTCCTCAGTGCCGACCCTGCATAGCCGCGTCACCGCCGGGCGTTCGAGGCTGCTCAGTCGCTCGACGTAGCTTCGGGCGTCCGGGCCGAAGGTGGCGGTATGCCAGCCGGGGGCCTGGGTCAGCCGCTCGCTTCCGCTGCTGTCGAGCGGGGCTGCGAAGAGGTGGCGCTGTGTCGGATCCTCGTCCCACCCGATGTAGTACGCGATCCGCCGCTCCTCGTCGAGGGCGGCGAGTGCGCTCACGTTGCCTTCGTCTGCGCCGAGCATGCGCTCCGCGCCGTCCGCGGCGCGCAGGTAGAAGCGCCGTGCGCCGCTGCGCTCACTCGAGTAGAGGATCTCGCCCGTCTTGAGGAAGCGCGTGTCGTCGTTCACGTTGAACCACGGCGAGATCTCCTCTCGCAGTCGCGGGTGGGCCTTCGGATCGCCCGGATGGTAGATCACCCAAGCGGCCCGACGCTGCAGCCGATCCATCCAGAGGGCGCAAAGATCGCCCTCCGGCGTCCACACCACGCGGCCAAGGTACTCGCCGCAGGTCTCGTACCACGTCGTCTCGCCGCCCCCCGAAGGCACCGTGCCAAGTCGGACGCGCGCGTTCTCGGCGCCGACGAAGGGGTAGCGGTGTTCCTCGACCCAGACCTTGTCCGCGCCCTGGTGGGTGATCGGGTAGATGGGGATGTGGCGCTCATCGGACTCCTCGTAGGCGATGAGCTCCCCGTCCTCGCGGATCCAGTAGCCCTCGCCGCGGCCCAGTTCCTCCTGCGCGGCGTACTCCGCGAGACCGTGGGTGAGGCCAGGCTCGGCGCCGGAGGTGAGCGTGCGCAGATCGCCCGACGCGAGATCGAGGACATGCAGTTCTCCCTCGCGGACGAACGCGATGCGCCGGCCGTCCGGGAAGAGACGAGCGTCCTGCCCGTCACCGACCTCCGTCAGCGCCCGGAGTTCCTCCCCGGCCTTGCCGTACCAGACCTTGCCCGCATGCGGCACGAGGATCGCCTGGCCGAACACCTGGAAGGACGTAATGCCTCCCCACACCTGGCGCGTGCGTTCCCGGCGCAGCTCCTCCGCGAGCGAATAGGTGTCGCCCTCGCCAGGTGCCGTCGCGAGCCAGCTCGCCTGTCCGGACCCCACGTCGAAACTCCACAGCTCCAAGGTCGTCGTGCCTTCGCGCGGTAAGAGGTAGATGACCTGCGAGCCGTCCTCGAGGAACTGCGGCATCTGCGGCCCACGCGCTCCGGGCGGCGGAAAGGTTGCGATCTGGTCCACAGCGATCTGGGCGTAGCGTTTCAAGGCGATACCTTCCTTGCACTGCTGTGTCGATCGTGCCTCATGCCACTTCGCCTGCGGCTGAACCGTCGCCTGCCTAGCGCTCGTATCCGTGCGCGCCGTCGATCTCCGCCAGGATGCAGCTCTCCTCGCGGACGACCGCGCGTTCCGCGCGCAGGATCTCCCGCACGCGCTCCAGCTGTCCCCGCTGCGCGGGCCGCGTGACGAGCGAGATCATCGCCTCCGAGTCACCGCTCGGAGGCTGGTGCACGGAGCCGAGGCTTACGCCCGCGCGCGCGAATGCCTGCGCCACCGCAGCGAGAACTCCCGCCTCCTCGCGCACCCTCAGGCGCAGGTAGTAGGCATGTTCGTGCGCCTCGAGCGGCACGAGCGCGGCCGGCTCGTGCGGCAGGGCGATGCTGCGCCCGCCGACGCGCCGTGCCCTCGCCGCGTCGAGGATGTCCCCGATCACGGCGGAACTCGTGGCGGGGCCGCCGGCTCCGGGCCCCTCGAACAGCAGCTCACCGATCGGCTCCCCGCGCACGTACACGGCGTTCTGCGCACCAGAGACATCCGCAAGGGGGTGGGTTTGCGGGATCAGCGTCGGCGAGACGCCGAGGGCGAGCCCCTCCGGCGTCGCCTCCGCTCTCGCGATCAGCTTGATCACCGCACCGAGGCTCTTCGCCTCGCGCACATCGAGCGCGCTGATCGCGCGGATCCCGATGCGGTCGACGCGCTCGACGTCGACCCAGCCGCCGAACGCCAGGCTCGCGAGGATGGAGATCTTGCGCGCGGAGTCGACGGCATCGAGGTCGTCGGAAGGGTCCGCCTCCGCGTAGCCGCGACCCTGCGCCTCCCGAAGGGCTTCTTCCAACGAGCTGCCATCCTGATGCATCCGGCTGAGGATGAAGTTCGTCGTGCCGTTGACGATGCCATGGATCGCCTGCAGCCGGTTGCCGGCAAGGGACTCCTGCAGCGAGCGGATGATCGGGATGCCGCCGGCGACGGCGGCCTCGAAGAGAAGGTCCGCGCCGGAGCGCAAGCCCGCGGCCGAGAGCTCGGGGCCGGCCCGCGCGATCACTTCTTTATTCGCCGTCACAACCGTCTTGCCGCGACGGATCGCCTCGGCGATGTAGCGGTGGGCCGGCTCGAAGCCCCCCATCAACTCGACGACAACCTCGATCCCCTCGTCCTCGAGGATGTCCTCGGGATCGCAGGTCAGCCGCCCACGCAGGACCTCGGGCCGCGGCTTGTCCGTATCGCGGACGAGGATGCACGCGACCTCGATGTCCTCGCCGAGGCGCGCCGCGAACAGCTCACGCTCGTGGTCCAGTACCTCGACGACCTGTTGCCCGACCGTTCCGAGTCCGAGCACGCCGATGCGCAAGCCCGTCCACCGCCCCGTCCGCAGATTGTTGGCTGTCATTGTAGCCGATCCGTCCGGAGCACGATAGGGACGGGCCCCGCCGCGGCGCCGCAGTGCTAGGATGTCTTCCAGGGGGTATGACAAGTGGCGCTCCTGATTCGCGAATCCGAGGTTCGCGCACTCCTCACGATCGACGACGCGATCGCCGCCGTCCGCGAGGTGCTGACGGCGCAGGGGCAGGGAACCCTGTCCGAGCAGCCGCGCCGCCGCGTGGTGGGCGAGGAGGCAGTGCTCTCGGGCATGTTCGCAAACCACCCCGCAAGACACCTGATCGGCGGCAAGGTCTACGTTGCCTCGAAGACCGGCGGCGTACGCTTCCTCGTCACCATCTGGGACGAACGGAGCGCGAAGCTTCTTGCGCTGATCGAGGGAGACGCGCTGGGGCAGATTCGCACCGGCGCCATCTCCGCCGTCGCCACGGACCTGATGGCCAGGAAGGACGCAACGCACCTCGGCATGATCGGCGCGGGCCACCAGGCCGAGACGCAGTTCGCCGCGATCGCCCGCGTCCGCCCGCTCGAGCGGGCGGTCGTCTACGCCCGCCGCCGTGACCGGCTGGAGGAGTTCTGCCGCAGGATGGCGGAGCGAACCGGGGTCGACGTGGTGCCCGCCGACGACCCGCGCGACTGCGTCGTGGGCCAGGACATCGTCGTCGCGATCACCGGCGCGAAAGAAACGGTCGTATTCGGCAAGGACCTCAGCCCTGGCCAGCACATCAACGCGGCCGGCTCGAACCGCGCCCACGACCGGGAGGTCGACGACGAGGCGGTCCTGCGCGCCTCTGTGGTCGCCGTGGACTCGCGCGCTACCGCCGAGATCGAGGCGGGAGACGTCATCCCGCTGCTGGAGAGGGGCCGGCTCCATCTCGCGGACCTGCCAGAGCTCGGCGAGATCCAGACGGGCAGGCGGCCCGGACGGCAGAACGACCAGGATATCACCCTCTTCCTCTCGCAGGGCATCGCCGCGCTCGACGTCGCCGCGGGGGCGGTCCTTCTGGAGAAGGCACGCGCCGCGGGCGTCGGCCAGGAGGTGGAGTTCCTCTCGTGAGCACTCTCCTGCGCCCGCGCCTCTCCTCCGGCGCCGCAGCCAGCGTGCAGGAGTTCGGCGCCGGGCCCGACGTCGCGCTGCTGCTGCCCGGCTCCGGCGCGGACCGCATGGCGCTTGGCCTGCAGGGCCGCGCGCTGCAGGCTGCCGGCCTGCGCGCGCTCTCTCTCGACTACCCAGGACTCGGGATGTCGCACGACCTGCCCCTGCCCGAGGACCTGGGCGCCCTCGCCGACTACGCCTTCTCTGCGCTCGACGCCCTCGACGTCGCGCGATGCCACCTCGTTGGCCACTCCCTGGGATCCGCCCTCGCGCAGGAGATGGCGCTGCGCCACCCGGAACGAGCGCGCTCCATCGTGCTGCTCGCAACCTGGGGACGGGAGGACCCCTTCCTCGCGCTGCGCGGGCGCATCGTCGAGACGGTCGCCGGGTTGGGCTTCGAGGAGCGTACGGAGCTCCTCGCCTACTTCATGGCGAGCCGACCCTTCGTCAACGCGCTGCACGATGGCAGCGGCGCGCTCGGGCTGCGCGCGAGCAGGGCCGTCGAGGACGAGACGATGCGCCACTACCTCTCCCTCGTGCGCGACCCGGATCGCCTCGATCGCCTGCGGGGCCTCGACATCCCCGCGCTGGTCATCGCCGGCGAGCACGACCTGATGACGCCACCGGAGTACGGCGCGGAGGTCGCCCAGGCACTGCCGCAGGCGGAGTTCCAGCTCCTGCGCGGCGAGCGCGCCGCGCACCTCTTCCACTACGAGCTCGGTGAGGAGACGAACGGCCACATCGTGCGCTTCCTGCGGGCGCTCAAGGGTCCCGGCCCGAACTGAAAGGAGGATCCGCATGGCTTCCCTCTCAGATCTCCCCGAGTCGCAGCGCATGCGCGTAGTACGACTGGGCTACTGGACGTACGTGGTGCTTATCTTCGGCGCCGCCGCCGCCGTGATGTTCGTGCGCGGCGTCTGGGTACCCCTCACCGCCCCGCTCTCGGCCGTGTTCGTCGTGGCATTCGTCGTGATGGAACTCTACCAGCCCATCCTGATCCGCCGTTACGCGCGCGAGGCGCAGAAAGACAACCCCACGTCCGGGCCCAACTGACAAGCGGCATCCGGGCGGGGTGCGAACCAGAGCACGATCGCAGCCGAGTCGCGCGGGTCCGGTTCAGCGAGACCATTGCGTAGAGCGTGCGGCCGATGATCGCCGCACCGCGTCGCTCGACCGGCCGAGCCGGTCCGCCGGTTCGTGCCGGAGGAAGCGGCGGGGCACACAGCCTGACCGCGGCGGCTACTTCGTCCCCGTGACCTCTCCCGCCAGGTCGGCCACCGCATCGCCATGCCTTCTCCCGGAGCGGTGCCAAAGCAGTGCACCTGCGGCCGCCAGCGCAGCGATCGCGAGGAACACGCCGCCGTAGTGCACGCTGCCCAAGACCCACCCAAAGACCGGGAACAGCACGGCCACCATCGCACTCTGCAGTGCGCTCTGCAGAGAGAAGAGCGTCGCGCGCAGACGCGGCGGGAAGAGCGGCATCTGCTCCGCGTCGAGCGCTGCCTCGTAGGCACCACCCGCGGCGCTCTCCAGTTGCTGCAAGCCGATGGCAGGCCAGAGCGACGACCGACCGACCAGCGCGTAGAGCGCCGCGAGACCCACCGGCAGCGCCTGCGCGAAGCGGCGGCGCGTCAGAGATCCCTGGAGCCTGCCCGCAAGGAGGCTGCCGAGGGCGAGCATCAGCTCCGATGCGCCCCTCGACCACGCCACAAGGGATGCTGCCGCGCCGCGCGCGGCCAGTAGCGGCTGCAGCAGCAGCGAAGCGAGGTTCATCGCGGCGAAGACGAGCGAGCCGGAAGCGATCGGGCGCAGGAGTGCGCGCGCGGCGGCGAGGACCTCACGCCAGGGCACTGGCTCGGCCGACGCATCGTGCGTGCGCGGGACGGTCGGCAGGAGGAGCGAGACGATTAGCGCGAAGCCCAGGGCGCCTGCCTCGACGTCGTAGGCCATGCCGAGCCCCCAGACCGCCGCCGCACCACCCCCGAGCAAGAGTCCCGCAGCGCTCGCCAGGGACCTCACGGCGCCCGCCTTCGCCGCGCGCCGTGGGTACTCGGCGGCATCCGAAGTCATCCCGTAGAGGACCGCTCTGTCCGCGCCGCTCGGCAGGACCCACGAGAGCGCCGAGAGGACGAACGCGGCGAGGAATGCCGTAGGGGCGGTGGCCGCAAGGAACAGAAGGTTGCTCCCTACGCCGCAGAGCGCGCCGAGCGCGAGGCTCCAGCGGTGGCCGACGCGGTCCGCGAAGTAGCCCGTGGGCACCTCGCCCAAGAGGACGGTCACGTGGAACGCGGATTCGAGGAGTCCGATCTCCCAGAGCGGCAGCCCACGGCCGAGCAGGTAGAGGATCCAGATGCCGGAGGTTGCACGCGCGCCACTTAGCGCCAGGTATGTGTAGTAGACGAGCACAGGGATACCTCCTGGACGAACATGAGAAGGGCCGGGCGCGCCGCATGCGCACCCGGCCCTTCTCATCCCATCTCAGGGGATGAATCGACGGGGCGGGCGGCACGCGGCGCAACTGGGCATACGGATGCCCGATGGGCCCAGGTCGCCCATCTTTCCGCGGTAGATCGCGAGATGCCGCATCTCCCGGCGCACAGCGTTCCCTCCCACCATGGACTGCGAAAGCTCAGGCACTCGTGGTGCTTCGGCTGGAGGCGCCGCGCGCTGCGCGGCGGATCTCCTCCACCTCTTCCTCCGGGATCGACCGCTCGAAGCGGCGAAAGCCCGCGACCGAGAAGCCGTGCTTCTTCGCGAACGTCCGGATCTCGCGCACGCGCTCGGGACGGATGTCGAGTCCGAGCGTGTAGCACTCGTAGCGGCGCTCGAGCGCAAGGATCATCGTCTCGGCGATGCACGCCTCGGCGTATCCGGGCGGGAAGCCGAAGTTGAAGCGGAAGTCCACGTCCCCCGGCACCGCGATCACGCCGCCGTCGATCACCAGGACGTCGCGGCGCTGCTCGTAAACCTTCTCGGAGACATTTCGCGGGCGTGCCACATCGCAGACGACGGCGCCGGGCCGAAGGTCCGCCGGTTCGAGCAGGACGCCCGTCGCGGAGGAGACGGTCAGCACGATGTCAGCGCGCCCCGAAGCAGCGCGCGCGTCTGTAGAGATCTCCACCTCGGTGCGCGTTCCGAGGTCCTGCACGTTGCGGGCCACATCCTGCAGCTTGCGCGTCTGCCGGCCGACCAGCACGAGGCGGCGCACGTCGCCAGCCAGCGCGGCGGAAACCGCGCGACCGATCGCGCCGGTGGCGCCGACGACGACGGCCGTGGAGTCGGCGGGCGAGATGCCCATCCGCTCCGCGCCGAGCAGCACCCCGTCGACCGCGGACGCAGACGTGTAGGAGTTGCCGGTCGTCACGGGGATGTCGAGCGCCTTCGCCACCGAGACGCCGCGGTCGCCGACCACCTTGGTGAAGGCGCCGAGGCCGACGATGCCGGCACCGAGCTCCTGCGCGATCTTTCCCGCGCGAATGAGCTTCGGCAGCAGCACCTCGCGGAAAGAGAGCTCGAGCATCAGCCGCGCCGAGACCGGCATCACGATGAACCAGCCCTCGGCCTCCGCGCCGGTCTTCGAGCGCACACCGGTGATGTGGGAGACCTTGAACGGCGGCAGGTGGCTGAAGCCGCTCTCCACCAGCCGTTCCGGCGCGAACCGCAGCAACGGGTACTGTCGTGTGAAGTCCTCGAAGTGCAGGGGGTGCAGCACGAACGCGAAACGCTCCACGCGCATCCTCCTAAAACTTGTGCACAGGTTCGTGCACATCGTAGCATGCCCGGGGCCGGCAGGCAACGCGCCGTCTCGCGGCGCGAAGCTACCGCAGCGCGGCCACGAGCCCGGCCCCTTCGATGACGACAGCGTCCATGCCCTGCGCGGACCGCGTCTCGTGCAGCTCGCCCGCCAAGAAGAGCGCTGCCTCCCCGGGCGATCGGCGCTTTGGCTGGCCGTCGGCACCGGACACCTCCGCGTCCCCGGAGGTGATCAGCAGGAGCTGCTCCGACGACGCCTCATGCCGACCGATCACGCCGCCGGGCGCCAGGTGGATCCATGCGGTGTGCAGGTCGTGGGCGCCGCGCAGGATCGGGGAGAGCGTGAAGTCCGCGCTCCCGTGGTGCGTAACCGGCAGCGCCGACTGCGTTACGGCAAGCGTGCGCGTCGGTCCCGCCTCCCTCGCGAAAAAACTGCGGGCGCCGGTCGCCCGGCGCCCGCGAAATCTATAATGCCCGGCCCTTGCCACCGCGGTGCGTATCGTGGTGTTTGCGCAGGTCCGCCTGCTTGTCCTCACTGTCCTTCATGAACCGCGCGAGCTTGTCCTCGAAGTTCTGTGGACGCCCAGGACTGCGCCGATTCCCGAACGACGGGCGGCCCCCCTCGCTGCGACGCGGGCCTGCGGCTGCGCCAGGTTGCGCTTGGCGGATCGAGAGCCCGATCTTCTGGTTGCCGTCGAAGGAGAGGATCTTGACCTTGACCTTGTCCTGCTCCTTGAGGAAGTCCTTGATGTCGTTCACGTACGCGTCCGCGACCTCCGAGATGTGAACAAGCCCGGTCTTGCCGGAAGGCAGCAGCACGAACGCACCAAAGCGCGTGATGCCAGTCACCACGCCCTCGACTACCGCCCCGACCACGATCTCTGTGTCCGCCAAATTCTCCCCGCTTTCCCATGTTGGCAGTCGCATTCGCCACTACCTCTGGTAGCGATTCTAGCGGGGATTGCCGAGGGGCGTCAAGCGCTAGGGCGATGTCTTGACGATGATCGGCGTGGTTCCGCTCGGCGCGTAGTGCAGTTGGCTGCGTACGGCGGCCGCCTGACCCGCCGTCGACCGCAGGTAGGTGGCTTGCCGCTCTAGAGAGCGGTTGTGCTGCTGTACCTGCGAGAGCTGCGTCGTGACGACATGGGTATCCTGCTGCACCTTGAGGAGTTGCAACTCCCCGACGGCGCCGGCGCCGATCAGGTAGATGACGACGCCGGCGAACATCATGCGCCCGAACCGAAGCTTCAGGCGCTTGCGCCTGCGGGCCGGTGGACGCGACGGCGAGCGCGGGGAATCCCGCACTGGGATGGGCGAGCGCAGCGCTGCGAGCCCGATCGCGTCAACTGCCTTCGTCAATCTCGTCGTCCTCCTCTCTCACGGACAGGGCGAGCGGGTCGCCGTCGATCACGATCACGACCTGGTAGCCCTTCTGCTTCGCGCGGTGCAAGAGCGTTTGGACGCTCGACTCGCTGAGTTGCAGCTGTCGAGCGATCGCCTCCTGCCGCACGCCCGTCTCCTTCAGTGCGACGGCCTGGCGCTCCCGGAAGCTGAGCCGCTCCGCTCCCCGGATCTCGATGTGCACGGCTCCCCCTCCGAGAATTGTCCACTGTTTGTCCACATTTTGTGGATATCTTGTCGGTAGGCTAGGTTCTACGTCGCCGCCGAGACTCCTGCCAGGGTGTGCGAAGCAAGCCGAGCAGCGCGAGCGACGCGCCGAGTCCGGCGATCAGCCCGACGAACACGTAGGCCCGCAGATCGCCCACGGTGCCCACGAGGAGCGCCGTGCCCGCAAGCGCGCTCAGCGCGAGGAGCAGCACCGCTTCCCCGAGGCTGCGCCAAAGGCCGCGCCTTTGGCCGAGGAGCGAGACGGCGTGCCAGGCCGGCACGACGCACATCCCCACGAGCGCGGCGAACAGCAGTCGGTCGGCCTGCTCCAGCAGCGGCAGGTCGATCACTTGAGCAGCCTCCGCCAGCTTCCCTTGCGCCGACTCTCCGCGACGTAGAGCAGCGCACCGACCTCTCCGTCCAGGACGAGGTCGCCCTGCTCGAGATCGAGGTGCCTGATGTGCAGGCTCTCGCCGCGCACCGTGAGCAGCCCGAGTTGGGTATGCAGCACGATCTCGCGGTCGTCAAACGTCTCGACCTTGGCTACTCCGGTCATCGTCAGCAGGTTGCGGTCTACCAGCTCGAGCCCGTGGTGATGCTTGGGTGCCTCAGGCACGGCGCCACCTCCGTTTCCCAATGCTATGCGCATGGCGGAGGCTACGTGCCAAGGAGGGCGGCGGCGGCGCGACGAATGTCTTGGCACTGGCGGCCGCGCGCGGCCGCACGCGGCACACATGGAGCTGATCACGGTGGTACGGCACATTCTGCTGATGACGCTGCGGCAGGACGCGACGGCGCAGGAGCTCGCCGCGCTCTCGGCGGGCTTCGACTCCCTCGCGCGCGACATCCCGGAGATCGCGGCGCTGCAGCATGGCGCCGCGCTGAAGCTTCCCGGCAGTTCGGCCCTGGGCGCGGACTACGCCGTCATCCTCGACGCCGCGGACGAGGCGGCCTTCGCCCGGTACATCGCCCATCCCCTGCACCAGGAGTTCGTGCGCGGCGTCATCGCGCCGCTTCGCACCGGCGCCATGTCCGCCCAGATCCGCCTCTAGGAAGCGGGGAGGTCTGGTGGCGCCGGGCGTGCTCGCGCTCGTGCTCTCCTCGGCCGCGCTGCACGTCGCCTGGAACGCGGCCGCGCGCGCGCAGGCCGGCAGGCTGCGCTACATGTGGCTGATCATGGTCGGCGGAGGCCTTGCGGGGCTGATCGCCGCCATCCCCTCGCTGGGCGGGCTGCAGCTCCAAACGGTCTGGCCGTGGCTCGCAGCGACCTGCCTCCTGCATGCCTTCTACTTCACGACCCTGGCCGCAGCCTACCGGCATTCCGAGCTTGCCTGGGCCTACAGTCTCTCACGCGCCCTGGGCGTCGTCGCGACGGCGGCCCTGGCGCTCGCACTCTTCGGCCAGCAGCTCGGCCCGCTCGCCTGGGGCGGCCTCCTCCTGGTCGTCGCGGGATCGCTCGTCGGCGCCGGCTCGTTCGGCCAGCCGCAGGCGCTCTGGCGCGTCGCGCTGATCGGCTTCCTGATCGCCGGGTACACCCTGGTCGACAGCCATGCCGTGCGCATCGCGCCGCCGATCGCCTACGTCGCGCTCCTATACCTCGGCGCGGGGCTTCTGGTGAGCCCCCTCGCCCTGCGCGGCTCCCGCGCCCAGGGCGACGCGAGGGGGCTCGGCTTCGGTGTCGTGAGCATCGCCTCGTACCTCTTGATGCTGCTCGCGTACCGCTTGGGCCCTGCGGCACCCCTCCTGGCGCTGCGCCAGTCCGCGCCGCTGCTCGCCGCGCTCGCCGGCTACTTCTTCCTGCGCGAGATTCCTTCTCGGCGCCTTTTGCTCGGCACGGGCCTGATCGTCGTCGGTGCGGTCCTCTTCACGCTCGGCCCACTGGGCTAGGAACTTCCACTCAGATCAGGCGATGGGTGAGCTTCGTCCAGAAGTCCGGGGCCTCGTAGCCGAGCCGCCAGAGCGCGATGCCGCCGATGTGGTTGCGGCGCGCAAGGCTCAGCTTGGTGGCGAAGGAGCGCGGATCCTCGTACCAGACCTCGTGGCTCCCGTTGTCCTGGTACGAGAAGTGGTACTCCTGCGCCGTGGTGTCCCAGGTCGGCCGGATGCCGTACTTCTTCAGAAGCGCCTGGGCCTGCAGCGTCGACACGGTCGTAGCCGAGCCGCCCGACCAGTCGTAGCCGTAGCCGGCGACGCCCAGGTAGATGCGCGCTTTCGGAATGTGCTGGAGCGCGAACTGGAGGTTCTGCTTCACCCACGGCAGCGGGGCGACGGCTCCCGGCGGCCCGCCGTCGTAGTGGTGGTCATAGGCCATCACCACGACCGCGTCCGTCTCCCCGCCCAGCGCCGGGTAGTCGTAGGGGTATGAGACGTCGGTCGTGATTCCCACCTTCGGGAACACGGCGACGCCGACGCCCTTGCCCAGCTTGTGCAGGCGTCCGCTGAGGTCGTGAAGGAACGTCGACAGGTCGTCGCGCGAAGACGGAGCGAGGAGTTCGAAGTCGACGAAGGCGCCATCGAAGTTGTGCTTCTGCACGAGGTCGACGATCGCGCTGGTCATCGCGAGTCGCGCCGACGAGGAGTGCATCGGGTTGGTGCCGGAGTTCCCAAAGAGCGGCCAGATCCGCATGTCGCGCTGGTGGGAGAAGCGCGTGATGTGCGGGTCGGTGTTGTCCGCGGTGAGAGAGCCGGAGGCGTTGATCCGGTACCAGTACGGGCTGACGATCTGGATCTCTTTGCTGTGCTGGCGAAGGGACGGCCATGAACTCGGGTCGCCGCCGCCGCCGCCGTTCTCGTAGAACCCCATCACCATCGGGTGCCAGAACAGCGACCAAGCCGACCTCGGCAACCCTCGCGCCGCGTTCGGCGCGCGCGCGCTGCGCACCGAGAGCCCGACGACGATCAGCAAGAGGAGCGCGGCGCCGCCGATGATCTGGTAGCGCCAGCGCATGAACATGTCGCGCATGACGAGCCTCCCTTGGGAGTAGGCTCGTCCGCCGCGCCGCCGATCATGCCTGCACGGCCGCAGCCGTGGACCGACAAAGCCTAGCCCTTCTCCTCCTGGGAGATGATCTCGTACAGTTCCTTCGCTCCCTGAGCCGACACGTGCTCCGGAGTCGCGAGCACCCTCAGGCGCGTGATTCTGCCCCCGAGGTCGATCTCGAGGAGGTCGCCGACCCGCACGTCGCTCGCCGGCTTCGCCGCCTTCGAACCGATCTGGACGCGTCCCGCCTCGGCGGCGTCATGCGCCAGCGTGCGGCGCTTCACGAGCCGTGAGACCTTCAGCCACTTGTCGAGGCGCATCGACCGTTCTCCTTAAACGCGGAAGGGGCCGGGAAGACCCGGCCCCTTCCGCAACGCGATTACTTCGCGACGGAGTCCTTGAGCTGCTTCCCCGCCTTGAAGGCCGGGACCCGGCTCGCCGGGATGCTGATCTCCTTCTTCGTCTGCGGGTTCAGGCCCTTGCGCGCAGCGCGCGAACGAACCTCGAAGGTACCGAAGCCAACCAGGGAAACCTTGTCGCCGCCCTTGAGGGCTTCTTCGACCGAGTCCACGAACGCGGTAACCGCCTTCTCCGCGTCCTTCTTGCTGAGGCCCGCGCGGTCGGCTACCTTCGCGACCAGTTCGGTCTTGTTCGTAGGTACCCCTCCCTTTGCCGGATTGTCGACGCCTAGGATTCGGCAATCTGCCCAGCTCTCCTGCTAATGTGGCTTCACTGGGCCATTTTTGCCTCGTTCCAGGCGTTCTGGATGTCGTTTCGCGTCGCTTCCGACAGTTTCCTGCCGAGAATTCCCTCCGCGTTGGCGCATGTGCGCCTTAGATCCGCGAGTTCGGCCCGCACCGCGGCTTCGAGGTCCTCGCCGCGGAGGATGCGCCGCGCAAGTTCCGCGCCGATTCCGCCGTCCGCAATCGGCTCGACGCCGAGCCTTCGCAGCCGCTCCACCGCTTTCTGGAACGCGGCCAGGGACGAGAGAGCGCGCGGTATGCCGGAGAGTTCGCTCAGGCGCTCGAGCCCCTCCTCGGCCTTCAGCTCGTCCCAACGCGGCAGGAAGTCCGCCGCGCTCGCGTAGTGCTCGTCGCCGAAGACGTGCGGGTGGCGGCGTCGCAGCTTTCGGCGCAGCGCCTCCGCGATCGCGCCGACGTCGTACGCACCTGCCTCCTGGCCGAGTTCCGCGTGGAACAGCACTTGCAGAAGCAAGTCTCCCAGTTCTTCCACCGCTTCATGCACATTTCCATCCTGCAGGGCGTCGTACGCCTCGGCGGCCTCCTCAAGGAGGTACGGCAGAAGCGACATGTGCGTCTGCTCGCGGTCCCAGGGGCATCCGCCTGGAGCCCTCAGCCTGGCCATGATCGCCTGCGCGCCGACGAAGCGCAGCGCGGCATCCCCGCCGAGCGGCGGTACGTAGAGGAAATCCTGCGCGGTGCGGCGCGCCCAAAGCTCTGGCACTGGCGCCTCCTGCCGCGTGCCGGCGCGGAAGAGGATGCCCGGGGGCGCCTCCTCCAAGGGCCCCGGCAGCTCGTCCACTCCCTGCCCGTAGAGCAGTACGCCCTGCGCCGCGGGCCAGGGCGCGTCGCTGCCCGCGTGCCGGCTCAAGGTGGCGGAGGGGAGACCGAGCAGGACGGCGAGCGGCGCACACCACTCCACCTCGGCGCCCTCTGCGATCGCCCTCTCTAGCCAGGGATCGGAGGCCTCCGGCCCGCCGAACAGCAGGAGCACATCCGCGTCGCCCGAAGGGAACTCCTCCTCAGCGACGATCCCGAGGGCCCCCGCGACGCCGGGGCCGCAGCGCAGGCGCTCGCCGCGAAGGGCTGATGCGATCCTCTGCCCGTCTCCAACGCCGATCACCCGCAATCGCATTCACCTCCGGATCAGTCCCAGCCACTCGAGCCCGCGCCGCAGCCTCGGGCCGAGCATCGGAATCTCTTCCAGGTCGCTTCCCCGCAGACCTCCCGCGACGAGAAGCCCGGCGAAGTAGGCGCACAGGCCTACGAAGACGGCGAGGATCGCCCTCAGGCGCGATTCGCCGATCGGCAGGGCGAACAGCACGATCGCCATCACGGCGGTCGCCGCGAGCGGACGCACGACCTGATCGCCAATGGCGAAGACGCGCCCCAGCCGGCGCAGGCCGACGACGTTCAGCGCGGCCCAGATGAGGTACGCCCCCACTGTGCCGAGCCCGGCGCCGGAGACGCCCATCGTTCCGACGAGCACCCACGTGAGCGCGATCTTCGCGACTGCCGCGTACCCTAGGTTGCGCAGCGGCAGCCACGTTTCGCCAACGCCCTGCAGCCCGGCCGCGGAGACCTGCGCCAAGGCGAACAGCACGACGCTCGGGGAGAGCGCCTGCACGATCGTGCCTGCCGACCCGCTGCCGAAGAGCGTCCTCGTCAAAGGGGTCGCGAGGACGTAGAGGCCCGTCGCCGCCGGCAGCGTCCAGAGCAACGTCGCGCGCAGCGCCTCGCGCACGGTGCGCGCCGCCCCTGAGCGGTTGCCGCTGGCGGAGAATGCCGCGACCGTCGGCACGAGTGCCACCGCGATCGCGCCCGAGATGATGCCGGGCAGGGCGACGAGCGGCATGCCGTAGCCAGAGAGTTCGCCGTAGAGCCCCGTTCGCGCGTGCTCCCCCAGACCGAGCGCAGCGAGCCGGGCCGGAACGAGCACGAGGTCCACGAGCTGCATCAGCGGTACGCCGAGCCCCGCGACGGTGATCGGCACGGCGAGCACGAGCAGCGTGCGCAGCAAGGGACGCATGCTCGGGGCCTTGCCGCCTGTGCGCGGCAGGTGCACCGTGCCGCGGACGGCGAGCAGCACGAGGAACCCGGCGAGTGCGCCGAAGCTCGCACCCGAGGCGGCACCGGCCGCCTGGGCAGTGATGCCCTGGGGCTGCAGCGCCACGACGAGCGTGACCAGCGCACCGACGCGCACGACCTGCTCGACGACCTGGGAGAGCGCCGTGGGCCACATGACCTGGTAGCCCTGGTAGAAGCCGCGCATCGCCGACATGCCGGCCACCAGGAGCACCGCGGGGGCTACGGCCGCGATCGAGAGGGCCGCCCGCGCGTCGCGCGTGACGTGCTGCGCGAGCCAGGGCGACAGGAGGTAGAGCCCGAGGGCGCCCAGGAGGCCAAGGCTTGTCAGCAGCACCATCGCGACGGTAAGCACGCGGCGCGCCTCTTGGTGCGCCCCGCGCGCGGCGGCGTCGGCGACCATCTTCGAGATGGCGACCGGCAGACCACCCGTCGAGATCGCAAGGGTGGCGGCGTAGATCGGGTAGGCCATGTGGTAGAGCCCGACGCCCTCTGGGCCGAGGAGGGTCGGCAGGAGCAAGCGGTAGAGACCGAGCAGGCGGCTGAGGAGCCCGCCGAGCGCGAGCAGCGTCGCGCCTTGCAGAAAGCCGCCCAACGCGGCCATCCCTCCCTCGGACCATTCCATGCGAGGGAGCAGGCGCGTTATGCGTGCTGGCCAAGGACGGGCGGCGCCGCGGGGAGATGCGCATTTGCCGCATGCGGCGAGTTCGCATGGATCAAGATGCGCGGGGGCAGGATCAGCGGCAAAGGGGATGTCGCGTGCCACCCACGCCAAGAGCTGGCATTTTGGGACTGCTTGGTGCCATGGCTTCTCTCGGGGACGCGATCGACGCCCAGCTGGCGAACCTCCTCCAGCCGACGCACGATGGAGACTCCGCGCATGCGCACGCCCGCATCCATACCGCGTTCGGCGATAGCCCAGACGTTGTGCGCAGGCCCGTTTCGTCGAACCACGGCGTGGCGATGACGGTCTACTACATCGACGGGCTGGTGAGCCCGCAGCTCGTCGACACTGCCGTGGTCGGTCCGTTGTCCATGGACCGTACCGGAAGAGCGATCGACGGGGTCGTCCAAGTCGGAGAGGTGAAACGGAGCAGCCGTTGGCAGACGATCCTGCATCATCTCACCATGGGGTACACCGCCGTCTTCACGGCGAACGACGTCGAGGTGCTCCTGTGCGACACCAGCAAGTTGCCACAGCGATCGGTGGGCCGCCCGGAAACCGAGGCGACCATCGTCGGCCCGCAGGAAGCGTTCACGGAACCCCTTGGCACGCAGATGGGTCAGCTTCGACGCACATTGCCGGATCAGGCGCTGCGCTTTTCGCCCGTCGCGATCGGTACGCAGCGCTGCGCGATCGCGTACCTGACGAACGTCGCGAACCCGCAGTTCGTCGAGATGATGCGCGAACGTCTGTCGCGCATCGAGGCGGTAGGCATCTTGAACGCGACCATGGTGGGATCCTTGATCCGTGACCATCCTCGTTCGATCTTTCCGACCGTGCGGTACACAGAGCACGTCAGCTTCGTGAAGTGGCAGCTTCTACAAGGGCGCGTCGCGGTCCTGACGGATGGGGATCCCTTCGCCATCATCGCCCCGGCGACGTTCAGAGACTTCTACAGCACGCCGATGGACTACAGCTCCGGCTGGTACGACGCGAGTTTCGTCCGGATCGTTCGAGTGGTCGGCTTCGTGATATCGGTCCTTCTGCCGTCCTTGTACATCGTGTTCTCCAGTGTCGATCAACAACTCGTGCCGTACCAGTTGCTCCTGATCGTCATGGGGAGCCATACCGGCCTGCCGTTCAGCCCGTTCGTCGAGGCTGTGATCATGATCTTCATGATCGAGGTCATCCGAGAGGCGGCGCTGCGCATGCCCAAACCGCTGGCCGGGGCGCTGGGCACGATGGGTGCGATCGTGGTGGGCACAGCCATCGTGAAGTCTGGCCTCGTCAGCAACCAGGTCATCGTCATCATCACCGTGACCGCGCTCAGTCTGTTCAGCGTGCCCGCATACGAGATGGTGGGCGCGGTCCGCCTGTTCGACATCGCCCTGATCATCGCCGGCGCCGTGTTCGGACTGTTCGGCGTCGTCGCGACCGGCTTCACCGTTTCCGCGCTGCTGCTGTCCATGTCGTCGTTCGGCGTGCCGTACCTGGCACCAATCGTACCGCCGCACTGGGACAACTGGAGGGACACGTGGGTGCGGCTGCCGTACGGCCAGATCGAGGCGCGGCCCACCGCGCTGCGGCCCCTCAACCTGAACTGGCTCCACCTTGCGGGATCCGGCGTTCGGCGCCCCGGCCGGCGTCCGAACCGATGAGGCGCGTGCGCGCGGCTTCGGCGTTTCTGCTCCTTTGCCTCACCCTACTGACCGGCTGCGGTCCGCTGAGCATCAACGAGCAGGCCATCGTCCTCGCCGTCAGCCTGGATCCGGACCGGGCCGGTTGGCGCTGGACCTTCATGTTCCCGAATCCGACGCTCACTCCGAGCAGCGAGGCCTCGATTCACACCAGCCAGGAGTTCAGCGTTCTCAGCGTCGGTGGGGCTACGTTCGGCGACGCGGTCGATGCGGTGCAGAGCGCCATCGATCGCAAGGTTTTCCTCGGATTGTGCCAGGTTGTCGTGCTGAATCCGCGCCTGCCTGCCGAGATGGTGCGGCGCCTTCTCACGACACTCGTCCGCACGTCTGCCTTTCCCCACCGCGCCTGGGTCACGTTCGGCGAACCCACCGCAAGTGAGCTCCTCACGACGACCATGCCGGAGGAGGCAGCGCCAACGGTGTACCTCGCCGCCTACTTCAAGTGCCGGGATTGCCATTCCCCGGCGTCCGAGGTTCGCATCTGGGAAGCGTGGGACAGTCTCGTTCTGCCAAGTCGCACAGCCGTGCTGCCTCTCGCGTCGAGGGCCCAGGGGCGCGTGATGGTGCAGCGCGTCGCTTGGTTGGGTCCGAACGGCATCCAGGTGCTCACCCCTTCGGAGACGCAGGGCTGGGCGATCCTCGCCAATCGGTTGGGGCAAGGCAGCGTCAGCGTGTTCTCGGGCGCCGAGCGTTTCACCGTCCGACGCGTATCGCTGCACTCGCAGGTCATCCCACAGTCGAACGGCGAGATAGCGGTGAACGTGCTCGGAACGGGAACGATCGACGAAGGTGGTCCGTACACTGCGTCGCAAGTCGCCCTGGTGCAGCAGCGTGTCGCTGACGAACTAGCATCCTCCTGCATGGCGGCGCTCCACGCGATGCAGCGCAACAGGGTTGACCCCTTGGCCGTCGCAACGCGGCGCAGTTGGACCGATGGAGGGTTCCCAGCGCCGGACGTGCCGGCGCACGTCGCCGTCCACGTGCAGTTCCGCGTCGTCCGAGCAGGGTATCTCTATTGAGTCCCGAGGACACCATCACCCCGGCCCAGGCGGCCATGATCGCCGGTATCGGCATCGTCGCCGGCGGCATCTACCTTTGGCCGCAGCCCACGATCCAGGCCGGAGGTCAGACCGCAGGCTGGGCAGTACTAGCAGCCGGACCGATGATGATGGCTGCCCTCGCCCTTTGGAACGCCCTCCTGCGACCATGGCGCGGCAGTGACCTTGGGACCGTGCTCTCCGCAGCACTTGGCCTCCTGGGGCGGCTTCTGACCTGGTGGTACGCGGTGCTCCTGATCCTCTACATGGCAGCGGTAGGTTCACTCTTCGGTACATTGAGCAGCGAGGTGTTGGCGCCCCGCACACCCGCGCCCATATTCATCGTCTTCGCGGCAGGAGTCGGCGCCTGGGCAGCAACGCTCAGGCTACCTACGCTCGGCCGCCTGGCACAGCTCTGGGCAACGATCGCTGGAGTCCTCACCATCGCCATTGGGGCCGTTGGCGTACGGAACCTGCATTGGCCGAGTGCGACGCTGCCGGTCATCCCTCTGCACTTGGCGCCGGTTGTGAACGCCATGCTTCGGGAGGTGTACCTCTGGGTTCCCTATCCCCTGCTGCTCACTTTGGTCCGCCGCACCAATTCGCCGTTCCGGCATGTCCCGCGCGCAGTCTGGATCTCCGTGTGGGCACAGTGGGCGCTCTTGATCTGGCTCTACGCCCTGACCGTAGGCACCTTGGGAACTTGGCCGGTCAGGGAACTGCGCTGGCCAACCGTGTTCGTCTACGAACTCATCGAGGTGAGCTCGTTCCTGATCACGCAGGTCGGGGTGCTGGTCGTCGTCGTGTGGACAGTCGTCTTCATCACGTTCTGGGCCGCGAACATGTGGCACATCGGCGTACTCCTGAGAGGCAAGGCGCGCGCCGCGGACCCCAGGGTCGTGCTCGCCGCCACCGCGCTCAGCGTGGCGCTTGGCTGCGTGCTGCAGCTCTTCCCGGCGTTCACGACACAACTCCTCTCCGCCGATCTCAGCGTCGCCATCGCCTTGTGGACGGCCACCAGTCTCGGGTGCCTTGGAGTTCGCGTCCTGGTAGGGCGCCGTGCGAGTCTAGGCAGCTGATGGCCCGCGGCACCGGTCGGCTGGCCGTCGCGACTGCCCGTCGGCGAGGGGCCCCGGACTAGGCCGGCCGCGGTGCGAGCGACTTGCGGTTGACGATCGCGACCGTGCAGCGGGAGACGCAGACGAGCCGCTCCTCCTCGTCCGTGATCCGGATGTCCCAGACCATCGTCGTCCTGCCCCGGTGCAGCGGCGTCGCGACGGCCGTCAGGACCCCTTCGCGCTTCGCGCGGATGTGGTTCGCGTTGATCTCGAGGCCGACGGCGGCCTGCGTCTCCTGGTCGATGTTCATCCAGGTGCCGATGCTCGCGCACGACTCCGCGAGCACCACCGACACGCCGCCGTGCAGGAGGCCGAACGGCTGGCGCGCCGCGTCCGTGATCGGCATGCGCATCACGACCCGGTCGGCGCTCGTCTCCTCGACCTGCACCCCGAGAGTCTCCATCACCGTGTTCCGCAGCATCTGCTCGTCCATGCGATTCCACCTCCGTAGTCGAGGGGCTTCGGAAGAGAGCGCCGCCCTGGCGCGCCAAGGAGACGGGACGGCCCGGCGCCCGATGGGTGCACGGGCGAGCGCCTGTAGGGCCGCTGAACGCCGTCAGCTCGCGCTGCCGAACGCACGCTATACTGGTCCAAACGATGCCACTTGGAGGAGCATCGAGCAATCCGTGGACGGGAAGAGATCCCACGCGCGCATGGACCACCCCTTGCAGATCGAGGAGGAATCCCATGAGCCACACGAGGCCCGCCAAGACCCGGGACCACCTGCATAGAGCGCTGCATCCGAGCTTCCATTCGCTCGCGACCGCACTCCGCGAGGCGAACGGCATCAACGCCAAGATCGCCGTGTTCGTCACGAACGTCGTCGGGACGATGTGGTGCGCCTACCTCTTCACGCTGCTCGCGCTCATGGGGCTGCCTGCCGCCCTGAAGCCCGGCGGCGAGGGCATCGTCGCCTGGATCGCGCAGACCTTCCTGCAGCTCGTGCTTCTCTCCGTCATCATCGTCGGTCAGAACGTTCAGAGCCTCGCCGCGGACGCGCGCGCCGAGAACACCTTCAAGGACACGGAGGCGATCCTCGACCGCCTCGACGTCCACACGGAGGGCGGACTGAAGGCGATCCTCGACCGCCTCGACGAGGTGGAGCGGCGGATCGGAGCGCCGACGGCCTAGCCCGCGCGCCGCCGTCGCCCGATGGTCGGCAGATACGACGAAGAGCCGCCCGGCAGCATCTTGCCAGGGCGGCTCTTCGTCGGGTCCTCTTCTACAGCCCGTAGATCGCGTGCACGGCGTTCTGGAGCGGGCCGGTCAGTAGGCCCGGCAGGATCCCGAGCACCAGCGTCCCGGCGAGCATCACGCCGACCGTGACGTGCGCCGTCCAGTGCGCCGTCGCCGGGAACGGCGACTCCGTCTCCTCGCTGTGGGTGAACATCAGCAGCACCGGCCGCAGGTAGTAGTAGAGGCTGATCATCGTGCCGACGACGATCGCGATCGCCAGCAGCACGCCGCCGCTCGAGACGGCGGCCCGCAGGATGTAGAACTTCCCTGGGAAGCCGACGAGCGGCGGGATCGAGGCGAGCGCCAGGAGGAACACGGTCATCGACACCGCGAGCCACGGCCGGCGGTAGGCGAGACCGCGGTAGGACGCGATCTCGGCCCCCTCCTCGTTCTGGCCCGAGAGTGCTGCGACGACGGCGAAGGCGCCGATGTTCATGAAGGCGTACGCGACGACGTAGAACATCCCGGCCCCGACGCCCATCTGGCTGTTCGCAGCGATCGCGACCACGAGGTACCCTGCCTGCGCGATGCCCGAGTACGCGAGCATCCGCTTCATGTTCGTCTGACGCAGCGCGGCGAGGTTGCCGAAGAGAAGCGTCAGCACGGCGAGGAACGCGATCAACGGCTGCCAGTGCACGATCCCTGCCGGCAGCGCCACGGTGAGGATGCGCACGAGCGCTCCGAACGCGGCCGCCTTCGTCCCGACCGACATGAATGCCGTCACGGGCGTCGGCGAGCCCTCGTAGACGTCCGGCACCCACTGGTGGAAGGGCACGAGCGCCAGCTTGAACGCGAGGCCGACGGCGACGAGCCCCGCACCGATCTCGAGGAAGAGCGGGTGCGAGGTGAAGTTCTGCAGGATCGCGGCCTGGATCGATGCGAGCGACACCTTGCCCGTGGCTCCGTAGAGGAAGGCGAGGCCGTAGAGGAAGATGCCGGAGGAGAAGGCGCCCATCAGGAGGTACTTCATCGCGGCTTCCTTCGACGTCGTGCGATCGCGCCGGAAGCCCGCGAGCACGTAGAGCGGCAGCGAGAGCACCTCGAGCCCGAGGAAGATCGAGAGCAGTTCGACGGCCGAGGTGAGGACCATCATGCCGAGCGCCGCCCAGAGTACGAGGGCGACGTAGTCCGCCCCGGGCTCGACCTCCCGCAGGCCGAGCAGGAAGGCGGCCAGCGCCGAGACCAAGATGGCGGCGTCCATCGCGAGCGCGAAGTGGTCGGATACGATCGCGCCGCCGAACCCGACCTCAACCTTCGCCCAGAGCATGGGCAGCACGGCGATCGCCGCGAGCACGCCCACGAGTCCGAGGTAGTTCAGCTGGTGCCCGCGCCGGTCCGGCAGGAACAGCGCGATGAACAGCGCCACGATGGACGTCGCGAGGAGGATGATCTCCGGGAGGACGCTCAGCGGGTTGATGACTGGGAAGTTCACTTGCCTGCCACCTCCGACGTCGCAGCCGGCCGCGGGGTCGTCGCCACCCCTACCGTCTGCGTCACGCTCTTCAGCGGGCGAGAGACGGCCCGCGGTACCGGATTCGGGTAGAAGCCGAGCACGAACATGAGCAGGATGAGCGGCGCGACGAGCGCGATCTGCACCCCGCCGATCTCCGGGCGCTTGCCTTCGTGCCCCTCAGTCGGCGCCGTTCCATGCGCGACCTTCTGGAACAGGCGGATGAAGTACGCCGCGGCCAGGATCACCGAGACGACCGCGATCCATGCCCAGACTGGGTGGACGAGGTAGATGCCGCTCAGGACCGTGATCTCGCCGGCGAAGCCCTGCAGGCCCGGCAGCCCGAGCGCCGTCAGGACCGCGACCAGGAAGAGCCCGGCGAGGATCGGTCCGCGCGCCTCGAGTCCGCCCATCCCCTGCAGGTCGCGCGTTCCGAGGCGCTCCTCGACGACGCCGAACAGGAGGAACAGGGCCGCGATGTAGATGCCGTGGTTGACCATCTGCAGCACCGCACCCTCGAGGCCGGTGTAGCTCAGTGCCGCGATGCCCAGGAGCACGAGTCCGAGGTGGGAGAGCGAGGAGTACCCGATCACCAGCTTGCCGTCCCGCTGCGCCAGGGCGACGATGGCGCCGTAGAGGATGCTGATCAGGGCCAGCACCGCGAGCGCAGGCGCGAAGCGGTGCGCCGCGACAGGCATCAGCGGCAGCGCGATGCGCAGGAACCCGTAGAGCGCCGTCTTCGACAGCACCGCCGAGAGCATCGCCGTCACCGGGGCCGGCGCCTCGGCGTAGGCGTCCGGCATCCAACTGTGGAACGGGAACACCGGGATCTTGACGAGGAAGGCGACGGCGAAGCCGGCGAAGACCCACATCTGCACGCCCACCGGCAGTACGAGGTGGCGCAGCGCCATGAGCGAGAAGCTCCAATGGCCGAGCTGCAGGAAGGCCTCGTAGCCGAGCCCGACGATCGCGACCAGCATCAGGAGGCTCGGTGCGAGCGAGTAGATCAGAAACTTCAGCGCCGCGCGGGCGCGCCGCTGGCCCCCGTAGCCGGCGATCAGCAGGTAGGCCGGGATGATCATCGCTTCCCAGAAGACGTAGAACATGAAGAGGTCCGCCGCGAGGAACGTCCCGAGGCTGAACGCCTCGAGCAGCAGGAAGAGCACGTAGTAGGTCCGGTCGCGCGACGGCGTCCAGGCGATCGCGACCGTCGTGATGAGCGTAGTGAGGATCGTCAAGACGAGCGATAGGCCGTCCAGACCGAGCGCCCAGTGGATACCCCAGGCCTGCACCCAGGTGACGCTCGTAAGGAGGCCGTACGAGCCGCCTGCGGAGAACGCCGAGGGGATCAGCACGCACGAGACCACGAGGGTCAGGAGGGCCACTGCGAACGCGACAGGGCGCGCGACGCGCTGCGGCAGCAGGAAGAGCAGGATCGCGCCTGCGATCGGAAGGAAGAACAGCAGGTCTAGCATCGAAGCACCTCCTTACTGCACCAGGGTGAGGAACGCGACGACGCACACGCCGCCGATCAGGACGGCGAGGCCGTAGCGCCGGATGTACCCGCTCTCGTACGGCGACAGCGCTTCGCCCCAGCCCCAGACGAGGCGGGCCATGCCCATCCCGATGCCGTCGACCACGACGCGGTCGAAGAGGTCGGCCAAGATGGCCAGCCGGTCGACGGTCCAGACGAAGACCGCGTGGCCGAGTTCATCGATGTAGTACTTGTTGTAGAGCACCTTGTGGATCGGGCGCAGGGCCGCAGGAAGCTCCTCGCGCACCACATCGCCGGCGAAGTAGCGCCAGGCCACGTAGACGGCCGCGAGCACGATGACGCTCGTCAGGGCGATCGCGCCCCAGTTCGGGGCCGCCGCAGCAGCCGGCAGGATGCCGCCGGGGTAGCGGGAGAAGACCGGCTGGAGCCATTGGTCGAAGAGGTTCCAGGCGCCCGGCACGGCGACGTAGCCGCCCAAGAGCGCGCCGATGGAGAGCACGACCAGCGGCACCGTCATGACCGGGGGCGACTCGTGGGGATGCGCGTCCCCGCGGTACTTGCCGTGGAACACGAGGAAGAACAGGCGGAAGATGTAGAGCGCCGAGAAGAAGGCCGCGACGACGCCGACCAGCCAGAGCCAGAAGTGCCCGCTCGCGAGCGCCTGGCCGAGGATCGCGTCCTTCGAGAAGAAGCCGGAGAACAGCGGCACGCCCGCGTTGGCTGCCGCGCCGATCAGGAACGTCCAGTAGGTGATCGGCATGTACTTCTTGAGGCCGCCCATCTTGCGCATGTCCTGCTCGTTCGAGAGGGCGTGGATGACGGAGCCGGCGCCCAGGAAGAGCAGCGCCTTGAAGAAGGCGTGCATCGTCAGGTGGAAGATGCCAGCGGCGTACGCCGAGATCCCGACGGCGAGGAACATGTAGCCGAGCTGGGAGACGGTGGAGTACGCGATGACGCGCTTGATGTCGTTCTGGACGATCGCGATCGTCGCGGCGAATAGCGCCGTGAAGGCGCCGATCCCGGCGACCCACTCCGCCGCGACGGGCGCCGCGTGGAAGATCGGGTAGGCGCGCGCCACGAGGTAGACGCCCGCGGTGACCATCGTCGCTGCGTGGATCAGGGCCGACACCGGCGTCGGGCCCTCCATGGCGTCCGGCAGCCAGACGTGCAGCGGGAACTGCGCCGACTTGGCCGCGGCGCCGAGGTAGAGCAGGAACGCCACCAGCTCGACCTGCAGGCTCGTCAGCGACGAGACATGCGAGAAGACACCCGCGTAGCTGACGCGCCCGAGCGTCATCACCAGGATAAAGAGCGCCAGCATGATGCCCACGTCGCCCGCGACGTTCAGCACGAGCGCCTTGCGCGCGGCCGTGACGGCGGAGGGCCGCGTGTGCCAGAAGCCGATCAAGAGGTACGACGCGACGCCCACGCCTCCCCAGCCGACCAGCAGGAAGAGGAAGTTGTCCGCCGTGACCAGCAGGAGCATCGCCAGCGCGAAGAGGTTGAGGTACGAGAAGAAGCGCTGGAAGTTCGGGTCGCCTTCCATGTAGCCGATCGAGTAGAGGTGGATCAGGAACCCGATCCCCGTCACGATCAGCAGGAACGTCGCCGAGAGCGGATCGATCAGCAGTCCGAAGTGCACCTGCAGCGCCCCGGCGTGGATCCACTGCCAGTACACCGGGTCGAAGCTGCGCTGCGCCGGCGGGAGGGCGAGGAGCCGCCAGACGACGGACACCGTCCAGAGGAACGCCGCCGCCATCGCCCCGACGGTGATGTAGGATGTGGCCTTGCGGCCCAGGGCGCGTCCGAAGACGGCCGCGATCAGGCTGCCCAGCGCCGGCAGGAGAAGGATCCCGATTGCGTCTTGCATATCCTACCCCTTCATCGCGTTGAGTTCGTCAACGTCGGCGTGTTCGCGGGTTCGGAAGACGACCACGATGATGGCGAGGCCGATCGCGACTTCGGCCGCAGCGACCGTGATCACGAGGAAGACGAAGACGTGTCCCGCCATGTTCGTGTACTGCCGTGCGAAGGTGATGAAGCTGAGGTTCACCGCGTTCCACATCAGTTCGATCGACATGAACATCTGCAGCGGGTTCCGGCGCACCAGCACCCCGACCGTGCCGATCGAGAACAGGAGGGCCGAGAGGATCAGATAGTACGAAAGCGGCACCATGCTGTATCCTCCCTCCTTACTTGCGCGTCGCGCCGTGCTCGCGGCCCAGGAAGATGACGCCGATGACTGCGACCAGCAGAACCACGGCCGTGAGTTCGAACGGCAGGAGGTACTTGGTGAAGAGCGCGGTGCCGAAGGCCGCGATGCTGCCGAAGCTCCCGCCGGCGTTCGTCGCGGCGAGGCTGCTCATCCAGTCGGCGCCGACGAGCGCGTGCGCGACCAGGACGAAGAGGATCAGCCCGAAGAGCCCTGCGAGCAGGTACTGGTAGGCGAGGCGGAACCGCCCCTCGTCGCGCGGCGTCTTGGTTCCGGCCATCAGCAGCGTGACGACGAACAGGAACAGGACCATGACCGCCCCGGCGTAGACCAGGATCTCAACGACGGCCAAAAACTCCGCGTGCAGCAGCAGGAAGAGAACGCCCAGCGCCGCGAGGTTCAGCACGAGCGACAGTGCCGAGTGCACCGGGTGCTTCGCAAGCAGGACGCCACCGGCGCCCACGATCGCAACGGCGGCCGCGAGCCAGAAGACGACGGTGCTCACCAACCCAAGACCCCCTTTTGAGGGGCCGGGGAGTAACTCCCCGGCCCGGTTATCGTGCGACGACGGACACCCAGACGGCGGTGGCGAGCGCGTTCGCGAGCGCTACCGGCAGGAGGACCTTCCAGCCGAACGCCATCAGGCGGTCGTAGCGCAGGCGGGGCAGCGTCGCGCGCAGCCAGATGAAGAAGAACATGAACGCGGCGACCTTGATGATGAACCAGATCTCCGGCGGCAGCCACGGGCCGTGCCATCCGCCCAGGAAGAGCGTCGTCGCAAGGCTGGAGACGGTGACCATGTTGATGTACTCCGCCATGAAGAACATCGCGAACTTCATGCCCGTGTACTCCGTGTGGTAGCCCGCCACGAGTTCGTTCTCCGCCTCCGGCAGGTCGAACGGCGCGCGGTTCGTCTCGGCGACCATGCAGACCACGTAGATGAGGAACCCGATGATCTGCGGGACGATGAACCACAGGTTCGTCTGCGCGGACACGATGTTGTTGAGGTCCGCCGACCCCGCAGCGATCAGCACGCCGACCACCGAGAGGCCCATCGCGAGTTCGTAGGAGATGATCTGCGCCGAGGAGCGCAGGCCACCCAGCAGGCTGTACTTGTTCTGGGACGACCAGCCGCCGAGGATGAGGCCGTAGACGCCGAGCGAGGTGATCGCGAAGAGGAACAGGATGCCGACGTTCGGTCCGCCGATCTCCATCGGGATCGTCTGGCCGAACAGGTGGATCGGCGGTCCCCAGGGGATGACGGCGAAGGCGAACAGGGCGGCGACGAGCGAGATCGTCGGCGCCAGCAGGAAGACGAAGCGGTCGGCACCGTTCGGGATGATCTCTTCCTTGAGCATAAGCTTCAGCCCGTCGGCGAGGAACTGGAAGGAGCCCCCGGGACCGACGCGGTTCGGGCCCGGGCGGAACTGGAACCGCCCGAGCACCTTGCGCTCCGTCAAGGTCAGGACCCCAAAGGCGGTCAGCAGGAGCACCGCCAGGATCAGGCCCTTGATGACGATGATGATCACTGCCGCCATCCTACTCCGACCTCCTAGCGAGCGCGCGGACTTCGGCTGCGCGCGTGAGCGCATGGTTCGCGCCTTCCTGGCCCGCGCGCACGAGCACGGCGCCCGGCGGCAGGTCAGGATCGACGTGCAGCGCTGCGCGCAGCCCCGAGACCTCCACCTCGTCGTCCTCCGCCGCGCCGGCGGCCTCCGCCACGTCCGGGGCGACGGCGACGCGGGTTTGCGGGACGATCGAGTTCAGGAACGGATCCGGCGTGACGCCCTTGTAGTAGATGCTGGCGCCGGCGATCGCCGCGCCGGGCACCGGACGGTAGCCGCCCTCAGGCGCCTCGGCGCCCTGGCGGCGCTCCGCCGCGAACAGCGGCGCGAGTGCCGACTGCACCTCGGCGAGGATCGCCTCGTAGTCGGGCGCGATGCCGAGAAGTCGGGCCATCAGCTCCCAGTCGTCTACGAGTTGCGGGCTGCGGTCGGAGCCCGCAGCGTAGGGCTGGGCGCGGCCTTCCATGTTGACGAAGTGCCCGTCGGACTCGGCCCAAGCCGCGAGCGGCAGCACGAGGTCGGCCCGCCCTGTGGTCTCGCTCGGCACGGTGCCGGCGACGGCGAGGAACGGAACCTTCTCGATCGCCTGCGCGGCGAGTTCCGCGTCCGGGAACTCGGAGAGGATGTCGTGGCCGATGACCAGGAGCGCGTCGAGCTGGCCAGCCGCTGCAGCTTCGAGCATGCCGCGCGCGTCCAGGCCGCCGTCCTTCGGCAGGAGGCCCGCCGCCTGCGCCCCGAAGGAGTTCGCGAGCGATCCGGCCACAAGCGTCGCCGTCTCGCCGCTGCGCGCGGCAACCGCCGCACCGATCGCGGAGAAGACGTCCTCGGACCTTCCGTTCCAGAGCAGCAGGACCTTCTGCGCCGCGAGGAACTCCTGGCCGATGTCGCCCTCGCCCTGCGCGATCGCGCGCAGCGTCGCGGCGACGTCGGGGGTTTGGGCCTCCTGGTGCGGCATGTCGAGCAGCCCTCGGCGCGGCGAGACGCTGACGATGCGCAGTCCCCGCTTCCGCTGGAACTCCCGCATCCGCAGCGCCAGCACCGGCGCCTCCTCGAGCAGCTCCACGTCGAGCGAGATCAAGAGGTCCGCGTCGTTCACGTCGTCGATCCGGCCCACAGGGCCCGGCGCGATCGCGCTGTAGAGCGGAAGCACGCGGTGGTCGACGTTCTTCGTCCCAACCTGGTCGAGGAAGCGGCGCAAGAGGTAGGCGGCCTCGAGCGAGTGGCGGCCGCCGCCCAACGCACCGGAGTTTCCCTGCATCCGCTCGCGCAGCACCGACACGGCCTCGTCCCACGAGACGGGGGCGAGCTTGCCGTCCTTGCGGAGCATCGGCTGCTCGAGGCGTTCGCCATGCTTCAGGAAGCCGTAGCCGAAGCGGCCGCGGTCGCAGATCCAGCCCCAGTCGATCTCCTCGCTGTCGCGCGAGAGGATGCGCTTCACTTCGCCGTGCCGCACCGACAGCTTGATGTTGCAGCCGACCGGGCAGTGCGGGCAGACGGAGTCCACCTCGTCGAGGTCCCACGGGCGGGCCTTGAAGCGGAAGGGACGCGAGGTGAGCGCGCCCACCGGGCAGATCTCGATCGTGTTGCCGGAGAAGATCGAGTCGAACGTGCGGTTCTCCGCCGTGTCGATCACGGCGTGGCCTCCGCGGTCATGGACCGTCAGCACGGGGTCGCCCGCGACCTCGTCCATGAACCGGATGCAGCGGGTGCACTGGATGCAGCGCTCCTGGTCGAGCTCGACGATCGGGCCGAGTGCGCGCGCCTTGTCGAGGTGGCGCTTGGAGTCCGCGAAGCGCGTGGCCCGCGGTCCGTAGGCGATCGAGTTGTCCTGCAGTTCGCACTCGCCGCCCTTGTCGCAGATCGGACAGTCGAGCGGGTGGTTCGCCAGCAGGAACTCGAGCACGCCGGCGTGCGCCTTCTGCACCTCGTCGGTGTCGGTGTGTACGACCATGCCCTCCGAGACGGGCGTCGCGCAGGCAGGCATCAGCTTCGGCATCTTCTCGACGCGTACGAGGCACATGCGGCAAGCGGCCGCGGGATCCATGCGCGGGTGGTAGCAGAAGACCGGGATCTCGATGCCGACCGCTTTGGCGGCATCGATGATCAGCGTCCCCGGCTGCACCTGCACTTCGCGGTCGTCGACTGTCAGGGTGATCAACGCACTACCTCCCCCAGCGGGCAGCAGCCCTGGTCGATGTGCGCCTGGTACTCCTCGTGGTAGAGTTCGAGACCCGACTTGAGCACGCCGATCGCGGCGTCGCCGAGCGGGCAGAACGTCCGCCCCTCGATGTTGACGCAGAGGTCAGCGAGCATCTCGAGGTCTCCCGGCCGTCCGAGCCCTGCCTCGATGCGCTCGAGCACCTGGTCGAGCCACATGGTGCCTTCGCGGCACGGGGTGCAGAAGCCGCAGGACTCGTGGCGGTAGAACTCCATCAGGCGCAGGGTGGACTTGACGATGCAGGAGTGGTCGTCGAGCACGATCACGCCGCCGGAGCCGAGCATCGTGCCCGCCGCCGCCAGCGACTCGTAGTCGAGCGCCACGTCGAACTTGTCGGGAGTCAGGATCGGGACGGAGGAACCGCCCGGGATGATGCCCTTGATCTCGCGTCCTTCGAGCGGGCCGCCCGCGAGGTCGTAGACGAGCTCGCGCAGCGTCACCTTGTTGAGCTCCACCTCGAAGTTGCCGGGGTTGCGCACCGTGCCGGAGACGGAGAACAGCTTCGTGCCGGCGCTCTTCTCGCTGCCGAGCTTGGAGTACTCTGCGCCGCCCATCTCGAGGATCGGCACGACGGCCGCCAGCGTCTCGACGTTGTTCACGACGGTCGGCATGCCGTACAGGCCCGCCGTAGCCGGGAACGGCGGCTTGAGGCGCGGCTGTCCGCGCTTGCCCTCGAGGCTGTTCAGGAGCGCCGTCTCCTCGCCGCAGATGTAGGCACCTGCGCCCAGGTAGAGCGTGATCTCGATGCGCCGCCCGGAGCCGAGCACGTCGTCGCCGACGTAGCCCTTCGCGCGCGCCTCGGCGATCGCCCGCTCGAGGATGGCGTAGCCGACCTTGAACTCGCCGCGCAGGTAGATGAACGCGTCCTCCGCGCCGATCGCGTAGGCGCTCGCGGCGACCCCCTCGATCAGGAGGTGCGGGTTCTTGTAGATGAGCTCCTGGTCCTTGCAGGTGCCCGGCTCCGACTCGTCGGCGTTGCAGACGAGGTAGCGCGTGCGCCCGTCCTTCGGCAGGAAGCTCCACTTGCGTCCGGTCGGGAACCCTGCTCCGCCGCGGCCGCGCAGGTTGGAGGTCATGACCTCCTGCGCGACCGACTCCGGCGTCATGTCAAGGACCGCCTTGCGCAGCGACTGGTAGCCGCCGTGCTGCTCGTAGACGTCGATGCGGTCGATGCCTGGAACGTCGATGTGCTTGAAGAGGATCCGCGTCTCAGGCATCGCTCGGCACCTCCTGCCGGGCCTTGTCGAGGAAGGCCTGCATCTTCTCCGGCGTCATGTCCGGGTAGAACTCGAGGTTGATCTGCACCGCCGGCGCGTCCTTGCACAGCGCGATGCACTCGACGGCCTCGACGGTGAACATGCCGTCCTCCGTCGTGCCGCTGCGTTGGACACCGAGTTCCTCGTAGAGGAACTTCGACAGTTCGTCGGCGCCGCGCACCTGGCAGCTGAGCCCGCGGCAGACCTGGATGAGGTACTTGCCCGTCGGCTGGCGGTGGAAGAGCGTGTAGAACGAGAGCACCGACTCGACGTAGGCCGGCGTGTAGCCCATCAGGTCGGCGACGACCGCCACCTCTTCCTCAGGGATCCAGCCGAACTCTTCCTCGACCAGGTGAAGGATGGGGATGAGGGCAGACGACTTCTGCGGGAAGGCCTCGAGCAACTCGCGCGCCTTCGCCAGGCGTTCCGCGTTCATCGGTCCACCTCCCCCAGCACGATGTCGATCGAGCCGATCGACGCGACGACGTCGGCGAGCATGCGATCTTTCACCATCAGCGGCAGGCTCGCGAGGTTGTAGAACGAGGGTCCGCGGACCCGCACCCGGTACGGCTTGCCGGTGCCGTCCGCCACGATGTAGTAGCCGAGTTCGCCCTTCGGCCCCTCGACGGCCGTGTAGGTCTCGCCGGCCGGCACGCGGATGCCTTCGGTGAACAGCTTGAAGTGGTAGATGAGGGCCTCCATGTTGCGGCCGATGTCCGCCTTGTCCGGCGGGTAGATCTTCCAGTTGTCGACGTGCCAGTCGCCTTCGGGCAGGTTGTCCGCCGCCTGGTGGATGATCTTCAGGCTCTCCTGCATCTCCTGCAGGCGCACGGCGTACCGCGCGTAGACGTCGCCCTCGGTGGCGATCGGCACGTTGAACTCGAAGTCCTCGTAGGAGGA
>JAJYTE010000021.1 GCA_021793215.1 Bacillota bacterium
GTCGACTTCCGGCTGACCTTCTTCACGGCGCACGCGCGTCGTCGACTTGCCCGAGACTGTACTCTCGAAGCTCCGGCTGCGCGCGGAGAGCGTCGCGCTGAGCCACTCGAAGCAGCCGCGCTGAAAAGCCTACGCAAATCTCAACATAAGCTTCTCCTTGTTCGTACTCCGCCCCGTCGTGGTGTTTCCCTGTGGCACCCGAGCCATAGGGCCGCAGCGGGACCTCGCGGGCGACACCGTCAGACGGGTATACCCGCGCTGCTTCTCTGGAGCCCGGCCGGGAGCGGTGTACCGTTCCCCTGGTGCACGGGGCGAACCAGGTTTCCCGGTCTCCTTCCGGCGGCGGAACCTACCTGTGAAGATCTGTTGAGACTATTTCGCGCAGTATCTACCCCCAGACGAGCAGCGCAAGCAGTCCGCCCGAGCGGGGCACCTTCTGGCTGATCGATCGAGGTCGACCCGGCGATATGTTCCGACGGTCACTCCCAAGGGCGCAGGGACGGGGGCTGCGCAGGGCGAAGAGGGCGCGCCGAGGTGATCTCTTGCAGCGCTGCGGTTGGGCGATCGAGGGCGATCCGCTCTACGTCGACTACCATGACCGCGAGTGGGGGGTGCCGCTGCGCAGCGAACAGGGGCTCTTCGAGCTTCTGTGCCTCGAGGGCGCGCAGGCCGGCCTTTCCTGGCGGACGATCCTGCACAAGCGTGAGGGCTATCGCCGCGCGTTCCTCGGCTTCGACCCCGCGCGGTGCGCGCGGCTGACGGACGGGGAGCTCGAGGAGCGGCTCGCGGACCCGGGCATCGTACGCAACCGGCGCAAGGTCGCGTCGGTACGTCAGAACGCGCAAGCGCTCCTCGCCATGCGCGCGCGCGGCGAGGAGCTCAGCGGGCTACTCTGGTCGTTCGTCGGCGGGGAGCCCGAGATCCACGCCTTCGCTTCCCTGGGCGACGTGCCCCCGCGCAGCGAGGTGTCGGACGCGATGAGCCGGGAGCTGCGCCGGCGCGGGTTCTCGTTCGTCGGCAGCACGATCTGCTACTCGCTCATGCAGTCGGCCGGTCTGGTGATGGACCACATCGTGCGGTGCTTCCGCCACGGGGAACTTGGCGGGACGGGCGTAACACGCTAGGGGCGCGGGTTCTCCGCGTTGAAGGCGAGGAAGCGCTCCTCGTCGCGCAGCATCGTCTCGCACAGCGCCTGCATCGGTTCGTAGGCCCAGACGCCGGAGAGGATGGCCCGATCCGGGATGTCGCTCTCGAACACGATCACCGGGCGCTCCGAGACGCCGAGCGCCAGCATCTCCGAGGTGGTGCGCAGCGTCGCCGCGCGCACGCGCGGATCCGACAAGGCGCCGACCAGGCGGTCGCGCGGCAGTCCGGCGGCCTCCGCCGCGACCTCGACCGCAACCTCCTTGCGCCACACCTCGCGCCCCTCGACCATCGCGGCATCCATCAGCGCCCGCGGTACGCTGCGGTCCCCTTTGCCGAGACTGCGCGCGGCCTCCGCGGCGAGGTTCGCGTCGAGCGTCGACGTGGTGGGGCCGCCGAGCCAGTTCGGGTTCAGGGCCGCGCCGGTCAGGTGGGCGCCTCGGCGGTAGAAGAAGTCCTGCGCGGACCTATCGTAGCCGAGCGGCTCCTCGCCGCGGATCAGCGAGATGCGCCAGTCGAACTGCAGGCGCTGGCCGTACGTGCTGAGCAACCGGTCGATCGACCGGTCGGCGTAGAGGCACCAGAGGGAGAGGACATCGAGGTACAGCGTAGCCTTCATGGAAGATAGAGTACGGAGGCGGGGAAGGGAAGACAAGACTTGACTTTCCAGCCGCACTCGGGTGCATGCCGCAGGGTAGATCGCCCGTCGCGCGGGAGGAGGATCGGGCGGATCGGGGAATTTGAGGCTGGGGCAGGGCCCTGGCCGCCGCATCCCGAAGGTCGATCGAAAGGAGCTGGTCTCGTGCGCGCGATCCGCGTCCACCGCTTCGGAGACCCGGAAGTGCTGCAGATCGAGGAGGTTCCGAAGCCTGCTCCTGGTCCGGGGCAGGTGCTCGTGCGCCTGGGCGCCGCCGGCGTGAACCCCGTGGAGACCTACATGCGATCGGGCAACTACGCGAACCTGCCGGACCTGCCCTACACGCCGGGCGGCGATGGGGCAGGCGACGTGGAGGCCGTCGGCGAGGACGTCCTCGACCTGCGCCCCGGCGACCGCGTCTACGTGACGCAGAGCGCGACCTACGCGGAGTACTGCGTGGCGGACGCCTCGAACGTCTACCCGCTCGGCGGGCGCACCTCCTACGCGCAGGGAGCAGCGCTCGGCGTTCCCTACGTCACGGCGCTCTACGCCTTGCAGCGGATCGGCGCGCGCGCGGGGGACTGGCTGCTCGTGCGCGGCGCGAGCGGCGGCGTCGGCGTCGCAGCCCTGCAGCTCGCGCGTGCCCGAGGCATCCTGGCAGTCGGCACGGCGGGGTCGGAGGAGGGTCTCGAGCTCGTACGCGCGCAGGGAGCGCGGGCGGCGGTCGCCCACGAGGATGGGGATGGCGCCCGCGCCGCGACCGGCGGTCGCGGCTTCGACCTCGTGATCGACAACGCGGCGCACGTCGGGCTCGGGAAGGACATCGAGCTCCTCGCGCCCGGCGGGCGCATCGCGGTGATCGGCGCGCGCGCACCCGTCGAGGTGCACCCGCGCGGCCTGATGACGATGCAGGGCAGCATCCACGGCATCCTGCTCTTCCGGGCGGATCCCGCCGATCTACGGCGCGTCAACCTGGAACTCTGCGCAGGCCTGCGCGACGGGGCGCTGCAGCCGGTCATCGGGCGCAGCTTCCCGCTCGCCCAGGCGGCACAGGCGCACCACGCGCAGCACGCCCCGGGCGCGCGCGGCAAGATCGTCCTGACGATCGACTAGCCGGGCGTCAGTGACTCCCGAAACTGCGTACGCCGAGCCACGCGCCGAAGCCGGCAAGACCGAGGCCGGAGAGTCCATCCACGAGGCGCAGGCCGCTCTCGGGAACGCGGCGCTTCACGAACGACAGGGCTCCGGACAGCGCGACGAACCAGAGGAAAGATCCCAGGCCGACGCCAAGGACGAGGGCCAAGGGGGACGCCGCCATCCTCGCCGCCGAGGCCGCCGTGAAGACGGCGGCCCAGGACGCGATCGTCAAGGGGTTCGACGCGGTGGCGGCGAGGGCCGTGCGGAACGCGGCCGCCGGGGACGACACCTCCTCGGCCGTCTCGAGGCCGGTGCGCGCGCGCACGGCGGACCAGAGGCTCTTGAGGCCGAGGTAGACGAGGAAGCACGCTCCCAGGAGACCTAGAGCGAGGCGGAGCGGCGCGACGTGTAGAACCTGGGCGGCTCCGGCTTCGCCCAGGGCGGCGTAGACGAGATCGACCGCCGCGGCGCCCGCTCCGATCGCCGCTCCGACGGCGAACGTGCCGCGCAGGACGCTGCGGGCGCAAAGCAGCCAGATCGGCCCGACCTGCGCCGCCACCGCGAAACCGAACCCGAAGCCTGTCATGAGCGCTGCCAGCATCCGGGCCGCCTCCCTCGTCCAACCGCCGCGCGTCGTCAGACGCGCTTCTGGTCCCGCAGCGCGATGCGCGCGTTCTCGAGGTGCTGCTCCCAAAGGTGGTCCGGGACCCTGCCGCGCCAGGAGGCCCCAGAGCGCAGCGCGGCCTCCTCAGGGGTGTCGGCTGCCTCGGCTGCCGTGAGCAGGCTGCCGAGGTATCGGCGGGCTTCGTCGAGTCGCGCCGAGATCTCGGACGCCCCCACGGCGGGCCTGCCGTGCTGCGAGACGAGCAGCGCGGGGCGGGAGCGCCCGACCAGCTCGGCGAGCTTCTCGAGGGTCTCCCGGTAGCGGGTGGCGCTCGTGTAGATGAACGGGAACTCGAGGTCCGAGAGGTAGTCGCCGACGATCAGGACGCGGCTCGGGCGGTGGTAGAGGACGAGGCCGTCGTCGGTGTGGCCCTTCGCGCCGTAGGAGACGAACGCGCCGCACTCGTCGCCGTCTCCGAGCGCGACGTCCCTGCGCACGGGCTCCTTGAGCGGCGTCGCGCGCTCGATGTAGTGTTCCGCGTCGAAGCGCCGCAAGGCACCCAGGGCCCGCGCCTCGTTCGCCTCGTCCCAGTCGGCCGACGTGAGGCACTGCGCGTCGCGGAACGCGGGCGCCCCGACGATATGGTCGAAGTCGGAGTGGGTGAGCGCGAGGCGCCGCACCCCGCCGTGCACGGCGGCGAGCGCGTCGAAGAGCGCCCTCGAGTCCGCGATCTCCACATCGAAGTAGCCCGGGTCGATGGCTGTCACACCGTGGGAGTCGGCGATGACGAGGCAGGCCGTCTGGTAGAGAAGCGACGGCTGCAGGTGCACTCCTTCGGCGATCTCGCGGAACAAGGCAAAGACCTCCTTCACGTGCCTGGGTGTCAGTTCGCCGCGCCTGCAGGCGCTCCTTGGCGACGTTTGGCGGAAAATCGTTCGACACGCCCTGATTCGACAGCAATCGCCTAGCGGCGGAAATATGATTCCGAATGGTGGGCTTGCATGCAACGTTGGCTGGGGCAGCGGGTCGGGACAGGCGCCTTCCGCCCCCCACCGCTCGGTCACTCGAATGGGAGCGTGAACGCATGTCGTCGACGTACCGCGCGGTGGACGGGGCCGAACCGATGGACGCCCTGCACGAAGCGCACTCTGCTGAGACATCACCGACGGATGACATCGTGCGCAGGGCGGTGGACGCGGCGGCCGACGGGTTTGTGATCTACAGTCCGGAGGGGATCGTCGTCTACGCGAACCTGATCGCCATGGGCCGCTACGGCGTGCTTCTCGGCGAGCGGATGCGCTGGGACCGACCAACGATCGGCCCCGCGCGGGTGAGCCAGGTCGAGGACAGCGCGTGCGGCGACGAGGTCGCGGTGGAACTTCCCCTCCGGACTGTGCAGACCGTCGAGTGCATGCTGACCTACCCGGACGGACATGCCGAACGGGTGTCGGCCTCGGGCGCGCCCATCATGTCTGATCAGGGCGAGGTCATGGGGACGGCCTACACGCTTCACGATGCCCAGCACTGCCGACAGGTAGAGCGCTACCGCATGGAACTCGAGAGCGCCGGGCTTGTGCAGCGCCTCGCGGGAGGCATCGCGCACGACTACAACAACTTCCTCACCGTGATCCTCGGCAACATCTCCCTGGCGCGCGAGAAGGCCGTCGGCCACGACGAGCTGCGTGCGGCGCTCTCCGCGATCGAGGAGGCGTCGATCGGTGCGCGCGACCTGACCCGCCAGCTGCTCGCGATCAGCCGGGGCGCGGCGCGGGAACCGGGCGTCGCCGACCTCCAGGCGGTCGTCGCGAAGGCCTGCCGCGCGGTGGGCTCCGACCGCGTGGTGCGCTGCGATGTGGACATCCCGGCGGGGCTTCCGAGCGTCGCTCTGGTGCCGGAGGTCCTGCAGAAGGCCGTCGAGGAGATCCTCGTGCGGGCCGTCGGTGCGACGCCGGCCGGTGGGACGGTGCGGGTGAGCGCACTGCAGATCGAGTCGGGCATCGAGATGAGCATCGCGGACGAGGGCGCCCCGCTGAGCGACGACGAACTGCCGAGCATCTTCGACCCCTACGTCGCCCCGTGGGACCGCGGCCACGGCCTCGGCCTCGCGTCGAGCCGGGCGAGCGTCGAGCACTACGGCGGCTGGGTGGCCGCGGAGAGTGCGCAGGGCCGCGGGACGACGTTTCGACTGGGGCTGCCCGTCCGACAGGGACCGGTGCGGCCGACGGCGTTCAACCACGCGTTCGCGCAGCGCATCCTGCTGATGGACGACGATCCCGGCGTACTGTTGGTGGCGGAGCGCATGCTGCGCCGCCTAAGCTACGAGGTGGTGACGGCGGTCGACGGCGACGACGCGGTGGCCCAGTTCATCGGGGCGGAGGCGCGCGGCACGCCGATCGACCTGGCGATCCTGGACCTCACCGTGCCGGGCGGAACGGGTGGAGAGATCGCCGCGCAGCGGCTGCACGAACTGTCGCCGGATCTGCCGCTCGTCGTCTCGAGCGGCTACTCGAGCGGGGACGTGCTGACGAACTACGAGCGGTACGGCTTCTCGGGCGTCATCCTCAAGCCGTACCGCATGGAGGAGCTGGCGAAGGGCCTCTCGCGCGTGGTGCCGCGCCCAGCGGCCGCCTTCGAGCAGCCGAAACTCTGGGACTGACGGAGGGAGCGGCGCGCGGCGGCGCGAACTTCTTCGCGAGGTGTGGCCATGCTGCCCGATGCGTTCGAACGCGAGCTCCTGGCCGCGGGCGGTCAGGCGGTCCTGCTCGTCGCGGGGCGCGAGGCGCTCTGCGCCGAGCGCGCGCTCGCGGCGTGCGCGGTCGATGGCGTCGACGAGTCGCGCGTCGGCCCGGGCCCGCAGCAGCTGCGCGAGGCGGTGGAGCTTTGCGAGACCCCGTCCTTCTTCGGGGGTGCGCGCCTCGTCGTGGCGTGGGGCGCCGTGGCGCTCGCGGCGAACGCGCGCGCGACGCAGGAGCGCGACGCGGAGCTTGCGGCGCTCGAGCGGCTGATCGGGGAGCCGCCCACGGGAAGCCGGCTGCTCGTGTGGGCGCCCGACGCAGACAAAAGACTTCGCGCCGTGCGCCTGCTGCAGGGGCGCGGCGCCCTGCTCGACGCCTCGCCGCCCTCCGCGCGCGAGTACGGCGCCTGGGTGCGCCACCTGGCTGCGAAGGAAGGCGCGCAGCTGACAGGCGAGGCCGCGCGGGCCTACACGGAGAGCGCGCTCGATCTGCTCGCGCTCGAAGCCGCGCTTCGCGTCGGCGCGGCCTGCGCCGAGGGCGGGCCGATCACGGGCGAAGTGGCGGCCTGGGCGGCGCCACCCGGCGGCGAGCTAAGGGTTTTCGCGTTGACGGATGCGCTGCTGGGCCGCGATGCGCGCGGACTCAGCGCCGCCGTGCCGCGCCTTCTGGCGCAGGGCGAGTCCCCGATCGGGCTCGTGGCGCTCGCGGCGCGACAGCTGCGCCTTTTGGCGCGCGCCCTCGGCCTGCGGGCGCGCGGCGTCGCACCGGCCAAGTGGCAGGCGGAGCTCGGGGTGCACCCGTTCGTCGCGCAGAAGCTGCAGCAGGCGCTGCCGAACTGGTCGAGGGAGGACCTCGGACGCGCGCTCTCGGAACTGCTCGCCTGCGATCTTTCGTTGAAGTCCGGCGCCGCGCAGGAGGCCGCGCTGCTCCTCAGCCTTCTCAGCGCCGTGCGCAGGAGCGCATGACGAAGGCGGCCCGCGCTCTCGCGCGGGCCGCCTCGAAGAGTGCGCGCCCCGGGTTTCCCCGGGGCGCGCACCGACGGGTCAAGCGTGCTGCGTAAGCTTCTTGGCGAGGCGCGACTTCTTGCGCGCCGCCGTGTTGCGATGCATCACGCCGCGGGTCACTGCCCGATCCAGCTGGCGGCAGGCCTCACGAAGCGTCGCAACGTTGTCGGCAGCCGCGTCGCTGTTGGCCACCGCCCGCTCGAAGCGACGGACAGCCGTGTGCACCGTCGACCGGACCGCGCGGTTGCGAAGCCGGCGGACCTCCGACAGGGCAGCCCGCTTCTTCGCGGACTTGATGTTGGCCAAACGTCTCCACCTCCGACAACGCATTCTAACACGTCCCGCGCGATCGCGGCAACGATGTCGGGCGAAGGTCGAGGGCGGACTCGACGCTGCGGCGCGCGGCCGACGGACAACCGTCCCCAGGGTGCGCGCGAGAAGTCGCGCCAGCGGCGCGACGGACGTCCCTGCGCGGTGCGATGACCGTATCGCTCGCGCGGGAGAAGGGAGAGCCATTCAGCCGCTGTGCCCCAGGATCGCCCGCGCGCGCGCGGGCGATCCTGGTGGCGAACGTCGGTGCGCTCGCCCGCGCGCGGGGGACTATTTGCGCATTGTTTCACATTGCGGACGGCGGGAGACTCGGTTGGGATGGAACAGGCGGACAGACCTCGGTGGGGATGCCGCAAGGGCGCGACTGGCCAGCCTCCAGATCTCAGACTCCAGCCTCCTCGATACGCCGTGAGTTCCACGGTGTCGTGCGCCCCGAAGGCCGAAGCTCGCGTAGCGAGCTGAAGCCGTGCTTCGCCAGAGATGAGGGAGGGCCCCTCGGAGCCGCCTTGCAGGGGGAGGCTCCAAACCGCCGTAAGCTGCTGAGGTCCAAAAGCCTTGGTGGTGAGCGTTACGGGAAAAGGCGAGGCTTGACCTCGTCAGGTACGTGCCTCGGAGCTGAACAACCTTAAACCGCTGTGGACGTGTCGAAATGGATCGGATGTCACCAAAACCAGGATAGGACACCAAGCCTGGGAGGAGTCTGGCGGGTGCCTGCAGATTGGCCAGACGGTGACCGGCATAAAGGCGGCAGGAACGGGGCACGGGCTCTGGGGCGGAACGGGGGAACCTGCTCTCTGATGGCAAGGGAAACCTCCGAAGCGGTAGACCCGTGAGGACCAATACCGATGCAGAGAGCAGGGTCGGGGGCGCCCATAGTAGTGAGGAAGCTCCGTAATGGGAGTGGAGCGAAGGGGCGCACCTATTCCAGGGTGGCCAATGGCCAACCGAAAGGGAGGAGCCGATGGACGCACCCAAGCCATACGGGATCCCGAAGCAGTCGGTGCTGGACGCTTGGCGCCTGGTAAAGGCCAACCATGGAGCGGCCGGGATCGACGGCCCATAGCATCGCGATGTTCGAGGCCGACCTGAAGAACAACCTCTACGTCATCTTGTAACCGCCCACGCTCTTTGCGACAGGATCGCTCACGCTTGGTGAGAGTGATCGTGGGTGCGGAGATGGGCTGCCCCGGATAGGGCTGCGGCGAGGAGTTCGGCAGGGGCATCGGGGAAGTCCTGGCGTAGGGCGGCGGCGGCCTCCGAGGAGTTCTGTCCAGAGGCGAGCAGGTGGTAGGCACGCAGGTAGGCGCGGCCCAGCGGTGACGCGGGCTGCACGGTTTGTTTTGCTGGCGGCGCCTGCGGGCGGCGCGAGAGGGTTTCCCTGTCATCCCGCACGCGGCGGAGGGTCGGCAGCCTGCTGACGGTCCACCGCACCGGCGTCGGCTGGACCCAGTACGACAACATCTACGCCGTGGACTACGACAACGCGTTCATAGGCTACGCCTGTGGCATCAACAGCCACGGAGACGTGCACATCCAGATCCCCGCCGCCGGTGCGCCCGGATACCACTGCATCGACATCTACCCCTCGCCGTACCAGGAGGACCATCCCGGGGATGCGCTCCACGCATTCCACGTGGTCGTGCGGATCGTGCCGTCGGCCCAGGGGCCATGCCGGGCGCCAGGCGCTGAAGCGGCAGGCCGACCCGGCTTGCCGCTTCAGCGCGGGCGCGGCGTGTGGCGGAACCTTCGCGCCGAGGGAGCTGGGGGGCGCGGCGTGCGTCGGCGCGAAGTGCGCTTCTCAGGCGTCGGCGCGACGCATACAGGCTACCGAGGTGGTCTAGCGTTGCGTCGTCGTCGCCTGCGGGTGCTGCGGGTCGGGCGCCTGGGGCGGCTGCTCGCCTGGCCCATGACGCTGCTCGTAGCGCTTCTCGGCTTCGCAGGCAGCCGCGCGGTGGCGCCGGCGATCGCGCAGGGCGGCTTCTCGCACCTGCCGCCGCAGGCCGTTCCGCTGCCCCCGGAGACGCTGCGCTACCTGCTCGGCAGCGGACTTCCGGCGCTCGGGCTCGCGCAGCCGGTGCGCGCCCCTTTGGGCGCGTCCGGGCCGCGCCTCGCGGCCTTCCTCGACTACGCGTTCGTCGGCATCGCGCCACACGATCCCGAGACGCTCTTCTCCACGGCGTTCGCCGGCTTCGGGTTCTCCGCGAGGACAACTGCGCCCGCGGGCCCGTCGCTAACGACGTGGCTGCGCCAGGTCGGGGCGGCGCAGAGCCCGGCGCCGCCCAAGGCGGCCGGTCAGGTCCTCTACGGGAAGGGCTCGCCGCTCGTCGCGATCTACGCGACCGAGGGCCTCGGCGCCTACACTGGGAAGAAGATTGCCGCGCAGTCGCCGCCGCCCACCTCCAAGAACCTCTCGACGAATGCGCTCGGCCTTGCGCAGGAGATCTCGAAGGCGCTGGGCGACGCGGGCGTCGCGACGCTGTTCGCGAACACGGTCAACGACGGGGAGGGAGAGCTCGGCGCCTACCTCAAGTCCGCCCACACGGTGCAGGCGCTCCTGAAGGCCGCGCCGAGCGCGGGCCTCGTGCTCGACGTCGAGCGGCCCGCCTACCCACCGAGCGCGCCGGTGCGCAGCGTGCACGGCCAGAAGGTCGCGTCGATCACGCTCGTCGTGGGCACTGGCGAGCGGCTGCCGGACAAGAACTGGCAGCAGAACCTCGCGATCGCGAAGGGGCTCGGCGCCTACCTGCAGTCGGTCGCTCCCGGTGTGTTCGCCGGCATCGCGAAGTCCCCGGACCGCCTGAACCAGGAGTACTCCCCGACGATCCTGACGCTCGACATCGGCGGCCCGGAGGCGACACCGCAGCAGGCGCGGCGCGCGGTCGCCTACGTCGTGAAGGCGATCGCGGCGTACCTCCGGGGGGCGCCGGTGCCTTGACCCTGCCCCCTCGGGGAGGTAGCATGGCGGTACGGATCGGCGCCGCCGCGTGCGGCATGACGCCGGCGGGAGGGGAAAGATTTGGCGGATAACGTTGGCAGCGTCTCGGAGGACACCTTCGCGACCGAGGTGCTCGGTTCCGACCGGCCGGTTCTCGTCGACTTCTGGGCGGAGTGGTGCGGCCCGTGCCGCATGGTCTCGCCGGTCGTGGAGGACCTGGCGGGCGAGTTCGGCGAGCGGCTGAAGGTCGTCAAGCTGAACGTGGACGAGAACCCGCACATCGCCTCGCAGTACGGGATCATGAGCATCCCGACGCTCGCGGTCTTCACCGAGGGCAAGCTCAAGGAGCGGCTCGTGGGCTACCGGCCGAAGAACCAGTTGCGCCAGGAGCTCGAGCGGACGATCGCCTGACCCACTGCGGCGGACGAAGAGGGAGGGCGTCGGCGACAAAGTCGCCGACGCCCTCTTGATGCCTCAGGCCTGGTAGAAGTGCCAGAGCGCGAGCATGCCGCGCGCGAAGTTGTCGAGCGAGAAGTGCTCGTTCGGCGCGTGCAGGTTCTCGTCCGGCAGTCCGAAGCCCATCAGCAGCGTCGGCAGACCGAGCTCCGATCGGAACGTCGTGACGACGGGGATCGAGCCGCCCATGCGGATCTCGTCCGGATCCTTGCCGTACGCCTCGCGCAGCGCGGCGCGGGCCGCGGCGAGCGCCGGGTGATGAGGGGGCGCGAGGAAGGCGGGATCGCCGGCGCCGATCCGCACGTCGAGCTCAGCCCATGGCGGCGCGCTGCGCCGAAGGTGGGCGGCGACCGCCTCGGCCACGGCGGCGGGGTCCTGGTTCGGCACGAGCCGGCAGGTGATCTTCGCCTCGGCGACGGCCGGCACCACGGTCTTGCGTCCCTCGCCGAGGAAGCCGGACCACATGCCGTTCACCTCGAGGGTCGGGCGCGACCAGACGCGCTCGAGCGTCGTGCGGCCCGACTCGCCCACGAGCGCGAGCGCTCCCGCCTGGGCGAGGAACTCCGCGTCGGAGAAGTCGAGCCGGTCGAAGGCGGAGCGCTCGTCCGGGGAGAGCTCCTTGACGCCGTCGTAGAACCCGGCGACGGCGACAGAGCCGTCGGGGGCGTGCAGACCGGAGATTATGCGCGCGAGCTCGTGCGCGGCGTTCGGCACCGCGCCGCCGAAGTTCCCGGAGTGCAGGTCGTGCCCCGCCGTGCGCAGGCTGAACTCCAGCGCCGTGAGGCCGCGCAGTCCGAGGCAGATCGCCGGCACGCCCGCCCGCAGCATCGGAGAGTCCGAGACGATGACGTAGTCGGCGGCCAGAAGGCTCTTGTGCGATGCGACGAAGGAGGCGAGGTGCACCGAGCCGATCTCCTCCTCCCCCTCGATGAGGAAGCGGAGGTTCACGCGAAGCTCGCCACGGGCGATCAGCGCCTGCGCGACGAAGAGGTGCATCATCATCTGGCCCTTGTCGTCGGTCGCGCCGCGCGCGTAGATTCGGCCGTCCCGGACGGTCGGCTCGAAGGGCGGCGACTGCCAGAGCGCCAGGGGATCGGCGGGCTGCACGTCGTAGTGGCCGTAGACGAGCACGGTGGGCCCGCCCGGGGCGTGCAGCCAGTCGCCGTAGACGACGGGATGGCCCTCGGTCTCGTGCAGCGCGACGTGCTCGAGGCCGACCTTGCGCATGAAGTCGGAGAGGTGCGTCGCGGCGCGGCGCACGTCGGGGGCGTGCTGCGGGTCTGTCGACACGGAAGGGATCGAGAGGAGCGCGAAGAGCTCGTCGAGCTGGGCTTCGCGCCGCTGCGCGAGGTCGGCTGCAGGGTCCATCGGGACACCTCCGTCAGATGTAGTACGCGAGGGCGACGATCACACCGAGCACTGCGCCGGCGACGACCTCCTGCGGCGTGTGGCCGAGATGCTCCTTGAACTCCTCCTGGCTCCCGCCGAGGAACGAGTTGAGGAAGCGCGCCTGCTGTCCGACCGCGTAGCGGATGTTGACCGCGTCGTAGAGCACGATCACCGAGAAGATGGACACGATCGCGAACAGGTCGGAGTGCCAGCCGTGCGTGAAGCCGACGGACGCTCCCAGCGCCGTGACCATCGCCGAGTGGGCGCTGGGCATGCCTCCGGAGCTGAAAAGGCGCTCCGAGATGACGGTGCGCGCCCGCACGGAAGAAACGATGAACTTGATCACCTGCGCCGCGGCCATGCCGGAGAACGCGGTGATCAGCATGCGGTTCTCGTTGGCCACCTGGTGCATGAAGAAGAGCAGCGCATGGAATAAGGGGTGCACGGTCAGTGGACCTCCCGGCGGATTGCGCTTGGAAGTTCCCGAAGCGCCCGCGCATATCCTGCCCGCATGCCGCTTTTGACGAGGCAGGTGGCCCGTGCTACGGTGAAGGACACAGCAGCGTCCGACGCTGCAGGGAAGGCGGAGAGCCAAGGCTTGGAGGCCCAGCGGGATCATATCCGCAACTTCTGCATCATCGCCCACATCGATCACGGCAAATCGACGTTGGCCGACCGCCTGATCGAGGCGACCGGCACCCTTGCCGCGCGCGAAATGCACGAGCAGGTGCTCGACTCGATGGACCTCGAGCGCGAGCGCGGCATCACGATCAAGGCCCAGGCCGTCCGCCTCGACTACCGGCGGGAGGACGGCGAGGTGTACGAGCTGAACCTCATCGATACCCCCGGCCACGTCGACTTCTCCTACGAGGTGTCGCGCTCGCTCGCCGCGTGCGAGGGGGCCATCCTGGTCATCGACGCGGCGCAGGGCGTCGAGGCCCAGACGCTGGCGAACCTCTACCTCGCGCTGGAGCACGACCTCGAGATCATCCCGGTGATCAACAAGATCGACCTGCCGCAGGCAGATCCCGAGCGCGTGCGCGAGGAGCTCGAGCGGATCGGCATCGATCCGGACGGCGCCGTGCTGGCGTCCGCCAAGGAGGGGCGCGGCATCGCCGAGATCCTCGAAGCCGTCGTCGACCGCGTGCCGCCGCCGACGGGCGACGCGGATGCGCCGCTCAAGGCGCTCGTCTTCGACTCGCACTTCGACGCCTACCGCGGCGTCGTCTGCCATGTGCGCGTCGTCGACGGCGCGCTGCGCTCCGGCGGACGGATCCGCCTGATGGCGACGGGCGCGGCGTACGAAGTGACGGACCTCGGTACCTTCCGTCCCGCCCCGACCCTCGCGGGCACGCTCGGGGCGGGGGAGGTCGGCTTCTTCGCGGCGGGCATCAAGAACGTGCGCGACGCGCGCGTCGGCGACACGGTGACGGCGGCGGAGCGCGGCTCCCCGTCCCCGCTGCCGGGCTACCGCCCGGCCGTGCCGATGGTCTTCGCCGGCCTCTACCCGAGCGAGCCGAGCCGCTACGACGTGCTGCGCGAGGCGCTGGAGCGCCTGCAGTTGAACGACGCGGCGCTCTCCTTCGAACCGGAGACGTCCGGTGCGCTCGGCTTCGGTTTCCGCTGCGGCTTCCTCGGCCTTCTGCACCTCGAGATCGTGCAGGAGCGCCTCGAGCGCGAGTTCGACATGGACCTTGTCGTCACCGCCCCGAGCGTCGTCTACACCATCCACTACCAGGGCGGTGCCGTGGAGCGGATCGAGAACCCGGCCGCCCTCCACCCGGAGCGCGGAGTCGAGCAGATCGACGAACCGTACGTCGAGGCGACGGTGATCGCGCCGACGACCTACGTCGGTGCGGTGATGGAACTGTGCCAGGAGCGGCGCGGCCAGTTCAAGACCATCGACTACCCGTCCCCGGACCGCGCCGTCCTCACCTACCTCGTGCCGCTCGGCGAGATCATGTACGACTTCTTCGACCAGCTGAAGTCCAGGACGCGCGGCTACGCTTCGCTCGACTACCAGCTGGTCGACAGCCGGCCGGGCGACCTCGTGCGGGTCGACGTCCTCCTGAACGCCGAGGTGATCGACGCGCTCTCCTTCATCTGCCACCGGGACCAGGCCGAGGGGCAGGGGCGCGCGGTGTGCGAGAAGCTGCGCGAGGTGATCCCGCGCCAGCTGTTCGACGTGCCGATCCAGGCGGCGGTCGGCGGCAGGGTGCTGGCGCGCGAAACGATCCGCGCCCTCCGGAAGGACGTGCTCGCGAAGTGCTACGGAGGGGACATCACCCGCAAGCGCAAGCTGCTGGAGAAGCAGAAGGAAGGCAAGAAGAGGATGCGCCGGCTCGGCCAGGTGGAGGTGCCGCAGGAGGCGTTCATGGCCGTCCTGCGCCGCGGTGACTGAGGAGTTCGGCGTCTACGTCCACCTGCCGTACTGCCCCTACAAGTGCCACTACTGCGACTTCAACGCCTACCGGCTGCCGCGCGCGCCGGAGGCCCGCCGCGAGATGACGAGGGCGATCGCGCGGGAGATCGAGCGGGCGCCCGGCGAGGACAGGGGCAAAAAGGTGGGGTCCGTGTTCTTCGGCGGCGGCACCCCGAGCCTCTTCGCGCCCGACGAGATCGCCGAGATCCTGCGCGCGATCTCAGGGCGCTACGCGCGCTCGCGACGCGCCGAGGTGACGCTCGAGTGCAACCCTGGGACGGTTGATCTCGCGGCGCTTGTCGCCCTGCGCCGCGCCGGCGTGAACCGCCTCTCGATCGGCGCGCAGAGCTTCCGCGAGGAGACGCTCACGCGCATCGGCCGGCTTCACACGCCGGAGGAGACGCGCTCGGCTGTCGCGATGGCGCGGGAGGCGGGCTTTCGGAACATCTCGCTCGACATCATCTACGGCCTGCCGGGCGAGACGCCCGAGGACGCCGAGGAGAGCGCGCGCATCGCCCTCTCGCTCGGCGTCGAGCACCTCTCCGCCTACGCCCTCGAGCTCGAGGAGCGCACGCTCTTCGGCCGGCTCGAGGCGCAGGGGAAACTCGAGCTTCTGCCGGATGACGAGGTCGTGCGCGCGGGCGAGCTCGTGGGCGCCGCCTGCGAGGCGGCGGGCCTTCAGCGCTACGAGGTCTCGAACTTCGCGCGCCCCGGGCGGCGCTCGCGGCATAACATGCTCTACTGGCACCAGGGATCCTACCGCGGCTTTGGCCCCGGTGCCCACTCGCACCTCAGCGGCCACAGGTTCTGGAACGCCTCGCCGCCGGGAGTGTACCTCTCGCGCGTCGCGGCGGGCGGCGAGGCGCGAGAGGAAGGCGAAGTGCTCTCCTCGGAGGCCGTGATGGGCGAGTGGGTCTACCTGCGGCTGCGCCTCGCCGAGGGCTTCGCGCTGCGGGCGTTCGCGCAGCGCTTCGGCCAGTCGCTCGATGCGGCCTACCCCGGCGTGCGCCGGGATCTCCTCGCCCAAGGGCTCCTCGAGCGGCTGCCCGGGTGGGTGCGCCCGACGGCGCGCGGGCGCTGGCTCCTGCACCGGGTGGCGGCGCCCTTCCTCGCTTGACAGCCGTTTTGCTTGCATGCTACGGTCAACGTAGCACTCCTATATGCTGAGTGCTAAGGGGGCGCACAGGTAGTGCTTGACGTGCGCAAACTGCTCGTGCTGCGCGCCATCGTCGAAGATTACGTCGCGTCGGCGGAGCCGATCGGCTCGCGCACGCTCGCCCGCACGCACAACCTAGGGGTCAGCTCGGCGACCATCCGCAACGAGATGGCGGACCTCGAAGCGCTGGGGCTGCTCGACAAGCCGCACACGTCGGCGGGCCGCGTTCCGTCCGACCGCGGCTACCGCCTGTACGTCGACCGGCTGATGGAGCCCGCGACGCTCGCCGAGAGCGACTTCCAGCAAATCCGCGGCCTCTACCTCAGCCGCGTGCGCGAGATGGAGTACTTGATCGCCCAGACGGTGCGCCTTCTAAGCAGCACCGGGGACTTCATGACCCTGGCCGTCGGGCCGGAGCCGCGGCGCGCCACGCTGATGCGCCTCGAGGCGGTGCCGGTCGAGGAAGGCCGGATGGCGCTCGTGCTGGTGACCGACTACTACGTGCAGCACCGACTGATCGAACTCCCAGAGGACCTTGACCCGGAGAACCTGCGCCTGACGCTGCGCGAGCTCTCGGAGCGGCTGCGCGGCCTGACGATCGAGAAGCTGACGCGCTCGGTGCTCGAGACGGTGGCGCGCGAGGTGCGCCGGGAGATCTACGATGAACTCGTCGACTTCGTAGAGGAGTGCCTCACGCCCGGCGACGGCGACCGTGTGCGCATCTCGGGCACGGGGAACTTCCTCAGCCAGCCGGAGTTCCGCGAGGCGGAGCAGATCCGCGCCGCGATCCAGCTGATCGAGCAGGAATCGGTACTGGGCCACCTGCTGCGCGACGCGTCCGGCGCCGGCGTGCAGGTGCGCATCGGACAGGAGAACCCGCTGCCGCCGGCGCGGGACCTCTCGATCGTGACGATCGGGATCGAGCGCGGCGGCGAGATGTTCGCCCGCTTCGGGCTCGTCGCGCCGAAGCGCATGGACTACGCCAAGGCGCTCGCGTTGGCGCAGCAAGTCTTCGAGGCGCTGGACGAGGCGATCAACTAAACCGCGCCCGGCGAAACCGCCGGGCGCGGCCACGATGGAGGGACCACCCGTTGAGCGAGAAGAGGAGTCCGGAGGAAGAGGAGACGGGGCAGGAGGAGCCGATGGCTCCAGGGCAGGAGGCCGAATCCGTGGCGCAGGACGCGCTCGCGGCCCGCGTCGCGGAGCTCGAGCAGCAGAACCTGCGCCTGCTCGCGGACTTCGAGAACTTCCGACGCCGGCAGGCCCGCGCGGAGCAGGAACTGCGCCAGCGGGTCTACGAGGAGGCGGTCGCGGCGATCCTGCCGCTCGCCGACGACCTCGAGCGGGCCCTGCAGGCGTCCTCCGAGGACGACCCCCTGCGCGCCGGCGTCGCGATGGTCGAGCGCTCCCTGCAGGGCCTCTTGCAGCGCTTCGGCGCCATGCCGATCGCCGCCCTCGGGGAGGCGTTCGACCCGGCGCTGCACGAGGCGGTCGGCGAGGACGAGAGTGACCTTTCGCCCGGCAGCGTGACCGCCGAGCTGCGGCGCGGCTACCGCATCGACGACCGCGTCGTGCGGCCCGCCCTGGTGCGGGTCGCGCGGGGCCGAGAGTGAGGCGGACCTGATGGCGAAGGACTACTACGAGGTGCTGGGCGTCGCGCGCGGCGCCTCGGAAGAGGAGATCAAGAAAGCCTTCCGTCGTCTGGCGCGCGAGCACCACCCGGACCACAACCCGGGCGACAAGGGTGCGGAGGACCGCTTCAAGGAGATCAACGAGGCGTACTCCGTGCTCTCGGATCCCGGCAAGCGCGCGAACTACGACCAGTTCGGCTCCGAGAACGGCCCCAATCCCGGACCCGGTGCGGGCGGCTTCGGCGGAGGCAGCCCGTTCGGCGACATCGGGGACATCTTCGACGCCTTCTTCGGCGGCGGCGCCGGCCAGCGCCGCACGGGACCCGCCCGCGGCGAGGACCTTCGGGTCGACATGGAGCTGACGCTGGAGGACTGCTTCCGCGGCGTCGAGCGCGAAGTGCGCCTGACGCGCCAGGAGACGTGCGAGAGCTGCCAGGGCACGGGCGGCAAGGGCGGGGAGCGCCCGTCGCGCTGCGCGCGCTGCGGCGGCACGGGCCAGGTGCAGCAGGCGCGCGACACGGCGTTCGGCCGCTTCGTCACGGCGCGCCCCTGCCCCGAGTGCCACGGCGCGGGCCAGACGGTCAAGGAGCCCTGCCCCGCCTGCCACGGCTCAGGTCAGCAGCGCAAGACGCGGACGCTGAAGGTGCGCATCCCGGCAGGCGTCGAGGACGGCCAGCGCGTGCGCCTCTCCGGCGAGGGCGAGCCCGGCGTGCGCGGCGGCCCCCCGGGAGACCTCTACGTGTTCGTGCGCGAGCGGCAGCACGAGCGCTTCGTGCGCCAGGGCTCCGAGCTGCACGTCGAGCTGGCGATCGGCTTCCCGGAGGCGGCGCTCGGCGACGAGTTCGAACTCGCGGGCATCGACGGCCCGGTGAAAGTAAAGGTCGCGGAGGGCACGCAGCCCGGCCAGCAGATCCACGTGCGCGCAAAGGGGATGCCGCATGTGCGGGGCGGCGGGCGCGGCGACCTCGTGGTGCATGTCGTGCTGCGGGTGCCGCGCCGGCTGACGGGCGAGGAGCGCGACCTCCTGCAGCGCTTCAAGGAGCTGCGCGGCAAGGGTGGCGATGGCGATAAGGGTTTCTTCGGTCGGGTCAAGGACGCGTTCCGCTGACATCTGCCTCGAGGTCACCTGCTCGCCGCAGGCGGTCGAGGCCGTCGCAGAGATCCTGCGTGAGCTGGGGTCGGAGGGCGTCGGGATCGACGGACTCTCCTGGCCGGTGGCAGGCGACGACGTCGCCCAGGCCCCCCAGCAGCGGGGACCCGCGCGGGTCTTCACGATCGTCCCGCAGGAGGGCGCGACGGCCATCCTGCGCGCGGTGCGCGAGCAGCTGCGGCGCCGCGTCGTCCCCGTGTTCGGCGGGGCGCAGGCCGCGCTGCGCGAGGCCCCGCGCGAGGACTGGGTCGAGAACTACCGAAGGTCGGTGCGCCCGGCGCCCCTGGTGCCGGGCATCGTCGTCGCGCCCCCCTGGGCGTCCGAGGGAGAGATCGCCGCGGCGGGACACGGCGCCCGCGTGCTATGGATCGAACCGGGCGCGGCGTTCGGCACAGGCGACCACGAGTCGACGCGCACGACGCTGCGCGCCGGACTTCGGGTGCTGCGCGCGGGCGACGACGTGATCGACCTCGGCTGCGGCACGGGCATCCTGGGCGCCGCGGCGCTGCTCGAGGGTGCGGGCAGCCTCAGGGCCTACGACCTCGACCTGCTGGCCGCCGAGGCGGCGCGGCGCACGCTGCGGCGAAACGGCCTGCGCGGGCGGGTGCGCCACGGGGCGCTGCCCCTTCGCGCGCGCGCGGCGGACCTCGTGTTCGCGAACCTCAGCGGCTCGGCCCTGCGCCCGCTTCTGCCGTCGCTCGCGCGGGCCGTGCGGCCGGGCGGTCACGCCGTGCTGGGCGGCGTGCTCCGCGCGGACGAGACGTTCGCCACCGCGTGCGCCGCCGCGGGACTGCGCGTCGCCTTTCGCGAGACGGAGGGCGACTGGCAGGCGCTCTGCTGCATGAGACCCTAGGAATGCGCGGCGGGGCGCGCGAATAGACTCGTCGGGGGTGTTGGTGTTGGCGGGCCGCATTCGCGTCGCGGTCGTGTTCGGCGGCCAGTCCGCGGAGCACAGCGTCTCTTTGCAGTCGGCGCGCTTCGTGCTGGAGGCGCTCGACCCGGCGCGCTTCGAGGTGGTGCCGATCGGCATCACGGGCGAGGGCAGGTTCCTCGTGGGGGGCGATCCCCTTGCGCGGCTGACGGGCGGCGCTCCCCAGTCCACCTCGACCGAGCTCGCGCCGGCAGCGGCCGCCGAGCGGGTTGCAGGCGTCGACGTCGTCTTCCCGGTGCTGCATGGGCCGCACGGCGAGGACGGGACGCTCCAGGGCTTCCTCGAGCTTGCGGGCGTCCCGTACGTCGGGGCCGGCGTGCTCGGTTCCGCTGTCGGGATGGACAAGGCCGTGATGAAGATGGTCTTCGCCCAGGCGGGGCTGCCGCTCGTGCCCTGGCGACTGCTGCTCCGCAGCGAGCTCGCGGACCAGGAGCTCGTCGAGGGGCGCCTCTCCGGCCTTTCGTACCCGCTCTTCGTCAAGCCGGCGAACATGGGATCGTCCGTCGGCATCTCGCGCGTCTCCTCTGCCGGCGAGAGGGCGGCTGCGCTCGCGGATGCGGCGCGCTACGACCGGCGCATCGTCGTGGAGCAGGGCGTCGACGCGCGAGAACTCGAGTGCGGCGTGCTCGGCAACGAGCGGCCCCAGGCGTCGGTGGTGGGCGAGGTGCTCGCTTCGGGCGAGTTCTACGATTTCCAGGCGAAGTACGACGGGTCGTCGGGCCTAAAGATCCCCGCCGAGATCGACGCGGCGGTCGCGCGGGAGATCCGGGCCCATGCCGTGCAGGCCTTCCAGGCGGTCGACGCCGCCGGCATGGCGCGCGTCGACTTCTTCCTCGACCGCGCGTCGGGGCGCGTCTACCTCAACGAGATCAACACGATCCCCGGCTTCACGCGCTTCTCGATGTTCCCGCTGCTCTGGCAGGCGTCCGGCGTCGACTTCCCCGAGCTCTGCACGCGCCTCGTCGACCTCGCGCTCGCGCGGCACGCCGAGAGGAATCGCGGCGCCGGGGCAGAACCCGTCGCGTAGAGGAACGGGGTGATTGCATGGACTGCATCTTCTGCGGCATCGCCCAAGGCTCCGTCCCCGCTGCGCTCGCGTACGAGGGCGAGCGCGTCCTGGCGTTCTCGGACCTGAACCCCCAGGCGCCGACGCACCTGCTGATCATCCCCAGGAAGCACTACGCGTCGATCCAAGATGTGCCGGCGGAGGAGATCGGCATCGTCGGTGAGATCGTCACCGTCGCGCAGGATTTGGCGCGCGAACGTGGAATATGGCCAGGAGGTTATCGACTCGTCGTCAACGCGGGGCAAGAGGGCGGCCAAACGGTCGGCCACCTGCATGTCCACCTGCTCGCGGGCCGCCAGATGCACTGGCCCCCGGGCTAAGTCGTTGACGGCAATGGCTTCTCTGCGTATACTCGGCTAGATTAGCGTCCGGCGCGAGGGGAGGTTTGGCTGCATGTCCGAAGTCAAAGTCGGCAAGAATGAGACGTTGGAACAAGCCCTTCGTCGCTTCAAGCGCCAATGCCAACGCGCGGGCGTGCTCTCCGAGGTGCGCAGACGCGAACATTACGACAAGCCCAGCGTGCGCCGCAAGAAGAAATCCGAGGCAGCGCGCAAGCGTCGCCACGGGTAGTGCGGGAGGTACCGCGAGCGTGCTGAGGTCTCGACTGGAAGATGACATGCGCGCAGCGATGCGCTTGAAGGAGGCGGGCAAGGCCCGCCTCTCTGTCCTTCGTCTGGCCCTCGCGGCCGTCAAGAACCTGGAGATCGACAAGCGGCGCGGGCTTGAGGACGCGGAGATCATCGACGTGCTCGCGCGCGAGGTGAAGAGCCGTCGCGACGTCCTGCCCGACTACGCGCGGGCGGGACGCGAGGACCTCGCGGAGAAGCTCCGCTCGGAGATCGCGATCCTCGAGGAGTACCTGCCGCAGCAGGCGTCCGACGAAGAGATCGAGGCGCTTGTGCGGGCCCGGGTCGCCGCCGTGGGCGCGAGCGGGCCGCGCGACATCGGCAAGGTGATGGGTCCCTTGATGCAGGAGCTGCGCGGACGCGCCGACGGCGGCCGCGTGCAGGAGATCGTGAAGCGCGCCCTGGGCGCAAGCTGACCCAAGACGAAGTCAGAAGGCGCGGCGAGCCTCCCGAGGGGGGCCGCCGCGCCTTCGTCTCGCCGCGTCTAGTCCTGGGTCAGGTAGCGGTGGAACTCCGCCCAGTCGTCGAGCTGGTTGAGGTCGGCGCCGGAGCGAACGTCCACGTCCGCGGGGTGGCCCGCGTTCGAGAGCATCTCTCGCGCGCGGTCCTCTGGGAAGTCGCGCGTGAGGATCTGCTCGTTCACCGCGGCGACGCGCTCCGGGGGAACGCTGCCGCCGAGTTCCTCCCTGACCCACGCCTCGAACGCGGCGTAGGTGGGCATTTCGTCGAGGAACGCGAGGACGCGCTCGCGGTCGAGGCCGAGCCCTTCGAGCACGCGGCGGTCGAAGCCCTGTCCGCACGCGGAGTAGCCCTCGGGGAGCAGGCCCTTCTTGTCGAGGAGCACCTTGGACCAAAGGCGCGGCAGCTGCACGACCCCGAGGGGCCCCTTCGCCGCCACCGGTGCGATCGGTGGAAACTTCTGCAAAACCTGTCCCTCCTTGCAGCGTGCCTCGCCGAGCACGCCCTGTGACTGCTGCGGCGGTCGGGCGTTGTCCCTCTGCCAATTGTAGCGCATGGCAGGACGGGCTGCCGCCGCATTCGCCTAAGCCCGCGGGCATACCGTGGACGCAGAGGGGAAGGGGGCCGGCGCCTTGGCAGACCTGCGCGACGCCTTGAGCCGCTGGCTCGACCTGCCGGAGGAAGTGACGCTCGACCTACCGCGCCTGCGGCTCGTGGGGGGTCTGCAGGTGATGGTCGAGAACCACCTCGGCGTGCGCTCCTTCCACGAGGACGAGGCCGTCGTCGCGACGAAGATCGGCGACCTGCTGATCTGGGGCGCGGACCTCAGGGTCGGGGCGGTCTCGGAGGACGCCGTGCTGGTCACCGGACGCATCGAAGGGCTGCGTTACATCCGTGGCTGAGGGCATCTGGCTGCGCCTGCGCTTCTCCGGCAAGCAGAGCGCATTCTTCCGCGCCGCCCAGGAGGCGTCCGTGAAGGCGCGCGGGCTGCGCGCGCGCGGCGACGCGCTCGACTTCGAACTGCCGGTCGCGGACGTGCTGCGCCTGCGGCGGGCGCTGAGCCGGCGCGACGGCCGCCTGCAGCTCCTGGGGCACGGCGGCTGGCCGCTCGCGATCCGCTCGCTGCGGCGAAGGCCGTGGCGCATCGTCCTGCCGCTGCTCGTGGGCCTTCTCTACGTCGGGGCGTCGGCCGTCGTGTGGCAGGTGCAGGTGGTGGGGCCGAAGGGCCTGCCGGTGCGAAAGCTGCTCGCGGCGGCACGCGCGCAGGGGCTCGCGCCGGGGCGCTACCGCTTCGCGCTCCATCCGCGGGCGCTCGGACTCGCGATCCAGCGCGAGGTGGGCGGCCTCATCTTCTGCACCGTGCGGATCGACGGCGTGCGGGCCTTCATCTACGCGGCGCCGCAGCTGCCAGCGCCGAAGGCGCCCAGCCCGCCCTCCTACGGGCCGATCACGGCGTCCGAGGCGGGCTACGTGACGCGCGTCGTCGTCGAGCGCGGCCTGCCCGCCGTGGCGCGCGGCGAGACGGTGCTGCCCGGCCAGCCGCTGATCCTGCCGCGCGGCGGGGAGGCGCGCGGCGCGGTTTTCGCGCGCATCTGGCGCACGTACTCCTACACGCTCTCGCTCGAGGAGAAGCGCCTCTTCCGCACGGGGAGTACCGCCCAGCGCTGGTATATCCGCCTGCCGTGGGGGACAGAATGGACGCCGCAGGGGAAGAAGAGCCCCTACCCCCGCTCCCGTGTGCAGGTGCGAACCTGGAGGATTCCCTTCCTGTCCGTCGAAGTCTCGCGCCGGACATATGTCGAACTGCGCCGCGTCACGCTGACCGCCCGGCCGAGTTACGCCGAAGCGCAAGCGGAGGGCAAGGCGCTGACGGCGTTGCGGCGCGCGACGCCGCAGGCCAAGGTCCTTCTCGTGCAGGAGCGGGACACGCGACAGGGAACCGTCCTTGTAGTGCGGGTGCGCGTGGAAGCGGAGACGGATATCGCGCAAGCCGCGACAGGGGGCAGAACCCAGGATTGAGCGAACGAAAATTCCAGAGTCGCTTCGAGGTGCCCGACAACCGGACGGCCGAGATCGTGTTCGGCCACCTGGATGAGAACCTCAGGGCGATCGAGGCGGCGTTCCCCGTAGAGATCGTCAGCCGCGGCAATACGCTGCTGCTCGCGGGTGAGGAGAGCGACCGACAGGCCGTGCTGCGCGTCCTCGGGGAACTCTTGGAGGACGCCGGCCGTTCGGAACTGCGCCCGACCGACGTGCGCCAGGCCATCCGAACCGCCCGCCGCGACGGTGGTTCGGAGGTGGCCGGCGCGATCGTCGTCACGACGCGCGGACGCGGCATCCGTCCGAAGACGCCGGGACAGAAGACCTACGTCGAGGCCATCTCCACGCACGACATCGCCTTCGGGATCGGACCGGCGGGCACCGGCAAGACCTACCTCGCGATGGCGATGGCGGTCGCGGCGCTGAAGGCGCGGCAGGTGCAGCGGATCATCCTGACGCGGCCCGCCGTCGAGGCGGGGGAGAAGCTTGGCTTTCTGCCTGGCGACCTGCAGGACAAGGTTGATCCGTACCTTCGGCCGCTCTACGACGCGCTCTTCGACATCCTCGGCATGGAGCAGGTGGAGCGCCTGCGCGAGCGCTCGGTGCTGGAGGTCGCGCCGCTCGCCTACATGCGCGGGCGCACGCTCGACGACTCCTTCATCATCCTCGACGAGGCGCAGAACACGACGCCCGAGCAGATGAAGATGTTCCTGACGCGCATGGGCTTCGGGTCGAAATGCGTCGTGACCGGCGACGTGACGCAGGTGGACCTGCCGCGCGGCCAGTTCTCCGGGCTGCAGGAGGCCGCGAAGCTGCTCTCCGGGATCGAGGGGATCGCCTTCGTCCGCCTGAGCGACCGCGATGTGGTGCGCCACGAACTGGTGCAGAAGATCATTCTGGCCTATGAGCAGCAGCCGCAAGAGCCATGACGCGAGGGGGGTGATCACCCGTGACGCGCAGGCTTCAAGCCATGTTCGAGGCCCTCGGTGCCCGTCGAATCATCGTCCTGACCGCCGCGTTCCTGGCGATCAGCGTCATCCTCTTCACCGGCCTCTTCACGAGCCAGGTATCCCTGCGCGTGGGCCAGACGGCCTCGCGCGACATCTACGCGCCGCGGCGCGAGGTGAACCAGCCGCTCTACGAGGCGCTGCGAACGCAGGCCAAGCAGTCCGTGAAGCCTGTGTACGTGACCGACCCGACAGCGGTCTCGGCGATGCAGCAGAAGATCACGCGCATCTTCACCGCCGTCACCCAGCTCGAGGCGGCGCTGCCCAAGGGCGCGTCGGCGAACGCGATGCAGGCGGCGTGGACCGAGCAGGTGTCCGTCACCCTGCCGCAGGCTGACGTCGTCGCGATCCTCAAGCTGACCTCGAGCGACCTCGGCAACCTGCAGCGGCTCGCGATCTCCGTGTCGTCGCAGGTGCTGGGACAGGCCAACTACCAGCCCGGTCAGCTCACGGCGGAGCGGGACGCGCTGGCGCTTGGCGTCGAGTCGCTCGGCTTGTCGCAGGCTGCCGAGACCTACTTCCTCACCGCCGTTGAGCGGGCCTCCGCGACGCCGAACATGATCGTAAGCGCCGGGGAGACGGCCGTGGCGGTGCAGCAGGCGGTTTCCAAGGTGCCGCAGCCGATCATCGACCAGGGCCAGCTGATCGTCACGCGCGGCCAGAAGGTCACGGGGAGCGACATCGCGCTGCTCCGCCAGTTCGGCCTCCTCCACGGCCAGAGCAACTGGCCGGCGGCGGCCGGCGCGGTCATGATGGCGCTCGGCGCGCTCGCCGCCCTGCTGCTCTACGTCTACCGTTTCTTCCGGCAGGGCCTTGGCGACGAGCGCCACCTGCAGCTGCTGCTCGCGGTCTTCGTCGGGGAACTCCTGCTGGCGCGCCTGATGCTGCTCGTCTCGCCGAACCTCATCCCGCTCGCCGCGGTGACGGTGCTGCTCGCGATGCTGTTCGACGCGCGGGTCGGCATCGGCATGGCCGTCTTGCTGCTGCTTTTGGTGCAGGCGGCGTTCGGCATCAACCCGCAGTCCGCGGTGGTGCTCGCCGCCCAGGCGTTCGTCGGAGGCATCGCGGTGCAGCGCCTCTCGGACCGCAGCCAGCTGCTGCGGGCCGCGCTCTACATCGCGCTCGCGGGGCTCGCCGTGAACGGCGTTCTGCTCCTGACCGGCGCGCCCTACGCGCCCGCGCCGGGCTTCTGGGGCGACATGGGCTGGCTCGTCGTGAACTCCGGTCTCTCGATTGCACTGCCGCTCGCCGCAGCACCGCTCTTCGAGAACTCGTTCGGGGTGCTGACGAGCCTGCGCCTGCTGGAACTCTCCGCACCGGACCAGCTGCTACTGCGACGCCTGCTGCTCGAGGCGCCGGGGACCTACTACCACTCGCTGATCGTCTCGAACCTCGCGGGCGCCGGCTGCGACGCCATCGGGGCGCAGAGCCTTTTGGCACGCGTCGGCGCCTTCTACCACGACATCGGCAAGCTGCGCCGACCCTACTTCTTCATCGACAACCAGACCGACATGGAGAACCCGCACGACAAGCTCTCGCCGATGCTCTCGACCCTGGTGATCACGGCCCACGTCAAGGACGGACTCGAGATGGCGAAGGAGTACCGGCTGCCGCGCGAACTGTGGCAGTTCATCGGCGAGCATCACGGAACGACCCTCGTGCAGTACTTCTTCCAGAAGGCTGTCGACCAGCATCCCGACACGCCACCGAAAGAGGAGGACTTCCGCTACGAGGGACCGAAGCCGCAAACGCGGGAGACCGCGGTTCTGATGCTCGCGGATACATGCGAGGCGGCGGTGCGGGCGATGCGCGGGCGCACGACGCAGAGTGTCGAAGCGACGGTGCGCCGCCTCGTGCAGGAGCGCCTCGCGGACGGCCAGCTCGACGAGTCGGACCTCACGCTCCGGGACCTTGACCTGATCGTCAAGGCGTTCGTGCGCGTCTTGGGTGCCGTCCACCACACGCGCGTCGAGTACCCGGAGGGGCTGGAGGAGCTCTTGCGCCGCCAGCAGCGATAAGGCGACAGCAATATTCCCCATGTCGGACCGCAAGAGGAGGGAGCGCCCCCCGGGCGCGTAGGGTTGGTCGAGATAGAGGTGCGCGAGGAGGAAGTCGCCCTCGACAGCGGGCTCATGCGCAGCCTCGAGTTGGCGATCGAGCGCTGCCTCGAGCAGCAGGAGATGACGGGTTCTGAGGTGTCGATCTCGATCGTCGGAGACAGCGAACAGCACGCCCTGAACCTCCAGTACCGCGGCGTCGACCGCACGACGGATGTCCTCAGCTTCCCGATGGAGGAGGGACGCCCGAAGGCGCCCGGCCTGCTCGGGGACGTCGTCATCTCGGCGCCGCAGGCGAAGCGGCAGGCGGAGGAGTACGGCCACTCGCTGCAGCGCGAGATGTGCTTCCTCGCGGTCCACGGCACCCTGCACCTTCTCGGCTTCGACCACGGCACGCCCTCCGAGGACGCCGAGATGCAGCGGTTGCAGGAGGACGTGCTCGGGTCGCTCGGGATCACGAGATGATCCGCGCGAGGGCCTTCCGCTACGCCTGGCGCGGGCTGCGCATGACGTTTCGCGAGGAGGCGAACTTCCGCGTCCACCTCGTCGTCGCGGAGGCCATCCTCTACATCGCCTTCGTGGAGCGCGTGCAGGCCGTGACCTGGGCGATCCTCTTCCTCTCCGTCGGACTCGTACTCGCGCTGGAGTGCCTCAACACCGCGGTGGAGCGGGCGGTGGACATCGCGGCCGCCGGACAGAGGAAGCCACTCGCCGCCGCCGCGAAGGACGCGGCGGCCGGCGCCGTGCTCGCGGGATCGCTCGCGGCGGCGGGCGTCGGCTTCGCGCTCCTCTGGGGACGCCTCGGGATGCTCTCGCACGTGCTTCGGAACCCGCACGACTACGTCGGGCTCGGCGTCTTGGCGGTGCTCGTGGTGCTCACCTTGCGGCCACTGCCGCGCAAGGGCTAGCGGATGGCGGGCTACCGCGAGGTGCAGGCGATCGTGCTGCGGGTGCAGGAGCACCGCGAAGCAGATCGCCGCATCGCGCTCCTGACGCCGGAAGGACACGTCGTGGCGCGGGCGCCCGGCGCGCGCAAGGCGAAGAGCCGCCTTGGCAGCATCCTGCAGCCCGCGACCGTCGCGCAGGTTACGCTCTACGAGCTCGGGCGCATGCCGACGATCACCGGCGCCTCGCCGATCGAGGCGTTCCGCCCGCTGCAGGAGGACCTGCTGCGGCTCTCCGCCGCGCAGGTTCTGCTGGAGATCTGCGACGTCACCGTGGGCGAGGAGGACGCCGTGGGGCCGTTCCTGACGCTCGCGAAGGGCCTTCGGCACCTGAGCGAGGCAAAGGATCCCGCCGCGGCCTGGCTGCAGGGGGAACTGGAACTTTTGTCGGCCTACGGCTGGGGCCTGCAGCTGGACCGCTGCGCCTCGTGCGGCGGCGAGCTCGAACCGCCACTGCGCTACCCGGTGGAGTACGGAGGCTTCGTCTGCAAGCGCTGCGCCGCGGAGGGCGGGGTGGGCGCCTCGAGCGCGGCGCTGGCTGCCCTGCAGGCCGCCGCGCGGGGGGAGGAACCAGGAGCTGGCGCGGCCGAGGCGCGCACGCTCCTGCACCTCACATGGCAGTCGCACATGGAAGGCGCGCTGCGGTCCGTGGCGTTCGCGGAATCGGTGTTCGGTGGGGGCGAAGCGTAAGTTCCTGCGCCGCGGCGCCCCGACAGAACAAGCAGGCATGAAGGGCGGACGTCCGTTGCAGTCCGGAGAGTGGCGAGACGCTATGAGGGACGTGCGAGGAGGAGAAACGGCACCTGCGGAGCCAGGCTCACCCCATGCGCTGCTTGCGTGCGCAGTGCGCGGACTTTGCCTCCCTTTGGGTACCTTTCACTTGTGAGGCAACGATCCCGTTTCGAGCACCCTCAGCGTCGCGCGCTTGACTTCCCGTCGTGCGATTGTCACTCTTAACCTGTCGGGGCGATGCGCGGGAGACGGTGTCGGATCGGTCGCACAGAGCGAGCCCGGAGGGGTGAAAGCCGGGCGGCGGCCAGGGCATCGGGGCGCCCGCAAGCCAGGGGAGGAACGCGGCGCAGCCGCAAGTAAAGCCCCACTACGCGTACAAGAGAGGCCCGCAAGGCGCGGGCAAACAGGGTGGAACCGCGGGAGACGCCTCCCGTCCCTGAGGGACGGGAGGCGTCTACTCATGCCGAGGGAGGCGACCGCGTGACACTGCAGGACCTGATCCTCGCGCTCCACCGCTTCTGGGCGGACGAGGGCTGCTACATCGGCCAGCCCTACGACATCGAGAAGGGCGCGGGCACCATGAACCCCTTGACCTTCTTCCGGGCACTCGGACCGGAGCCCTGGCGCGTCGGCTACGTCGAGCCGTCGCGCCGACCCGCAGACGCCCGCTACGGCGAGAACCCGAACCGGCTCTACCAGCACCACCAGTACCAGGTGATCCTCAAGCCCTGCCCGGCCGACGTGCAGGACGTCTACCTGCGCTCCCTCACGGCGATCGGGCTCGATGCCAAGGAGCACGACGTCCGCTTCGTCGAGGACAACTGGGAGAATCCCTCGACCGGCTCCTGGGGCCTCGGCTGGGAGGTCTGGATCGACGGCATGGAAGTGACCCAGTTCACCTACTTCCAGCAGATGGGCGGCATCGAGCTGACGGTGCTGACCGCCGAGATCACCTACGGCCTCGAGCGCATCGCCGCCTACGTGCAGGGCGCCTCGAACGTCTTCGACGTCGAGGTGATGCCCGGTCTTCACTACGGCGACCTCTTCCGCCGCCAGGAGTACGAGCACTCCGCGTACTCCTTCCAGCACGCGTCGATCGACTACCTGCGGGCGACGTTCGAGGGCGCAGAGCGCGAGGCGGAGCGCTCCGCGGGCGAGGGCCTCTACTTCGCGGCCTACGACAGCGTGCTGCGCATGTCGCACGCCTTCAACGTCCTCGAGGCGCGCGGGGCGATCGCGCCCGCGCAGCGCACCGCCTACATCGGGCGCATCCGCGAGCGGGCGCGCGCGGTGGCCGAGCTCTACGTCGCGGACCGCGAGCGCCAGGGCTTCCCGCTCGAAGGGAAGGTGCGGGCATGGAGCTGATCGTCGAGTTCGGGTTCCCCGAGCTGCCCGCGAGCGTCGTCGCCCAAGCCGAGCAGGAGGTCGCAGACCTCCTGGCTGCGGCCGTCCGCGACGCGTTCCTGACGGACGGGGACCTCGAAGTGGAGCGCTTCAGCACGCCGCGCCGCCTCGCCGTTCGGCTCTCGCCGCTGCGCGCCGCCCAGCCCGACCGCGAGGTCGAGGCGCGTGGGCCGTCTGTGGCGGCGGCCCTCCGGGACGGCGCGCCGACGAAGGCGGCAGAGGGCTTCGCGCGCAGCCAGGGCGTGGACGTGGCGCAGCTCGAGCGGCGCGAGACGCCGCAGGGCGAGTATCTTTTCGCGCGCCGGAGGGTCATGGGCCAGGCGGCTGACGAGGTGCTCCGCAGTCTCATCCCGCAGGTGCTCTCTCAGATGCACTTCCCGCGCACGATGCGCTGGGCGGACGGTGCGCCGCGCCTGCCGCGCCCGCTCGCCTGGGCGCTCGGCATCCTGGACAAAGAGGCGCTCGGGTTCTCCATCGGACCGGTTCGGGCGGGCGCCGAGACCTTCGGTCACCGCGTCTTCTCACCGGGGCCGCACGCGATCGACGGGGCGAAGGCCTACGAGGCGGTGCTGCGATCCGCGGAGGTCGAGCCGGTGCGCGCCGCGCGGCGCAGGCTGGTGGAGGAAGGCGCCTTGGCCGCGGCGCAGGCGGAGGGGCTCGCGGCAGAGATCCCGGAGGGGCTGCTCGATGAGGTGACGGACCTTTGCGAGTGGCCGAGGGCCTTCCTTGGGCGCTTCGACGAGGCGTACCTCGAGCTGCCCCAGGAGGTCCTGACGGCGACGATGATCCACCACCAGCGCTTCTTCCCGGTACGCCGGCCGGACGGCGCGCTCGCGGCCCGCTTCGCGGCCGTGCGCAACGGTGGGCGGGAGGACGTGGTGCGGCGGGGCAACGAGACGGTCCTCGCGGCGCGACTCGCGGACGCTCTGTTCTTCTACCGGGAGGATCGAGGGAGCAGCCTTCGGAGCCGCCGCGAGGCGCTCGGCGGCATCGCCTACGCGCCGGGGCTGGGGACGCTCTACGAGCGGAGCACGCGGCTCGGGCGACTCGCGGGCGAGCTCGCGGAGCTCGCCGGGCGCGGGGAGCTCAGGGCGACCCTGGAGGAGGCCGGCGCGCTCGCGCTCTGCGATCGCGCGACGGCGCTCGTGCGGGAACTGCCGGAGCTCGAGGGAACGATGGCGGAGGCGTACGCGCGCCTCGATGGGGAGCAAGAGGAGATCTGCCGGGCCGTTGGGGAGCGTGTGCTGCCGCGCGGACCGGAGGGCGAACTGCCCAAGACCTGGGCAGGGCTCTTCCTCGCGCTCGCCGACCGCCTCGACCTGCTCGCGGGGTTCCTCGCGAGCGGGCGGGCACCGACGGGCTCGCAGGACCCCTTCGGGCTGCGGCGCGCCGCGATCGCGGCGCTGCGCCTGTGGGAGCGGGTGCCCGAACTGCCGCTCGAGGGGGCGACCGGGGCCGCGATCGCCGGATACGAGGATCTCCTCGGGGAGGACGCGGAGAGGGCGCGCGCCCTCTTGCCGGACTTCCTCGCGGCACGGCTTCAGGCGCGCGCCGAGGATGAGGGGCGGGACCCGAGGCAGATGCAGGCCGTCCTCGCGGTCGGCGTCGCGCGGCCGGGCGAGGTGTTCGCGCGCCTGCGGGCGCTCGAGGAAGTCGCGGCGGCCGAGGAGTTCACAAGGCTCGTGCACGCCGCGCGCCGCGCGAAGAACCTCGCGCAGGCCGGCGACGCGGCAGGCGCCGTGGGTGCGGAGGCCGAGCTTCTGCAGGCGGTCGAGGCCGCGGAGGCGGAGGGGGACCGCATGCTCGCGTCCGGCGACTACGCGGGCCAGTTGCGGCGGGCCGGCGCGCTCTACGCCCCGCTCGACCGCTTCTTCACGGAGGTCATGGTCATGTCGGAAGACCACGCGGAGCGCGCGCGCCGGCAGGCGATCCTGCACCGGGCACACCTCGTGCTGTCCCGGGTCGCGGAGATCGCGGCGCTCAGCGCCGAGTGACGCAGGAGGTGACACCCGTGGAGGGGAATAGCGCCGCGGACCCCGGAGAGCAGCCCGCGCTTCTGGTGGTGATCTCGGACGCCCTGGGTGAGACGGCGGAGCTCGTGGCCCAGGCGGCGGCGAGCCAGTTCCCGGGCTACCCCGTCGAGGTCCTGCGCTTCCCGCACGTCACGACCGAGCAGGACTTCCTGCAGGTGATGGCGCGCCTTCCGAAGCCGCCGGCGGCCGTCGTCTACACGATCATCCTGCCGGAGCTGCGCCAGGCGATCGCGCGCCAGCTGGCCGGGGCGGGCGTACCCTACGTCGACGTGATGGGCCCCGTGCTGGACGGACTCGCCGGCACGCTCTCGGCAGATCCGTCCCGCCAGCCCGGACTCGTGCACCGGCTCGACGCCCGGTACTTCCGCCGCGTCGAGGCGGTCGAGTTCGCGGTGCGGTACGATGATGGAAAGGACCCCGGCGGCATCCTGCGCGCGGAGGTGGTGCTCCTGGGGGTCTCGCGGACATCGAAGACGCCGACCTCCATGTACCTCGCGCACCGCCAGATCAAGGTTGCCAACGTACCCCTCGTGCCGGAGGCGGACCTGCCCGACGAGGTCTTCCAGGTTTCGCCGCGCAAGATCATCGGTCTGACGATCAACCCGGAGATTCTGCTGCAGATCCGCACCGAGCGCCTGAAGAGCCTCGGGCTCGGCTCGGGCTCGCGCTACGCGGACCTCGGCCGGATCATCGAGGAGCTGGAGTACGCGGACCGGATCTACCGGCGCGTGGGCTGCGCAGTGATCGACGTTTCGCAGAAGGCCGTCGAGGAGACGGCGAACCGCATTCTCGAGATCGTAGGGAGGGCGTAGAGCGTGCCCGAGAAGTACGTGTACCGCTTCGAGGAAGGCTCCAAGAACGACCGTGCGAGGCTCGGGGGCAAGGGTGCGAGCCTCGCGGAGATGACGCGGGTCGGGCTCCCCGTGCCGCCTGGCTTCACCGTGTCCGCGTCGGCCTGCAACGCCTACAACAAGCTTGGCCGCGAGTTCCCGGAGGGACTGGAGGACGACATCTGGCGCGAGGTCGGGGTGCTCGAGGAGCGCCTCGGCAAACGCCTGGGCGACGGGGAGAACCCTCTTCTTGTCTCGGTGCGCTCCGGGGCGGCCGTCTCGATGCCCGGCATGATGGACACCGTGCTGAACCTCGGGCTGAACCCTACGACGCGGGACGGGCTCGGCGCGCGCGCCGGGCGGCGATTCGCACTCGACTGCCACCGCCGTTTCATCCAGATGTTCGGGAACGTCGTGCTGCACATGGAGCACAGCGCGTTCGAGGAGATCATGCAGAGCGCCCGCGAGAAGGCGGGCGTCTCGCATGACCACCAGCTGAGCGAGGGAGACCTCGAGGAGATCATCGCGCGCTACCTCGAGATCGTCGAGCGCCACACCGGGAAGCCCTTCCCCGTGGATCCGCGCGAGCAGCTCATCCTGGCGATCCGCGCCGTCTTCGACTCGTGGGAGAACCCGCGGGCCAAGGTCTACCGGCGGATCAACCAGATCTCCGACGACCTCGGCACGGCCGTCAACGTGCAGGCGATGGTCTTCGGCAACCTGTCGCCGCAGTCCGGAACGGGCGTGCTCTTCACCCGCAACCCGAACACCGGCGAGAAGCTGCTCTACGGCGAGTACCTGACGCAGGCCCAGGGAGAGGACGTCGTCGCCGGCATCCGCACGCCGAAGGAGATCTCTGCGCTCAAGGAGGACATCCCGGCGGCGTACGCCCAGGTGGAGAAGGTCGCGGCGCTGCTCGAGCAGCACTACTCCGACATGCAGGACATCGAGTTCACGATCGAGGACGGGCAGCTCTACATGCTGCAGACGCGCAGCGGCAAGCGCTCCGCCCGTGCGGCCGTGAAGATCGCCGTCGACATGGTGCACGAGCGGCGGATCGGCAAGGAGGAGGCGCTGCGCCGGGTCACGCCGGAGCAGATCGACCAGCTCCTGCACCGTGGCGTCGATCCCGACGCCCAGAACGAGGTCATCGCGAAGGGGCTGCCCGCGTCGCCGGGCGCGGCGTGCGGCCGGATCGTCTTCGACGCGGACACGGCGGAGAAGCTCGGCCGCGTCGGTGAGAAGGTCCTGCTCGTGCGGCCGGAGACGGCGCCCGACGACATCCACGGCATCGTGCTGGCGCAGGGCGTCCTCACCTCGCGCGGCGGCATGACCTGCCATGCGGCAATCGTCGCGCGCGGCATGGGCAAGCCGTGCATCGTCGGCTGCGAGGCGCTGAAGATCGACCTCGGCCGCCGTGAGCTGCAGGTCGGGGGGAGGGTCCTCAAGGAGAACGACGTGCTCTCGATCGACGGCGCCAGCGGGCGCGTCTTCCTCGGAGAGGTGCCGATGGTCGAGCCGGAGCTGGGCGGAGAGTCGGCGGAGATCCTCGCCTGGGCCGATGCGGTGCGACGCCTCGGCGTGATGGCGAACGCCGACACGCCGGAGGACGCCGAGAAGGCGCGGGCCTTCGGGGCGCAGGGTGTGGGGCTCTGCCGCACCGAGCACATGTTCATGCAGCCAGATCGACTGCCGGTCGTGCAGGAGATGATCCTCGCGCTTAGCGAGGCGGAGCGGCGCGCCGCGCTCGACCGCCTGCTCCCGTTCCAGGAGGGGGACTTCTACGGCATCCTCAAGGCGATGCACGGCCTGCCGGTCACGATCCGGCTTCTGGACCCGCCGCTGCACGAGTTCCTGCCCGACGTGGAGGAACTCGCGGTGGAGGTCGCGCTCCTCAAGGAGCGCGGCGGCCAGGGCGGCGGCGAGTACCGTACCAAGGCCGACCTCCTGCGCAAAGCGCGCGCGCTCGCGGAGTTCAACCCGATGCTCGGCTTCCGCGGCTGCCGCCTCGGCCTGATCTACCCCGAGATCTACGAGATGCAGGCGCGGGCGATCTTCCAGGCCACGGCCCGCCTGCAGCGCGAGGGCGTCGACGCGCGCCCCGAGGTGATGATCCCGCTCGTCGGCGACCCGAAGGAGCTCGAGATCTCGCGTCGGCTCGTTGCGGCCGTGCACCAGGAGGTCGAGAGCGAGACGGGCGCCAAGATCCCGCTCAAGGTGGGCACGATGCTGGAGGTGCCGCGGGCCTGCCTGCTCGCGGGGGAGATCGCGCCGCACGCCGACTTCTTCTCCTTCGGCACGAACGACCTGACGCAGACGACGTTCGGCTACAGCCGCGACGACGCCGAGGCGAAGTTCCTCACGCGCTACCTCGAGGAGAAAGTACTCGCGGAGAACCCGTTCGCGGTGCTCGACCAGGCGGGCGTGGGCCAGCTCGTCACGTTCGGCGTCGCGCGCGGCCGCGCCGTGAAGCCCGAGATCAAGGTCGGGATCTGCGGCGAGCACGGCGGCGAGCCGAAGTCGATCGCGTTCTGCCACCAAACCGGCCTCAACTACGTCTCCTGCTCGCCCTACCGCGTGCCGATCGCGCGGCTTTCGGCGGCGCGGGCGGCCCTCGAGGACGACTGAGGGTGATAGGGATCGAGCAGGACTCCCTGGACCTCTTCCTCGGCGCCTTCGGCGTCGAGCGGCAGGAGGCGGGGCTCGGCTTTCAGGGCTTCGGCGAGAATCCAGCGCCGGGCGAGATCGCGCGGCTGATGGCGCGGATCGAAGAGGCGCCTGGCGCGCGGCGGGCGCTCGTGCGGCGCCTGCTCGCGCGTGCGGAGCGCCGCGCGCAGCTGCGCGCAGGCGACCTTGCGTCGGCCGGGGGAGAGGTGCTCGGCGCGCTGGTGCTGGGAGAGCTGCACGGCGATGCGGAGCGCACCGCCGTGCTCGCGGCGCTGCCCGGGCACCTCGCCTTGGCTCTGCGCGGAGCGCGGGGCCAGGGAATCGATCCCCAGGCGCGCTCCTTCGGTGCACAGGCCTCCTCGCTCGCGGCGGGACTCCTGCTCGCGCGCGGCGCGAACCCGGAGCTCGCGGAGGAGGGCGATCCCCTGGCGGCCGGCTTCATGGCCTGCGAGCACTTCGTCGGCGGTCTCGACCGCCTGCCCACGGCGGAGGAGCCCGCGCCGATGGGCCCGCATCCCTACGCGGATCTCCTCTTGGCCGAGAGCGGTCAAAGCATCATCCCGAAGGACCTCGCGGAGGCGGCGCTGACGGCGATGCAGGCGGAGCTTCGCGAGGCGCAGACGATCGCGCGCCGCATCGCGCCGGGCGAGGACATCTTCGACGTGGTCGCGGGCATCGGGGAGGACGCGCCCGAGGGCGAAGCGGAGCTCCTCGCGGCCTACCGCACGGCGCAGGAGGAGGTGCGCGCGGCGGTCGGCGACGACTTCCCGGCCGCCGAGACGCGGCTCGACATCGCGCTCGCGCCGTCCCAGCTGCACGGCCTCTTGCCGCTCACGGCCTACCTGCCGCCGTCGCGCGAGGACGCCGCCGGCACGGTGCTCCTGAGCCAGGCGCTCGGTCCGATGAAGAGTGCGCACGCGCGGGCGCGCACCTACCTCGCGATCGCGCACGACGGCGTTCCAGGCAGCCACCTGCTCTTCGCGGCCACCGGATCCGACACGCTGCGCCGCCTGCTGCTCTCGCCGTTCGCGGCGCAGGGCTGGGCGATCTACGCGGCGCGCTACGCCGCCGGGCGGCTCGGCAGCCAGAAGGTCCTCCTGATCGCGGCGCTCGACGCGGCCCAGCGCGCCGCGCGGGCCTTCGCGGACGCCGCGCTGCATGCCGGCATCGCTGCGCGTCGCGAGATCACGGGTCAGCTCTCGGAGGCGCTCTCGCTGCCCGAGGCCATGGCCGAGGCGGAACTCCTCGCCGTCGCGCGCCAGCCGGGTGGGGCGGCGCTTCCCTGGTGGATCGCCGGCGACATCGCGCAGCGGGTGCGCCAAGAGGTTGCGCGCGGGGCCACGCCGCGCGCTGCGCACGCGCGGGTGCTCTCCGAGGGGGCGCTCGCGCAGGAGGGGGCGGAGGGCTGATGGACGCGACGCCGCGGGCGTTCACCGAGGAGCGCGAGCGCAGGGACCTTCGGCCGTGGGCGGCGCGCAGCGCCGAGACCCGGGGCAGGGTCCGACCGGAGGACGATCGGGACGAGGTGCGCACCGCGTTCCAGCGAGACCGCGACCGCATCATCCACTCGAAGGCCTTCCGGCGGCTCAAGGACAAGACGCAGGTGTTCATCGCCGCCGAGGGCGACCACTACCGCACGCGGCTCACCCATACGCTCGAGGTCGCGCAGATCGCGCGCACGCTGGCGCGCGCGCTGCGGCTGAACGAGGACCTCGCCGAGGCGATCGCCTTGGCGCACGACATCGGCCACACGCCCTTCGGCCACGCCGGCGAGCGGGTGCTGGACGAGCTCGTGCCGGGGGGCTTTCACCACTACGAGCAGAGCCTTCGCGTCTGCGACGTACTGGAGCGTCCGGGCGGGCTGAACCTCACCCAGGAGGTGCGCGACGGCATCGTCTCGCACACCGCCTCCGGGCATCCCGGGACGCTCGAGGCGCGTCTCGTGCACCTCGCCGACCGGATCGCTTACGTGAACCACGACATCGACGATGCGCTGCGCGCGCGGATCATCACGCAGGACGAGCTGCCGAAGGGTCCGATCCGCCTTTTGGGGGAGCGCCACTCCCAGCGCATCCATCAGCTCGTCCGCGCGGTGATCGCCGCGTCCGAGGGCGAGGTGCAGGCGCAGATGCGCGAGAGGGAGGCGGATGCGCTCGAGGAGCTTCGGCAGTTCCTCTTCGACCGCGTCTACTTCGGCTCTCCGCCGAAGCGCGAGGAGAAGAAGGCGGAGGGCCTCTTGCGCCAGCTCTACCTCTACTACCGGGATCACCCGGAGCTTCTGCCGGAGCACAGCGCGCCGGGTGACGAGGGCGTGCGCGACTACTGCGCCGGCATGACCGACCATTTCGCCATCTCGCAGTACGCGCGCTACTTCCTGCCGACGCCTTGGCCCCCGGAGGATTAGGGTCGATCGGTGGCGAACTGAGAATGCTCCCGGGAGGTGTCTAGGTTGCCCTTCCGAACGGAGGGGCTCGACGAGTTGCGGCGCCGGATCGACATCACCGCGGTCGTCGGACAGACTGTCGCTCTCAGGCGGCAGGGCACGCGACTCGTCGGACTGTGCCCCTTCCACGGCGAGAAGTCGCCGTCGTTCTCCGTTTCCCCCGAGCGGGGGCTCTTCTACTGCTTCGGCTGCCACGCGGGCGGCGATGCGATCGACTTCGTCATGCGCCGCGACAGCCTCTCCTTCCGCGAGGCCGCCGAACTCCTGGCGCAGGAGTTCGGCGTGCAGCTCCCGCTGGAGAGTGGCGGGGAGGGAGAGGCGGCGCAGCGCCAGGAGCGGCGCTCGCGCCTGCTGAAGGCGCTCGAGGATGCAAACGCCCTGTTCGCGGCCTTCCTGCTGGAGGAGCCCGGAGAGGGAGCGCGGCACTACCTCGCGGGCCGGGGGCTCCATGCGCCGGACGCGCGGCGCTTCGAGCTCGGCTACGCGCCGGGCGGCGGAGAACTCCTCTCGCGGCTCAAGGCGCCGCAGGACGTCCTGATCGAAGCGGGCCTCGCGGTGCGGCACGAGAGCGGACGCGTCTACGAACGCTTCCGCGATCGCGTGACCTTCGCGATCCGTGACCGCGCGGGCCGCGTGGTCGGTTTCGGCGGGCGCACGCTCGGCGACGGTCAGCCGAAGTACCTCAACTCTCCGGAGACGCCGCTCTTCCACAAGGGCAGCATCCTCTACGCGTGGCCCTGGGCGCAGGCGGCGATCCGGGAGGAGCGCGCGGTGACGCTCTGCGAAGGGTACATGGACGCGATCGCGCTGCACCGCGGAGGCTTCACGGCGACGGTCGCGACACTCGGGACGGCGCTCACGGAGGAGCACGCCCGCCTGATCGGCCGCGCGTCGCGTCGCGCCTACCTCGCGTTCGACACGGACGGCGCGGGCAAGGCGGCCGTGCGGCGCAGCATGGCTCCCTTGCTCGCGCAGGGCCTCGAGGTGCTGGTCGTCGCGCCGCCCGAGGGCAAGGATCCGGACGAACTCCTGCGCTCGCGCGGACCTGAGACCTGGCGCGATGCGCTCACAAAAGCGCAGCCGTTGACGAGCTGGCTGTTCTCGGCGGCGGCGGCGGAGCACGGCGCCGACACGCCGGCGGCGAAGGCGCGGATCACCGAGGAGGTGTTCGCGGCGCTACGGGCGATCCCGAGCCCGCTCGTGCGCGACGAGGAGCTGCGTCGCCTCGCGCTGCGACTCGAGGTGCGCGAGGAGGCGCTGCGCGCCGAGTTCCAGCGGGCACGCGCGGGGGACAGAACGCATACCCTGCAGCATCCAAGGAATAGTACTAGGAACACCGTCGCCGCGCCCGTGCGCCCCGACTGGCTGCTGATCGAGACGACGCTCTTGGCGCTCGCGGCGCAGCACCCCCAAGAAGTCCAGGCGATTCGCGCGCAGTGCAGTCCCCTGAAGGATCCGTCCTGCGAGAGAGCCCTCGCGATCGCGGCCGCCGGGGAGGACCCGGCGCAGTCCGACGACGAGGGCGTGCGGCGCGTCTGGGCCGAGGCGTCGCTCGCGGAACCGCTTCCCAGGGAAGAAACTGCGAAGGTTCTCGAGCGGTGGACCCTAGCAGGTAAAAGGGAAAGACTGAACGAAGTCAATCGCGTCATTCTGGAGATGCAAGAGGCAGGTCAACCGATTGATTCGTCGCTCATCGTGGAAGCACAGCAACTTTCTATGGAAACTGGTCGTCACCGGAGGGGGTGAGAGTTGCACGTGAGCCAGAAGGAACTGCCGGTGGACGGGATGCAGGACCTCATTCGGCGCGGTAAGGAAACCGGGTCTCTCACTTACGACGACGTCGGGAAGGCCTTGCAGGGCAATGAGCTGACACCCGAGCAGATTGACGCGGTGTACGAGCGGCTCACCGACCTCGGCATCGAGGTGATGGCGGTCGGCGAGGCGGAGCAGAAGAGCGAAGAGAGCGAGGACACCGCGGAGATCGCGGTGCCGGACGGAGTCGCCATCGACGACCCCGTCCGCATGTACCTCAAGGAGATCGGCCGCGTGCCGCTGCTCAACGCCGAGATGGAGGTCGAGCTCGCCCGCCGCATCGAGGAAGGCGACGACGAGGCCAAGCGCCGGCTCGCGGAGGCGAACCTGCGCCTCGTCGTCAGCATCGCGAAGCGCTACGTCGGGCGGGGCATGCTGTTCCTGGACCTGATCCAGGAGGGCAACCTCGGCCTCATCAAGGCCGTAGAGAAGTTCGACTACCGCAAGGGCTACAAGTTCTCCACCTATGCCACCTGGTGGATCCGCCAGGCGATCACGCGGGCGATCGCCGACCAGGCGCGCACCATCCGCATCCCGGTGCACATGGTCGAGACGATCAACAAGCTGATCCGCGTGCAACGCCACCTGCTGCAGGAGCTCGGGCGCGAGCCGACCGCGGAGGAGATCGCCGAGGAGATGGAGGTCTCGGTGGAGCGGGTGCGCGAGATCCTCAAGGTCGCGCAGGAGCCCGTATCGCTCGAGACGCCGATCGGCGAGGAGGAGGACTCCCACCTCGGGGACTTCATCGAGGACGAGGACGCGCCGGCGCCGGCGGAGGCCGCGAGCTACCTCCTGCTGCGCGAGCAGATCGGCGAGGTGCTCTCCTCCTTGACGCCCCGCGAGAAGCGCGTGCTCGAACTGCGCTTCGGGCTCGACGACGGCCGCGCGCGCACGCTCGAAGAGGTCGGCCAGGTCTTCGGGGTGACGCGCGAGCGCATCCGGCAGATCGAGGCGAAGGCCCTGCGCAAGCTTCGCCACCCGAGTCGATCGAAGAAGTTGAAAGACTACCTCGAGTAGCAGGTCTTCGGGAGGGTCGACGCGAAAGAATTGACTGGCATCCGAGCGTGTGGTACAAATACGTGTTACGGTTGCCCATACTACCCAAATGTAGTAGGTTGCCACGGTTTTTGGTCGAAGAGACGGTTCGAGCCGGCCGTCGTGTCACGCACGAGGGCCCGCTTTCGCGTCGGTGGCCAGGATGGAGGTGCCTCCCGTGCCGGGAAAATCAGGTGGAACGAGCGCCATTCCCGCAGGGCGCGTGGAGAGCCTTGTGCGCCGCAGCGCCGAGGTGGGACGCTTGACGGAAGCGGACGTCGAGCAGGCGCTGCAGGGCGATGAGGTGACGCCGGAGCAGATCGCGGCAGTCTACGAGCGGCTGGCGGATCTCGGCGTCGACGTGCGTCCCGAGGGCGGGGAGGAAGAGAAGAACCGGGAGGCCGCTGCGCAACGGCGCGACCTTAAGGTGTCCGATGTGGCCGGTACCGATGACCCCGTTCGCACCTACCTCAAGGAGATCGGCCGGGTGCCGCTGCTTACGGCCGACGGCGAGGTGGATCTCGCGAAGCGCATCGAGGCAGGCGACGAGGAGGCGCGCCACCGCCTCACGCAGGCCAACCTGCGACTCGTGGTGAGTATCGCGCGCCGCTACGTCGGCCGCGGCATGGCCCTGTTGGACCTGATCCAGGAGGGCAACCTCGGCCTCATCAAGGCCGTGGAGAAGTTCGACTACCGCAAGGGCTTCAAGTTCTCCACGTACGCCACCTGGTGGATCCGCCAGGCGATCACGCGGGCGATCGCCGACCAGGCGCGCACCATCCGGGTGCCAGTGCACATGGTCGAGACGATCAACAAGCTGATCCGCGTGCAGCGCCACCTGCTGCAGGAACTCGGCCGCGAGCCGACCGCCGAGGAGATCGCCCAGGACATGGAGGTCTCCACGGAACGCGTGCGCGAGATCCTCAAGGTGGCGCAGGAGCCCGTGTCGCTCGAGACGCCGATCGGCGAGGAGGCGGACTCGCACCTCGCCGACTTCATCGAGGACGAGGACGCCGAGGCTCCGGCCGACGCTGCGAGCTTCCTCCTGCTGCGCGAGCAGATCGGTGAGGTTCTCTCGTCGCTGACGCCGCGGGAGAAGCGCGTTCTGGAGCTCAGGTTCGGGCTTGGGGACGGTCGCGCGCGAACGCTCGAGGAAGTCGGCCAGGTCTTCGGCGTGACGCGAGAGCGGATCCGGCAGATCGAGGCGAAGGCGCTGCGCAAGCTGCGCCACCCGAGCCGCTCGAAGAAGCTCAAGGACTACCTGGAGTAGAGATGCTTTGGGACGCTGGCGCGGGATCGGGCAGGTGCCCGGTCCCGCGCCTTCTTGACGCGCCCCCTCAGCGGCCGCGTTCTCTGCGCGCATCCGCGTGCCGGTGGGCACCCTAGACCGGGAGGAGAAGCCTAAGAGGTGCCTCGGGGGATTCAAGCCCCCGAGGCACCTCGGCGCTTGGGCCGCATCCGGGGGCGGAGCCCGCGCTGGTAGGGTTCTGGCTGCGCGTCGCGTAATGGACCAATAGACGATGGGCGCGAGGGGGCGGCGGCTCTGGCATCGAACGGCAGCGCGCCCGATGGGGGCGTTCCTTGGCGGCGCGCGCGCTTGGCGGGAGACGCGGCCCTGCTGCTCGAGTTCGGCGACGCGATCGAGGAAGGGACCAACGATGACGTCCAAGGGCTCCGGCGGCAGGTTGCGGCCGCGGGCCTTCGGGGCGTGCTGGGAGCGGTCCCCGGCTACGCGACGCTGCTCTTGGAGTACGACCCGGCCATCTGGGAGCCGGAGGGACTGCTCGCGGCGGTCGCGGGCCTCGCTGCGCGAGAGGATTCGGCGCCTGCGCGCCGCCGCCACGTGATCCCCGTCTGTTACGGCGGAGAGTTCGGTCCCGACCTCGAGGGGGTCGCGCGAAGCCTTGGGCTTCGGGAGGACGCGGTCATCCGGCAGCACGGCGGCCGCGACTACCACATCTACTGCGTCGGTTTCTCGCCGGGCTTTCCCTACTGCGGCGCGCTGCCGCCTTCGCTGCAGCTGCCGCGACGCGACGCTCCGCGCACGAGGGTGCCGGCCGGTGCGGTGGCGATCGCCGGGCTGCAGACCGGCGTCTACCCGCGCGAGACATCGGGCGGCTGGCATCTCATCGGCCGTACGCCGCTCGAGCTCTTCCGCTGGGATCGGGACGATCCCGTGCCCTACGAGCCTGGCGACGCCGTCCGCTTCCGGGCGATCGGAGAGGCAGCGTTCGAGGAGCTTCGCGAGCGGTCGCGGAGCGGCGAGGATCTACTCGAGAGCTCCGCGTTCTAGGAGGCGGCAGATGGCCTGCATCCGGATCGTGCGTCCAGGGCTCCTCACGACGGTTCAGGATGAGGGCCGCGTCGGCTACGGGCACCTTGGGGTGCCGAAGTGCGGCGCGCTCGACGCCTACGCGTTGCGCTGGGCGCAGCGGCTCGCGGGAGAGGGGCGGGAGTCGCCGGCACTCGAAGTCACGCTGCTCGGACCGACGATCGAGATCGTCGGGGAGACCTCTGCCGGCCTCGCGGGCGCGGACCTCGGCGCTTCTCTGAACGGCGTCCCGTGGCCGCCCGGCGAAGGGCGTCACCTTCGCGCCGGAGACGTGATCGCGTTCAGTGGACCGCGCGAGGGACTGCGCGCGTACCTCGCCTTCCGCGGCGGCGTGGAGGCGGGTCTCGTGCTCGGCAGCCGATCGACCGACCTGCAGTCCGGGATCGGCGGATTCCACGGCAGGCCGCTTCGGGCGGGGGACGTTCTGTCAGTCGGCGAGGGGTGCGAGCCCCTGCGCCGCGCGCCCGTCCCCACCATGCGCGGTGGGGACGTGGTGCGGGTGATGGCGGGACCGCGCGACGGGCTCTTCCCTGGGGACGCGCTGACACTGCTGACCCGCGCGCCCTACACGGTGAAGACAGAGTCGGACCGCGTGGGGATGCGCCTTCAAGGGGAACCGATCCCGAAGGCGCCGGGTAGCATCCTCTCCGAGGGGATGCCGCTCGGCGCGATCCAGGTCCCTCCGAGCGGCCAGCCGATCGTGCTGCTGCACGCGCGCGGGACGGTGGGGGGCTATCCTGTGCTGGCGACCGTCATCTCGGCGGACCTTCCTGTGCTGGCCCAGAGGAAGCCGGGCGAGGGCGTGCGCTTCACGCTCGTCGATCTATGGACGGCGCGAGAGGCGCTGCGCGCGCAGAGCGCGCTGCTCGAGATGCCCCTCGTGGACAGGACGTAAGGAGGGAAGGCCGTGGACGGCGCGATCGACATCAACTGCGATCTGGGAGAGGGCTTCGGTGTCTGGCAGCTGGGCGTGGACGAGGAACTGCTCCAGAGCGTCACATCGGCGAACGTCGCCTGCGGCTTCCACGCGGGCGATCCCGAGGTGATGGCGCGAACGGTGCGGGCGGCCAGGGAACGGGGGGTGCGGGTCGGCGCGCATCCGGGACTGCCGGACCTCGTCGGCTTCGGACGTCGGGCGATGGCGATCTCGCCCGAGCGGGCCTACCAAGACACGCTCTCGTAGATCGGCGCGCTCGACGCCTTCTGCCGCGCCGCCCGCTGGCCCCTGCAGCACGTCAAGCCGCACGGCCAGCTGAACAACATGGCGGTGCAGGACCCCATGCTGGCTGAGGCGATCGCTCTGGCGGTGCGAGACTACGGCGCGGACCTCGTCCTCATCGCCTACGGCGGAGAGATGATCCTGGCGGCGGAGCGACTCGGTCTGCGTGTGGCGCGCGAGGTCTACGCCGACCGCGCGTACAACGCGGACGGTACGCTGGTGAGCCGGAGCGTCGCGGGTGCGGTGCTGCATGACCCCGAAGAGGTCGTCCGGCGGGCGGTGCGTATGGTGACTGAGGAACGCGTGCAGGCGATCACGGGGGAGTGGGTGGACCTCCAGGCCCAGACGATCTGCGTGCACGGGGACACGCCGGGGTCCGCGCGGCTGGCCGGGAAGATTCGATCCGCGCTCCTGGAGGCCGGCGCCCGGGTGCAGGCGCTGCGGCCCATCGCCGCCGGGTAACTGGCTGCGATGCGGCAGTTGGGGAGCCCGGTGTCTGACGCTCGACGAGGTCGGTGACGAATGGGATTGTCGGTCGGAGGTCGCATCTCCCGGCGCGTTTCACTTCCAGAAGTGCGCATCCGGGCCCGTCCGGCGCATGTGGTAGACTCTACAGAGCCTTGGAAGAAGGGGTGACGTCGCACGTGGGCGCTGCCTCCGAGAGGGTTCGCGCTTCGAAGTACCTCGTCAAAGTGCCGGAGATCACGGCCTACTTCTGGATCGCAAAGCTGCTGACGACCGCGATGGGCGAGGCCACCTCAGACTACTTCGTCTATCACATCAACCCGTACGCGGCGGTGGTCCTCGCCTTCCTGGTGTTCGTCGCGGCGCTCTGGCTGCAGTTCAGAGCCAAAAGATACGTGGCGTGGGTCTACTGGTTCGCTGTCGTCATGGTGGCCGTGTTCGGCACCATGGTCGCGGATGTGACGCACATCGTACTCGGTGTGCCGTACGCGATCTCGACGATCACGTTCGCGATCATCCTCGCGGTCGTGTTCCTGACTTGGTATCGGTACGAGAGGACGCTCTCGATCCACACCGTGTACGCCGGACGGCGGGAGCTCTTCTACTGGGCGACGGTGCTCGCCACGTTCGCGCTGGGCACGGCGACCGGCGATATGACGGCAGTGACGCTGCACCTGGGGTACTTCTCCTCCGGCCTGATGTTCACGGTGCTGTTCGCCATCCCACTGGTTGGCCGGAGGCTCTTCGGATTCGGCGAAGTCTTCGCCTTCTGGTTCGCGTACGTCATGACGCGCCCCCTGGGGGCCTCGTTCGCCGACTGGTTCGGCATGCCCCAGACGGTCGGAGGACTCGGGTACGGCCGAGGAAGCGTGGCTTTCGTACTCACGTTCTTCATCGTCGTGCTCGTAGGCTACTTGGCGTGGACCAAGCTGGATGTGCAGACCGGCAGTCTTGGCGAGGGAACGCGAACGGGCCCGGACGCGGGGCAGCGCGGAGAGTTGCAGGAGCACTAGCCTCCACTCGGGGTCCAACGCGCGAGCTCCTATTCCTTTGCGTGGCCGCCTTGACGGTGCGCAATCTCCTTGACAATGCCTTCCCACGCGATGAAGTCCGGGAGGCGATCGATGACGATGCGCTCCACTTCGTCGGAACTGGTGCTGAGGTAGCCGTGAACCACGAGGTTGCGGAACCGCACCATCGCGATGGCCGTAGGCAGGAACTCCCGAGGCAGGTCGCCCCGCTCTGCGAGCAACTCGAAGGCATGGGCCGCACTTTGGGGCTCACGGGCATAGAGTTTTGCGCATAGGTGAAAGGCGATGTCGATCATGGCTTCGACACTGGTCTGAAGGTGCTGCACAATCCCGCTGAAACTCAACGGGTCCTGCAGTCTTGCGCTACGCGCTGCGTCGTCGCCGGCGAGAGGCTCCAGGACGCCGACTTGCTCTCGGATGTACCGGAGACGGTCCCGGATTCTGTCGTTGTCGATGTCCACTAGAGGTCCACTCCCAGCGCCGCATAGAAGGTGTGGAGAAAGGGCGCTAAGTCGTCATGTTTCCGGCCAACAGCCTCAATGAGATCCGTCACATAGAGGGGATCCGCAAGGTACACGAGGTTGCCGTCTCGCAGCACGCGGAATGTGAAGCTGGTCTCCTCCGGACGGAGCAGGGTCACTTGGAACGGGTGCGGACCATAGTGCCCCAGGGTGCTCTCCACGCGGTTTGCCAAACACTCGGGCGCTTCGACACCCGGCCGCACGATCAGCCCAAGGTCGATATCGGACGTCGATCGGACGAACTCCAGGGCAGAGCCGAACAGGTAGGCGCCGGCCACCTCAGGATACGTTGCCAAGGTGGACTGGACGAATCTTCGAAGATCAGGCAGGTTGAGCTGCAAGAGGTCACCACGCCGCTGCCCTGAATAGACGCCCATGCGCCGCACACCTCCTGCCGCATCCTCCCAATTCCGATGATAAAGCTCGTCGCATGAGGGGGCAAGTAACGCCACCGCAAGCGGCCGTGCGGATGACCGATGCGGGCTGCGCCGGATGTTCGCCGTGCAGGCTGCTTTCCTGCCTCCACAGCCTTGGGTGGCGAACCGAATCCCCCTGTGCAGCAGCGCTCAGACCCATCGAGCCCCGCAGTGGTTAGCGGTCGTGCGACCCGGACCTCGGGACAGGAGGTTGTACTCCAGGCGGCGATCACCTTCGCCTGCCTTAGCAGGGTCTCCGGCAAGGCCACGGTGTCCCATTTTCCATTGAATCGTTCCCTGTTCACCTCACGGACGGAGCACGCAGAGCCGGATCACCCAGGGAGCCGCTGTTGTTGCGGCTGCCGCTCAGTTGTTCAGTAGACGTGCCACCAAGTATCCGAGCAGTGCCGCGCGCGGTGCGACCGATGTGAGATCGAGGAATTCGTCCGGGCTATGGTCAAGGCCGCCGATCGGACCGAGTCCGTCCAACGTGGGAACGCCGAAGGCAGCCGTCCGATTGCCGTCAGAGCCGCCGCCGGTGCGCACAGCGTCCACCTCGGCGCCCAGAGCGGCCGCTCCCTCCTGGTAGAGGTTCAGGAGGCGGGCATTGCTCCCGTCGTCCGGCCACACTGGCACGTGGAGGCCGCCGTGAAAGGCGATGCGCGCTCCCGGCAGCGTCGGGGCCGCGGCGATCTGGCGCAGCGCCTCGAGGAGCTGCGCTGCGGCGCCCGCGTCGGAGGCGCGGATGTCGCACTCGAGACGCGCCTCTGGCGGAACCACGTTTGGCCGCACACCGCCTTGCACGACGCCGGGACTCACGCGCACGCCGGGGATGTTGCGGGCTGCGGCGAGCACTCGTTCGATCAGCCTCCCGGTCTCGACGATCGCGTTGATCCCCTTCTCGGGTTCCACGCCGGCATGCGCGGCTCTGCCCTCGACCTGAAACACCGCGGTGCCGAACCCCTGTCGCGACCGTACGATGGAGCCGTCCTGACGACCCGCCTCCAGGACGAGACTCGCCAGGGCGCGTGTGAGCCGCTGCTCGATCAAGGGACCGCCATAGGGCGATCCCACTTCCTCGTCGGGCGAGATCAGAAGCCACGCCTCACCGCCGCCGTCCCCCAGGGTCTCTCGCAGTGCCCGGGGCGTCTCCAGGCACATCGCGATGCAGCCCTTCATGTCGGAGACGCCGGGGCCGTACGCGATGCCGCCGTCCTCACGGTACGGGCGGCCTGCCGCGGCCCCCTGGGGGAAGACGGTATCTGCGTGGCCGACGAGGAGCACCCTGCCCCTGCCGCGCGGGCCGAGCTGCGCAGCGAGGAACGGGCCGTTCGGCGTGTCGGTGAGCTCGACGTCGGCACCGATGTCCGCGAGCTCGCGCCTGAGGACATCCTGCACGTTGCGCACCGCTGCGGCA